>NZ_JBITLM010000009.1:294931-405426 GCF_044465295.1 Nonomuraea sp. NPDC049714 | reverse complement strand
AACGCCGACACGCGCTCAACAACGCCCACGACCTCGACTATGCTGCCGCGTAGTCACAAGCCCTGATGTGTCTATCGAACCGGGGCAACTCCACCCGCGCTATACCGAAGCTGCCATTCGTTAGTTGAAAATGTGTGTATTCGGCGGTCAGTCGGGGGCGGCGATGGAACCATCGCCTACGAACCTGATGACGGCGACGCCAGATCGACCAGTGTGCCAGCGACGGTGGCGTTGACCAGGCGATTGATCTCAGCTCGCCCTTGCCGGCGGAGGCGAGGTAAAGGGGCGGTCCTGTGATGATCGCGTCGCTGATCTACTCGGCTGTGCGGAGGCGATCAGGGTGTGCCCTGTACCGGCGCGGATGCGGTGTTGTCGACGTCGCCGGCGCAGCCCAGGTGCCGGCTCTGACGCCCGCCGTGGCGGTGCCCTTCATCTCATCCTGACCGGTCTCGACCGGTGGGCCCACTCTCAAGGCAGCGGGCGGAGGCGGCGGCGTCCAGGCGGGCGACGGCGGAGCGGTACATGCACATGGCGGCTGTCGTACCAGGTGGTGTGCACCAAGGTCGGAGCGCGATGACCGCGCAGGTCACGGTCTCGCGCGCCGCTCCATTACCTGTAGTTCACGAACTGCAGGGCGATGTCCAGATCTTTGCCCTTAAGGAGTGAGATGACATCCTGCAGGTCGTCCTTCTTCTTGGAGCTGACCCGAAGCTCCTCGCCCTGAATCTGCGCCTTGATGCCCTTGGGGCCCTCGTCGCGGATGAGCTTGGAGATCTTCTTGGCGTTCTCCTGGTCGATGCCCTCCTTGAGGCTGACCAGCATGCGATATTCCTTACCGGACAGCTTCGGCTCACCGGCGTCGAGAATCTTCAAGGAGAGGCCGCGCTTGACCACCTTCTCCTTGAACACATCGAGCGCGGCGTTCGCACGCTCCTCGCTGTTGGCCTTGATTTCGATGTTCTCCTGCCCGGACCAGCTGATGGCCGCCCCGGTGCCCTTGAAGTCGAAACGGTGCCCGATCTCCTTGACCGTCTGGTTGAGAGCGTTATCGACCTCCTGGCGGTCGATCTTGCTGACGATGTCGAAAGACGAATCGGCCAAAGCGCACATCCTCTCAGCTGCGTAAGCGTTCGTCGGTGTCCGCATCGCACCCCGCGAACGCGGACTCAGCCGATGAGCCTAGCCAGCATCGGCCCGCCTTGCAGGCTCCGCCTCCTGGGGCTCGCCCACCACCGCCAAGTTGGCAGCGGGCCGATGCCCCCTCAGCGGCCTTCTGTACGGGCCGCGCCCGTCGACTGTGGCCCCTCGGTCGGCGGTTGCCGAGAATCTCCGGGGCGGAGGCCCTTGATTGCCGCACCCCTGTCCGGACATGCGGAGGCTTGGGCGGGTGGGCGTTTCGGGGGAGCAGCTGCGCGGGATCCGGCGCGGGACAAACCGGTGTCACGTACACCGCAGAAGTCCGCTATCCTTCTGTCTGTCGCCGCGAGAGCGGAAGACACGGCAGGTTGCCCGAGTGGCCAAAGGGAGCGGTCTGTAAAACCGTCGGCTCAGCCTACGCAAGTTCGAACCTTGCACCTGCCACACCAGCGGGAAGAGGCCCGTCACCAGCGGAAACGCGGTGACGGGCCTCTCGCGTTGTGTCCGGCTGTCTATGGCGATCACCGGCGCGGCACGGCCATCCACGGCCAATACGCGGCCAAGTTTTCAGGGCTTGTGGCGCCCTGGATGCGCTGGACATGGTGGCCCATGTTGTCGTCGTGGTTGTCGTCAACGCTCGCGCTACCTCAATCGTGGTCATCTGGCATGGCCTGGCGTAGGAGGGCTGCGGCCGCAATCGACTTACAGGGCCTGTCCGGGCGCTCCTGGTGTCTCCTACGATCAAGGCGCGGATGAGGAATTCACGCGGGTTCGGGGCGACATCTCCCTGCGTCCTTCCAGGCTACGTAGGACTACCGGCATTCTCGGGAGCCCGTGGCGAGGCGGCCGGCCGTATCTCCACAGGAGGTAGCCGAGCGGCAGCACGAGCACCAGCAGCCGAGCGGGGGCATCGCGGAGGTTGTCGAACTGGAGCTGATGCAGCAGGCCGACGCGTAGGGATTCGTCCCCGGTGAGGAGAGGGGCGAGGGCCACCAGCCCGTACACGACCAGGGCATCCATGACGGTCGTCAGCGCGCGCCGCCCAGAGATCGGCGGCGCCGGGGAGTCCGATGCGAGCAGCACCAGCAGCGCAGCCGCCAGCAGCCACAACTCCCAGAGTCCCCAGCCGCCGGACAGGGCCTCGAACCAGTCCGGGGTGAACATGGGCAGTGAGCCCGAGCAGATGTTGTCCCCCTGGTAGTCGGCCGAGAGCGGCCGGGCGAGCGCGATCAGCACCAGCACCCAGGCAGCACGCGGTCCTGCCGTCGCCGAATGCCGCCGCATCAGGGCGACCAGCACGACCAGCAGGGGCACGGCCCAGGTCGTCGCGAGTTCGGTGAGGGTGGCGAGGTCGTCGCGCAGCGGTAGGAACGGCGAGTGGTCGATCGCGTCGTACGGACGTACGCAGCTCACTACGCCCTCGGTGAAGCCCCCGTAGTGCAACTGCGCTAAGTACTGCTCGGGCACATAGGCGGCCGTGAACAGGGAGGACCAGTCGAACCTGGTCTTCCAGGTGTCCCAAGTGGGGTAGGCCGCAGCGGCGAGGGCCGCCATCCAGGCTAACGGGGCTGAGGGTGACACGTCAGAGGCTCCTTTTGCTTCTGGCGTACCCTATCGGTGATCTTGAGCGACGAGAGCTGTGGCTGTTGGAGAGGGGCATTCCGTCCCTGCGACTGACAGCCGTCACAACACGTCGGATACGGCACGTGAGCTGAGACACCGACCTTGATTTTCGAGTAGGTGGCACCCGTACTGCACTCCTGCAGGGCGGTCATCTCCCGGGCCAGGACATCGACCTTAGAAAGCATGCCAGCGGCGAGGTGCATCGGGATTCCGCAGCGAGTTCATGCGATTGCGGAACTCCCGGGCTATGGCCGCGTCTTCGTCGACGTTCTGCATGAGCCAGGTCGTCATTTTCAGCTCATTGATGTCTCTGAGTACCGGGTAGCCTTCCCAGGCCAGAACATCGAATCCGTACCGCTCCGCGAACCGGTCATATTCGGTTCGAGTTCCCCAGCCGACGGCGTGCTCGATGGCGGTGACCGCGAGGTCCGTCTCCGGTGGGCCGAATGCGAAGCGCTCGAAGTCGATGAGCAGGACCCTTCCGTCGACGGTTCGGATGAGATTCTCGTTGTGCGCGTCACCATGAACAGCGCACGGCGTGAGAGGGAAGGCCAGCTCGTCGTACGCGCATTGCAGCTCACGTCGCCGTGTCAGCAGGAAGTCTCGATCCTCATCGGTGAGGACGGACGCCGCGTTGATGCGTTCGGAGACGCGGCTGAGGATGTCCATCGCCGGCAGCCCCAGGTCAGTGGGGACGGCCAGCCCATGGAGTTCGCGCAGGACGCCGGCCAGGTCGTCGAGGGTCGCGGGGGAGCCGCTGTCGGGGATGAGGTGCCAGAGCGTTACCGGGTGGCCTCTGACGATGAGTGGCTGGTCGTGCGCCGTCGTTCTCGCCGCCGGTATCCCGGAGTCGTTCAGCCAGACCGAGACGGCTACTTCCTTGTGTACGTCGTCCAGCACCTCGACGCTGCGCGCGATCCTCACGACCACTTGCTCGACGGGGAGTACAAACAGGGCGTTCTCGCCAAGGCGGATCAGGCGGCTGTCCTGGTCAGCCAGTCCTGCTGTCTCGCAGGTCTCGTGCAGGGTTGCCAGCGCTTCGGTGGTGGTGAAGGGGATCGAGGGCGTCTGAGATACGGTCACGTGTCACCTTCGGCTCGTGATTTGACGACGCGGCCCATGCCGGGCCTTTTCTCGATGACTCCTTCCGTTTCCAGCAGCGCGAAGGCGCGCCTGATGGTGACGCGGCCGACGCCGCGTTCTTGGGCGAGTGTGTTCTCTCCGGGTAGGACGGACCCAGGAGCGAGCTTGCCTGTGGAGATGTCCTGCCGGAACTCGGCGGCGACCGCGTCGGCTCGGGTTCGCGCGTGCTCGGGGCCGCCGACGAACCAGCCCTTGCCGTGGATGGCCGTGATGAGCCGTTCGCCGGCCAGGAGTTGCAGCGCCTGGCGGGCCGTGCCCTTCGACACCCCGAACTCCTCCGCTGTTGCGGCCTCTCCAGGCAATTGCTGGCCAGGCGCTAGCTCGCCGTTCTCGATGCGCGCTCGGAGCGTCTCGGCGATCGACTCGTACTGTGTTGTTGCTGCCCGCGGGGCTATGGGGTCCTCGCTCTTCACACGCCGGCCACGGCCGGCCTCGCTGGCCACTAGCCCTGAGCGTTCCAGCTCGGCGACCGCCTGACGTACGGTCCCTCTCGCAACGCCGTACGTGCTGGCAAGAGCGGCTTCGGAGGGCAACATGGCACCGGCCGGCAGATCACCCTGGAGGATGCGATTGCGGAGGTCGTCTGCAATTCGGACGTAGATACGGGCGTCCTTCGCCTTGCTCATCGCGCTCCCTCGCCGAGGCACAGTGTCTCTAGGGTAGGGCGGGGGACATGGCTCACTGGCGAAGCTTCGCGGACCATGTCACCTCTTGGTCTTTCCCTATGCGCGGCGAAGGGACGCCGTACGGGACCAGCTTGTTCATGCCGGTGGACGGGCGTCGATCTTGTCGGACGCGCCGCATAATCCGCAGAACCCTGCATGCCGACGTTCAACCCCACACCCCCTCGCTGACCATCGCGGACGTGGCGGCTCGCACTATGCCGCGCAACGCCGCAGATTGGATCAGCTTCCGCGCTCGAAGAGGCGTTGTGGGTGGCAGCAGCGCCGCTTCATGCGGCGGGGTTCTCCGGAAGCGCCCGGCCACGCCGCTTAGAGCGAGCGGCGATTCGAGCCCGCGCCTTCCGCTTGTGCTCGTCCTCGTGAAGGACGAGCAACGCCTGCCAGACCGGCCGTGCATGCCGGTACAGCCCTCTGGCCGTCTCCTCGTACCGGCCTGTAGTGGTCTGCCGGAGGATGAGGAACTGCCCACCTCGGCAGGCCCACTCGTAGGCGCCGCAACATGAGGTCTCCGTGATCCGGATGCGGTCCTTCGGAGGGCGCCGGTACGGCTCCCACGCAGGTACGGGCTCGTCAGGAGGCTGGGTCATGCTCCGGTTCCCCCGCGCCGTACTTCCTCAGGTACCGGTAGACCTTGCGGCGGCTCCGCTGCCAGGTGCACTTGTAGGCGAGCTGCAGGGGCGAGTCGGCGACCAGCTCCGGCAGGACGCCGTAGGCGACTTCGCCGGCTGTCAGCTTGGGCAGCGGCCTCGCACGCCAGAGGCCAGCGGCATCACGCCAGACGTAGAAGCGCCTGAACGCACCGCGCAGATCAGGATCACAGGCTTGCTCAAGCGTCGAGGTCATGCGGGCCGCCCCTGCAGTCGATGAGCTGGACGGACGTGTGGAGATCCCGCACGGTTCTCGACGTTGTTGATCAGGGCCGATTGCCAGGCCAGAGCTGTCGCGAGAGCAATTGCGTCCTCACAGCGGACGATGCGCATGACCCCTTCTGCCATCAACTCGACTGTCAGAGGCCGGCGCGACACGGCGGTCCACCACAGCCTCTCCGTGGAATCGCGCTCAAGGGCGATGTCCCAAGCCGGGTAGGTGCCGCGCAGTACGGCGAGCTGTCGGTCGCGCAAGTCCTGTATGAGCGCCGCCAGCGCGGAGGCTTGGCGAACGCTTTGAGCCGTGGCACGCAAGAGCTCGTCGAGCCCGGATTTGGTGTCGGCGTCTAGGTGATTCGTGTCCCAGTACACGAATCCATCACAACGCTCAGTAACGACGCGTAGACAGATGCGGTTGGGGGACACTGGGGGCGGCGACCGTGTCCCCCAACTCGGTGGTGAGGTGCGACGGCATGCTGGAACAGCCCAGAACTCCCCGGTGGGCCGAACGCATTCGCGATGAGCGACGTCAGCGTGGCTGGTCACAGAAGCAACTGGCCAGGCACCTGTTCCAGGCGGCGGGCGAGGAGATCGCCTTGCCTGAGTTCGAGTCGGTGGTCCGCAGGATCAAGGATCACGAGGCGGGCAACAGCCGTCCGAAGGATCCCTACCCCTTGCTGTACTGCCGCGTGTTCGGCATGGACGAGGCCGTTCTCTTCGATCGTGACGGCGAGCTGGTGGGGACGCTCCCGATGAGCGGCGACCTGATCGAGCACACAGCCTGGATCGAACAGACCAACGTCGGCGACAGCACCATCGCCATGATTGACGAGACCCGCTACCACCTGACGCAGCGTCACACCCAAGCCGCACCCGCGCCGCTGCTCGCCGATGTGCTGCGCCTGCACCGGCGAGTGCTGGAGCTCCTGCGGGGCGGCAAGCAGCGGCTTCACCAGACGCGCGAGCTGTTCCGGATCGACGCCGAACTCCTCGCCCACGCCTGCATCCTGCTGGGCGACCTGTACGACGACGAATCGGCCATCGTCCATGGCAGGGCCGCCCTCCTGTCCGCCCAAGAGGCTGGCGCGTGCGAGGCGGCGGCGTTGAGCGCTCAAGCCAAGACCGAGCGGTGGCGATGCTGGTACGCGGTCTCCGCTGACGCGGCCAGACGTGGCTACGAATGCAGCCCGCCCACGCCCCTGCGGGTACTGCTGGCCAGCCAGGAAGCGAACGCCGCAAGCCTGCTCGGCGACTTCAACCGAGCCCGAGAAGCCCTTCACCGAGCGGACGAGGCAGCCGGTTCCGTGACCGGCGACTCCGGCGTGACGCCCTGGTCGTGCCCGGCGCCAAGGCGTGCACTGTACGCCCTGTCGGTGGCGCTCCAGGCAAGCGACCATACTGCGGCGCTACGCGCGGCGGCGGCGGCCGACGACGCATGGGCCAACGGCGCTCCCTGGGTAGCCGGCACTTGGGCGCAAGTCCGCTTCGGCGCAGGCATCGCGTACGTGATGATGGAGGACCTGGACGCCGCCACCGAACAGGTCACGCCGGCCCTGTCCCTGCCGCCCGAACATCGGCTGTCCACGATCACCAACTACCTGGTGCGGATGGATGCACGATTGGCCGCCCCACGGTTCCGCGGCTCGGATATGGTGACCACGCTGCGCGAGCAGATCAAGACGTTCAACTCCGCTCGGGCTCTGCCCGCCCCTGTCGAGGAGGATGCGTGAGCCCGTTGCCGACGCGGATGGCGAACCGTTGGGAGAAGCGACGAGCGCTCATGCTGCCGCCAGGTCAGGGCCAGCTCTACTGGCACGTCCTCCTGGGGGAGGACCCTGAAGCGCGGGCCATCGTTCAAGAAGCTCACGACCGCCTGGCTGGCCTGCCCGGCCTCGATCTGGTGCCGCAGAAATTCATCCACCTCACCACGTTGGTCGCCGGCTACTCGCATGAGATCACGGATCACCAGGTGAACGTGATGGCAGAGGAGGCCACGGCTCAACTCGCCCGGGTCGCACCTATCACCGTCACGCTAGGGCGCGTGCTCTACCACCCTGAGGCGGTGGTCCTGGAGGCGCGCCCGGCGGACCGTCTTCGCCCACTGCTCGAAGCGGCGAAGTTCGCCACGCGGGCGGCCACCGGCCGTGATGGTGCTCTCGCCCATACAGCGTGGGTACCGCACGTCACTGTGGCGTACAGCAGTGCTGATGGCCCGGCTGCTCCCATCATTGAGGCGCTCGGCAAGCAGCTCCCCGAACGTGACGTCACCATCCGTAGCATCCACATCGTCAAGCAGGACGGCCCGGAGACGGTTTGGGACTGGCGTTCATTGGCGCAAGTGCGGATCGGGACCTCGTGAGGCGTCGGCGTCACTACGCGACCCTTGACGCCCTGCTCTTTCACCACATGACCTGCCGATCAGCTCATAAAGACCGCGGAAGCATCGCAAGGTTCTGCGTGGGAATCGAGTGAGGCTGGTCGTGGAGGATGAGCTGCCCGGCGAGTGATGACCGGCGGGCGGTGGTTCTGCGGAATACTGCGGCAATCTGCTGGCCGCCAAGGTCATTGTGCGGTTGCCGCATCTAAGCCACTTGACCTGCGTCAACGCCTTGACGTATCAATTTGCGGATTACGCGGAACGGGGCTGCCTTCAGTGCTTGAAAAGCGTCATGCAGACCCGCGCCTTGACTCCCTTCAGCTTGCTGCACGGACCGCGATGACCGGTGTGGGCTCGTACCCGCGTGTGCGCCCTGGCCCGACCGGCCGTGCCAGGCGTGCCTGACCCCCTCGCTGAGTAGTCGAAGGAGTCTCAGCATTGACCACCGTCAACTCCACTCCAGGCTAATGACCCGCCCATCGGCTGAACCGTCAAGGATCAACTGGTGTTCTCATACCTATCACACACGCATAGAGCCTGGTCAGAGGCGTGATCGTCAAAGCTGATCGTCAACCGGATGAGGACTTTCTCCACGGTTTCAAGGGCAGTCCGCCTGCGGCGGCCTGCCGCGTCGGGCGGTCGCTGGCCGCGCTGCGGCTCTCCGGCCGGTCGCGGCCCGCGCCGCCCACGCGCAAAGCTCCGCAGATGGGACACGGGCCCAGGGCTGAAGCGTTCTCATGTCGTGAGACCGAGTAGCTGAAGTCCGTCGGCTGGGTGGTTGCGGTAGTGGTCGGTGGCGGCGGCGATGTTGGTCCAGCCGATGAGGCGGGTCAGGCCGATGGCGAGGTTGCGGAGGCTGGCCATGATCCTCGGAGTGGTGCCGGTGCGGATGCGGGAGGCGTCTTCGCGGTAGGTGATGTCGCGGATGTGGTGCAGGGCCTCGATGCTCCAGTGTCCGCGGATCAGGGCGGCGAGCTGGGCGTGGGTGATCCGGCCGGGTGGCAGGCTGGTGATGGCGTAGATCGTGACGATGGTGGTCTTGCCGGTCCTGTGGTCGGTGCGGCGGCGTTTGACCTGGATGGCCTGGACTGCGTGCGGGAAGGGCAGCCCGGGCCGGGCGGTGCAGATCTTCATGCGGCGGATTTCGCGGCGGCCGTGGCCTTGCTCGTCGGTGCGGTCGTTGAGGATGGCCTTGCGCCAGGGCAGGGCCTTGAGCCGGCGGTGCAGGGTGGGCTGGTTGCCTTTGACGATGAAGAGGTAGTGGCCGCCGGCGGCGTTGATGTGGTGGGCGTGGTCGTGCTGGGTGTGCAGGGCGTCGGCGGTGATGACCATGCCGGTCAGGTCGAGGCCGCGCAGCAGGGGTGTGAAGGCGGGGATCTCGTTGCTCTTGGCCTCGATCTGGCGTTGAGCGAGGACGGTCTGGGTGTCGTGGCGGGTGGCGGCCAGCAGATGCACCGTGGTGCTGTTGGCGGTGCGGCTGCCGCGCAGGGTCTTGCCGTCCACGGCCAGGCCGAGCAGGGGCATTCGGGTGACCTTCGTCGTCTCGGGCGGCGGGCAGGCTGCCAGCGCGGCAACGTAGCCGCAGGTCGCGGCGTCGAAGGCGTCACCGTCCAGGCGGGCCAGCAGTCGTCCCAGGGTGGAGGCGGCCGGTCGCATGGCGGGCGGGAGGCCGAGCCGGGCGCGCAGGTTGGGCTCGTATCCGGCGATGAATCGGGTGATCTGCGCCAGTGATGTTGCTCCGCTGAGGATGGCGAGCAAGGCTAAGGCGAGCAGCGGGCCGAGCCGGTAGCGGCGTCCGCGGCGGCAGCGGGGATCGGGGATGGCGTCGAGTATCTCGGCCAGGGCGGGCAGGTCGACGGTGGCGTCGGTGTGGGTGACGTGCTCCAGGTGGCGGGCGAGCACGTCGATCGGGGATGATGGCACGCGAACGCGGCCCCTGTTCTTGATCGACTGGCTAGACACCGACGATCATCAGGGGTCGCGTTTGTCATCTCCGCACTGGGGCACCCCTACTTGCCCGCCCGGCTCAGGGATGCAGCAATCTCACCAGCCGAGAACGCAACGGCCTTGGACACGGGCCTATGAATCGACGCCGCATATAGCCCTTTGGGCATAACTCCGAACTTTCCGCGCCGGACCGACCTTATCGTCCTCCTCGACAACTCCCAGGGCCGAGGTGCACTACAAATCCTCAGAAGCGGAAACCAAATAGGCCACCCGAAGACTGATCGGTTAGGTAGGGTTCAATGATATATGGATCGGCATTGAACCCCATCGACACGGCTTTATTCAGATCATCAGTATTCATGGTCACTATATATTGTAGACCTTCGGTTGACATCACATCAGCGGCTAACTCAAGCGCCAAGGCGACCTGGCGCTCGTCTACACCATCATAAAGGTGGCTGTCATGAACAAGGAAGTCTGGCCCTCGGCCGGCGCGGTGCGCGGTAACCGCTAACGTGAGGTCGAAGCAGAATATCAACATGTTGTGAATGCCACGGCTTCGGTCATCTGCGATGTGCGCCTCTATCTCCATTCGACGCCTGCCGGGCTTGAAAGCTAGATAGGGATTGCTGTCATCACCATATAGCTTCCGAGCATACTGATTGAAGAGCTTGTTCGCTGCATCAGTGATTTCGGCTCGGTCTTCTAGGTCTGTAACTATTGCCTCCTCAAGTTCGAGACGCTTTATCTCGATCTCCCTTCGGCTCGCTTCAAGAGCTTGAGCAGCCTGAAATCGATGGCGCAAAGACTCAAGTTGAGCTTGCTCTCGTGCCAGTGCGTACTGCAAGGCAGTGAGGGCATCCAATGCACCCCCAGAATTGAGAGTACGCAGCAGAGCTGCCTGCTGCTCCCCGAGAGCCTCTCGCTCCCTCCGCCTCTCTTCTAACGCTCGACTAACGCGATCAATTTCATCGCGGAGTTGCCGCTCACGATTACGCACAACTGCCTGATGAAAAACGCGGACTTCATCGAAGCGTCGTCTTACCTCGGACCCGATCACCACGCCAAGCTGCTGATATGCTGTTTCCAGATATCGATCATCAGGTTCAGAGATGTCCGTAGCCGCTTGTTGCATATCCTGCAGGTTCCGTCGATCCAGATCGTCTGCGGCCCGCATGGCACGGATGCGTTCACCAAGTAGATCAGCATTTCTCCTGATGTGTTCGTATTCAGGCACTACACGAAAAGCTGCGATTTGCCGTTCAAGCTCGCTGATCCGTTGTTCAACTGCGCCCATTTCGCCTCGAAGCTCCGCAGACTTCCCTACTATGCGCCCCCACACAGGATCTTTAGCGGCCTCTACCAGCTTCCGACGCGTAGTCTCTTGATTTGATAGATTACGGTATTGTGTGGTTAGGGCGACATCAAGACCGAAGAGATAGCAAAGATTGATCATCGCATCGTGAGGCGATTGCTGTGCAACGGTCTTTGTAGGTTCGAGAAAGCCCCCCCGGCCAACTCGGCGCATAGCAAAAGCAAGCATTGCGCGACCACTTACCCCAGAGTCTTCTGTCGTTACCTTGTACAGGTCGCGCTCTATTGCCCATTGCCAAGTTTTCAAGGGGACGTCAGTCTTTTGAGCGAACAAAGCAGCTGGCATACTATTCGTGATATCAGGGTAAACGATAATTCGGCCAGGACTTGCCCCGCTCCTCTTGACTGAAATAGCTTCCGGTTGTCCTGGCCAATCAAGCAAGAGTTCAAACGTATGATTTTTGATCGCATCGTTTGCCCAAACCGCGCTTGCTTCGTTACGAGCCCCAAGCAAGAAATGCAAAAGCTCAATCATGCTGGATTTTCCGGCGCCATTGCGGCTATCTGTGTCCGTGGACGCCTCATCGCGCTCCGCTACGAGCAGATTCAGGCCTGGACCGAATTGCACTTCATGGAATCTGCTGTCAGACGACTTCAGTTTACGCAGCATTGCGCCTCGCCCGGAATATTAGAACATCTCGCTCTAGTTCGACTAGGTCCATGGCATAGAGTAGGTCAAGCGCTAGCGCGAACCACCAGAAAGGAATAGGAGCCTTATGCTTGTTCTCTTCACGCCAAGCCAGCAACCGTCTCCACGCTTGATTGACGGTTACTGGTTGCCGGTCTGTAGCAAGTACAACCTGAGCGGCGACAGCGAGCAGTGCACGTTGGGGCGCTACGCCTTTAGTGGGCACGATCATTTCATCACCTCCAGGTGTTGCATCGACGTCCACCCTGGAGGGGGTACCTTGAAGATGTCACATTCCCCGAAAAAATACATGAGGATAACCAGAGCGTTTAGCTGCATCTTGGGTGCAGGCGTGGCGTTGCCGAGGATATGGCACTCTAAATACCATAAGACTTCGTCCGGATCGTCGCAAGCAGCCGCCACCATTTCATAATAGTCCCTGAAGCCTGCGGCCGTCTCGTCGCGCTCATTGGGATCGAGCCGACCTGCGTAAAATGTCTCGACATGCTGAACATAGGGTAGAGCTGTGCGCATACGATGTTTAGCGTCGGGAGAAAAGCCGTTATAGTCCATCTTCGTCACGGGAGGCTCAGGTACTTCTGGCAACTGATCAAAGGGACGACGATGTTCGGCCAGATGATCTAGGAGGGGAATCAGATCACCTAGAACGACGCTCGTGACTACAGGTTTGGCCGGAAAGGGACCTAAAAGGTCTTCGATTTGCCAGCGTTCCAGCCGGCAAAGCTCGTTATAGAACCTGTGATGGCCAAAATTCTCGAAGGAGATCTCAGGGTGATTATTACGCTGCTCCGCGAGGCCTCGACTAACTTCGGGATGCATTCCCTTGTGATCGTTATGAACGAAGACGAAAGTGTCAAATTCACTCGATCGTTTTTCTACGGCTCCCTGTAAGTCACTTTTTAACTTTCTTTTGATGGCGCTAGCGTCCATGCCTTCAGCGCCGTAGCACGCATATAGCTTTCGGTCGTGAAGCCTGAGCCCATCAGAACTTAAGTCGCCGATGTTGCCATGGGCCCGAACGTCGATAAAGGTGGGATAGCGAGCGCACATTATGGCTTGAAAGAAGTCTTGAAAGGTCTGTCCGTGCAGCTCGCCAAGTTTAGCCGCGAGCATGAACCGGATCGAGGACCGCTCCCACTGCTCTAGTGATGACATGCATCCTCCCTGTGCTCCCACCAAGATATGCTTCTCGCTGCTACATACCAATGACTTTAGCTGCTAGATCACGTAACAGTACGGGGCTGATCGTTTGCTCTGCTTCTCTATGTACACCAAAGCCGAGTCAGGTCGCTACGCATCGGCTGCGGGCTGAGCTGTTGAGGGATGCACCGTGGCCTGCGCTTTCGCGCAGCGGCGTTGCTGCCGAGCAGTCCCCGGGTTCGGGAGGCTGTTGATGGCAAGCAGCTCGGTCGATCGCCTGAGGGCGGACGTTGGCACCTCATCTGGAGTCGATGATGACGCGGGGAGAGCAGCCAATAGGGTCGCAACGGCCTCGGACACCCCTGGACGTCTCTAGAGGCTCCGCGGCCAAGAGCCTCTGATGACCTAGCGTATCTGTCAGTGCTGGGCGGTGGTGGACGTCTCTGGTCTTGCTACGGATCAGATGGCGGCACAGTGGCTAGGGCCGTGACGATCGCGGACTTCGGTCCCCGTCGTACGGGCTGGAGCGATCGCCGGCAAGGCCCTCCTCCGTCGGGACTTGCCACGAGGGCGACTATGGCTGAGGTGACCTTTGCTGCCGACACAGTTTGCAGCTGACAGCCGAACTGGCTCTCCGGAGGAGCATCGGGTGAGGTCTGGCTTTAGGGCTTCTCGCGGCTTCCCAGCTATGATCACGGCTAATACACGGCCAGACAATGGGATCGACGGAAGAAACCCCAGGTCAGAGCTTGATTGCGACGGGACTGTAAAACCGTCGGCTCAGCCTACGCAAGTTCGAACCTTGCACCTGCCACACCAGCTAGAAGAGGCCCGTCACCAGCAGAAACACGGTGACGGGCCTCTCGCTTTGCGTCCGGTGGCGGCCGGGCGGCTACGGCGTTCTGCGACTGCGCGTGCTGAATATGTGCTGACGTTCCCGAGCCGTCCTGCGGTGCCTTCGGAGCCGCTGGGTCTTGAAGCGTTCAAGATCAACATGTGTGCGGCGCAGCTTGGATTGTCAGTGCGGTGGGCCATACTCCGCCAAGCCAAGATGATCACCAACAAGGCGAAGGCGTTGACATGGCACAGTTGCTGCGGAGGCTCGACGACGAGATCTACGTCCAATACAACGCGTTCGGGCTGGACGGCACCGACCTGCCGGAGTGGGGCTCCCCCACCGACGAGACCTACCACTTCGTCGCGGGGGTGCGGCTGGAATCCTGGGACGCCGAGCCGGAACCTGCGGACGGCTCCTGGACGCCGGTCAGTTCGACCACGTTCGTCGCGGAGAGCGGTGTGGTCGCGATCGTCACAATGATGGACGGCAGAGGGCATGACTTCCTGATCGGCCCGCCGCGTTTCGAGTACGGCGTGGACATGTACCTGCGTGAACCCGAGCCAGACGACGGGCATGCAACAGGTGAGTGTGAGGAGACATGGCTGCTGAGGTTCTGGCCGATCAGGGATGTCTTCGACCCGATCACGCACGCGGCGCCGTTCTCCTACATTGCGCGCGGGGTTCTGTACTACTCGATCGACCTGGAGCCCGAACAGTTCGTGCAGCCTCCGGCGCGGCGGGAGGTGCCGGTGCCGGTCTCGGCGGTGACGGACTGGGCGTCGCTGCGCGCGGACCCGGACCTGGACACCTTCGGCGGCTGGCTGCGTAGGCTGCGCCACAAGGCCCAGGGCAGGGGCGTCACCGTTCACGAGTTGCTGCGCGAGGCCGGGATCGACATCGAGGACGGCGTGGACCTCACCCCGGCCTCCTGCACCCCGCAGCGGGCGCGTGCGGGGCGGTTCAAGGATCCGCTGATCGACCGCTACTCCGCTGAGCAGACGCGGCGGGGCTCGTTGTCCGGGCAGAACCTGGACGAGGAACGGCTGCGCGAGTACGCCGATGGCGACCGCATCGCCAAGGAGCTGTGCCGGGCCGGCACGCGGACGTTCTCCGTGCCCGTCGAAGGTCGTGGTGCCCTGTATGTACCAGCGGGTGTCAGCCGCCGCGTGTGGCGGTGGGAGGACGACATGCTCGGCGGCGAGCTCATGGACGACGGGCTGACAGTGGATCGGCGGATTCTGGCCAGGAACCCGTGGACCAGGCAGATCCTCGTCTCCGGCATCGTCACGGTCCTGCGCCGCGATCACGACAGGCGCGGCTGCGACGACACCGTCTGGTACGTGGTGCGCGACGCCGAGCCGCACGAGGCGGCCAGGGTCTTGTGCGCGGAGGCCACCTGGGAGGAGGACCCGGATCAGCGCCGAGCCTTGGACGAGGTGGCCAGGGAGAAGCTGATCGACCTGCGGGCCACCTACAGGAGCCGGGAGGGATGAGGGCCGGCCTCGTCGCGCGGCGAGGGCGTGCGGCCGGGCCGGAGGGGCCAGGCGACCGATGGGCGACGAGAAGCCTCAGGTGGGCACTCCGGCTGCCGCCTGATCACTGGGCTGAGAGCGGAGCCGTAGGCGGCTGAGGCGGAAGCCGATCATCCCGCCTGTCATGCTCTGCACACCGAAGGACACCATGGCGCGGCACGTGCCGGTGAGCCTGAAGACGGGCGATGTGGTGGAGTTCCTCATGGCCGGCGCCTACGCATGGAACATCTCACACCACGACTTCCTGATGCACCCGAAGCCAGGCTTCCACTACGTCGGCGGTTGAGTGGAGGTGTCCGGGGGTGCCCCTATGGGGTTGGTCAAGCCGCGCGGAGCGTGGGTGGTCGGTAGGGGGTGTTGGTGCGGAGCATGGCGCACAGGACGTCGCAGCTGACCGCGATACGGCACCGGGTCCGGTCGATGGAGATCGCCACCCCGGCGATCTCCGACCGCGACGCCGGGGTGGTCGGCTTCGACATCGCCGGCGCCGAGGCGGGCTACCCGCCCACCCGGCACCTGGACGCCTTCGAGTACCGGCAATCGCCTGATGAGCGGCACCTCGATGACCCGCGACCTCGCCCTGCCCGCCGACGCCTTCGGCTACGGCCTGCCCGACTTCCGCTAGTTCGCCATCAACGCGATGAAGTCCGCCTTCATCCCCTTCGACGAACGCCTGACCATCATCGGCAACGTCATCAAGTCCTGGTACGCCGACCAGCTGAAAGCCTGAGCGTCAGCGGCTCAGGTGTACTGGTTGTCTCGGGGCCCGCTGTAGGCGCAACTCAGTTCCCCGTTTGATCGGTTGTAGACGCACACCTCCAGGTTGATCCTCGAGATGGACTTGGAGCCGGTGCGGATGAAGTCTCCGAAGTTGGTGCCGTCGCCGCCGCAGCCGTTGGTGTCCGCCTTCCAGGCGGCGGTCCCGCCGGTTCCGTCGGTGTGCGTCCACATAAACCGGGCCTTCACCGGAAGGTTGTCGCCGGGACAGATGTCACGCACCGTGAAGTCCCGAAAGACGACCTTCGTCCGGCTGACGAAGTCGACGGTCGCCCGGACGGACCCGGCGCCGGACCCGTAGTCCACGCGGGCGGAGGACACTCCGTCTGTCGCCTGCGCCGGGCTTGCCACCAGCAGCCCGCTCAATACTGCGATTCCCAGCGCGGCGCCCAGAATGCGTGTCTTCAACAGTCCTCCAGCAAGAGATGTCTCGGTTGGTTCGGTTGGCCTTGGGGCGTGCGCTTCAGCGCTCCCGCGTGGCCGGCGGGGGGAGAGGTGCGAGGTATCGCCTCGTGGCGGATCGCGACGAAGAGCGGCGATCGATGGTGCGGTGGCCCTGCCTGAGCGTCAGGCCTGGAAGGTGAACGTCCCGCGCAGGACGGTGCCTCGCCCGCTCCAGTAGCTCTCGTAATCGGCCCGGTAGGTGACGTTGTCGAAGGCGGGGAGCACCGCGCAGGTGGCGCCGGGGTGGCGGATGTTGTCGTCTCTGATGACGATGGGCTTTCCGATCACACCCGGGCGGGTCAGGGTGACCTCCACCCAGGCTGTTCCGGTGGTGTCATCGGCCCGGACGCACAGCTCGTTCGTGGGGTCGGCGTAGCGGACGATCCCGTCGCCGACGTCCCGTTGAAAACTCGCCGCCAAGGCCGGTTGCGCGAGAATGACGCTCGCCACCGCGACAGCGACGCCGACGGTGACCGTTTTGAGCGGGTTCATCGTTCTTCCTTCTCTCGGACGAAGATCAGCCCGCCGGAGCGCCTGGTGCCAGGGGATGGAATACGGCCTCCGACGAGGCTTCTGACATGAGCGATCCCGGCGGCCCGAGGTTCACCGGAGTGATCGTTGCACGCGCCGGCAGCAGCGTGGAATACGCCGGGAATACGCCTGGTCACCCGGCATCGAGAGATGACTTCGGGCGGAACCCCTGTGCCGGGGGCGCCTGTCTTTGCAGTGATGCTGAAGGAGTTGGGGGGTGACGACGATCAGCGGCCAGATGCGCCGGCAACCCAGCTGATCGTCAGAATGAGTCAGCGGGTGGGGCACCATCAGTGCGATCGCACTGCTCAAAAGTGAGTCGAGACCACCCATCATGATCAGCTGGCGCGGAGCGCGGATGTCGCCGCCTGAAGAGTCTCCGGTCGGTTCGTCCGGCACATCGGTACGGCGAGCCGATGACCCCTCGCCCGGTCCCTGACGCCGTCGCCGCGATGGACCGGCTCGCCTTGGCGGCCGGACGAGGTCAGCATGGCCGCCTCGTGGGTCGGTGCCCTCTCGGCCGCCATCCTGCACGAGGTCTGGGACGCTGCGAACTCGCTGTTGTGAACGGCCACCTTGCCCTTGCCGGGGTGACGCAGATCATGGCATGGTGCCAGGAGATCTTACCCTGGTTCAGCCTGGGTCTTCGGAGCGAGGGTCGTCCAGGTGGCGGCTGTGGGGCTGGGCGATATGGCGTACCGCAAGCTGGTGCGCCGGCGGCGTCGTCAGACGATCTGCTGTTGGGTGAGACCCAGGTCGATGCCCTTCGGCTCCTTGACCGCCGTGACGGCCGCCAGGGAGATCACGCAGAGCACCATGATGTAGGCGCCGACGGACAAGGCGGATCCGGTGCTCTGCACCAGCGCCTGGGCGATCGTGGGGGCGAAGGCTCCGCCCAGGATGGCGCCGAGCGCGTAGCCGATGGCCGCGCCGGAGTAGCGGACCGAGACGGGGAACATCTCGGCGTACATGGCCGACATGGGCCCGTACGACAGGCCCAGGCCGATGGTCAGGACGATGATCGCGGCAGCGAAGAGCCAGATGCTGCGGGTCTGCATGAGCAGGAAGAGCGGGATCATCCAGACGAACACGAGGGCGTAGCCGATCTGGAAGGTGCGGACGCGGCCGATGCGGTCGGACAGCGCTCCTCCGTACAGGGTGAAAATCAGCCAGCCGACCGACCCGGCGACGGTGGCGAGCAGGACCGGCGGCCGCGACAGGCCCAGTGTGGTGGTGCCGTAGCTGATGAAGTAGGCGATGAGGAGGTAGCCGGCGGCGTTGTTGGCCACGAAGATCAGCGCGGTGAGCATCACGTTCTTGCTGTTCTGGCGGAACAGGTCGCGCAGTGGCGCGGAGGACGTCTTGGTGCGCTGCTGCAGCTCCTTGAACACGGGGCTTTCCTCGACGGCTCGCCGTACGAGGTAGCCGATGATGATCAGGGTCAGGGAGAGCAGGAACGGCACCCGCCAGCCCCACGCCAGGAACTGCTCCGGGGTGGTCACCGTGCTCATGATCCACAGGACGCCGGTCGCCAGGATGAGGCCGATCGGCACGCCGATCTGGGGAAAGGCGCCCCACCATCCGCGGCGCTCGCGGGGCGCGTGCTCTACCGCCAGCAGGGCGGCGCCGCCCCATTCGCCACCTGCGGAGAAGCCCTGCAGGATGCGCAGGAGGATGAGGGCGATGGGCGCGGCCACGCCGATCGACCCGTAGGTGGGCAGCAGGCCGATGAGGGTGGTGGCCGCGCCCATGAGGAGCAGGGTCAGCACGAGCATGCGCTTGCGGCCCAGCCGGTCGCCGTACCGGCCGGCGATGATCGCGCCGAGCGGCCGGAACAGGAAGCTGATGCCGATCGTGGCCAGCGAGATGAGTGTGGCCAGGCCGGGGGCCTGCTCGTTCACCGGGGCCAGGAAGAGCGGGCCGAACACCAGGCCGGCGGCTTGGGCGTAGATGAAGAAGTCGTACCACTCGACGGTGGTGCCGGCCAGGGTGCTGGCGAGGACCTTGCGGTCGTCGCGCGTCATGGCGCGTGGTTCGCTCGTCACGTTGGACTCCGTTCCTTACCTTGGGGGGTTTGGTGGCGCGCTCCAGCGGCGATTCACTTGACACATCGGCGAGTCGCGGGTGGAGTACGTCGCCATGGCTTGTCCGTTGCCGATCTTCGTCGCTGGCACCGGTCGGTCGGGAACATCGCAGCTCGCGAACATTTTCGGGGAGCACCCGCAGATCCACAGGATTCCGATTGAGACCAGGTTCATTGTGGACCCGAGCGGCTTCAGGGACTTGGCGGATGCACTCACAATTCGATACGACCCTTATGTCGGGGACGACGCCCTCCGCAGGCTCAGCGACATTCTTACGGTGCGACTGGTCGGCAGGAAAGACTTCGATCGCGGTTATACCGTTCCTAAGGCCATCGGCTAGCGGCATCTTTGGGACGCGGTGGGAAGGCTGTGGTCGGAGCTCGTCGTGAGTACGTTCGACGAGTTCGTTCCTGCGGAAGGGTTCGGCCATGCCGACTGGGCCGCCGGGCCATTCTTCGCCACGGGCGTCGGTCCCGAGTGGTTCGAGCACCGCAACGACACCTACACCCCCCGGCAGCTGGTGAAGATCGCCCTGGCCCACCCGCCCACCGGCGAGCCGGGCCAGCGTTTCAAGTACTCCAACACCAACTACATCCTCGCCGCGATGATCGTCGAAATGGCGACAGGCAAGACGTTCGAACAGGAACTGATCCGCAACGTCATCCGCCCCCTGCGCCTGACCGGCACCTCCCTGCCCGGCACCGCCTCCAAGATCCGCGGCCCGCACCCGGTGCACTACTCCATCCTGTTCTCCCGCGACCCCCAGCCCACCATCTACGACGCCACCCAGATGAACCAGTCCTTCGCCTGGTCCGCCGGCGGCATCATCTCCACCGCCACCGACCTCAACCGGTTCTTCGCGGCCCTGTTCGGCGGGCGGGTCCTGCCGCGGCGACTGGGCCCCGCTCAGCGTCTTCACCGACGCGCTCGCCGCCGAATTCTGCCCGGCCGGTTCCTGACGAGCCGGACCGCGCGCACCAGCGGGCTGCGATTCACGTCGCTCATCGCGGCCGGTCGGACATCTTGCGGATTTGTTCGCGTTGTCATCCGAATGCCACTGCCGTCCAGTTGGATCAGGGCTAGGAGGTCAGCTTCGTCGGCGTCAGTTCGCAGCGGCCTGATCTCGATCCAGGCTCGACACTCTGGCCGGCCCGCCTCGACTTCGGCGACGAGAGATCTGCCAAGGCGAAGTGCGCTCAGCTTGTCCGTCGGGATAAACGCCTCAGAGCGTTGAGCCACAGGGCGCAGCCTCTCACGGGGTGAGTCAAGGCGGCCTGGAGGAGGTGACGACTCTCAGGATGGCGCTCCGTAGCGGCTGGCGATGGCGGCGGCGCGGTTGCGCAGTGAGGTGCGCAACCACTGCGGGGCCAGGGCTTCCGCGTTCGTGGTGAGCTGCCACAGTGCCCATTCGGCGTGTCTCGGATCTTGGAAGGTCACCTCCAGTCGTAGCCAGCCGTCTGGGTCGGTTTCTTCGGCGAGGACGGCCAGCGCGGTGCCCACCAGGTCCTCCCGCCGCGCCGGGTTCATCCGTACCAGCACGGTGACCTGGTCGCCCCCGGCCCGGAACTGCGTGCTGCGTTCCTGCCAGGCCCGGTCCAGGTCGACCCGGTCCGGTCGCTGTGCGGGTTCGGCGAGTTCCTCGGCGGCCAGGATCCGGGACAGCCGGTAGGTGCGGTCCTCGCCGGACCTCGTGGCCAGCAAATAGCCCCGATCGCGTACGGTGACCAGGCCGATCGGGTCGACCGTGCGCCATTTCGGGGCCTGGTTCACAGCCGCGTAGTGGATGCGCAGCTTGTGTCCGGCGAACACCGCGCGCAGGACCTCGGCCGTTACGGTGTCAGGCGCCTCCTCGGTGACCAGCCGGCGCGAGAGGAGGTCGGTCTCCGGGTCGATGAGCAGTCGCTCGGCCGCGCCGGCGGCGGTGTCTCGATAGCTCTCGGGCAGCGCGTCCACCACCTTGAGCATCGCCGAGGCGAGCGCCGAGCCGAGGCCGAACGCCTGCGCGCCGCGCCGCGATCCGGCGACCAGCAGGGCGAGGGCCTCGTCGTGGTTGAGTCCGGTGAGCTCGGTCCGGAAACCGGGCAGCAACGCGAAACCGCCGTGCCGGCCGCGTTCGGCGTAGACCGGGACGCCGGCTGCGGACAGCGCCTCGATGTCGCGCAGCACGGTGCGGGTGGACACCTCCAGCTCGCGGGCCAGCGTGGTCGCGGACAGCCGACCGTGCTGCCGCAGCAGCAGCACCAGCGAGACCAACCGGTCGGCACGCATACGAGAACCCTACCGAGATACACGACACAGGATGTCGTGATTTGTTGGCAGGCTCATCAACACGGCCAAGGCGGCTACCGAGCCGATGGACGTACGTGATGTCGACGAAGCGAATGGAGCTGATGTGGCAATGGAGCGAACGACGGTCAACCCGTGGGCGTGGTCGGTGGAGTTCGGGTACAACCAGGGTGAGATCGTCTCCGGGCACACCCGGACCTTGTACTGCGCCGGGCAGACCGCGATGAGCGGCGACGGCAAGCCCCAGCATGCCGATGACATGGCGGCGCAGTTGGCGCTGAGCCTCGACAACCTGGAGGCCGTGCTCGGCGAGGCCGGCATGACCCTCGCGAACCTCGTCCGGCTCAACGTCTACGCCACCGACGTCGATCGGCTTCTCCAGCACTACGGCGTGCTGGCGTCGCGGTTGGGCGCCGCCGGGGTGGCGTCGGCCACCACGATGCTCGGGGTGGCACGGCTGGCGATGCCCGATCTGATGGTCGAGCTTGAGGGGACCGCCGTCGCCTGATGCGACCTCGTGCCGCCCCCGGCAGGACTGCCGGAGGCGGCACGAAGAGCACGCGGGTGGGTGGTTTCCGGTGCTCAGAATGGTGACAATCGGCGGCAACGGCTTCGGGGGCGAGCCCTGGTTCCGCTCATGGACTCAGCAGTTTGCGATGTCGCAGATCTTGGCCCGTCCCGTCCTGCCCACCTTCGGGTCGGGGATTTCGCCGCTCGCGGCCAGAACGCTTCAGGGGTTCGGCGTGATCTGGTGTGGAACCCCGGGCTTACGCCCGGGAGGAATCTGGACGACCTGCTGACCCTGTCCCAGAGCTGGGGGAACGGCGCGGACCGTCGAGGTGAGGGTCCCGCTCCGGTCAGTTGAGGGAGCAGGTGTTGACCACGTCACCGGAGGTCTGGCGGGGGATGGTGGCGCTGCGTGGGGGCTGGTGGCCGCCGCCCGCGGCCGTCCAGCGTTCGAGGGCTTCGAACGCCGTCCGCATGCAGGGGAGCAGGGGCCGCATCCTGTCCGGGAACGCGTCGTACTCGATGTCGAGGTGGGAGGCGCCGTCGATCCTGTAGTAGCGGTGCCGCGAGGCCTTCCCCTCCGAACGCACCAGTGAGGCGTACGCGTCGCCGTGCACCTTGATCGGCAGCAGGGTGTCCAGCGTCCCATGCACGGTGATCAGCGGCTTGCCGATGTCGCCGGTCAGCGATGCCCGCCGCACCGCCTGGTGCACGCTCCTCGGGCGCGCGTAGTAGTCGTAGTCGGTGTCGCAGTTGGGCGTGCCGCTCTGACAGAACGGGATGCCCGCTTCCAGGTCGCCGTCGTAGTCCGGGTCGAGTTCCTCACGGACTCTGCGTTGCGTGCCGTCCCAGAGAACGCGGTAGTTGAAGTCCCACAGGAACTCCGAGCCCGGGGCGAAGCCCGCCCGCAGCATCGCGGCGTGCGCTTCGGGGTCTCCGGTCGCCGCGTACTTGGGGTAGTTGCGCAGGGCCACCGGCAGGTAGACCAGCGCGTTCGAGCGGTTGTCAGGAGGCCAGAGCGTGCCTTCGGAGTCGACGCCGCCGTCGTACAGCTCGGGGTGGTTCTCCAGCGCCCAGCGCACCAGCTGGCCGCCGTTGGAGATGCCCATCGCGTACGTTCTGCGCGGTGCGGTGCGGTAGTGGCGGGCGACGGTCGCCTTGGCGGCGATGGTGACCTGCGTCATCCGGTCGTACCACTCGACGATGGCGTCGCCGGGGCGCCTGCCGTCCTTGTAGAACTCCAGGCCGCCGTTGCCCTTGTCTGTTGAGGCGTAGGCATAGCCCTTGGCCAGCACCCAGTCGGAGATCGTGAAGTCGTTGGCGTACTGGCGGCGGTTCCCCGGCGCCCCCGCGACCACCAGGCCGCCGTTCCACTTCTTCGGCAGCCGGATCACGAACTGGGCGTCGTGGTTCCAGCCGTGCGTGGGGTTGGACGTGGAGGTGTCCTGGAAGTAGCCGTCGATCTGGATCCCCGGCACTCCGCTCGGGTTGCGGGTGGCCGCCGAATGCAGTCCCGCCCAGTCGGCGGCGTCGGTGTGCCCCGAGGCGACCGTGCCGGCGGTGGTCAGATCGTCCAGGCAGGCGGCGACCTGATGCTGCGCTCGCGGGACGTCGACCCTGTCCATGCGGGGGCAGCGGGTGTCCGCCTGCGCGGGCGACGCCGCCGGCGCCAGAGAGATGGCCAAGAGCGACGCCAGCAGGATCGGGAAGACAGCGTGTCTGCGAAGGGGAAGGGGCATGTGCGACTCCCATGCGTGGGGAACGGAACTCGTCGGTCAGGCCCGTGGCGGAGCCTCCAGTGCCACAACGGGCGGGAGTCCATTCGAGTTACTAAGCGCATAGTCAGTTACGGAAGGTCACTTGTCAACCGGCAATTCAGGACGCGCGGCGCGGCCTACCGGGCGACCAGCTTGAGCGCCAGGCCGGCGTAGAACTCACCGAGCTCCTCCGGCGAGTCGGAACCGTCGAGCCGGTACCAGCGGACCAGGTCGATGCTCAACGAGAGCATCGCGCGCGTGACCCGCGCGACGTCGACCTGCGCGAACGACCCGTCGGCGACCCCGCGCCCGACCACGCCGCGGATGTACCCGTTGGTCTGGTGGCGCAGCTCCACGATCTCGCCGTAGTGCTCGGCCGTGAGACCGTTCAGCGCCATCTGGCAGACCCGCGCGGCCACGTGGTGGCGGGCATGCCACACGGTGTACGCCGAGACGATGGCGCGCAGCCGATCCGCCGAGCTCTCCACGGCCAGGATGGCCGGGTCCCGGACGTGCGCCAGGACTCGCTCGTGGCCGACCCGGATGATCTCGAACAGGACCAGTTCCTTCGAGGGGAAGTGGACGTAGAGGGCAGCCGGGCTGAGCCCGACGCCCTCGGCGATGTCGCGCGTGGTCGTGGCGTGGAACCCGTTCGCGGCGAAGCAGCGCACCGCCGACGACAGCAGGCCGCGCTGCACCTTCCCCAGATCTTCTCTCCAGAGATCGGGGGAGTGGTCCCGCAGCCGGGGATCGTCCGCCATTTCCTGTGCGGTGAATCGGGCCTGCCGCCTGGCCATCCGTGCCCCTTCGACTGCGCGTGCATGGTATCGATGCCGTTCACGAAGCGAGGGTGATCTCGGCCAGCTCGCGCCAATCCTGCCGCTGCCCGGCACGGGTCGCCTCGGTGAACGCGGTTTCGCCGAGGCGCTTCCGCGCGTCCGCGGCGATCCTGGAAGCGTCCGGGTGCGAACGGTCCGGTGTGCCGCGCACGCTGTCGCTCGCCGCCAGCAATCGTACGGCCTGCTCGTCCTGTCCCTGGCGCAGCGCGAGATCCGCGATGCCGATCAACATCTCGGCGATCAGCGGCGGATACGTCATCTCCACGGCCGCGCGGAACGCCTCGGTCCGGTGCGCGCGGGCCTGGTCGAGATCCTCGGCGAGGTATCCGTACAGGTCCATGGCCCTGGCCCGGGACAAGTCACTCATTCCCTCCTCGCCCAGCATCGCCCGCACCGTGGCCAGGTGCTGGTGTGCCTGGTCCGGCTCGCCGCGCCGGCGCGCCAGCTGCGCCTTCGCGACCACCAGCTCGGCGAGCGTGTCCGGCCAGGTGATCCCGTCCGCGCACCGCTGCGCCTCGGCCATGGCCTCGGTGCTGGCTCGCTCATCACCGAGCAGCCAGTACAGCTGCGCCTGCCGCGCCCGCAGGGAGATGGCGTCCTCGCTCGCGCCCACCTCGACCAGCGCCGTGGCCGCCTCTTCGTAGTGCTCGCACGCGCGGGCGAGCTCGCCGCGCATGGCGAGCCGATCGGCCAGGAAGGCCAGTGCCGACGAGATCCCCCACCGGTCACCCAGCGTGCGGAACTCGGCGAGGGCGATCTCGATGTCGGCGTCCACGTCGGTCTCGTCGCCGCCGAGTGTGAGCCGCAGCCGGCCACGACTGAGCCGGGCCTGCGCGCGTACCCAGGTGTCGTCGTCGGCGATGAGCGGTTCGAACACGGGCAGGAAGTCCGTTGGCTCCCGCAGCATCCGCTCCCACAGCGCGACGAACCCGAGCATCGGGTGGCGATACCCGCTGCGCTGGACGAACCGGTGCGCCTCGATGATCCACTCCTGCGCCTGATACTGATCGCGGCCGGGCCCGGAGGTCATGAACACCGTCACGATGGTGTACGCCATCGCCCGCACCTCATCGGGCACCTCACCCTTCAGCGAGGCCGCCGCGATGCTCAACTCGGTGCCCTCGGCCCGGTGCCCGCTCAGGAACCAGTACCAGCCCGCCGCCCCGACCAGCCGCATCGCCTCCTCGGCCCATCCCTCGGCGATCGCCCCGCGCAGGGCCGCACCGATGTTGTCGTGCTCGGCCGAGAGCGTGGCCAGCCACTCCAGCTGCTCGGCCCGGCGCAGGTACGGCTCGGCCGTCTCCGCCAGCTCGACGAAGTAGGCGAGGTGCGCCCGGCGGGCCGGCTCCTCTTCCCCGGCCTCGGCGAGCCGGTAGGCCGCGTACTCCCTGATGGTGTTGAGCATCCGGTAGCGGGGCGTGCCCTCGCCGTCGGCGAGCAGCAGCGACTTCTCGATCAACGCGGTCAGCAGGTCGAGCACCTGCTCCCCGGCGAACGCCTCGTCCCCGCAGACCTGTTCGGCCGCCTCCAGGCTCACCCCGCCGGAGAACACCGAGAGCCGCCGCAGCACGCCGCGTTCGGCCTCGGACAGCAGATCCCAGCTCCAGTCCACGACCGCGCGCAGCGTCTTGTGCCGGGGCAGTGCCGTACGGCTGCCGCCGGTCAGCAGCCGGAACCGGTCATCGAGCCGGCGGGCCAGCTGATCGACGGACATGGTGCGCAGCCGTGCCGCGGCCAGTTCGATCGCCAGCGGCATCCCGTCGAGCGCCCGGCAGATCCGCGCCATGGCCGACAAGGTGTCCGCGTCGGAGCCGATGTCCTTGCGTACCATGTCCGCGCGGTCCCGCAGCAGTCGCACCGCGGGCGAGGACCCGGCGTCGGCGGGGTCCGCTTCCTTCGCGGGCAGCCCGAGCGGCTCGACCTGCCACAGCACCTCCCCGGTGATGCCGAGCGGTTCCCTGCTCGTGGCCAGGATGCGCAGGCTACGGCACTCGCCCAGAAGCCGATCCGCGAAAGCCGCGGCCGCCTCGACCAGATGCTCGCAGTTGTCCAGGATCAGCAGGATCGACCGCTCCCGGACGGCGGCGATGAGCCGGTCCATCGGCTCCCCGCCCCGCGCGTCACCGAGCAACGGCTGGTCACGCAGGCCGAGCGCGGTGAGTGCGGCCTGCGCCGGCTCACCGCCCGCCTGCACCGAGGCCAGCTCGACCAGCCACGCCCCGTCCGGCAGCTCGGTGAGCATCGTCCGCGCGGCCTCCGCGGCCAGCCTGGTCTTGCCGGAGCCACCCCCTCCCGTCAAGGTGACCAGCCGGTGATTGATGACCAGACCGGCGACCGCGCCGACGTCGCCGTCCTTGCCGACGAAACTCGTCAGCTCGGCGCGCAGGTTCGTCCTGCGGCTCTCCGCCCGCTCGCCGAGCTCGCCACGGAGCAACGCGGTGTGCAGCGCGGAGAGCTCGGCCGACGGATCGGCGCCCAGCTCCTCGGCGAGCAGCTCGCGCGTCCGCTGGTAGAGGGTCAACGCCTCGTTGCCACGCCCCGCCTCGGCGAGCGCTCGCATCAGGGCCGCCACGAAACCCTCCCGCAGCGGGTACGTGGCGACCAGCTCGGTCAGCTCGGACACCAGTTCCGAGCCGCGGCCGAGGCGGATATCCGCGTCCACCCGATCCCCGAGCGCGGCGACGTGCAGCTCGTCCAGCCGCGCGACGGTGGCGTCGAAGGCCTCGCTGTCGCGCTGTGCGATGTCCGCCATGGCCGTGCCGCGCCACAATGCCAGGGCCGAGCGCAGCAGATCGGCCCGCGCCGCAGGCTCGGCGGTCCGGGCCTGACCCACCAGGTGCTCGAACCGGTACACGTCCACGGCGTCGGGAGCCACGGCCAGCCGGTACCCGCCGGAGTCCGCCTCGATCACACCGTCCGGCAACACCCTGCGCAGCCTGGACACCAACGCCTGCAAGGCATTCACCTCGTCCGCGGGCGGCTGTTGCCCCCAGATCCAGTCCACCAGCCTCGCCCGCGTGACGCTTCGGCCCGGTTCGAGGGCGAGTGCGGCGAGCAGCGCGCGCAATCGAACCCCCGGAACCTCCACTACGGCCCCATCGGGGTTCCGGACCTCGAACGGTCCCAGCAATCCAACTCGCACAGGGGCAATTGTGCCGAATAGTGATGACCAGCCGCGACTGCCCGCGTTTCGCGCTCAACGCCGGGCCGTCGTCGTGTCAGCGCGGTAACAGCCCGGTGTCAGGGCGACCGGCGATGGTGAATGCCAACGAACCACCGCGAATGGAACCCAGGGGAGTGACCATGGAACACACCGTCACGACAATGCCGACCGCGCGTCAGTCCGGCTGTCCCTTCGACCCGCCCAAGGAGCTGATCGAGGCGCGCGAGCACGGCCCGATCAGCCGCTATCCCTTCCCGGACGGGCACCAGGGCTGGCTGGTCACCGGCTACGACCTGGTCCGGTCGGTCCTGGCCGACCCGCGGTTCAGCTCCCGCAAGGAGTTCATGCGCCATCACCCGACCATCGACATGGGCGACTTCGAGGTCCCGCCGGCGCCGCCCGGTGAGTTCCTGCTGATGGACGACCCCGAGCACAGCCGCTACCGCAAACCGCTGGTGGGCAAGTTCACCGTACGGCGGATGCGGCTGCTGACCGAGCGCGTCGAGCAGGTCACCGCCGAGCACCTGGACGCCATGGAGAAGGCCGGGCCGTCGGCCGACCTGGTGACCGCGTTCGCCAAGCCCATCCCCGCCATCGTCATCTGCGAGCTGCTGGGCGTGCCGTACGAGGACCGGGGCTCCTTCCAGGACAACATCGACAAGTTCCTCGGCGGAGAGGTCGGCGACGAGGAGCTGATCGCGGCCTACACCGCCACTCAGCAGTACCTCGCCGAGCTGGTGGCCGCCAAGCGCGCCCATCCCACGGACGACGTGCTCAGCGACCTGCTCGACAGCGACCTCACCGATGAGGAACTGCAGGGGATGGCCCTGATCCTGCTGTCGGCCGGGTTCGACACGACCGCGAACATGCTCGCGCTGGGCACCTTCGCCCTGCTGCAGAACCCGGAGCAGCTGGCCGCGCTGCGCGCCGACCCCACGCTCACCGACGGGGCCGTGGAGGAGCTGATGCGGTACCTGACCGTCGCCAAGATGTTCATGAGGACGGCGCTGGAGGACGTCGAGCTGGGCGGCCGGACCATCAAGGCCGGCACCACGGTCATCCTGTCCTACAACACCGCCAACCGTGACCCCGAGCGCTTCACCGACCCCCACACGCTCAACGTGCGCAGGCAGGACGGCGGCCACCTGGCCTTCGGCCACGGCATCCACCAGTGCCTGGGCCAGCAGCTGGCCCGCGTCGAGATGCGGGTCGCCTTCCCGGCCCTGCTCAACCGCTTCCCCACCCTGCGCCTGGCCGTACCCGCCGAAGAGGTCGCCCTGCGCCCGGAGGCCGCCGACATCTACGGGGTCAAGAGCCTCCCGGTCACCTGGGACGCGTGAGCTTCGGGAGTTCCGTGACGTCGCCGGACCGGGAGGTGTCGTAGCCGCCCAGCGCGGAGATCCTGTCGCGCAGGGCCCGCGTGCGCAGCGCGGCGATGAGATGAGCAGCCGGGTCGAGGGCGTTCCTGAGCAGCCCGATGTCGAAGTCCTCCCAGGTCAGGGGGATGAATTCGAGGTCCAGGTCGGTCGCGGCGGCGCGGACGCCGAGGCCGGCGTCGACGGTGCCGGTCGCGACCGCCAGGCCGACCTCGAGATGGGTGCCGACCTGAGGGCCCCGGAGGTTGTCGGGGTCGTGGCCGGCGTCGAGGAGCAGCCGGTCCAGCAGGATGCGGGTCCCGGTGCCCGGAGGCCGGGTGCAGATCCGTCGCCCGGCGAGGTCGGCGATGCCGGTGATGCGGTGGGGGTTGCCCGGCAGCACGATCAGCCCTTGTTCGCGCCGCCAGAGGTGGATCAGGTGCGGTTCCAGGCCGCGTAGCATGCCGAGCGCGAAAGGCGCGTTGTAGACGCCGGTGTGGTGCAGCAGATGGATCGCGGCGCCGTCCGCGTGCCCCTGGCGCACCGCACCGAGGCCGGCGACGCTGCCCTCGCGGGTGACGATGCGCAGCTTTCCGTGCAGCGCGCCGGCGAGGAGGTCGAGGGCGGGATCGTCGCTGCCGGCGAGGGTGAAGACGGAGTCCTCGTGCAGGAACCGCCGGGCGGTGAGCGCGGCGCCGGGGGCCACGCGCGCACGGCGACGGTCGGCCAGTTCGAGCACGCCGGCGTCGGCCAGCCGGCGCTGCGCCCGGCTGACGGTGGAGGCGGTGGTGTGCCACTGCTGCGCGAGTTCGCGAACCCCCGGCAGCTCGTCTCCAGGATGGAGCGTCCCCGCGCTGATCCGCTGGGCGAGGTCGGTGCAAATTTCCCGATATCGGGTCACGTTTCCACAACCTACCCTTGCACTGTTCTGAAGTAGCACAGATAGGGTCACAGCCATGCGGAGAAGGCTCGTGATCGTTTTCGTGTCAGCGGTGGCCTTACTGGCCGGCTGTGGGACCGGCGAACCTGCGTCGACCCCCTCGGCGGAGAAGTCGCTGATCCTGGCCACCACGACCAGCACCCAGGACAGCGGGCTGCTCGACGAGCTGCTGCCGGTGTTCACCCGCGACAGCGGCTGGCAGGTCAAGACGGTGGCGGTCGGCAGCGGGCAGGCCATCGAGATGGGCCGTCGCGGCGAGGCGGACGCGCTGCTGGTGCATTCCCCCGCGGCGGAGGAGAAGTTCGTGGCCGAGGGCGGCGCCGGCTCGCGACGGCTGGTGATGCACAACGACTTCGTGCTGCTCGGTCCCAAGGCCGACCCGGCCGAGATACGCGGCACGACCAGCGCGGAGGCGATGAAGAAGATCGCGGCCGCAGAGGCGGTGTTCGTCTCCCGGGGCGACGAGTCGGGTACGCACGCCAAGGAGCAGGGCCTCTGGTCCACGGCCGGGGTTACCCCGGGCGGATCCTGGTATCAGTCCACCGGGCAGGGCATGGGCGCTACCCTGCGGGTCGCCAGTGAGAAGGCCGCCTACACCCTGTCGGACCGGGCCACCTATCTCACCCAGCGCGGCACCCTGGCGCTGGAAGTGCTCAGCGAGGGCGACGCGGGCCTGCTGAACGTCTACCACGTCATCGAGATCACCAAGAAGGCGGGCGATCGGGTTCGGCCCGACGGCGCGAAGGCGTTCGCCGACTGGATCGTCGCCCCGCCCGCGCAGCGGCTCATCGGCGAGTTCGGGAAAGCGAAGTTCGGCCGGCCGTTGTTCACCCCGGACGCCGGCGCGGACGAAGCCCAGCTGGGTCAGTGAGCACGACTCGATGGACGTGCTGCGCGACGGGCTGATGGACGCGATCGGACTGCTGGTCTCCGGGGATCAGGACAGCTGGTCGATCATCGCGCTGACCCTGCGGATCTCGCTGACCGCGACCGCGATCGCCCTGCTGGTGGGCTTGCCGCTGGGCGCGATCGTGGCGCTGGCACGCTTCCCGGGCCGGCGGATCGTCCTGGCGGCGGCCAACACGGGGATGGGCCTGCCGCCGGTGGTGGTCGGCCTGTTCGTCACCGTGCTGCTGTGGCGCAGCGGGCCGCTGGGCGGGCTCGGCCTGCTCTACACCCCGACTGCGATGATCATCGCCCAGGCGGCGATCGCCACCCCGATCGTGGTCGCACTGGTCGCGGCCGCACTGCAACAGGTCGATCCCGACTTCCGGGTGCAGATGCGGGCCCTGGGAGCGACGCCGATCCGGGCGTTCGCGGCGTTGCTGGGTGAGGCCAGATTGCCGCTGCTGGCCGGGGCGATGGCCGCGTTCGGGGCCGTGGTGAGTGAGGTCGGGGCCGCGCAGATGGTCGGGGGCAACCTGGCAGGACAGACCCGGGTGCTGACCACCGCCGCGGTGCTGGCCACCAGTCAGGGCCGGTTCGCGCTGTCGATCGCGTTCGGCCTGATCCTGCTGCTGATCGCGTTCGGGGTGAACCTGTCGCTGACCCTGATCCAGCAGCGGGGGGCAGTGACACGGTGAGTGACGCCGTGAGCGCCGGGATCGGCTGCCGGGACCTGCGCGTGCACGCCGGCGGCAGGGAACTGCTCAGCGTGCCGGAGTTGTCCGTCGCGGCGGGACGCACGCTGGCCGTGCTGGGCCCCAACGGCGCCGGCAAGTCCACCCTGCTGCGCGCGCTGGGCCTGCTCAGCGGCCACCGGGTCAGCGGGCAGATCTTGCTCGACGGGCGTCCCGCGACGCGGTCACTGATGCGCCACGCGCTCGCGGCCGTGCTGCAACGGCCGATCCTGCGCCGTGGCACGGTGGCCGACAACGTGATCAGTGGACTGCGCTTCCGCGGTATGAGCCGCCGCGAGGCCCGTATCGAGGCATGGCCGTGGATCGAGGCGCTCGGCCTCGGACCTCTCGTCGGCCGGGACGCCCGCAGCCTGTCCATCGGCGAGGCGCAGCGGGTGAGCATCACCCGCGCGCTCGCGGTCGGGCCCCGGGTGCTGCTGCTCGACGAGCCGTTCAGCGGGCTGGACGGCACCACCCGCGCCGACCTGCTCGCCGACCTGCGCGCCGCGCTGACCGGGCGGCCCACCGCCACGATCCTGGTCACCCACGACCGGCAGGAGGCCCTCGCCCTGGCCGAGGACACCGCGCTGCTGATCGACGGGCGGATCCGCCAGCACGGCACGACCGCCGAGGTGCTGGACCACCCCAGCGACACCGACACGGCCCGGCTGCTCGGCTACACCAACCTCCTGCCGCCATCCCTCACCGGCCGCGCGCACACCCTCGTGGCCAGGCCCGAGCACACCCGGCTGGTCCTTGATCCTTTCGACAACCACCCGGCCGATGACGTACGGCCGGTGATCGGGACGTTGCGCCGGACGGTCGCGCTCGGCAGCGTCACCCGTGTCGACGTCGACACCCCCACCGGCCCGCTGACCTGCCTGCACGCCGGCGACGTGCTCGCCACCGAGCTGCCCCCGATCGGCAGCGAGGTCCACGTCAGGATCCGGCACGCGCGGTCGTTGGCCACCGCCGCTGAGCCGGGCCGCCCGGTTGGGCGACCGGCCCCGTCGTGAGCGCGTTCCACGGTGTGGCCTACCATGCGGGCATGCAGACTGCTGCGGGCGTCGTCCTGGCGGGCGGGCGCTCCACGCGGATGGGGCAGCCGAAGGCCTGGCTGGAGTGGCACGGTTCGACCTTGCTGTATCGGGCCGCCGCGGTTCTCGCCAGGACGGTCGACGGTCCGGTCGTCGTGGTGGCCGCCCCCGGGCAGGAGCTCCCGCCGCTGCCCTCGGGGGTCTCGGTGGTCGAGGATCCCGTGGAAGGACTGGGCCCCATGCAGGGGCTGGCCGTGGGGCTCGCGGCGGTGGCCGACCGGGCCGAGACGGCGTTCGTGTGCTCCACCGACATGCCGTTCCTGCATCCGGCCTTCGTCCGCCGTGTCCTGCGCGCCCTGCCCCCCGGAACGGACGTCGCGTTGCCGGTGGCCCGGGGCTTCCGGCAGCCGCTGGCCGCCGGCTACCGGACCGCCCTGGCCGGACTGATCACCGATCTCCTGGCGGCGGGCGACCTCCGGCCGGGCATGATCTTCAAGCACTGTGCGGTGGCCCGGCTGAGCGACGAGGAGCTGCTGGCGGACGCCGAGCTCGGCCGGCACGACCCGACGCTGGAGTCCGTGGTGAACGTCAACTCCCCGGACGACTACGCGGAAGCCCGGGACCGGTTGCCGCCGGAGGTGACGGTGGAGTGTTTCGGCGCGCTGGCGAGGAACGGCGGCCATCGGCCTCGTGGGGTCCGGGCCGCCACGCTCGGGGCGGCGGCCGCCTCGGCCGGGCTGGCCCTGAACCGTCACGTGGTGGCCGCGCTCAACGGCGACCAGGTCACCCGGGACGAGTCGTTGCCGCTGGTGGCCGGGGACACTGTCGCCTTCCTGTCCGCGGACGCCGGCGGTTGAGGTCGTAAGGTCGGGACATGGTGCCTGGTGGATTCTTCGGACGCGCGCTCCTCGTAGAGGTCGTCGGCAAGCAGGCGAGCAGCGCCCCCTACGAGCTGAACGAGCAGGTGTTGCGGTCCTACCTGGGCGGAGTGGGCCTCGGCACGTGGTTGATGCACCGGCTGGCGCCCCCCGGGGTCGATCCACTGGCTCCGGAGGCGCCGCTGGCCTTCGTCTTCTCCTCGCTGGTCGGCACCCCGTTGACGACCAGCGCGAAGTTCGCGGTGGTGGCCAAGTCGCCGCTGACCGGACTGCTGACCGACGCCCTCGCCTCCAGCCAGTTCGCCATCGCCGGCAAGCTGACCGGGCATGACGCGATCGTGATCCGCGGCCGTGCCGACGAGCTCTCGGTGCTGCTGATCGACGGCGACGGCGTACGTCTCGAACCGGCTCCCGAGCTCGCCGGGCTGAGCGCGGCCGAGGCGGAGACCGCGGCGAAGGAGCGGTTCGGCCGCACCTGGCGGACCGCGGCCATCGGCCCGGCAGGCGAGCGCCAGGTCAGCTACGCGACCATCAGCCATGACGGCCGCCACGCCGGCCGGGGCGGCCTGGGCGCGACGATGGGCGCCAAGAACATCAAGGCCGTGCTGGTCAGGGCGGCGACGAAGGTGTCGGTCGCGGACCAGCCCGGGGTCCTCGCCGCCGCCCGGGACCTGCGCCGGCGCAGTTTCGGCCCGGCCACCGCGAAATACCGGGAGCTGGGCACGCTGGCCAACCTGCTGGCCTTCAACGCCGTCAGCACCCTGCCCACCCGCAACTTCACCGCGGCGACCTTCGAGGGCGCGCCCCGGCTGGCCGCCGAGGAGCTGCACGAGCTGCGCGGGGTGGCGCGCAACAGCTGCGCGTCGTGCTCCATCGGCTGCGAGCACATCTACTCGCGCAAGGGCGGCGGCAGCCAGCGGATGGAGTACGAGAACGTCTTCGCGCTCGGCCCGCTGTGCGGCGTGTCCGACCCGGACGAGGTGTTCGCCGCCAGCGCGCGCTGTGACGAGCTGGGCATCGACACCATCTCGGCGGGCGGCACCATCGCGTGGGCGATGGAGTGCGTCGAACGCGGCCTGCTCGACGAGCCGTGGCTGCGGTTCGGCGACGGTGCGGCGCTGTTACGGGCACTGGACGCGATCGGGGAGCGGTCGCCGGGCCTGGGGGAGTTGCTCGCGCAGGGCTCCCGCCGGGCCGCCGGCGTGGTCGGGCACGCCTCGATCGACTTCGCGCCGCAGGTCAAGGGGCTGGAGCTGCCCGGTTACGAGCCGCGCAGCCTGCAGGCGATGGCGCTCGGGCTCGCGGTGAACGCCAGGGGAGCCGACCACAACCGGTCCGGCGCCTACGAGGCCGATCTGTCGGGTGAGCTCGACCGGCTGGCCGGCGGCGCGGCCCATGTCGCCGCCGCGGTCGACACCGAGGACCGCGCCGCGGTCATGGACTCGATGATCCTCTGCAAGTTCCTGCGCGGCGTCTTCGACGACCCCTTCACCGAGTGGGCCAAGCTGCTCACGCTGGTCACCGGATGGCAGCTGGACGCCGCCGAGCTGCGGGACACCGCCCGGCGGATCGTCCAGGCCAAGCGCGCGTTCAACATGCGCGAGGGCGCCACCGCGGCCGACGACACGCTGCCGGCCCGGATGCTGGAAACGCCGCTGGAGCTCGGCTCCGGCCGTAGCGCGTCACTGGACGCGGGCCGCCTGCAGTCGATGATCGCCGGTTACTACGTCGTGCGCGGACTGGACGAGGAAGGGCGCGTCACTGCGGCGGACCTCGCCGGTCTGCTGCTCGACGCGTAGAGCGCCATGCGGTGGAAGGGTGACGGCCAGGTCTTGCAAAAGGGACAAATTGCAGTGCAATACTGTATGCCGTATTCTGTATGCTACTTCACTGCTCGACTGACGAGGTTGAGATGACGATGCTCGGCGAGCCGGAGACGGCCGTACGGACTGTGACTGTCGAGATCGATGGGCGTGCTGTTACCGTCCCGGACGGCACCAGCATTTACGATGCCGCGAAACTAGTAGATGTAGACATTCCGGTGTTGTGTCACAACGAGCGTTACGACCCCGTCGGGGTCTGCCGCATGTGCGTGGTGGACACGGGCGGGCGGGCCTTCGCCGCCGCGTGCGTGCGCCCCTGCGAGGAAGGCATGCAGGTCAAGACCAGCACCCCCGAGCTGGAGCGTAACCGGGCCACCCTGACCGAGCTGCTGATCTCCGACCAGCCACCGCGCGCCGAGGATCCGAAACAGACGACCACCGGCGACAACCTGCTCCTCGACCTCGCCGATCGGTTCGACGTGGCCAAGGAGACGACCGACCTGCCGTGCGGCTCGGGCCGGGGCCTGGACATCTCCAACCCGGTGATCGCGGTCGACCACGACGCGTGCATCCTCTGCGACCGCTGCGTCCGCGCGTGTGACGACATCCAGGGCAACGACGTCATCGGCCGCTCGGGCAAGGGCTACTCGACCAAGATCGCCTTCGACCTTGACGACCCGATGGGCGCCAGCTCCTGCGTGACCTGCGGTGAGTGCGTGCAGGCCTGTCCCACCGGCGCCCTGACCAACAAGGCGATCAACGACATCCCCATCCGGCCCCGTGAGGAGCTGGACGCGGTCGACAGCGTGTGTCCGTACTGCGGCGTCGGCTGTGCTCTCACCTACTACGTCGACCGGTCGCGCGGCGCGATCGCGTACGCGGAAGGCCGCGACCAGCCGGGCTCGCAGAGCCGGCTGTGCGTCAAGGGGCGGTACGGCTGGGACTACGCGGCGTCGCCGCAGCGCCTGACCGTGCCCCTGATCCGGGTCGAGTCGTCCTACCCCAAGGGCCCGCTGTCGGCTGATGTGCGCGGCGACCGCGGCGCTGGTGGCGCCGGTGGCCGCAGCGCCAAGCTGAGCAAGAACGGCAAGGACGGCCGGCGCAAGCCCGGCGGCCTGGTCGACTACGACGAGGTGCTGCCGCACTTCCGCGAGGCCACCTGGGAGGAGGCGCTCGACCTCGTCGCCCGGCGGCTCAAGGAGATCCACGCGGAGCAGGGCGCCGGCGCCATCGCGGGGTTCGGCTCCGCGAAGTGCTCCAACGAGGAGGCGTACCTCTTCCAGAAGCTGATCCGGGCCGGCTTCGGCACCAACAACGTCGACCACTGCACCCGGCTCTGCCACGCCTCGTCGGTGACCGCGCTGTTCGAGGGCGTCGGCTCCGGCGCGGTGTCGACCACGTACGGCGACGTCGCCAACGCCGACGTCGTGATCATCACCGGGTCGAACCCGACGGCGAACCACCCCGTCGCCAGCTCCTTCTTCAAGCAGGCCCGCCGGCGCGGCACGAAGATCATCTATGTCGACCCGCGCGCCAGCACCGTGTCCGAGCACGCCGACTATCACTGCCAGGTCAAGCCCGGCACCGACGTGGCGTTCTACAACGCGATCATGCACGAGGTGATCCGGCTCAACCTGATCGACCTGGAGTTCATCAAGGCCAGGGTGTCCAACTTCGAGGAACTGGTCCGCACGGTCAACGAATACCCACCGGAGCGCGCAGCGCAGATCACCGGCGTCGACGCGGACCTGATCCGGGAGGTCGCGCGGGTCTGGGGCGAGGCCGATGCCGGCGTCATCTACTGGGGCATGGGCATCTCCCAGCACACCACCGGCACCGACAACGCCCGCTGCCTGATCGCGCTCTGCTCGATCACCGGCAACGTGGGCAGGCCGGGGACCGGTCTGCACCCGCTGCGCGGGCAGAACAACGTCCAGGGCGCCTCCGACGCCGGGCTGGTCCCCATGTTCTATCCCGACTACCAGGGCGTCGACCTGGACGGCACCCGCCGGCGGTTCGAGGAGGCCTGGGGCACGGAGCTCGACCCCAACCGCGGGCTCACCGTCACCGAGATCATCGGCTCGGTGCTCAAGCCCGGCGGCGTGCGCGGCATGTACATGCTGGGCGAGAACCCGTTCCTGTCCGACCCCAACATCAACAAGGTGCGCAAGGCGCTGTCGCAGCTGGACTTCCTGGTGGTGCAGGACATCTTCCTGACCGAGACCGCGGAGTTCGCCGACGTCATCCTGCCGGCGTCGTCCTACCTGGAGAAGGACGGGAGCTACACCAACACCGACCGCCGCGTGCAGCTGGGCCGCAAGGTGATGGACCCGCCGGGCCAGGCCCGGGTGGACTGGGAGATCATCCAGGATCTCGCCCAGCGGATCGGACTGGACTGGTCGTACTCCTCGCCCAGCGAGGTGTTCGACGAGATGGTCGCGCTCATGCCCTCGTACGCGAACCTGCGTCACGACAACCTCGGGCTGAGCGGGAAGCTCTACCCCAACGACGACCCCGAGCACTCCGACGGGACGGTGGTGCTGTTCGACGAGCGGTTCAACACCGACGACGGACTCGCCCACCTGGTCCCCGCGCAGTGGCTGCCGGCCAAGGAGCTGCCGGACGCGGAGTACCCGCTCGTGCTCAACACCGGGCGGCTGCTCGAACACTGGCACACCGGGTCGATGACCCGGCGATCGTTCGCGCTGGACACCATCTCGCCGATCGCCGAGGTGTACATGCACCCCAAGGACGCCGCCGAGCGTGGGCTGTCGCACGGCCAGAAGGCCCGGGTGCGGTCCCGGCGCGGGCACATCGAGCTGCAGGTACGCATCTCCCACCGCGAGCAGCTGGGCAACTGCTTCATCCCGTTCCATTTCCGGGAGGCGGCGGCGAACCTGCTGACGATCGACGAGATCGACCCCTACGGCAAGATCCCCGAGTTCAAGTTCTGCGCGATTCAGGTCGAGGCGTTGGGCGTGGCAGACGCGGAGCCCCTCAGCAGCATGGGAAGTGTCTAAATGACTCTGAGTTTCGAGCTGGGACGTCCCCGGGTGCCCGGTGTGGAGGCACGAGCCGGGAAGTTCCCCGGGCCGTCGCTGATCCCGGCGCTCAACGCCATCCAGGCGCGGCTGGGCTGGTTGCCGCGCGAGGATCTTGAGGAGCTGGCCCGCACCATGCGGCGGCCGCTCTACGAGATCGAGGGCCTCGTCTCGTTCTACCCGCACTTCCGTACGACTCCGCCCGCCAAGGTGGCCGTCAACGTCTGCCACGACCTGTCGTGCTGGCTGCGCTCCGCCGACGACCGGATCGCCGAGGTACGCGACCGTTACGGCGACGACACCGAGATCGAGCTCGTCGAGGTGTCCTGCCTGGGCCGCTGCGACGCCGCCCCGGCGCTGGCCGTCAACGAGCACCCCGCGCCGGTCGCCGACGTCGACGCGCTCGTGGTCGCCGCGCGGGAGGAGGAGCTCGGCGAGGCGACGGTGACGCCCCGCGCCGAGCCGTGGCCGAACGACCCGTACCCGGCCGGTTCGGACGTCTCCACCCGGTACGCGAGCCTGCGCGCGCTGCTGGCCGGCGAGCTGAGCGCGGAGAGCGTGGTGGCCACGCTGGAAGCCTCCGGGCTGCGGGGCATGGGCGGCGCGGGGTTCCCCACGGGCAGGAAGTGGGGCCTGGTCGCCTCCGCCGAGCCGGGCAGCGTCAAATACGCGATCTGCAACGCCGACGAGTCCGAGCCGGGCACGTTCAAGGACCGTCAGATCCTCACCGACCAGCCGCACCTGGTGATCGAGGGCCTTCTGCTCGGTATGGCCGTGGTCGGGGCCGAGCAGGGCTGGATCTTCATCAGGCACGAGTACGGTCCCGAGGAGCGGGTGCTGCGCGCGGAGATCGCGGCACTGCGCGAGGCCGGCCTGATCGGCGAGAACGCCTGCGGCAGCGGCCGCCGCCTGGATCTCGACATCTTCGTCTCGCCCGGCGGCTACATCCTCGGCGAGGAGACCGCGCTGCTGGAGTGCATGGAGGGCCACCGCGGCGAGCCGCGCAACAAGCCGCCCTTCCCGGGCAACTACGGGCTGCACGGCCGCCCCACGTTGATCAACTCGGTGGAGACCTTCGCCGACGTGCCGGTGATCCTGCAGCGCGGCGCCGACTGGTGGGCCGAGCAGGGCGAGGGCGACTCCGTCGGCTGGAAGTTCTTCGCCGTGTCCGGGCACGTGGAGAACCCCGGCGTGTACTGCGTGCCGATGGGCACCACGGTGCGCGCCCTGATCGACATCGCCGGCGGCGTGCTCGGCGGCGCCCAGGTCGGCGCCGTGCAGCCGGGCGGCGCGTCCTCCAACTTCATCGGCCCCGACAAGCTGGACCTGGCGCTGGACTTCGGGACGCTCGCCGAGGCCGGGACCATGCTCGGCTCCGGCGCCCTGGTGGTGCTCGCCGAGGGCACCGACCTGCTGGCCGCCTCGACGAACGTGCTGCGCTTCTTCCGCAACGAGTCGTGCGGCAAGTGCGTGCCCTGCCGGGTCGGCTCCACCAAGGCCCACGACGTGCTGCGCGGCGCACTGGACTCGGGGTCCGCCACCCTCGATGACGCGCAGCGGGGCCGGATCCTGCAGTTGGAGGAGACCATGCGCAAGACGTCGATCTGCGGGCTCGGGCAGGTCGCCCTGGGCCCGGTGGTGTCCGTGCTCGGGCTGAACAAGGGCGCCGCGGCAGCGCGTCCGCAGCCCCGGCCCGAAGGCTCGACGGAGCAACCGGACCGTTGACCGGCAAGGAGTTCTTCACCGCCCGTACCCTCGCCGAGGTCCGGTCCGGATTCCGGCCCGCGCGTCGCACGCCGGTGGAGCGCGTCCCGTTGTCCGCGGCGCTGCACCGGGTGCCCGCCGCGGACATCACGGCACCCGCCGCCCTGCCCGGCTTCGCCCGGTCCACCGTGGACGGCTTCGCGGTCCGGGCGATGGACACCTACGGCGCCTCCGACGGGCTGCCGTCCTACCTCGACCTGCTCGGCGCGGTGCGGATGGGCGCCGAGCCCACCGTGGCGGTCCGGGCCGGCGGATGCGTCGCGATGCCGACCGGAGGAGTGCTTCCGGCCGGCGCCGACGCGGTGGTCATGGTCGAGTACACCGCGGAGACGATGCCGGGCACGATCGAGGTGACCCGGCCCGTCGCACCGGGCGGCGGCCTCGTCCGCGCCGACGAGGACGTGGCCGGCGGCGGCGTCCTGGCACCCGGCGGTCGGCCGTTGCGCGCCCCCGACCTGGGCTTCCTCGCCGCCGCCGGGGTGACCACGGTCGCCGTGCACCGCCGCCCCCGAGTGGCGATCATCTCCACCGGAGACGAGGTGGTGCCACCCGGCACCGTGGAGCTCGCCCCCGGGCAGGTGCGCGACGCCACCGCCTCCGCGCTGGCGGGGCTGGTCGCCGACGCGGGCGGCGAGCCGGTGATCGCCGGCATCGTCCCGGACGAGCCGGGCGCGCTCAAGGACCGGCTGACCGCGGTCCTGGCCGAGTCCGACCTGGTGGTCGTGTCGGCGGGCTCGTCGGTCGGCGCGAGGGACGAGACGGCGGGCGCGGTCGCCGCCATCGGCGAGGTCTGGTGCCACGGGATCGCCATCAAGCCGGGCAAGCCCACGCTGCTGGCGGAGTGCTCCGGGATCCCGCTCATCGGGCTGCCGGGCAACCCGCTGTCCGCGTTGGTGGTGTTCGGGCAGGTCGGGGTACCGTTGCTGTGGCGCCTCGCCGGGTGCGAGGCCCCGCCACCGCAGCCGGGCACCCGCGCGCGGCTGTCGCGTGACCTGGCCTCGGCGGCCGGCCGGCTCGACGTGGTCCAGGTCCGGGTCCGGGACGGCGTGGCGGAGCCGCTCTTCGGCCCGTCGGCGCTGCTGTCGGTGCTGACCCGCGCCGACGGATACGTGATCGTGCCCGAACCGGCCACCGGGCTGGACGCGGGCACCGAGGTAGAGGTCGTCCTGTACCGATGAGCGCAGAAAGTCCCTTCGTCTCCGACGTCCCCGCGGCGCAGGCCCTCGCCGTCTGGCGCGAGGCACGTGCCGCGGCAGGGTGCCCCGCCCGGGTCGGCCCGGTCCGGGTACCGGTGGCCGCCGCCGTGGGGCGGGTGACGGCCGAGCCGGTGTGGGCGCTGCGGTCCTCGCCCGCCTTCGACTCCGCCGCCATGGACGGCATCGCCGTACGGGCCGCCGACACCGTCGGCGCGGCCGAGACCAGCCCGGTGCTCCTCGCCGCAGGCGACTTCGACGTCGTCGACACCGGCGACCCGCTGCCCGACGGATACGACGCCGTGGTCATGCGTGAGCACGTGCACCGCACCCCCGACGGGGAGGCCGAGCTCCGCGCCGCCGTACCGCCCTACCAGCACGTTCGCTCCATCGGGGAGGACATCAGCGCCGGCGAGCTGCTGCTCCCGGAAGGCCACCGGCTGCGCCCCGTCGACGTCGCCGCCTGCGCCGCGGCGGGAGCGGCCGAGCTCGGCGTCCGCCGCGCGCCGCGCGTGGTGATCGTGCCGACCGGCGACGAGATCCGCCCGATCGGCGCGGAGCTCGCCCCCGGCGACATCCTCGACACGAACTCGATGATGCTGGCCGCCCAGGCCCGGGAGGCCGGGTGCGAGGCCCGCGTCACCGAGATCGTTCCCGACGACCCCGAGGCCATCGCCGCGACGCTCCGCGAGGCCACCCGCGACGCCGATCTCGTCCTGCTCATCGCGGGCTCCAGCGCGGGGCGGGACGACTACACCGCCCGTGTGGTCGCCGAGGCCGGCGTCGTCGCGGTCCACGGCGTCGCCGTGCGCCCCGGCCATCCCGTCGTCCTCGGCGCGGTCGCGGCGACGCCCGTGATCGGCGTTCCCGGCTACCCGGTGTCGGCGGCGCTGACCTTCGACATCTTCGCCGCGCCGATGCTCGCCGAGCTGGAGGGCGCCGCGCCACGCGAACGCCCGTCGGCCACCGCGCACCTGGCCAGGAAGCTGCCGTCCGCCATCGGCATGGACGACTGGGTACGGGTGCGCCTCGGGCGGGTGGAGGACCGGCTCGTCGCCACCCCGCTGCCACGGGGCGCCGGCGTGCTCACCTCACTCGTCCGCGCCGACGGCCTGCTCGTCGTGCCCTCCGGGGTGGAGGGCCACCACGCCGGGGAGGAGGTCCGGGTCGAGCTGCTGCGCGGCCTGTCCGAGATCGGCCGGACCATCGTCGCGATCGGCTCGCACGACCTGGTGCTCGACCTCGCGGCCTCCGCCCTGCGCGCGGCGGACCCGCTGATCACCCTGGCGTCCTCGAACGTCGGCTCGCTGGGCGGCCTCGTGGCGCTGCGCGACGGCCTGTGCCACCTGGCCGGCTCGCACCTGCTGGACCCGGCCACCGGCGAGTACACGCTGCCGTACGTGGACAGGCTGCTGGGCGCGGACGCCGACATCGCGGTGGTCCGGCTGGTCCACCGCGACCAGGGGCTGCTCGTCGCTCCCGGCAACCCGCTCGACCTGGCCGGCATCAAGGACCTGACCAGGCCCGACCTGCGCTACGTGAACCGGCAGCGCGGCGCCGGCACGCGGGCCCTGCTGGACCACGAACTGGCCGGCCTCGGCATCGACCCGAGCGAGATAGCCGGTTACTCCCGCGAGGAGCACACCCACCTGGCGGTGGCGGCGGCGGTGGCCGCGGGGCGCGCGGACACCGGCCTGGGGATTCTCGCCGCCGCCCGGGCCTTCGGTCTCGACTTCGTCCCGGTGGCCCAGGAGCCGTACGACCTGGTGATGCGTACCGGCGCGCTGTCGGAGGAGTCGCTGGCCCCGCTGTGGGCACTCCTGGAGCGACCGGACTTCCGGGCCGAGGTGGAGGCGCTGGGTGGCTACTCCTGCGCCGAGACGGGACGCCGCATTCGCTGACCGGAGCGCAGGAAGGGGGCATTGCCCGCGCCTAAATCGTTAGTTAACTTTCTTGTATGAAAATGCGCCTCTCCGCTGCGCTCGCCCTGACCGCGGCCGCCCTCGTCGCCGCGTCCACGGTCGCTTCCCCCGCCCTGGCCACCTCCACCGCCTACGTCAAGCAGGCCAGCTACGGCTGGCCCGACCAGTGCCAATGGTTCGGCAACCAAGGGCAGGTCAACCACGCCTGGAGCTCGTACTACTGCGAGACCGTCATCCCGACCAACTGGACCTCACCCGGCCTCTATCACCTGTGGGTGCAGTCCTGACATGGCGTCTCTCCCGGTTCCGGGAGCCGGGGGACCCTGGGCGACCAGGCGTACCTCTGGGCAGGGGAAGGCGCGGCGGGGGGCGTCTTCGCCCGCTTCGGCTCAACCGCGCGGTCGCGCGTTGAGTCGTGCGGCCTGTCGCATGAGATGCTCGCATTCGGCGAGGCTGGGGGCCGATCGGGCGGCTTCGGCGTAGAGCCGGGCCGCGGTCGCCAGGTCGCCATCGCGCTCGTGCAGGTACGCCGCGACGGCGGTGTGGCGGGGCAGAGCCGGGTCGAGCTCCGCCAGGGCGGCCAGGCCGGCTCGCGGGCCGTCGGCCTCGCCGACCGCGACGGCCCGGTTGAGGCGGGCCACCGGGCTGCCGGTGAGGCGCACCAGCTCGTCGTACCACTCGACGATCTGCACCCAGTCGGTCTCCTCGGCCGTCTGGGCGTCGGCGTGGAGCGCGGCGATGGCGGCATGGGCCTGGAACTCGCCCAGGCGGTCGCGGGCGAGGGCCGCCTGGAGCACGTCCACGCCCTCGGCGATCATGCGGGTGTCCCACAGGCCGCGGTCCTGCTCGGCCAGGGGCACGAGCCGGCCGCCGGGGCCCATCCGTGCCGGACGCCGCGCGTGGTGCAGCAGCATGAGCGCGAGCAGGCCCGCGACCTCCTCATGGTCGATCTCGGCCGCCAGCCGGCGAGTGAGCCGGATCGCCTCGCCGGCGAGGTCGACGTCGCCGGAGTAGCCCTCGTTGAAGACCAGGTAGAGCACGCGCAGCACCGTGGCGACGTCACCGGGCTGGTCGAACCGGACGCCCGAGACGGTCCGCTTGGCCCTGCTGATCCGCTGGGCCATGGTCGCCTCCGGCACGAGGTACGCCTGCGCGATCTGCCGTGTGGTCAGGCCGCCGACCGCGCGCAGCGTGAGCGCGACGGCCGACGCCGGTGTCAGGGACGGGTGCGCGCACAGGAAGTACAGCTGGAGCGTGTCGTCCACCGTCTCGCCCGGACCGGGCAGGGGCTCGCCTTCGACGCGCACCTCGCGATGCCGCCGGGAGGCGTCGGCGCGGGCGGCGTCGAGGAACTTGCGCCAGGCCACCGTGACCAGCCAGCCCTGGGGGTCCCGCGGCGGGTGGTCCGGCCACCCGCGCACGGCCTCGATCAGGGCTTCCTGTACGGCATCCTCGGCCGCCGCGAAGTCGGCGCCGCGACGGACGAGGATGCTGATCACGGTGGGGGTGAGGGCTCGCAGGAGGGCCTCGTCCACCGTGTCACTCCGTGATGGTCGGGTGCGCGGTCAGGAACGGGCGCACCTCGAGCCACTCGTGGATCGGCTTCCCGCCCGCACCGGGCGCCGCGGACAGCTCGCCGGCCAGTTCGAGCGCCCGCTCGTAGGTCTCGACGTCGATCACCATCCAGCCGGCGATCAGGTCCTTGGTCTCCGCGAACGGGCCGTCGGTGATCGGCGGCCGCCCCTCGCCGTCGTAGCGGACGAACGTGCCCTCCGGGGAGAGCGCCTGACCGTCGACGAACTCGCCGGTGGCCTCAAGCCGGTCGGCGAAGTCCTGCATGTACTGGACATGAGCCGAAACCTCCTCCGGCGTCCACCGGTCCATCGGCACGTCGTTGACCGCCGCCGGCGCGCCCCGGTAGTGCTTGAGCAACAGGTACTTGGCCATCGTCTTCTCCTCGGTGCGGTACGGCCATTGTGGCCGTGTTCACCCCGGGGACGAAGCAAGGCGCGGGTTCTCGACATCCCGCCGGGACTTTTTCCGGCGAATTTTCGAGGACCCGATCAGCGGAACGCGGCAAGCGAGACCGGCTGCCATTTCCGCCAGGTGGCGAGCCGTTCCTCGTGCTCGGCCGCGACCGGCTCGTACGACTTGCCGAAGAAGATCCGTGCCGGTGGGTCGTCGGTGTCGGCCAGCTGCAGGATCGGCCCGCGCGTCGCCTTCGGGTCGCCCAGCTCCCACTCGATCTCGGTGGCCGCGCGGACCCCGGCGTAGTCGGGGTGTTCGGCGCTGGCGCGGAGGCTGCCGCCCCCGAAGTCGGTCGTGTACGGGCCCGGCTCCAGGCAGATCACGTCGATGCCGAAGGTTGCGACCTCCTTGCGCAGCGACTCCGACAGCCCTTCCACCGCCCACTTGGAGGCATGGTAGGCGCCGATGCCAGGGTAGGCCCGGACGCCGCCCTCGCTGGTGACCTGGATGATCCGGCCGTGGCCCTGCGCGCGCAGCACGGGCAGGACCGCCTGCGTCACCCACAGCGTGCCGAAGAAGTTGGCCTCCAGCTGGGCGCGGATCTCGGCCTCGGTCAGCTCCTCGACCATGCCGAAGTGACCGTACCCCGCGTTGTTGACCACCACGTCCAGCGTGCCGAAGTGCTCGGCCGCCTGGCGCACGGTGGCGAACACGGCCGCGCGGTCGGTGACGTCGAGCCGCAGGGGGAGCACGGCGTCGCCGTACTTCTCGATGAGGGGACGCAGGTGGTCGAGGTCGCGCGCGGTGGCGGCGACCCGGTCGCCCCGATCGAGCGCGGCCTCCGCCCACTCGCGGCCGAACCCCTTCGATGTGCCGGTGATGAACCACGTCTTGGACACCGTCTTGGACACCGTCTTGGACATCGTCTTCATCTCTCTCCCGTCGATACCTGCCACCATAACAGTAGTACGGAATGTATTTATTTCATGGGTGGTACTCTTGCCGCATGGAGGGTCGGCGAGATCGGAAGAAGCGGCAGACGCGCGAACGGGTCCAGACCGCGGCGCTGGAGCTGTTCACGTCACACGGCTACCGCAAGACCACGATTGCGGCGATCGCCGAGCACGCCGACGTCGCGACACGGACCGTCACCCTGCACTTCCCCACCAAGGAAGAGTTGCTGTTCGCCGACGACCCGTTCACCCCTGAGGCGCTGGCCGCCCGCCTCGACACCCGGTCCGGCGCCGCTCTCGACGCCTTCGGCGAGTGGATGCGCGACACGATGCACGCCCTCGACGAACGCGACGCCCAGCGGGGCCGGAGGCCGGGCGAGACGTGGTCCCTGCGCACCAAGCGCGCCAGGCTGATCGCCGAGGACGAGGACCTCCGTGGCCGCGCCCGCGCGAGCTACTACGAGTTGGAGCAGCTGATCGCCGCCGCCATCGGCAAGGACCTGGGCCTGCCGTCCGACGCGCTGGCCCCGCGCCTGACCGCCTACACCGTGGTGGGCGGCCTACGCGAGCTCTACATGACCCACGAGGCCCATCACCGCTCGACCTCCACCGAAGAACTGCTCGCCCTGGTCGACCGCGTGCTCGACTTCGCCCGCGCGGGCCTGGCCACGCTCCGGACCAGATAGTCGGCCAGCTCGGCCGGGCGTGACAGCATCGCCATGTGGCTGCCGGGCATCTCGTCCGGAACGATGCCGAGTCGCTCCTTCGCATGGCGGCGTACGAAGTCAGGGGTGAAGCAGCGGTCGTCGCGACAGAGCAGGTAGCTCGTCGGGACGTCCGGCCAGGCGGCCAGCGGCCAGGGCTCGTGACCCGCCCGTTCCATGCTCATGTTCTCGGCGAGCGCGCCGTCGTGGGCCAGCACCCGCTCGGCCAGCTCGCGCGGGACGTCGTGCAGGTAGAGCTCGTAGTCGTCCTCGATGCCGGAGGAGGGCCGGCCGCTGCGTTCCCACCAGTCGTCCGGCGCCTCGCCAGGAGTCGGGATCATGGCGGTCAGCAGCACGAGCGCGGTGGCCCGGGTACGCGCGCAGACGAGCGGGCCGACGAAGCCGCCCCAGGAATGAGCCACCACGACGAGGTCCTCGCGCTCGCCCGCCGCCTGGACGACGGCGTCCGCGTAGTCCCACAGTCCCGCCCGCGGGTCGGACATGGGCAGGTCCACCGCGACCGTGTCATGCCCACGGCCGCGGAGCTCGGCTTCGAGCAGGTGCCAGTCGTAGGCGCTCCCGCCGGCGCCGTGAATGAGGGCGAAGGTAGTCATGATGATGAGGACCGGCGGCGGCGCGAAAACTCATCGGTGAGTGCTCGGGCAACGGCACACGGGCCGTGATCGGAGTACGGCCGCCCGAGCAAGCAGTAAGCCCCCTTTTGGGTCTTGTGTAAGGTTCGCCGTCAATTTAGGCTGCGCCGCAAGTTAAGAAACTTTCCTAACCGGGTCAAGCGAGCGGTCCCGGGCCGCCGCCCTTGATCGTCCCCCCGAAGGATCGGAGTCGTTCGTGAGGCGAAGTGCAGGTGCGAGGATCTTCGCGGTCGTGGCCGCGCTGGTGGTGCCCCTGGTGGTGCCGTCCGGCGCGAGCGCGGTAGAGGCGGGGCAGGCGGCGGCCGACTCACTGGTGTCCCAGGGCAAGACCGTGACGGCCTCCTCGGTCGAGGCCGCCGGCCTGGAGCCGGGCAAGGCGGTGGACGGCAGCACGTCCACGCGGTGGGCCAGCGCCGAAGGAGTGGACCCGCAGTGGATCCGGGTGGACCTCGGCTCCACGCACACCGTCTCCCGCGTGCGGTTGACCTGGGAGGTCGCCCACGCCACGGCGTACCGGGTGCAGACCTCGCCCGACGGATCCACCTGGAGCGACGTCTACTCCACCACCGCCGGCGACGGAGCGACCGACGACCTCACGGTCACCGGCACGGGCCGCTACGTGCGGGTGCACGGCACGCAACGCGGCACCCCGTACGGCTACTCCCTGTGGGAGATGGAGGTCTACGGCGCTCCCACGGGCGGCGGGGGCGGCGGCACCCCGGTCGAGGCCAACGGCCAGTTGCGGGTGTGCGGCATCAAGCTCTGCAACGAGAACGGCAAGCAGATCCAGCTGCGCGGCATGAGCAGCCACGGCATCCAGTGGTACGACCAGTGCCTCAACAACGGGTCACTCGACGCGCTGGCGACCGACTGGAAGGCCGACGTCCTGCGCATCTCGATGTACATCCAGGAGGGCGGGTACGAGACGGACCCCCGGCGGTTCACCGACCGGGTGCACTCCCTGATCGAGATGGCCACCGCCCGCGGGATGTACGCGATCGTGGACTGGCACATGCTCGACCCGGGTGACCCGATGTACAACCTCGGCCGGGCCAGGACGTTCTTCACCGAGATCGCCCAGCGGCACAACGGCAAGCGGAACGTCCTGTACGAGATCGCCAACGAGCCGAACGGCGACGCCGTCACCTGGTCCGTCATCCGCGACTACGCGCACCAGCTCATCCCGGTGATCCGGCAGCACGACCCCGACGCCCCGATCCTGGTCGGCACCCGCGCCTGGTCGTCGCTCGGCGTCTCCGGCGGCGGCGACGAGACCGAGATCGTCAACAACCCGGTCAACGCGGCCAACATCATGTACACGTTCCACTTCTACGCGGCCACGCACGGCACCGATTACCTGAACACGCTGTCCCGCGCAGCCGACCGGCTGCCGATCTTCGTGACCGAGTTCGGCACCCAGACCTCGTCCGGCGACGGAGCCAACAACTTCGCCAGGTCGCAGCAGTACCTCGATCTGCTGGCCCAGAAGAAGATCAGCTGGGTGAACTGGAACTTCTCCGACGACTTCCGCACGGGCGCCGTCTTCACCACCGGAACCTGCCCGAACGGCTCGTTCGCCGGGACGAGCCGCCTCAAGGAGGCCGGCGTCTGGATCCGCGACCGGATCCGCACCGCCGACGACTTCTGACCCGGAAAGGCAGCCGGCGCGGGCGTCCCCATCCGGGACGCCCGCGCCGGCTCGCGGCGATCGTGACGGTTCCGGTGGTCAGCCGGTGGCGGTGAACGCGGTCGCGTGGTCGCGGGCGAAATCGGTCAGGTCGCGCGCGGGGCGGCCGAGGAGGCCGGCGACCGTGTCGGTGGTGAAATCGCCCCAACCGGAGACGTACGCCCGCGCGTACTCCTCCAGCATGTCGACGATCCAGGCCGGAACGCCGTACCCGAGCAGGGTCTCGCGCTTGGCGTCGTCGCTGACCGGCAGGTATGCGACGGACCTGCCGAGTGCGAGACTCATCTGGCCCGCGACCTCGTCGAACGTCAGCGAGCGCGGGCCGGTGAGCGTGTAGGTCTCGCCATGGTGTCGATCCGGGCCGTCGAGGAGCACCTGGGCGGCGCACTCGGCGATGTCCCGTACGTCGATCATCCCGATCCGCGCCGAGGCCATGTTCGTGGCGAACGTGCCGGAGGCGGCGATGTCGCCCGCCTCGTTGAGCAGGTTCTGCATGAACCAGTGGGGACGCAGGATCGTCCAGCGCATGCCGGACCGTACGGTCTCGTGGTCGGACAGCGCGTGCAGCCTGCCGCTGCGGTTCGGCGCGTCGTGCGCCGCGCCGACGACGGACAGGCGCACGACACGCTCCACCCCGGCCTGACGCGCGGCCCACATGGCGTTCATGCTGTGCTCCGGAGCGCGCGGACCGTTCGGGGTGAGCAGCCACAGGTCCTGTACGCCCGCGAAGGCGGGCGGCAGCGACCGGGCGTCATCGAGGTCACCGATGAAGACCTCGGCGTTCCGCTCACGCGGGCCGTCAGCTCTGGCCTCGTCACGGACGAGGGCACGAAGGACCACATCGGTCCCGTCCAGCGCGTTCATCAACGCGTTGGAGACGGTTCCGGTGGCTCCGGTGATCAGCACTGTTCGGGACACGATCGTTCTCCTTATGGGTGCGCACATGGATCAGTTGGCCGAGGGGGCCGGCGCAGGGTCATCGCCTTGATGGACCGAGATCTTCGGGGGCTTCGCCGCCGCCCGGTTGACGGTGACGCGCTCCAGGATCCAGAGCGCGACGGTCCCGGCCGAGAGGACGGCGCCCAGAAGGCACACCCCGGCCCACCCGCCGTACGCCCAGACGACCGAGGCCAGCGCGGAGCCCGCCGCGCCCCCGGCGAAGAAGGCGGTCAGAAAGGCGGAGTTGATCCGGTTACGGGCTTCGGGGCGGAGGGCGTAAAGGACGTTCTGACTGCTGTTGAGCACCGCCTGGTGCGCCAGATCCACCACGATCACGCCGACGAGCAGCCAGATCAGCGAGTCCGCCCCGGCGGCGAGCGCCGGCCAGGACACCACCAGCAGGACCGTCCCGGCGCCGGTCACCGCCTGGACGCGTCCGCGGTCGGCCAGCCGCCCCGCCACCGTGGCGGTCAGCGCGCCCACGGCGCCGACCAGGCCGAACAGACCGACAGCCGACTCCGACCAGTCGTACGGCGAGCGCACCAGCAGGAAGGTCAGCGCCGTCCACAGCACGCTGAACGAGGCGAGGCTCAGCGCGCCGATGGCGGCCCGCCACCGCAGCAGCGGCTCGTACCGGAACATCGCCAGCGTCGAGCGCAGCAGCCCGGGGTAGGACAGGCGGCGACCGTCGCCGTCGCCGCCGAGCCGGGGCAGGAAGATCCGCAGCAGCACGGCCATGAGCGCCATCAGGGCAGCGGTCACCCAGTAGACGGTCCGCCAGCCGCCCAGCTCCGACAGCGTTCCGGAGGCGGTACGCGCCAGCAGCAGGCCGAGCATCAGTCCGGTCATCACCGTGCCGATCACCCGGCCGCGTTCGGCCGGGTCCGCCAGCGTCGCCGCGAGCGGCACCACCACCTGCGCTCCGACCGAGGTCAGCCCGGTCAAAGCCGTACTGACCAGGAGCACCGTGCCGTTCGGGGCGACGGCGGACACCAGCAGGAACACCGCGGTCGCCGCGTAGAGCGACACCGCCAGCCGCCGCCGCTCCAGCAGATCGCCGAGCGGCACCAGCAGGAGCAGCCCCACCGCGTACCCGACCTGCGCGGCCGTCACGACCAGCGCCGCCGACGACGGCCCGACCCCCAGCTCCCGGCCGATCAGGTCGAGGAGCGGCTGCGCGAAATAGTTGCCCGCGACGGCCAGCCCGGTCGCCACCGACATGAGCAGGAGCAGCCCGCGCGGCACGCCGCCGTTCGTGTGAGGTTGCATCGCCGTCATGTCCTCAGCCTCGGGGACAGAGGATCAATGAGTCCAACACATGTTTGTCATCGAACCGATCGTGGATCACGATTGATCCATGGAGCTCCAGCAGATGCGTTACGTCGTCGCCGTCGCGGAGACGAGCAACTTCACCCGCGCCGCCGAGCAGTGCCTGGTCGTCCAGTCCGCGCTCAGCCACCAGATCGCCCGCCTGGAACGTGAGCTCGGCGCCAAGCTGTTCGACCGCACCAGCCGCCGCGTCCGGCTCACCCCCGCGGGCGAGGCGTTCCTCCCCGCGGCCCGCCAGGCGCTGGACGCCGCCGACCGGGCCCGCGCCGAGGTGGCGGCCGCCGCCGGGGAGATCCGCGGCCGGCTCGCCATCGGCGCCATCCCCACCGTCACGGCGGTCGATCTCCCGACCGCGCTGAAACAGTTCCGGCTGCGGCACCCGCAGGTACGGATCAGCCTCCGCTCGGGCGCCAGCGAGGAGCTGACCGAGCGGGTACGGCAGGGCTCCCTGGACACCGCCTTCCTGGGGCTGCCCCTGGGCGTACAGCCCAAGGGCGTCCACGGCCGCGAGCTGGCGCGCGGCCACCTCGTCGCCGTCGTGGCGCCCGACCACCCACTGGTCGCCCAGGAACACGTGAACCTCCGCCGGCTGGCGGACGAGCCGTTCGTCGACTTCCCCGCGGGCACCGCCGCGCGGGCCCAGTCGGACGACGCGTTCGCGGCGGCCGGAGTCCGGCGCGAGGTCGCCTTCGAAGTCACCGCCCCCGACTTCATGGCCGGCCTGATCCGTCAGGGCCTGGCCATCGGCATGCTGCCGGCCGCCTTCGCCGCCGGGCTCCCCGGGCTGCCCAGCATCCGTCTCAGCGACGCTCCGGCCCGCGTGGAGCACCTCATCTGGAGCCGCTTCCGCCCCTCTCCCGCCGCCGCGGCCTTCCTGTCCACGCTGGGCATCTCGACAGCCCCCGACTAAGGCCCTCCACCTGCGGCTCTAGGCAGACGTTGGGAAGGGCGTTAGGGCCCTGCTCTTAGCATGATGCCGATTCCGCGTTCGAGGGAGTTCTACGGGGATGGCTCTGGGGAATGTGATTCACTCTGCCGTTGTCATGGCCGAATCGGCAATAAAGGAAAGGAGCCCGGGGGAGATATTCCTGACCGAACCTGCCGGTCGTCGTTGCGCGGCTCTGGCCGTTGTCGCCGCCTATTTGCACCGCACGTCGAAACTTTCCGAGATCGTGTTCCGTGCGGATTCCGAGGACGCCAAGACGTCCCTGCCTTTTTCGGTACGGGTCCACGGCGAGGAGACACTGGACGACCTGGCTCAGCGCGTGGCCGAGAAATGGTACGCGGCCACCGGGATGGCGCCCGATGCGCTGGATCGGCAGCGGATCTCCCTGCATGCCGACGCCGAGCTGAGCGGGCTGACCGCGTTCGTGTGGCGGTTGGAGCGGGGCGTCCGGGTGGCGGCCCTGGATCTTGCTCCTGCCACGGTGGTGGAGGCATTCGAGGCCCAAGTACGGAGGTCCGCCGACGCGATCGCGCTGTCCGGCGAGGGTGCCGAGTGGTCGTATGCCGAGTTGAACGCGCACGCTGATGAGTTGGCGGGGCGTTTGGTGGCGGCCGGGGTCGGCAGTGAGACGCCGGTGGCGATGCTGATGGAGCGTTCGCCGCAGGTGATCGTGGCTTCCTTGGCGGTGCTCAAGGCCGGTGGCGTCTATGTGCCGCTCCATCCGAGCTTTCCCGCTGAGCGCATGCGCTGGGTCCTTACTCATGCGCAGGCGCCGCTTCTGCTGACCGATCCGGTGATGCGGGAGCGGGCGGCTGAGCTGGGCGTGCCCCTGATGCTGGTCGACGCTCGGGAGGAGCGCACCGAGCCGGTTCCGGTTCTGAAGGCCGCGCGTGTCGATCAGCTGGCTTATGTGATGTTCACGTCGGGGTCGACCGGCACTCCGAAGGGGGTGGCTGTCACTCATGCTGATGTGGTCGCCCTTGCGGCTGATCGGGTTTGGCGTAATGGTGCGCATCGGCGGGTGCTGATGCATTCGCCGCATGCGTTCGATGCTTCGACGTATGAGATCTGGGTGCCGTTGTTGAACGGCGGGACGGTGGTGGTGGCGCCGTCGGGTCCTGTTGAGCCTGTTCAGCTGGCTGACACCATTGCCAAGCATCGGATCACGGCTGCGTTCGTGACGACTGCGTTGTTCAACACGCTCATCGATGATGAGCCGTCGGGTCTGGACACGCTGACCGAGATCTGGACGGGTGGCGAGTTCGTGTCGGCCGCCACCATGCGTGCCGCTGCGCGGGTGTTGCCCGGTACTCGGATCGTGCATGTGTACGGGCCGACCGAGACCACCACCTTCGCCACCTATCACCCGCTTCGGTCCGCTGTCCCGGAGCAGGCACGCAACGTCCCTATCGGCCGGCCCATGGACGGGCTGCGGGCTTATGTGCTGGATGAGGGGTTGCGGCTGGTGTCGCCGGGGGTGCCTGGGGAGTTGTATCTGACGGGGTCGGGGCTGGCTCGCGGTTACTGGGACCGTCCCGACCTGACGGCTGAGCGTTTCATCGCTGATCCTTTCGGGGACTCCGGTCGGCGCATGTATCGCACCGGCGACCTGGTGCGGTGGACCGGTGAGGGGGAGCTGGAGTTCCTCGGCCGCACCGACGACCAGGTCAAGATCCGTGGCTTCCGCATCGAGTTGGGTGAGGTCGAGGCGGCGCTTGATCGGTTGCCTGCTTCGGCGCAGTCGGTGGTGGTCGTGCGTGATGACGACGTGCGCGGTAAGCAGCTGATCGGGTATGTCGTTCCGGCTCCTGGTGGTCGGCCTACTGGTGTCGAGCTCCGTGCTGAACTGGCTGACCATCTGCCGGCGTTCATGGTGCCGGCTGCGATCGTGGTGTTGGAGTCGTTCCCGCTCACGCCGAACGGGAAGATCGATCGGGCCGCCCTGCCTGCGCCCGTCTACGCCACCACGGGACACAGCGCCGCCCGCACTCCGGCTGAGGAGATTCTCGCCGGTCTGTTCGCCGAGGTTCTGCACCTGCCGGCCGTGGACATCCATGACAATTTCTTCGACCTCGGTGGGCATTCGCTTTTGGCCACTCGGTTGATCAGCCGGGTGCGGCGGAGTCTGGATCGTGAGTTGACGGTTCGTGACCTCTTCGAGGCGCCGACGGTGGCCGCGTTGGCTACGCGGCTGGATGGTAATACTGCTGTTCGTCCGTCTATTCGTCGGCGGTCACGTGACACCGATGTGTTGCCGCTGTCTTTCGCTCAGCAACGGTTGTGGTTCATCGACCAGATTCAAGGTCCCAGCGCCGCTTACAACATTCCTCTGGCGTTGGAGATCACCGGCTCCATCGATGTTCAGGCGTTGGAGCGAGCGCTGGGTGATGTGGTCGGGCGGCATGAGCCGCTGCGCACGGTCTATCCGGTGCGGGAGGGGCAGCCGTACCAGCAGGTGCTTCCTGCGTACATCCGCCTGATTCGGGATGAGGGTGGGCTGGCGGAGGCGGTGTCGGGGGTGTTCGCGTTGGAGCGTGAGGTGCCTCTTCGGGCTCATCTGTTCACTCACGCGCCGGACCGCCACACGTTGTTGCTGGTCATTCATCACATCGCCGCTGATGGCTGGTCCTTGGAGCCGTTGGCCCGTGACCTGGCCACGGCTTACGCCGCTCGCTCGGCTGGGCGGCCGCCGCAGTGGGAGCCGCTGCCGGTCAGTTACGCCGATTACGTCGATTGGCAGCGTAACCTGCTCGACAGCGACCTCCTCCACGACCAGCTGGCCTTCTGGACTCAGGCGCTACACGGCGCACCAGAACAACTCGCTCTGCCGTACGACCGGCCACGTCCGCTGGCGCCCTCTGGGCAGGGCGGCGTTGTCGATTTCCATGTTGACGTGCAGACGCACCTTCGTATCCAGGAGCTCGCTCGTGCCCATGGCGTGAGTGTCTTCATGGTGATGCACGCTGCCCTAGTCGCTTTGCTGCATCGGATGGGTGCCGGCAGCGACATCCCGATCGGCAGTGTCGTCGCCGGTCGTGTGGACGAAGCTCTGGATGATTTGATCGGGTTCTTCGTCAACACGCTGGTCCTGCGGGTGGACGTTTCCGGTGATCCCACTTTTCAGGAATTGCTGCATCGGGTCCGTGACATCGACCTGGCCGCGTACAACAACCAGGATCTGCCCTTCGACCGGCTGGTCGAGGAACTCAACCCCACCCGCTCTCTGGGCCTGCACCCCCTGGCCCAGGTCATGCTGGCCTACCACAGCCAGGGACAGCCGACGCTCGACCTGCCCGGTCTGCAGACGGAGCTGACGCAGGTCCATGCTGGGGTGTCGAGGTTCGACCTCACTTTCGAGCTGACCGAGCACCACGACAGCGGCGCGCTGGCCGGTCGCCTCGAATACGACGTGGACCTGTTCGAGCGTGAGACCGCGCAGGATTTGGTCAAACGGCTGCTGCTCCTGCTTGATTCGGCGATCCGCGATGTGCATACGCCGGTCGGGGACCTTGAGGTTCTTTCCGGGGACGAACGCGGCCTCATGCTCGGTGCCTGGGGCCGGGCGGAGTCGGTCGGTCGGGAAAGCACGTTCGTCGAGCTCTTCGCGGAGCAGGTGGCGCGCGTTCCCGACGAGCCGGCGGTCGTTCATGAGAATGAGCGGCTGACGTACGCCGAACTCGACGCCCGCGCGAACCGTCTCGCGCACTGCCTCGTCGCGCATGGCGTCGGCCCCGAGCAGGTCGTCGCCATGGCGGTGCCGAGGTCCGTCGAGATGGTGGTCGCCATCGTGGCGACACTCAAGGCCGGCGGTGCCTATCTGCCCATTGACCTGGCCTATCCGCCACAGCGCATCTCGTACATGCTGGAGGAGGCCGAACCGGCTCTCATCCTGACCACCTCCGCCTCCGCCGCGCAGCTGCCGGATGGGCACCCGATGGTTCTGGTGGACCGGCTGCCCGACATCTATCCGGCGTCGGCCGTGACGGGCGGCCCGGTTTCGCCGGGCAGTGCCGCGTACGTGATCTACACCTCCGGCTCGACAGGTCGGCCGAAGGGTGTGGTGGTGCCGCATGCCGGCACGGCGAACCTGATGCGGTCGCAGGCCGAGGCGTTCGCGCTGGGGCCGGGGTGCCGGGTGATGCAGTTCGCCTCCCCGAGCTTCGACGCGATGTTCTGGGAATTCTGCATGTCGCTGCTGACCGGAGCCACGCTGGTGGTCGCCGCCCCCGAGCGGCTGCTGCCGGGAGAGGCCTTGGCCGAGTTGGTCAGCGATCACGCGGTCACGCACGTCACCCTTCCTCCGTCGGCGTTGACGCAACTCGCTGATCACGGCCTTGCCGGCGTCACCACGCTCATCGTGGCCGGCGAATCCTGCCCTGCCGAGCTGGCCGCCGCCTGGGCGGTGAACCGCCAGATGATCAACGCGTACGGCCCGACCGAGACCACGGTGTGCGCCGCGATGAGCGGGCCCCTCTCTCCCACGTCAGCCCCCACCATCGGCGGGCCCATCAGGGGGATGCGGGCTTACGTGCTGGATGAGCGGTTGCGGCTGGTGCCACCCGGGGTGCCTGGGGAGTTGTATCTGGCGGGGTCGGGGTTGGCTCGCGGTTATTGGGGCCGTCCTGATCTGACGGCCGAGCGTTTCCTCGCCGACCCCTTCGGTGAGTCTGGTCGGCGTATGTATCGCACGGGGGATCTGGTGCGGTGGACCGGCGAGGGGGAGTTGGAGTTCCTGGGGCGCACTGATGATCAGGTCAAGGTTCGTGGCTTCCGTATCGAGTTGGGTGAGGTCGAAGCGGCGCTTGATCGGTTGCCTGGTCTGGTGCAGTCGGTGGTGGTCGTGCGTGATGACGACGTGCGGGGCAAGCAGCTGATCGGGTATGTCGTTCCGGCTCCCGGTCACCGGCTCACTGGTGTCGAGCTTCGTGCCGAACTGGCTGGCCATCTGCCGGCGTTCATGGTGCCGGCTGCGATCGTGGTGTTGGAGGCGTTCCCGCTCACGCCGAACGGGAAGATCGATCGAGCTGCCCTGCCTGCGCCCGTCTACGCCACCACGGGACACAGCGCCGCCCGCACCCCCGCCGAGGAGATCCTCGCCGGTCTGTTCGCCGAGGTTCTGCACCTGCCGGCCGTGGACATCCATGACAACTTCTTCGACCTTGGCGGCCACTCCCTCCTGGCTACCCGCCTGATCAGCCGGGTGCGGCGGAGTCTGGATCGTGAGTTGACGGTTCGTGACCTCTTCGAGGCGCCGACGGTGGCCGGGTTGGCCACGCGGCTGGACGGCAACAACCGGGGGCGTCCAGCTGTTCGTCGGCGGTCACGTGACACCGATGTGTTGCCGCTGTCTTTCGCTCAGCAACGGTTGTGGTTCATCGACCAGATTCAGGGTCCCAGCGCCGCTTACAACATTCCTCTGGCGTTGGAGATCACTGGCTCGGTGGATGTTCAGGCGTTGGAGCGAGCGCTGGGTGATGTGGTCGGGCGGCATGAGCCGCTGCGTACGGTCTTTCCGGTGCGGGAGGGGCAGCCGTATCAGCAGGTGCTTCCTGCGCATATCCGCCTGATTCGGGATGAGGGTGGGTTGGCGGAGGCGGTGTCGGGGGTGTTCGCGTTGGAGCGTGAGGTGCCTCTTCGGGCTCATCTGTTCACTCACGCGCCGGACCGCCACATGTTGTTGCTGGTCATTCATCACATCGCCGCTGATGGCTGGTCTTTGGAGCCGTTGGCCCGTGATCTGGCTACGGCTTACGCCGCTCGTTCGGCGGGGCGGTCGCCGCAGTGGGAGCCGCTGCCGGTCAGTTACGCCGATTACGTCGATTGGCAGCGTGACCTGCTCGACAGCGACCTCCTCCAAGAGCAGCTGGCTTTCTGGAGCCGCACTTTGCACGGCTCACCCGAACGGTTAGACCTGCCTTACGACCGGCCACGTCCGTCGACTCCTTCTGGGCGGGGTGGCGTTGTCGATTTCCATGTTGACGCGCAGACGCACCTTCGTATTCAGGAGCTCGCTCGTGCCCATGGCGTGAGTGTCTTCATGGTGATGCACGCTGCCCTAGTTGCTTTGTTGCATCGGATGGGTGCGGGCACCGATATCCCGATCGGCAGCGTGGTTGCCGGTCGTGTGGACGAAGCTCTGGATGATTTGATCGGGTTCTTCGTCAACACGCTGGTCCTGCGGGTGGACGTTTCCGGTGATCCCACCTTTCAGGAATTGCTGCACCGGGTCCGTGACATCGACCTGGCCGCGTACAACAACCAGGATCTGCCCTTCGACCGGCTGGTCGAGGAACTCAACCCCACCCGCTCCCTGGGCCTGCACCCCCTGGCCCAGGTCATGCTGGCCTATCGCACTGCCGTCGAGGCCGGCAGCGACTTCGGGGATCTTCACACCCGGGCCCGGCCGGTCCATCCGGGCACGGCCAAGTTCGACCTCACGGTGGAACTGGTCGAGCACTTCGATGCCGACCATCACAGCAACGGCATCCTCGGACATCTCGAATACAACACCGACCTGTTCACCCGTCAGACCGCCCAAGCGCTCACCGAGCGCCTTGCCCACCTCCTGCAAATGGTGGTGGCCGACACCGACCAGCCGATCGCCGACCTTGCGCTGCTCACCGACGATGAACGGCACCACCTGCTCAGCATCGGCACCGGCCACCCCAACCAGCCCAGCACCTCCATCGTCCAGGCCTTCGCCGAACAAGCGCACAAGACCCCCGACGCGATCGCGCTGTCCGGCGAGGGGACCGAGTGGTCGTACGCCGAACTGAACGCGCACGCGGATGAGTTGGCCGCCCGGCTGATCGCGGCCGGGGTCGGCAGTGAGACGCCGGTGGCGATGCTGATGGAGCGTTCGCCGCGGGTGATCGTGGCTTCCTTGGCGGTGCTCAAGGCCGGTGGCGTCTATGTGCCGCTCCATCCGAGCTTTCCTGCTGAGCGCATGCGCTGGGTTCTCGACCACACCGGCGCTCCGCTTCTGCTCACCGACCTGGTCATGCGGGAGCGGGCGGCCGGGCTGGGTCGGCCGATGTTGGTGGTCGACGGCGATTCGGCGGGATGTGGGGTGCCGGTGGCCGCTGACCGCCAGGCCCCGGCCGGCCAGCTGGCTTATGTGATGTTCACGTCGGGGTCGACCGGCACTCCGAAGGGGGTGGCCGTCACTCATGCTGATGTGGTCGCCCTTGCGGCGGATCGGGTCTGGCGTAATGGTGCGCATCGGCGGGTGCTGATGCATTCGCCGCATGCGTTCGATGCTTCGACGTATGAGATCTGGGTGCCGTTGTTGAACGGCGGGACGGTGGTGGTGGCGCCGTCGGGTCCTGTTGAGCCTGTTCAGTTGGCTGACACCATTGCCAAGCATCGGATCACGGCTGCGTTCGTGACGACTGCGTTGTTCAACACGCTCATCGATGATGAGCCGTCGGGTCTGGACACGCTGACCGAGATCTGGACGGGTGGCGAGTTCGTGTCGGCCGCCACCATGCGTGCCGCTGCGCGGGTGTTGCCCGGCACTCGGATTGTGCATGTGTACGGGCCGACCGAGACCACCACCTTCGCCACCTATCACCCGCTTCGGTCAGCTGTCCCGGAGCAGGCACGCAACGTCCCTATCGGCCGGCCCATGGACGGGCTGCGGGCTTATGTGCTGGACGAGCGGCTACGGCTGGCGCCACCCGGCGTCGCAGGAGAGCTGTACCTGACGGGATCGGGGCTGGCTCGCGGCTACTGGGACCGCCCCGACCTGACCGCTGAGCGTTTCATCGCTGACCCTTTCGGGGACTCCGGTCGGCGCATGTACCGCACCGGCGACCTGGTGCGATGGACCGGCGAGGGGGAGCTGGAGTTCCTCGGCCGCACCGACGACCAGGTCAAGATCCGTGGCTTCCGCATCGAACTCGGCGAGATCGAAGCCGCCCTCAGCCGGCTGCCCGGCATCGCCCAATCCACCGTCATCGTCCGGGACGACACCCGCGGCAAGCAGCTCGTCGGCTATGTGGTTCCCGCTCTCGACCACCAGCCCACCAGCGCGCAGGTGCGGGCCGATTTGGGTGTTCACCTGCCGGCGTTCATGGTGCCGGCTGCGATCGTGGTGTTGGAGGCGTTCCCGCTCACGCCGAACGGGAAGATCGATCGGGCCGCCCTGCCCGCGCCCGTCTACGCCACCACGGGACACAGCGCCGCCCGCACCCCGGCTGAGGAGATTCTCGCCGGTCTGTTCGCCGAGGTTCTGCACCTGCCGGCCGTCGATGTCCATGACAATTTCTTCGATCTCGGTGGGCATTCGCTTTTGGCCACCCGGTTGATCAGCCGGGTGCGGCGGAGTCTGGATCGTGAGTTGACGGTTCGTGACCTCTTCGAGGCGCCGACGGTGGCCGCGTTGGCCACGCGCCTGGATGACAACACTCCGGTCCGGCCGCCTATCCGCCGTCAATCACGTGACACCGATGTGTTGCCGCTGTCTTTCGCTCAGCAACGGTTGTGGTTCATCGACCAGATTCAGGGTCCCAGCGCCGCTTACAACATTCCTCTGGCGTTGGAGATCACCGGCTCCATCGATGTTCAGGCGTTGGAGCGAGCACTGGGAGATGTGGTCGGGCGGCATGAGCCCCTGCGCACCATCTATCCGGTGCGCGAGGGGCAGCCGTACCAGCAGATCCTTCCTGCGCACATCCGCCTGATTCGGGATGAGGGTGAGTTGGCGGAGGCGGTGTCGGGGGTGTTCGCGTTGGAGCGTGAGGTGCCTCTTCGGGCTCATCTGTTCACTCACGCGCCGGACCGTCACACGTTGTTGCTGGTCATTCATCACATCGCCGCTGATGGCTGGTCTTTGGAGCCGTTGGCCCGTGACCTGGCCACGGCTTACGCCGCTCGCTCGGCTGGGCGGCCGCCGCAGTGGGAGCCGCTGCCGGTCAGTTACGCCGATTACGTCGATTGGCAGCGTAACCTGCTCGACAGCGACCTCCTCCACGACCAGCTGGCTTTCTGGACTCAGGCGCTACACGGCGCACCAGAACAACTCGCTCTGCCCTATGACCATCCTCGCCCGACTCGTCCCACCGGCCGAGGAGAGGTCATCGAGTTCCATGTTGACGCGCAGACGCATATCCGAATTCAGGAGCTCGCTCGTGCGCATGGGGTGAGTGTCTTCATGGTGATGCACGCTGCCCTCGTTGCTTTGTTGCATCGGATGGGTGCGGGCACCGATATCCCGATCGGCAGCGTGGTTGCCGGTCGTGTGGACGAAGCTCTGGATGATTTGATCGGGTTCTTCGTCAATACCCTGGTCCTGCGGGTGGACGTTTCCGGTGATCCCACCTTCCAGGAATTGCTGCATCGGGTCCGTGACATCGACCTGGCCGCGTACAACAACCAGGATCTGCCCTTCGACCGGCTGGTCGAGGAACTCAACCCCACCCGCTCCCTGGGCCTGCACCCCCTGGCCCAGGTCATGCTGGCCTATCGCACTGCCGTCGAGGCCGGCAGCGACTTCGGGGACCTTCACACCCGGGCCCGGCCGGTCCATCCGGGCACGGCCAAGTTCGACCTCACGGTGGAACTGGTCGAGCACTTCGATGCCGACCATCACAGCAACGGCATCCTCGGACATCTCGAATACAACACCGACCTGTTCACCCGTCAGACCGCCCAAGCGCTCACCGAGCGCCTTGCCCACCTCCTGCAAATGGTGGTGGCCGACACCGACCAGCCGATCGCCGACCTTGCGCTGCTCACCGACGATGAACGGCACCACCTGCTCAGCATCGGCACCGGCCACCCCAACCAGCCCAGCACCTCCATCGTCCAGGCCTTCGCCGAACAAGCGCACAAGACTCCCGACGCGATCGCGCTGTCCGGCGAGGGGACCGAGTGGTCGTACGCCGAACTGAACGCGCATGCCGACGAACTGGCCGCCCGGCTGATCGCCGCCGGAGTCACCATCGAGACGCCGGTGGCGATGCTGATGGAGCGCTCGCCGCAGGTGATCGTCGCTTCCTTGGCCGTCCTCAAGGCCGGCGGCGCTTACGTCCCCCTCCACCCGAGCTTCCCCGCTGAGCGCATGCGCTGGGTTCTCGACCACACCGGCGCTCCGCTTCTGCTCACCGACCTGGTCATGCGGGAGCGGGCGGCCGAACTCGACGTGTCCTTGATGCTGGTCGACGCCCGGGAGCAGCGCACCGAGCCGGTTCCGGTTCTGAAGGCCGCGCGTGGCGATCAGTTGGCTTACGTGATGTTCACCTCGGGCTCGACCGGCGCTCCGAAGGGGGTGGCCGTCACTCATGCCGATGTGGTCGCCCTCGCCGCAGACCGGGCTTGGCGTAACGGTGCACACGAGCGGGTGCTGATGCATTCGCCGCACGCGTTCGACGCTTCCACCTATGAGATCTGGGTGCCGCTGCTCAACGGCGGCACGGTGGTGGTGGCGCCACCGGGTCCTGCTGAGCCCGCTCAACTGGCCGACACCATCGCCGAACACCGCATCACGGCCGCCTTCGTGACCACTGCGCTGTTCAACACGCTCATCGACGACGAGCCTCGTGGCCTGGACACGCTCACCGAGATCTGGACAGGTGGCGAGTTCGTGTCGGCCGCCACCATGCGCGCCGCAGCTCGCGTATTGCCCGGCACCCGCATTGTGCACGTCTACGGGCCGACCGAGACCACCACCTTCGCCACCTATCACCCGCTTCGGTCCGCTGTCTCCGAACAGGCACGCAACGTCCCCATTGGCCGCCCCATGGACGGACTGCGGGCATACGTGCTGGACGAGCGGCTGCGGCTGGCGCCACCCGGCGTCGCAGGAGAGCTGTACCTGGCAGGCACAGGGCTGGCCCGTGGCTACTGGGACCGCCCCGACCTGACTGCCGAGCGCTTCATCGCCGACCCCTTCGGCGGCCCCGGTCAGCGCATGTACCGCACCGGCGACCTGGTGCGATGGACCGGCGAAGGAGAGGTGGAGTTCCTCGGCCGCACCGACGACCAGGTCAAGATCCGTGGCTTCCGCATCGAACTCGGCGAGATCGAAGCCGCCCTCGACCAACTGCCCGGCATCGCCCAATCCACCGTCATCGTCCGCGAAGACGACACCCGGGGCAAACAGCTCATCGCCTACGTCGTCCCGGCCCCCGGCCACCATCCCACCAGCGCCGAGCTCCGTGCCGAGCTCGCCGCCCACCTGCCGGCGTTCATGGTGCCCGCCACGATCACGGCGCTGGAGGCGTTCCCCCTCACCCCGAACGGAAAGGTCGACCGAACGGCCCTGCCCGCCCCCGTCTACGCCACCACAGGACACAGCGCCGCCCGCACCCCCGCGGAAGAGATCCTCGCCGGCCTCTTCGCCGAGGTCCTGCACCTGCCGGCCGTCGACATCCATGACAACTTCTTCGACCTCGGCGGCCACTCCCTCCTGGCCACCCGCCTGATCAGCCGCGTCCGTGACGTCATGGGAACCGAGCTGACCGTCCGCGACCTGTTCGAGAGCCCCACCGTGGCCACGCTGGCCAGGGCGGTCACCACCGCGGGCAGTCAGCGGAACCCCTTCGATGTCCTGTTGCCCCTGCGCCCGTCAGGCCAGCTCCCGCCCTTGTTCTGCGTCCACCCCGGCATGGGGTTCGCCTGGTCCTATTCGAGCCTCCTGGGTCCCATCGACAGTTCTCGCCCGCTGTACGCGATCCAGGCCCGCAGTCTGACCGACCCGCGGTTGTCCCCGCCGAGCGTGGAGGCCATGGCGCGTGACTACGTGGCCCAGATCAGAAGCGTGCAGCCGTCCGGCCCCTACCACCTCCTCGGCTGGTCCTTCGGCGGCCTGGTCGCGTACGCGATGGCGACGGAACTGTCCCAGCAGGGCGAGACAGTGGCACTGCTGGCGATCCTCGACTCCTACCCCGGCAGCGAATACCACATCGACGCGGGCAGAGTGCCGGAGAACGAGGCGCTCGCGCTGATCCTGGACGACCTCGGCCGCCCGGTCCCAGAAGCGGAAAGGCCGGCCATGGATCGCGGCAGGTTCATGGAGATCGTGAACACCGAAGTGGATTCCCTGCGATTCCTCGACCACGACCAGATCTCGAACCTCATCGACACCTGGATCAACAACATCGAGCTGGTCCGTACGTTCACCCCCGACAGGTACGACGGCGACCTGCTCTTCTTCGTGGCCACCGAGGGCCGGCACGCGGATTCGCCGACGGTGGCCGGCTGGGTCCCCTACATCGACGGCCAGGTCATGGACGTGGAGATCGGCTGCCGGCACGGGGCGATGATGCAGCCCGGCCCGGCCGCCGAGATCGGCCAGGTCGTTTCCCAGGAACTGGAGAGAACCCGAGGAAAGGAGGCCTTCCGTGGCTAATCCGCTCGATGACGAGAACGCCGAATACCTGGTCCTGCGCAACAGCGAAGGACAACATTCCCTGTGGCCGGCGTTCGCGGACGTGCCGCACGGCTGGGAGGTGGTCAAGGAAAAGGACGGCCGTGGCGCGTGCATCGACTACATCAATGAGCACTGGACGGATCTGAGACCGCTTTCGCTGGTCGCGCAGTTGGCCCGCGACTGACGACCTGCCGGAGAAAGCAAGAAATCCATCTGAGGAGAAAAGAAATGTCGATCGACCAGCAGCCCCTGATGGACTTCCCGGTACGCCGGGAGAACCCGCTGGAGCCTCCGAGCACGTACGCCCGGCTGCGCGACAATGAGCCGGTTTCCAAGGTTCGCCTGCCGGACGGCAGCACCTGCTGGATCGTCACGCGTTTCGATGACGTCCGCACCGTGCTCACTGACAGGCGGTTCAGCGCGGACAGCAGGAAGCCCGGTTTCCCCATTCTCATGCCGCACCGGCATCTGATGCAGAAAGTACGCATGATGAACCGGCTTGACCTGCCGGAGCACACCGCGTACCGCAGGCTGTTCGTCAAGCCGTTCACCTCGGGGGCCATCGAGAACATGCGGCCGGCCATCCGGGGCCACGTCAACGAACTGCTCGCCGACCTGGAGAAGCAGCAGCAGCCGGCGAACCTGGTGACGAACTTCTCGATGCCGGTGCCGGCCCGGATCATCTGTGACATGCTCGGCGTGCCGTACGACGACCAGGGGTTTCTCCAGAAATTCAGCCAAGTGCTGACGAATCGGACGACGAAGGTCGACGAAGTGAAGGGCGCGCTGGACGCGTTGTTCGACTACGTGGACCGGCGCCTGCTCGAAGAGGAGCGCAATCCCGGCGACGGCCTGCTGGGCAAGCTCGTCGCCAACAACGCCGAGACCAAGGCGCTGACCCATGACGAGATGGTGGCCACGGTGGTGGTGTTGCTCGTGGACGGCTACGAGACCACCTCGAACATGATCACGCTCGGCGTCCTGATGCTGTTCAAGTACCCCGACCAGATGGAGGAGTTGCGTACCAACAGGAAAATCATTCCCAGCGCGGTCGCGGAGATGCTGCGTTACCTGTCCATCTCCGATATCGGAGTCGCCCGGGTGGCCGACGAGGATGTCGAATTAGGCGGCGGACATATCAAGGCCGGCGACGGCGTCATGACGCTCATCGCCGCCGCCAACCACGATGACACGGCCTATCCCGAAGCCGCGAAATTCGACGTCACGCGGAACCCCCGCAACCATCTCACCTTCGGCCACGGCATTCACCAGTGCCTGGGCCAGCACCTCGTCACGATCGAGCTGGAAGTCGTCTTCGAAACACTCATCGATCGGCTGCCCACCATCCGGCCCGCGGTGCCTTTCGACGAGATCTCGTTCAAGCATGATGCCGGTCTTTATGGCGTATGGGACCTTCCCGTCGCCTGGTAAAGGCCCGCCCCCAGAAAATCAGGAGTGAAATCGGTGTCCGAAAAAGGGCAGAAGCCCAAGGAAACGTCGCAGGAGAGAACGGACGCCCCTGAGGCTGCCGACCGGCCCAACCCGCAACGATGGTGGGTGCTGGCCGTCCTGTGCCTTGTGGTCACCGTGGTGGAGGTCGACGCGACGGTCGTCAACGTCGCGTTGCCGTCGATCGCGGCGGACCTGAACGCCACCAGCAGTGACCTCGCCTGGATCAGCGACGCGTACATCCTCACCTTCGCCGCCTGCATGCTCATCGGCGGGCGGCTCGGTGACCAGTACGGGCACAAGCGCCTGCTCCAGGTCAGCCTGCTGATCTTCGGCGTCGCGTCGCTCCTGTGCGTGCTGGCCACGACGACGGGGCAGTTGCTCGCCTGGCGGGCGCTGCTCGGTCTGGGCGGGGCCGGGATCCTCCCGGCCTCGCTCGCCCTGGTCACGGTCAGCTTCCCCAAGGAGGAGCGGCCCAAGGCGTTCGGCATCTGGAGCGCCATGACCGTGCTCGGCCTTCCGCTCGGCCCCGTGCTGGGCGGCTGGCTGCTGAACCACTTCTGGTGGGGGTCGGTCTTCCTCATCAACATCCCGCTGGTCCTGATCACGATGATCAGCGCGCAGTTGCTGATCAAGCGGCAGCCGGCGGCCGGCGGGCGCGGGCTCGACGTGCCGGGCGTGCTGTTGTCCGCGCTCGGCACCGGGACGCTGCTGTTCGCCATCATCGAAGGCCCACGGCTGGGCTGGGCGTCGCCGGGCACCATCGTCTCGGCGGTGGCGGGCGTGGTGCTGCTGTCCGCGTTCCTGGCCTGGCAGCGTACGGCCGCCGCGCCGGTGCTCGACCTCGGGCTGCTGCGCGTACGCACGTTCGTGGTCGGCTCGATGGCGGCGGCGCTCAGCTTCTTCGTCTTCACCGGCATCATGTTCGTGCTGACGCAGTACCTACAGGGCGTCCTGGGGTACACGCCGCTGAACGCCGGGCTCGGCCTGGTGCCGCTCGCGCTGCTGTTCACCCTGGCCAGCCTGGTCGCGGGCCCGATGGCGACCAAGATCGGCAGCCGGGGTGTCATCGCGGTCGGGCTCATCCTGATCGGGGCGGGCATGTTCATCCTGGCCGCGGCGGACACGCTCACCACGTACCCGCTGGTGGGGGCGAGCCTGAGCTTCACAGGGCTCGGCGCGGGTCTCACGGTGGGGCAGGCCATCGCCACCAGCCTCAGTCAGGTGCCGCCGGCCCTGGCCGGCGTGGGCAGCGCGGCCGGCAACTCGGCCAGGCAGATCGGCGGCGCGCTCGGCGTGGCCGTCCTGGGCAGCGTGCTGGCCTCGGTGTACGCGAACAACGTGCTCGCCGGCCTGGGCGGCTACCCGGCGAACGTGGCGGAGCTGTCGTCGGAGTCGGTGAACGCCCTGACCCAGGCCGCCGCGATGGTCGGCCCGGCCGAGGTGGAAAGGCTGCTGGAGATCGGCCGCACCGCGTTCGTCGACGGCATGCACGTCAGCATGATCGTCGGCGGCCTCCTGGCGGTCCTGAGCGCGGTCGTGGTGTTCGCCTCGCTTCCCAAGGGCAACCTGGCACGCGGAGAAGAACTCGTATGACGCCGTCACGGGCGGGACGCGGTCCATCAGGGGACACCTGACGGGATCGCCATGACCTGGTGAGGAGTGTTGGATGGCCGACGACCGGTTCCACGTATATGACACGACGCTGCGGGACGGCGCGCAACAGGAGGGACTCAACCTCACCGTTGCCGACAAGCTCGCCGTCGCGCGCCACCTGGACGGGCTGGGCGTCGGTTTCATCGAAGGGGGCTGGCCGGGCGCCAACCCCAAGGACACAGCGTTCTTCAGCCGGGCCCGCACCGAGCTCGACCTGAAGCACGCGCAGCTCGCCGCGTTCGGTGCGACCCGCCGGGCCGGGGTGAAGGCAGCCGACGACCCGTTGGTGGCCGCGTTGCGCGAATCCGGCGCGCCGGTCGTGACCCTTGTCGCCAAGAGTCACGACCGGCACGTGGAGCTGGCCCTCCGCACGACTCTCCAGGAGAACCTCGCGATGATCCGCGACACGGTCTCTCACCTTCGTGCGGAGGGACAGCGAGTCTTCCTCGACGCCGAGCACTTCTTCGACGGCTACACCTCCAACCCGGCGTACGCGCTGGAGGTGGTCAGGACCGCCGCCGAGGCCGGGGCCGACGTCATCGCCCTGTGCGACACGAACGGCGGCATGCTGCCCGACGATCTGGCCGAGATCGTCCTCGACGCGGTGGACACGAGCGCCCGGGTCGGCATCCACTGCCACGACGACACCGGCTGCGCGGTGGCCAACACGCTGGCCGCGGTAAAGGCGGGCGCGACCCACGTCCAGGGCTGCGCCAACGGCTACGGCGAGCGCTCCGGCAACGCCAACCTCTTCACCGTGGTCGCCAACCTGCAGCTCAAGCGCGGCTTCGACCTCGTCCCGCAGGAGTCGCTGGCCGACATGACCCGCATCGCGCACGCGATCACCGAGGTCACCGACGTCACCCCCAACTCCCACGCCCCCTACGTGGGCACGTCGGCGTTCGCGCACAAGGCCGGCCTGCACGCCAGCGCCATCAAGGTGGACCCCGACCTCTACCAGCACATCGACCCGGCCGCCGTCGGCAACGACATGCGCATGCTGGTCTCCGACATGGCCGGCCGCGCGTCGGTCGAGCTCAAGGGCCGCGAGCTCGGCTACGAGCTCACCCCTGAGCACACCAAGGCCCTGGTCGGCCGGGTCAAGGACCTGGAGTCCAAGGGCTACACGTTCGAGGCCGCGGACGCCTCGTTCGAGCTGCTGCTGCGTGACACCGTCCACGGCGAGCGCAGGCGGCACTTCGAGGTCGAGTCCTGGCGCGTCATCGTCGAGCACACCAAGGGCGGCGAGCTCGTCAGCGAGGCCACGGTCAAGCTCCACGCCAAGGGCGAGCGGATCATCGCCACCGGCGAGGGCAACGGCCCGGTCAACGCCCTGGACAAGGCCGTCCGGTTCGCGCTGGAGCGGCTCTACCCGGAGCTGGCCAAGGTGGAACTGGTCGACTACAAGGTCCGCATCCTGGAGGGCACCCACGGCACCGACGCCGTCACCCACGTCCTCATCACCTCCAGCGACGACACGACCGAGTGGGCCACGGTCGGCGTCGCCGAGAACATCATCGACGCCTCCTGGCAGGCACTGGACCAGGCGGTCGCGTACGCCCTCGTCCGCGCGCGGTACGCATACCCATGACCTCCTGGAGGGCTTCCTTGAAGATCGCCTCGATCCTGCGCGAGATCCCGTACGAGGACCACTACCCCGGCCCGGACGAGGTGGAGAGCCGGCTGGCCGGCCTCGCGGCCCGCCATCCGCGCCTCGTACGCCGCCGCCGTGTCGGCTTCTCCCGGCTGGGCGAGCCGATCCACCTGGTCAGCGTGGGATCCGGGGACCGGTCCGTCCTCGTGTTCGCCGGCCCGCACCCCAACGAGCCTGTCGGCTTCCTCACCGTCCCTTACCTGGCCGAGCTGCTCTGCCGCGACGACGACCTCCGTCTCGGCCACACCTGGCACTTCATCGGCTGCGTGGACCCCGACGGCGCCCGGCTCAACGAGGGCTGGTTCGCCGGCCCGCTGACGCGCAGGAACTACGGGCGCCGGCACTACCGGCCGCCCTTCGACGAGCAGGTCGAATGGACGTTCCCGCACCATGGCGACCCGCAGGGCGAGCTGAGCATGCCGGAGACCAAGGCGCTGGCGGACGTGATCGACGAGCTCCGCCCGGCCCTGATGTGCTCGCTGCACAACGCCGAGTTCGGCGGCGTGTACTACTACGTCAGCGACGAGCGCCCGGGCATGGCGAAGGCGCTCACCCATCTGTCCACGTACACGGGCATCCCTGTGCAGACCGGCGACGCCGACATTCCGGGCGCGCGCAGCATCGCCCCCGGCGTGTACGTCGTGCCGTCCGCGAACGTGGCCGGCGAGGCGGTGTCCGGCGGCGACGGCCCCGAGACGGCCTTGATGGGCGCCTCCAGCCTGCACTACGCCGCCCGCCACGGCACCTTCTCGCTCATCGTCGAAGTTCCGATGTGGGCCGACCCGCGCAGCGGCGAGGACACGGACTGCGGGGTGCGGCGCGCCGACCTGCTGCGTGCCACGGCCGCACTGCTGGCGGACATCTCTCCCCGCATCGGCGCCCTCGCCGACCCGGCCCTCGTCTCCCTGGCGGTGCCCGGCTCGCCGTTCGCCCGTTCCCTGACCGACCTGCGCCGGACGAGCGCGGCTCTGGCTGCCGCGTTCAGGAGTCACGCCGAGCGGGCCGGCGACGCGCGGGGCAGCGTCGCGGAACAGCTCTCGTTCCAGCAGACCGCCCACACCCTGCGCCTGCGTACGTGCGGGAGCGCGCTGCGGCTGATCGCCGGGGAGCTGGCCGTCGGCAACAGTTCACCGGCGATGCGATCCGCCGGCCAGGCGCTCGACGGCCTGTTCGAGACCTGGGCGGACGAGGCCGACGCCGACGCGACAGGCACACCGGTCCCCATCGCCCAGCTGGTCGGCGCCCAGCTCGGCGCGGTCCTGACCGCCGCGTACCAGCTCTCGGCGTCCTGACGGCGAGGGCCTCACGAACCCTCCCGAACCGTAATGGACCCTCCCGAACCGTAATGGACCCTCACGGACCCTCACGGACCCTCACGGGCAGGGGGCGCTCCTGGCGTGGATGCGCCGCAGGATCTCGTCCGTCGCCGAGGCCCCGTGCTGGTCGTGGTCGCGTGCGTAGATCTCCTGCGCCTGCTCCGCCGCGGCCGTGGCCAGGGCGAGATCGCCCTGGTCCAGCCGTACGCGGGCCAGCTGGACCAGCATCCAGGCCGACGCCTGCCCCTCCCCGTACGTCTCCGACAGGGCCAGGCCACGCTCGGCCGCCCACACCGCCCTTTCCAGGTCCCCGGCATCGCGGGCCGCGCTGGTGAAGCCGTTCAGCACCATCCACTGGTGTGCCGAGTCGCCGAGCCGTTCGGCGGTCTCCCACGCCCGCTGGAACGACGACAGCACCTCGGGCCGGTGGCGGTCCGTGGCCAGCGCCGAGACGAAGTCGGGCACCGCCAGCGTCCGGGCGGTGTCCTGGTCCAGCGTCTTGGCCAGGGTCAAGGCACGTGCGGCGAACCTGCGGGCCAGGAGCACCTGGTCCGTCATCGTGTGGCACATGGACAACCACACGAGCGTGTGGCACTCGGCGTGCTGCGCGCCGAACCGCTGGAAGGCTTCCAGGCACGCGGTCAGTCGGCGTACGGCCTCCTCGGGCCGCTGGTGCACCAGCCGGCGAGCCAGGGCGAACTCGGCCTGGTGCCAGACCTGCTCGTCCCCGGCCGCGTACGCGGCGGTCTTGACGGCCTGGTGCATGCGGTTGAAGTCGGCGTCGGTGGTGACGCAGATGAGCCCGGCCAGCCGGCCCGCGTCCTCGTACCAGCCGAGTTCGCTGGCCCGCTCGACCAGGAACACCACGAGCTGCCGCATCGACTCGTCCAAGGCGAGCGGCCGCGCGAGCAGGCGCGCCAGCCGGTCCTGGGACAGCGGCGCGCTGGTGGGCGTGGCCGGCGCCCCCGGTGGGCGGCCCCATAGGACGCGCGGGTTCCTGCTCCACGCGGCCAGCTCGATCTGCAGGAACGCGTCCAGCAACTGCCGCAGGGCGGCCCGCCGCTCGCTCTCCGGGTCCATGGCCGCGAGGTCGGCGGCGTACACGAGCAGCAGGTCGTGCATCCGATAGCGCGGCTCCCCCGTCCGGTCGCGTCCGGCCGGCGCGAGGAGGCTCGCCACGAACAGCTCCTCCAGCGGCAACTCCGCCTCCTTCTGCCGTAGCAGCGTGGCGAGCACCCACTCGGGGAAGTCGGACCCGTCGAGCAGCCCCAGCATGCGGAACGCCCGGCGGGCGCCCTCGGAGAGCGCCAGGTAGCTCAGCTCCAGGCCCGCCCGCAGCTCCATCGACACGGTCTGCAACTCGTCCAGCCGCCGCCGATCGCGTAGCTTGCACGCGAAGTCGGCCAGGTGGGTGTCCGGCCTGCTGGCCAGCCGGGCGCCGGCGATGCGCAGGGCCAGCGGCAGCCGGCCGCACAACGAGACGATCTCGCGCATGGCGTCCGGCTCGTCCCTGACGCGCTGCCCCACCAGCCCGGTGAAGAACTCCTCGGCTTCGTGCCAGGGCAGCGCCCCGAGGTTCAGCTGAACGGCACCGGGCAGGCCGGCCATCATGCGCTGGCTGGTCACGATCACCGCGCAGCCGGGATCGTTGGGCATGAACGGCAGCACCTGGTCGAGGTTGGCCGCCTGGTCGAGGATGAGGAGCACCCGCCGGTCGGCGAGCCGGGCCCGCAGGGCGGCCGAGCGTGCCAGAGCGCCTCCCGGCACGCTGTGCGGGTCCACCCCGGACAGCTGCAGCAGGGCGCTCAGCGCGTCCTCGGTCACCTCCCCGGCCTTGGAGCCCGACAGTTGCGCGTACCACTGGCCGTCGGGGAACAGCCGCCGCAACCGGTGGGCGACCCGCGTGGCCAGCGCGCTCTTGCCGACGCCCGGCGGTCCCGAGATCACCACGACCGGTACGGCCGTCCGCCCCGTACTCGGGACCAGCGACTTCTCGATCCGGTGGATCTCATCGGATCTTCCGACGAAGTCGGCCGTGTCCGGCGGCAGCTGGCACTGTGGCACCCAGGAGGCCGGGGCGGGTACGGGCCGCACCTCGTCCCCTGCGCCGGTCAGCTCGATGGGCTTGGCCGGCACCTCATGGTCGAAGATCTGCTGGTGCAGCCGCTGCAGCTCCTCGCCGGGCTCCAGGCCGAACTCCTCCATGAACAGCGTGCGGGCCTCCCGATAGCAGTCCAGCGCCTCCACCTGGCGGTTGTCGTGATAAAGCGCGAAAATGAGCTGCCACCAGAATCGCTCGCGCAACGGGTAGCGAACGGTGAGCTCGCGCAACTCGCCGATGTGGTCACTGTGGAAGCCGATGCTCAGTTCAAGGTCGATCCGGTGCTCCACCGCGCGGGCCCAATCCTCGGTGACCCGGATGGCCTCGTCACGGTGCAGCGCCTCGGACGGCACGTCGACGAACGCGGGCCCCCGCCACAACTCCTCGGCCTGGCGCAACATCTTGACCGCCGCGGCCGGCCGCCCCTGCCGCTCCTCTTCCAGGGCCTGCTGTACGAGTTGGCGGAAGACCAGGACGTCCACCCGGTCCTGGCCCAGAGTGAGCCGGTAACCACCGCCCTCGGTGTGAATCCCGACCCCGCCGCCAACGGAGTGTGCCAGCTCTTTCCGCAGCCGCATGAGATAGACATAGAACGTTTCTTTGGCGGTAATCGGCGGGGAGTCGTCCCAAAGCCACCTGATCAAATCATTCACCGGCACCACCGAGTTGGCCCGCGATATTAGTCCGGCGAGCAACACCCGATGTTTTCCCGCAGTGGGACGTAAGGTGCCGAGTGGGCCGGCGAGTTCAAGAGGACCCAGGACACGACCGCTCACCAGCGGGTTCTTGGCCGTCGCGGCTGTCCGTGGACGTTCGGTGGTCTGCACAGTGCGCCACTTCCTCAACACGAGAGATTGAGCCCTTCCCCGGAAACTTGGTCCTGGGCATCATCGATTCGTAGGCCGAGTTCTGGCCATGGATCACCCCGCGCGTATCACCCCGTGAGCCGTAGTTAATCACCTTTGTCCGCGTTCGCATACGAGTTTACCGGAGGTCCGTAGAACGCCCTGGCCTTCAGGCTGGGGATGAATGCGGTTCCCGTCAGGGGATGGCCCGCCGTAGGCGGGGCAGCCAGGAGCGCCTGGCGCGGACCACGGACGTCAACGTCGGTCGGCGTTGTCGGTCGATATATGCCGCGTCGGTATGCGTCAGGCGTGGCCATGGAGTAGTCGTTAGTATGTTCGAGTTCGCAGAACGTGTGCGATCTATTGCACACTGTCAGTTGTTGCGTTGCGTAGTCATGCAGAGGGGTTGTGCTCGGTGAAGCTGCGCTACAACTATCGGCTGTATCCGGACGCGCCCCAGCGGGCGCGCCTGGCTCGGTTGTTCGGGTGTGTCCGGGCGGTGTGGAACGACGGGCCGGCCCGGCGTAAAGCCGCGTGGAAGAACGATCGAGCGCGGATCAGCGCCCGGAGTTGCAGTCGGCCCGGTTCACCACCACCGCGTTCAGGCTTCGCCCCGGCGGTGCCGGTGATGCGTTGTATCTGGCGAAGATCGGTGAGATCGAGGTGCGGTGGTCGCGCGAGCTCCCCGCTCCGCCTTCTAGCGTGACGGTCGTCAAAGACGCGGCGGGCCGCTATTTCGCCTCGTTCGTCGTCGACGTGCCCGACGGCAGTCAGACCCTCGCCCAGGTCGATACGGAGACGGGTTCGATCTCGGTCTGGCCCACTACGCGGTCACCTCCGACGGCGAAAAGATCGCCAACCCGAAGTGGCTACGCCGCAGGGAACGCAAGCTCAAGAAACTCCAGCGCGCCCTGGCACGTAAGCAGAAGGACAGTGTCAACCGCACCAAGGCCCGCATCAGAGTAGCCCGTCAGCATGCCAAGGTCGGCGACGCCCGCCGGGACTTCCTGCACCAGACCAGCACCACGATCGTCCGTGAGACCCAAGCGGTGGCGGTCGAGGGTCTGGCCGTGCGAGGGCTGGCACGGAGCAGGCTGGCCAAGAGCGTCAACGATGCCTCCTGGGGCACCTTCCTGCGCCTGCTGGAAGGCAAAGCGGCACGCTACGGCCGCGCGTTCATCACCATCGACCGCTGGTACCCCTCCTCCCAGCTGTGCCCCTGCTGCGACTACAAGATCGGGAGACTGGGCTTGGACATTCGCGCCTGGGACTGCCCCTCCTGCGGCGAACACCACGATCGAGACATCGCCGCAGCACTCAACATCCTGGCCGAAGGCATCCGCCTGAAGGGAGAATCCTTGTCATTCATGGCGGGGAGAAGTCAATCGTGGGATGAGACACCTGAGCGAGCCCCGCTAAAGCTTCGAAAGCTTCGAGAGCGAAGCCTCTTGCCCTCTGGACAGGCTGATGGCACGGTGACAACTTCTCGACAGGGCTGCGAGGCGATGATGGGCGGTATGGACGGTGTCGAGTTCGGCGCCGCGTACATCAACTCGTGGTTGGCCGCATGGCAGGGCAATCTGGTCTATGCGCAGGATCCGGAGCAGGGGGAGGCGCGGCGGATCTGGGCCAGGGTCGGCTTCACGGCCCTGGACGGTGCTGAGCGCGCCGGCTACCGCACGCGGGACGCGAACGCGAGCCGGTTCAACCTCCGAGCGCTGTTGATCGCCGATCTCGGCCCCGGTGACGACCCGCTGTGGGATCCGGATCGACTGGCCGCGGATGTCCTGGCGGCTCTGCCGTTGACCCTGGAGCAGGCCGCCGACTGGGCGGTGGACTGGCGGACGCGGCCTCGCGAGGAGATCCTGGCACTACGTACCTGCAAGAACCTCCTCGCGCCCACGAAAATGATCACCGGTCAGCTGGCGGAGGGACCGGTGAGCGCACGGATCGAGCAATGGCTCCGCCTCTGGCCCCGGCTCCCGTGACGTGCGGCACGCACGCGATGAGGTGGCGCCGGGTTCTCAGCTGTCGTTGATCTCGTTGATGCGGTATTGCGCGTGCAGCAGGGGCCAGGTCACTTCGGCCATCTCGGCCGGGGTTCGGGCGCAGCCGCCTTCGAGCCAGTCCACGGCCACGCCGATGAGCGCGCCCGCGGTGAACGCGGCCGTCACGTCGTGCGGGACGCGCTCGGGCCAGCCGCTGAGGTCGGTGTGGGCCAGGCGCTGATGGATGACCTCGGCGATGCGACGGCGGATGTGGCCGAGGACGCGTGCGCTGCCCTGCGGGCCCAGCAGTGCGCGGTACAGGCCCGCGTGCCCGGCCAGGCTGCCGAAGAACGCCGTCAGTGACTCGGTCGCCTCCTGCGCCAGGTCCGGGGAGTCGAGACCGGGGCCGGGCAACGACTCCATCAGGTTGTCGATCATCGCGGTGCAGGCGTCCTCGGCCAGTTCGTGAACGTCCCGGTAGTGGTCGTAGAAGGCCGAACGGCTCACGCCGGCGCCCTCGGCGACGTCTGAAACGCTGATCCGGGACAGGTCGCGCTCCTCGACCAGCGCGATCAGCGCACGCGCCAATGCTGATCGAGTCCGGCGCACGCGCCGGTCACTCGACGGGGTGTTGCTCCCTCTGGCAGTGACCACACTCCCAATCTTACCCATAAACGACATATGTCAGTTTTCTTGCACCTGTAGGTTAATGTTGAAGCCATGTGGATGAACACCGCCGCTGGCAACCCGAACCACGCCTCATGACCCCGCCGGAACACGTACTCATCGTCGGCGCGTCGGCGGCCGGGCTGAGCACCGCGGAGGCGCTGCGGCGGCACGGCCACCAGGGCAGGCTGACGCTGCTGGACGCCGAGCCCCACCTGCCCTATGACCGGCCGCCGCTGTCGAAGCAGGTGCTGGCCGGGGCCTGGGAGCCGGAGCGGGCCCGGCTGCGCAGCCAGGCGCAGCTGGAGGCGCTGGGCGCGGAGTTCGTCCGGGGCGAGTCCGCGGTCGCGCTGGACGTGGCCGAGCGCGCCGTCACCACCGCCTCCGGCCGGGTGCTGCGTGGCGACGCCGTCGTCATCGCCACCGGCCTGACCCCCCACCGCCTGCCCGGCCAGGACGGGCAGGCGGGCGTGCACGTCCTGCGCGGCCTCGACGACGCGATCGCCCTGCGCGCCCGGCTGGCCGAGGGCACGCGCCTGGTGGTCGTCGGCGAGGGGGTGCTGGGCGGCGAGATCGCCGCCACCGCCCGAGGGCTGGGCCTGGAGGTCACCCTCGTCGGCATGGGGCAGGCGGTGCTCGGCGACCAGCTCGGCGACGAGATCGGCGGCCTCCTCACCCGGACGCACGCCGAGCGCGGGGTCCGGCTGCGGCTGGGCGCCGCCGTCGAGGCGCTGGCCGGCGACGCGGACGGGGTTTCGGGTGTACGGCTGGCGGACGGCGAGTCGCTGTCCGCCGACGCCGTCGTGGTGGCCGTCGGCTGCCGCCCGGCGACCGGCTGGCTGGAGGGTGGCGGGCTGGTCCTGGGCGACGGGGTGGAGTGCGACGCGCGCTGCCGCGCCGCCGAGGGCGTCTACGCCGTCGGCGACGTGGCCTCGTTCGCGCACGAGGGGCTCGGCAGGCGGCTGCGGCTGGAGAACCGGACCAACGCCATCGAACAGGCCCAGACGGTGGCCGCGAACATCCTCGGCGCGGACCGGGCGTACACCCCGATCCCGTACTTCTGGACCGACCAGTACGACATCAAGATCCAGTTCCATGGCCTGCCGTCACCGGCGGCCGAGGTGACCGTCGTCGAAGGGGACCCGGCGCAGGGCCGCTTCGCCGCCCTCTACCGCGAGGGCGGCCAGGTCACCGGCGTCCTCGGCTGGAACATGGCCAAACAGGCCCGCCTCCTGCGCCAGCAGACCTTGACCACCCCACCGCTCATGCCCGCCTGAGGACACCTTCCCTAAGGAGACATCGAATGAGTGCCAACGAGCAGGTCCTGAACTACCCGATCCCGAACGACGCCGCCCTCGACCCGCCCGCCGAATGGACCGAGCTGCGCGGCACGTGCCCGGTCGCCCACGTGACGTTGCCCAGTGGCGACCAGGCCACGCTGCTGACCCGCTACACCGACGTCAAGGAGGTGCTCGCCGACCCGCGCTTCACCCGCCTGCTGAACGCGCCCGACGCGGCCCGGCTGTCGGCCACCGAGGACGGCGGACTGTTCAGCAGCGACATGGCGGCGATCATTCCGGACGGCGGGGAGGAGCACCAGCACTGGCGGCGGCTGGTCGGCAAGTGGTTCACCGCCAAGCGCATGACCGCCCTGCGGCCGGTCATGGCGCAGATCGCCGAGGACCTCATCGACGACATGGTCGAGGGCGGCGCCCCCGGTGACCTGAAGGCGTCCCTGGGCTTCCCGCTGCCGGTGTACGTCATCTGCGACATGCTCGGCGTGCCCGCCGCCGACCGTGACCGATTCTCGTACTGGTCCGACACGCTGCTCAACCTCACCCGCTACGGCAAGGAGGAGATCGAGGCGGCCCAGGCCGAGTTCTTCCAGTACATGTCCGACCACCTCGCCGCCAAGCGCGCCGAGCCGGGCGAGGACCTGCTGAGCGAGCTGATCGCGGTCGGCGGCCCGGAGGACGGCGGCCTGACCGACCTGCAGATCGTGGTCACCGGCATGGGCCTGCTGGTCGCCGGGCATGAGACCACCGCCAACATGATCGGCAAGATGGTCTCGATGCTGCTGGCCGACCGCAGCCGCTGGGAGGCGCTGCTGGCCGACCCGAAGCTGATCCGCACCACGGTGGAGGAGTCCCTGCGTCTCGACGCCAACTCCGGCTTCGGCCTGCCGCGCTACCTGAAGGAGGGAACCGAGGTCAGCGGCGAGCACCTGCCCAAGGGCACCACGGTCATCTGCAGCATGGCCGCCGCCAACCGGGACGAGCAGGCGTTCGAGGCGGCCGAGCACTTCGACCTGACCCGCAGCCCGAACCCGCACCTGGCCTTCGGCGCCGGCGCCCACTCCTGCCTCGGACAGGCGCTGGCCCGGACCGAGCTGCAGGTCGTGCTCGAAGTGCTGCTGCGCAAGCTGCCGGGCCTGGAGCTGGCGGTGCCGGTGGCGGAGCTGGAGCGGGTGGAGGGGCTGGCCGTCGGCGGCCTGCGCACCGTCCCGGTCCGCTGGTGACCCGTTCATCCAAGGACAAGGGGGTAACACATGAAGGTCACGATCGATGAGGACAAGTGCTGCGGCGCCGGCCAGTGCGTGCTGATCGCGCCCGAGGTGTTCGACCAGCGTGACGACGACGGCATCGTCATCCTGCTGGAGGCCGAGCCGGCGGCGGACCAGCACGCCGCGGTCCGGGAGTCCGCCGCGGTCTGCCCGGGGCTCGCCATCGAGGTCATCGAGGTGAACAAGGAGGCGTGACCGCTTCGCGAGCGGACGAAGAGTGGGAAGGGGAGTGGCCACCTCTTTCCACTCTTTACGTTTCCACTCTCAACGTATAGCGCACCAGGGGGCTTGCGGCAAGGCCCGGGTCATGCCGGACAATCGTCCGCCGAGGCTGGAACCTGCGGAAATGGGGGTGCGAAATGCGTGCGTTGCTGTCCACGTACGGGTCGCGCGGGGACGTCGAACCGATGGTGGCACTCGCGGTGCGGTTGCGGGAGCACGGTGCGGAGGTGCTGGTGTGCGCGCCGCCGGACGAGGAGTTCGCGGCGCGGCTGGCCGGTGTCGGCGTGCCGCTGGTGCCGGTCGGCCGGTCGGCGCGCGAGCTGACGACCGCGGTGACGCCGCCGTCGTCCGGGGACCTGCCCCGGCGGGCGGCGGAGCTGATCGCCGGCCAGTTCGACGCGATCATCCCCGCGGCCGAGGGGTGTGACGTGCTGGTGGCGAGCGGCCCGATGCCGGCCGTGGCCGGCGCGCGGTCGGTGGCCGAACACCTGGGCATCCGCTCCGTGCACGCGACCTTCCAGCAGATCACCCTGCCGGCGTTGCACCGCCCGCCGCTGCCGTACCAGGGCCGGCCGTTCCCGCCGGACGTGACCGACAACCGGGTGCTGTGGGAGCTGGACGCCGAGAGCATCGACGCGCTGTTCGGCGCGGCGCTCAACGCCAACCGGGCGTCGATCGGCCTGCCCCCGGTGGACCACGTTCGCGACTACGCCATCGGCGACCGGCCGTGGCTGGCGACGGACCCGGTGCTGGACCCTTGGCGTGGAACGCGTAAGACGCCGGATCTCGACGTCGTACAGACCGGCGCGTGGATCCTGCCCGACCCTCGCCCGCTTCCGCCCGCGTTGGCGGCGTTCCTGGACGCCGGCACGCCACCGGTGTACGTGGGCTTCGGCAGCATGCCCATGCGCGGGTCGCCGGACGCCGCCCAGGTGGCCATCGAGGCCGTCCGAGCGCGGGGCCGCCGGGTGCTCGTCGCCCGGGGCTGGGCGGATCTGGCCTTGATCGACGACCTGGACGACTGCTTCGTCGTCGGCGAGGTCAACCACCAGGCGCTGTTCGGCCGGGTGGCCGCCGTCGTGCACCATGGCGGCGCGGGCACGACGACGACGGCCGCCGGGGCCGGTGCGCCCCAGGTGGTGGTGCCACAATCGGTGGACCAGCCGTACTGGGCCGGTAGGGTGGCTGAGCTGGGCATCGGCGCGGCACACGACGGCCCGACGCCGACCGCCGAGTCCCTGTCGGCGGCGCTCAGCACGGCTCTGGCCGCCGAGACCCGCGCACGAGCGACCGCCGTGGCCGGCACGATCCGCACCGACGGGGCGACGGTGGCCGCGCAGCTGCTGCACGACACGATCTGCTTGGAGCCAATAGCGTGAACCCGCTGACCACCAGCGCGTTTGACCTTCCCGACCGTCTTCTCCCCAAGGCCGACCCGAAGCTCATCGGCCGCGATGAGCAGCACTTCGCGGCCATCGCGCGGAGCCTCGAAGAGTCCATCGCCGACCTGTCCGACCGGCTCGACGCCGAGCGCAAGGCGCCCGGCGGCAAAGGCAGGCAGGTGCTGGACCGGGACATGGAGATCCACCGGCTGGCCGCCCGCCTGCGCACCCTGCGCCGCTTCGGGCTGGACCTGTGCCTCGGGCACATGGTCGGCGCGGACGACTCCGAGCCCGTGTACATCGGGCGACTCGGCCTCACGGACGGCGAGGGTCGCCGGCTGCTGCTCGACTGGCGTTCCCCGGCGGCCGAGCCGTTCTTCGGAGCCACCCACGCCAACCCGATGGGGCTGGCGAGCCGCCGCAGGTACCGCTGGACCCGGGGGCGGATCAGCGACTACTGGGACGAGGTGTTCACCTCGGACGGGTTCGAGGGGCACGCCGCCCTCGACGACCAGTCCGCCTTCATCGCCAGCCTGGGCGGCGACCGGTCGCCCCGGATGCGCGACGTGCTCGGCACCATCCAGGCCGACCAGGACGCCATCATCCGCGCGGGATCCAGCGGCGCTCTCGTCGTCGACGGCGGTCCTGGCACCGGGAAGACCGTCGTGGCCCTGCACCGCTCCGCCTATCTCCTGTACTCCGACCCCCGTCTCGGTCACCGCCGGGGCGGCGTGCTGTTCGTCGGCCCGCACCAGCCGTACCTGGCCTACGTCGCCGACGTGCTGCCCAGCCTCGGCGAGGAGGGCGTGCAGACCTGCACCCTGCGCGACCTCGTCGCGGAGGGAGCCGCGGCGGCGATCGAGCCCGATCCGGACGTGGCCCGCCTGAAGTCGTCGGCGAACCTGGTGCAGGCGATCGAGCCGGCCGTCAGGTTCTACGAGAACCCGCCCACCAAGGGGATGACGATCACGACTCCCTGGGCCGACATCCGGCTCAGCGCCGAGGACTGGGCCGAGGCGTTCGACGCGGCCGAACCCGGCACTCCGCACAACGAGGCGCGTGACCAGATCTGGGAGGAACTGCTCACGATCCTGATGGACAAGCACGACGGCGAGGTCTCGGCCCACCTGCTCCGCAAGGCGCTGCTGCGCGACAGGGAGCTGCTCACGACCTTCAACCGGGCGTGGCCGTTGATCGAGGCCGCCGACCTCGTCGGGGACCTGTGGACGGTGCCCGCCTACCTGCGGATGTGCGCCCCCTGGCTCAGCCCCGACGAGGTACGGAAACTCCAGCGTGCGGACGCCCAGGCCTGGACGGTGTCCGACCTGCCGCTCCTGGACGCGGCCCGGCAGCGACTCGGCGACCCGGAGGCTGCGCAGCTCAAGCGCCGCCGTGCGGCCTCGGTCGCCGCCGAGCGCGAGCGGATGGCCGCGGTCATCGACAACCTGCTCGAAGCCGACGACGACGGCGAGGGCGCGGTGACGATGCTGCACGGACAGGACCTGCGGGACGCCCTGGTCGACGAGAACGCGCTGCCCAGCGCCGAGCCGGACCAGCTCGCCGGTCCGTTCGCGCACATCGTCGTGGACGAGGCGCAGGAACTCACCGACGCGGAGTGGCAGATGCTGCTGCTCCGGTGCCCGTCCCGGAGCTTCACCATCGTCGGGGACCGGGCCCAGGCCAGGCACGGGTTCACGGAGTCGTGGCAGGAACGGCTGGAGCGGATCGGGCTCGATCGGATCAAGCTGGCGTCGCTGAGCGTCAACTACCGGACGCCGGAACAGATCATGGCGGAAGCCGAGCCGGTCATCCGGGCCGTGCTCCCGGACGCCAACGTGCCGACCTCCATCCGCGGCAGTGACGTCCCCGTCGTCCACGGATCCGCCGCGGAGCTCAGCTCGATCCTCGACACCTGGCTCGCCGCACATGCCGACGGGATCGCCTGCGTCATCGGCGACCCTGCCTTCCGCACGACATCCCGCGTCCGGTCGCTGACGCCGGAGCTGTCGAAGGGGCTCGAATTCGACCTGGTCGTCCTCGTCGACCCGGAGGCGTTCGGCGAGGGCATCGAGGGAGCTGTCGACCGCTATGTCGCGATGACCCGGGCGACCCAGCAGCTCGTCATCCTCACGAGCTCCTGACGTAACCGATCATCCCGCCCGCCGTCGGCGGTCCGGGCGGGATGATCGTCGCCGTACTGCCGCGAGGGCGTCAGGCGGGGTCGCGGAGCGCGAGGGCTTCGGCGTCCGTCAGTCCGTGGCGGGCCGCGATCCTGCGCCGGGCCCGCACCTGCGCGCTGGTGTGCGGGCGGTATTTCGGCTCCTGCCCGCAGCCGCAGGGCTCGAAGCCTTCGTAGCGGAGCCCCGCGGCCAGAACGGCCGCGACGGCCGCCCACTCGCTGTCCTTGGTCTTGCGCGGCGCGGCGAAGTCATGGCCGGCGAAGGCCATCGGCCGGCGGCAGCGCGTGCAGAGGTGCCCTGCGTCGTCCCAGTGCAGTTTGTGGCTCTGACGGCACGAAACACACACATAGTGGACTTTGTAGGTGACCATCGCGTATGTGCACACAGGGACAGAGTACTCCCCGTTAAATAGCACATAACCGGAATCACTTCATTTTCACTGGCCTCGTCCGTATCTCGTTATTCTCGATCTTCGCGTTGTATCGCACAGGGATCTGCGGGACGTCAGCAATGGGGCGATGTCGCCGGGCACTGTTGCTGGTCGGCTCCCTCCGCCTGCGTATGGTTCTCCCTTCCTCAGTCCGTCCGGTTTCGGGACGGCCAACTCCCCTCGGAGGACCAGCGCGGCCGGCATCCGTGCTGTCAGAATCGGTGCGTGCCCCCTGACCGCCGGCTGAGAGCCACCTTCGACAGAGCCGCTGCCATCTACCAGGAAGCGCGTCCCGACTACCCGGCCGACCTCTACTCCGACCTGCTGGCATGCACCGGGGTGACGCCACCCGCGCACCTGCTCGAAGTCGGCTGCGGACCGGGGAAGGCCACGCTGCCGCTGGCGCGGAGGGGGTTCCGGATCACGGCGGTCGAGCTCGGCGAGGCCCTGGCGGCGGAGGCGCGGCGCCGGCTCACCGCGTTCGACGACGTCTCGGTGATCACGTCGTCGTTCGAGGGCTGGGAGCCGCCGGAGGGTGCCCGCTTCGATCTCGTGTACGCGGCCACGGCCTGGAAATGGGTGGACCCGGAGGTCAAGTACGCGAAGGCCGCCGCCCTGCTCGCCCCGGGCGGCCACCTGGCCGTCTGGAACGCGGACCACGCGATGCCGGTGGATTTCGACCCGTTCTTCACCGAGATCCAGAAGGTCTACGTGGAGATCGGCGAAGGCCACGACGGCCCGTGGCCCTCCCCTCCTCCCGAGGAGCAACCCGACCCCATGGCCGACGAGTTCGACGCCTCCGGACACTTCACGGTGGTCAGGACGAAGCTCTACGTCTGGGCCCTGCGCTACACGGCGGACGAATACCTCGCCCTCCTCGACACGTTCTCCGGCCACATCGCCATGGAGCCCGCCAAGCGCGACCACCTCTACCAGGAGATCCGCCGCCTCCTCGGCGCCCGCCCGGACGGACGGCTCACCCGCCACTGGTCCGCCGTCCTCACCGTCGGCCGGCGCCTGTGACCTGGTTCAGGGCGCCGGTGCGGCCGACAGGAGTCTCTCCGCCAGCGCGCGGCAGCGGCTGCCGAGCTCAGGCGGGTCGAGCACCTCGAAGTCGTGCCCCAGCAGGACCATGTGCATGAGCAGGAAGTCGAGGTTCCCGGCGCCGCTGAGCACCTCGCAGAGCTCGCTCCCGCGCTGCCGCACGACGGCCGCCGACGCCGGGATCTGGGCGCGGACCGTGTCGGCCGGCGCGTGCACGAGGAAGCGCGCCTGGTGCCGGTAGACGCGGCTCGCCACGCTCTCCTGCACGTACGTCGCAGCGTCGGGCGCCTCGCGGGGGCGGAAGCGCCAGGTGCGTGCGGACACACCGGTCATCCGGTCGACGCGGAAGCTGCGCCAGTCGTCGCGATCGAGGTCGTAGGCGAGGAGGTACCAGCGCCGGTCGGAGGCGACCAGCCGGTACGGCTCGACCCGCCGCCGTCGCACCTCGTCCCCGGACGGGTAGTCGAAGCCGGCCTCGACCTCGTCGCGGCAGGCCCTGGCCAGCGTCATGAGCACCTCCGGGTCGACCGGCGTACGGCCGCCGCCGAAGGACTCCACCGAGTCGGAGAGCGCCCGCACCTCGTGCCGCAACCGGGCGGGCAGCACCCGGTCGAGCTTGGTCAGCGCCCGGAGCGCGGCGTCGCCGGCGCCGGCGACCGCGCCACCCGCGCCCGCGAGCAGCGAGACCACGGTGGCGATCGTCTCCTCGTCGTCGAGAAGCAGCGGCGGCAGGTCCTGCCCAGGACCGAGCTGGTAGCCACCGCCGGTCCCCTGGCTGGCATGCACGGGATACCCGAGTGTGCGCAGCCGTTCGACATCGCGCCGTACCGTGCGGGGCGTGACCCCGAGCCGGTCGGCGAGCTCGGGGCCGGTCCAGACCTGCCGCTGCTGCAACAGCCCGAGCAGCGCGAGCACCCGTTCCGTCGTACCCCGCTCGTCACCGCGCGCCACGCCCATGCCACCCACCTTGCCAGATAGCGGACCGATCCTGTCCGCTTGGGGTGTCAAGGTGACGCCATGGACGCAGAACTCGACTGGAACCGGACACTGCGCGAGCAGTGGGAGTTCCACTGGAACCATCAGCTTCGAGCCCGGCTCGACGGGCTCACCGACGACGAGTACTTCTGGTCGCCGGTCCCGGACGCCTGGAGCGTGCGGCCGCGCGGCAGCTCGACCGCGCCCGTGCAGGCCGGCGCCGGGAACTTCACGATCGACTACGCCTTCCCCACGCCGGTCCCCGCGCCCTTCACCACGATCGCCTGGCGGCTCGGACACGTCATCGTCGGCGTGCTCGCCGGGCGCAACGCGGCGCACTTCGGCGCGCCGGCGGCATCGTACGAGAGCTGGGAGTACGCCGGCAGCGCGGCCACCGCGCTCGGCCAGCTCGAAGCCCAGCTCGACGTCTGGCTGACCGGGGTACGCGAGCTCGGCGAGGCCGGGCTGCCGGTCCCGGTCGGCCAGAAAGAGCCCTACCCCGAGGCGCCCATGGCCGACCTGGTGCTGCACATCCACCGGGAGCTGATCCACCACCTGTCCGAGGTCTGCCTGCTGCGCGACCTCTACCTGCACATGAACGGAGCGACCCGATGAGCCGCCACATCCAGGTCACCTTCGACGCCCACGACCCGCGAGCGCTGTCGTCGTTCTGGCGCGACGTCCTGGAGTACGTCCACCCCGGCCCGCCCGGTGTCGACCTGCCCGACGGCGCCGACCCGCTGGCCGCGTGGGACGACTTCCTCGCGCGGACCGGCGTACCGGAGGAGCAGCGCAACACGAGATCGGCCATCGAGGACCCGGACGGGGACGGCCCACGGCTGTTCTTCCAGCAGGTGCCGGAGGACAAGATCGCCAAGAACCGCGTCCACCTGGACGTCCGCGTGGCCCCCGGGCTGCGGGGGGAGGAGCGGATGGCGGCACTGGAGGCCGAGTGCGACCGGCTCGTCGCGCTGGGCGCGAGGCGGGTACGCCGCTTCGAGCCCGCTCTCCCGATGAGCGCCGGCTTCATCGTGATGACCGACCCCGAGGGCAACGAGTTCTGCCTGGACTAGATCGGAATCGCGTTCACCAGGGCAGACGGTCATTCCGAGCCGCTGGAGGGCACATCCAGGGCACTCGACACATCGGCAGCGCCCTCGAAAAAGGCGTTCATGGCCTTGCGCGCCCGGTCGGCCGCGTTCGGCATTAGGTGTGAATAGACCCGCAGCGTGAACCCCGGGTCGTCATGGCCCAGATACTCCGCCACAGTCCGAATGTCGACGCCCTGGGCGAGCCAGGCCGACGCCGCAGTGTGGCGTAGGACGTGCATGCCGTTGTCCCGGGTGGCCGGCACCCCGGCCGCGTCCCTCGCAGAGCGCCACCATGGGTTGAAGCCGTTGCGGTTGAGAGGATTGCCGCTGTCGGTCGTAAAGAGGAGCTCGGCCGTGTGCGGGGCGCCGTCCGGTGTCCGCCACGGCAGGGTGACGGACACCGGAGGGAACCGCTGGATATGCGCCGACAGCCGCATGCCGATCGCGTCCGGTAGAGGAACCGAGCGGACCTTGTCCCGCTTGGGCAGCGAGAACACCAGCTTGCCGTTGATGATGCGGACCTGGCGACGTACGTGCACGACCCGCTGGAGAAAGTCGACGTCATCGACCGCGACGGCGAACACCTCTCCCTGACGATGCGCGCACCCGGCGCCGAGGTAGACCATCGCCGAGTAGCGGTCAGGCAGCCCCTCGGCCACGGCGTTCACCGTGGCGAGCGTCCAGGGAACCACCTGCTTGTCGACGACCTTCGGCGTCCTGACCGACTTCACGAGAAGTGGGTTGCGGTTCACGATGCCGTCATCCAAGGCCGCATTGAAGATGATGGACACCCACGTGACGACGCCGCGGAGGGTGGATGGCTGTAATCCGCCCTCCTGCATTTCCTTGATCCACGCCTGCATTAGTGACGGGCTCTTGGCGAGCGTGGCCATGGGGTAGTCGCTGATCTTCCTACCGAATACCCACTTCCCGAGCCTGGTGTTGATCTGCATAAGCGTGGCCGGATCGCACGTGAGCGTGTCACGCCACTGCTGGCCGTACGCCTTCAGCGTGACCTGACCCGCCCTCGGGTTGACGTAGTCGCCCCTGTCCAGGCTGGCCTTGACCTGTGCGGCCTTGCTCTCCGCGTCCGGCAGGCGCTCGAAGTTGAGCTTCTGGGGAGTGCCCGCCTCGTCGCGCCAACGCACCTGCCATCGCTTGCCCTGGCCATGTTCGGCGGTCGGCACCTTGGCCGGCCTGCATTTGCACTTCGGCTCACCCGCCGCAGGTCTGGACTTGTGCCACCTGTCGTAGACGTTCACGACTCCCCGCCCTTGTTCTCTACTATCCGCCTCGCCGCCTCTGCGGCTCGGCCGCGCCGCTCGATGACGTCTTCCGCTGGCCTTTGCGGCGGCTCCCACTCCTCCGGCGGCACTTCGCTGAAGTAGATACGGGTGTCCGTGTAAGGGAGGGCGAAGTTGCCTCGCACCCACTCACGCGCCGCCGCAGGGCCGATCGCGAACCGTTCGGGAGTGATCTTGTAGAGAACGGGGCGATCGGGAGCCTCCGCCTTCGGGTCCAGGTCACCGATCGTGGCGTCTACGGGCACCAGGAGATGCAAGGGTGCGACATCCAGCACGAACGCGAGCACGAGTAGTTCGTCGACGCTGACCTTCTGCCGGCGCCCGATCTCAATATTCGTGATCGCTGTTCGATCGAGGGTGGCCATGCCGACTGCTGCACAGCGGTCGCCGAGCTCGCGGGCCGACCAGCCACGCCTCACCCGCAAAGCGCGAAGTCGCTTGGCGATCGCCTCGGTGGGGCTCACAAAGGCGGGTTTCCGGGGTGCATCCTCTTGCGTCATGAATACACCGTAGGCCATCACAGTTGCGCCATTCAACGCCGTTGCCCCATACTTCACTCACGTTGTAATCATGACGACTCGTTGCGTCTTGAGAGCGCGACGATGTGTAGGGGGGACATTGAACAGAAGCCTTGCCACCACGGCAGAGGTAGCCGAGTACCTCGCCGAGGACGAGCGCACCCTTGAAAAGTGGCGCTATCAGCGTCGCGGGCCGAGGTGGATCAAGATGGGCGATGGACGCACTGCGCCCGTGCGCTACCGCTGGTCTGATGTGGAGAAGTGGCTCGACGAACGCACCGTCACGGTTGGCGGTGCCGCCTGATGCACCCGCCCGCCAACGAGAACGGCGGTCCCCGAGCCACCGGGAACCGCCGCAACGAGCCCAACGCCCACCAGACGCAAGTTCGTGCTGCCACCGTACAGACCGAGCTGCCCGTGCGCCACCCAGTCGCGCACGTCAGCCTGTACGCGCCGCACGCCGGCCGCCGCACCTGGTGGTTCGCTTACCGGTGTCCTCATTGCTCGTACGGGCATCGAGGAGAGCTCCGCCAGGCCACCGACGAGGAGACCGCCGAGAAGGCCGTGATCGGTGTTCGCCGTTCACGCTGCGGCAAGCGGCTCTGGCTCGTCGTGGCCAGGGTGTACCGCGGTAACGAGGGGATGGCGGCGTGACCGAGAACGAGATCAACTCCGTCTACCGACTCGGCTTCGCCCAAGGCGAGGCGGCCGGCTATCTCCTCGCCGAGCACGACATGGAGACGACGTGGTCGCGGGTGGCCGAGAAGGTCAGGTCGATCAGCCGCACGCCCACCGCCGTCGAGCTGGCCGAGCGTCGGAAGCCGGGCGGCAAGATCTACGAGGCCAGGATGCGCAGGCACGGCCGGGAGTACGCGGGCGGGCCGGTCCACTTCGAGACCGGTCAGCCGATGAGGGAGAGCGCGTGAAGGTCTGCCCCAAGTGCGGCGCGGCCGTCAGTTCCAGCGAGAACATGTACGGGGGCGGCATCATCTACAGCTGCTCAGGCTGCAAGGCCGATCCGCAGTACTGCACATGCGAGCCCAAGCCCGCTGCTGATGAGCCGTTTTCGCGGCGGCTCAAGCTCACCCGCGCCTCCGAGATCCAGATCAAGCCCGTCACCTGGGCTTGGAAGGAGAACGGTCGTGGGCGCATCCCGGCTGGTGCGCTGGCCTCGGCCGCCGGCCGGGAGGGCACCGGCAAGTCCAGCTTCGGTATCTGGATGTCCGCCGAGATCACCACGGGCATGCTCCCCGGCGCGTTCTTCGGGGCCGCCCACAACGTGATCTACGTGGCGATCGAGGATTCCTGGGAGCACACCATCGCGGGCAGGCTCAAGGCCGCAGGCGCGAACCTGTCCCGCGTGTTCCGGGTCGACGTCGAGATCAGCCAGGACGAGACGAGCATCATCAACCTGCCGTCCGACTTTGATCTGCTGGAGCAGGCGATCACGGAGCATGACGTCAAGCTGGTCGTGCTCGACCCTCTGATCTCCACCATCAGCTCTGTCGTGGACACCCACAAAGAGCGGTCCGTTCGTACCGTGCTCGACCCGCTGGCGCGCATGGCCGACCGTACGGGCTGCGTCATGCTGGGCATCGCCCACTTCGGCAAGGGTGCCGGCACCGACGCGTCCTCGCTGATCGTGGGAAGCGGGGCATTCAAGAACGTGCCTCGCGCCATCTTCGGCTTCGCCGTGGACAGCGAAGACGATTCGCGGGTCATGACCCAGACCAAGAACTCCCTCGGGCGTAGCGATCACCCATCGCTGGCGTACCGCATCGAGGAAGCGAACGTGCTCACCTCAACCGGCGAGATGGCCGAAGTCGCCCGGTTCGTGTTCGACGGCATCTCTGATCGATCCGTCGAAGACGTGCTGTCCAGGAACGGCGGAGAAGGCGAGGACCGGGAGACCAAGGCCGACGCCGTCGACTACCTCATGAAGGCGCTCGATGGTCGCTGGCGCCGCAGCAACGAGATCACCGAAGAGGCGCGCGAGGTTCACCAGATTACGAAGCGAACCCTGGAGCGCGCTCGCAAGTCGCTCGCGGTGGTGGCCAGGCAGTTCCCCACCGACCCGAAGGGCAAAAACGAGTGGTGGATCACGCTCCCCGAGCAGGTGGGCACTGTCACTGAGCCGCAACCGACCCAGACCGCCACGACGACGGATAGCAGAGGGCAGACCGCCAAGCAGTACGAGCAGACCGCCATCGGCGACGGCTCTACCAGGGCAGACAGCCAGACCGCCAACCAGGGTGACGCCGTAGAGGATTGGCGGTCTGGCGGTCTGGCTCCCGAATCTGAGCCCGTAACCGTCACTCCTGCGAAGCCCGTACGGCGTAAGTGCGAGAACTGCAAGAAGGCCCTGCCGAAGGCCGCCCGAGCCGACGCCCGGTACTGCAAGTCGAGCTGTCGCAACGCCCACTGGGCCAGAGAGAAGCGCCAGAAGGCCAAGGAGGCCCCGTGATGGAGATCTACACCCACGCCCTCGATGACAGCCCGATCCAGGGCGCAGCCGACATGGCCACTCTCTTCGGCGTGACGGTGGGGGAGTACTACGCCGAGTGTCAACGCCAATCCGGCAAGCTCGCCCACGGCTCGTTCACCATCCCCCAGCAGTGGATGCGCAACGGCCGGCGACTTCACCGCGAGGCTGCTGCCGTGCTCGGTCACGACCCGACCGTTCACGAAGTGCTGGCCTACCTGAAGGCGAAGCAGGCCGAGGAGTGACCCAGCTCGACCAGCACGAGGCCAGCGTCTCCGCCGAGACGCTGGCCTTGCTACGTCGCCTCCGAGTCCAGTACCGGGACCGGCCGGTCGTGTACCGCGACCTCGTGCGCCTCTCCGCCCTGGCCATGTCCAGTAGCGCTGGCGCTACCGAACTGGCGTGCGAGAACCCAGCCCGGCCAAGCTTGCCCCTGTCAACGCAGCAAGCGGCAGACCTGACCGGATTCAAGCCCGTCACGATCCGCCGAGCCTGCGCAGAGAAGCGGCTCCCCGCCGTCAAGGACGGTCGCGACTGGCGCATAGCCAGAGATGACCTGAACCGATGGATGGTGACCAGGGCCGCCTGACCCGAAGGGGTGCCGTATGGCCATGAGCCGCAACGACATGCAGGCCGTAGCTCGCGCCCAGCAGCGCTACATGCAGCGGTGCGCCGACATCCGCGGCGACCGCGACCTGTCCGAGCACGGCAAGCGCAAAGCCCTTGCCCGTGCCTACCGCGAAACCCAGACCGCCGTGGGGGCGCTGCGAGATGGCGCCCAGCAGGAGACCGGCCGCCGCCGCGCCGAGCTGGAGAAGAAGCTCTTCCGCGCAGCCGGCAGTGACGGCATGTCCACCATGGCCTACCGCGACGCTCTCGACCGGGCGTCGCAGCTCAAGAACGTTCAAGACGCCCAGCGCATGATGCGCCGCGCCATCCGGCACGGAGACGACAGCCTCGCACGGGCCATCTTCTCCACCGCCCTGGACCGCGTCGGCAACCCGCTGGAGCGCACATGGGCATCCGTCATCGACGACTTCGTCGACAACGCCAAGCCCGAACTGCGCAACGACGTCAACGAGTACAACAGCCTGCTCAACGGTGAAGGCAAGATGTCCCGCTTCGAGCAGGCGATGGCGACCAGCATCGTCAAGCCCGGCGAGCTCAAGTCCGCCAACGACGTCGAGATCGACATCATCCTTCGATCTCCCGCCGACCCGCATGACTACCTCCCCGCCCAGCAGACCGGGCCGAGCCTCCACCAGAACGTCAACGCCTCTCAGGTCCACTTCCCCGAAGGGCCCGGAGAGATGGCCTGACCACAGACCCTCGTCACCGTGGCACGGGGCGAGACAGACGGGCCGGGAGGAGTTTCCTCCTTTCGCCTTCCGGCCCGTCTCAACACACGCAGGAGAACAACATGGCTACCAAGATCAGAACCATCCCCACCGACTTCGAGGACCGGGTGGAGAACATCCTCCGCGCCAGCCTCGCCAACGCGCCGGCCCATCTCGGCGCCCACCTCAAGGCCGCGGTCAACGAGGTCCTCACCTACGGCGACATGCCGACCATCCCCGATCACCTGCTCGTGTTCGATGAGGGCAGGTACGTCGACCAGGTCGAGCCGAGCGTTCACTTCCGCAACCTGCGAGCAGGCGAACTGTGGCGGCAGGAACAGGACCAGTGGGGCCACAACAACGGCGTAGACCGCGCCAGGTTCGAGCAGCTGCGAGACAGGCAGCTCGCCGCGCGCAAGCAGGAGAGCGCCTGATGCTCGTACTCGCCGCCCCGCACACCGACGACCCGCGAGACGACGGGTTCAACCACGCAGTAGCCGGTGAGCTCCTCTACCGGCCGTTCGTGTGCTCCAGCGGACAAGAGGATGCATGCGGCTGTGAGAGGTCATGGGCCGGCGTAGGCAGCAGCAAGGCAACGACGCTCGCCGAGGTCATCGACAAGCCCGACATGACCCCATCGGAGTACCTCAACACCATCAGCCTCTACCTCGCCGACACGTGGGGCTGGGAGGTCAAGGACGCCGTAGACGAAGCGCAAACCCTCGCCAGCATCGCCGAGGACTTCGGAGCCGGCGCGTACGTGACCATCCGCATCGAGGACGACAGCCACGTCTTCGAGCTCATGGAGGCCGACCGTGCCTAGGCGTCTACAGGCCAACCCGAGGGACAGGATCGAGTCCGGCCAGATGTGGCGCACCACGGCCAGGCCCGTCGACTGGCCGGCAAGGGTCGAGCGCGTCAAGAAGCGCGACCAGTCATGCCGATGGATCGAAGCAGGCGAGCTCTGTCTCAGCACGGAGAACGTCGAGGTCGACCACATCGGAGACCCGAGCGACCACGACCTATCCAACCTCCGCTTGCTCTGCCGGATGCATCACCGAAGGCGCACAGGCCAGCAAGGAGCAGCCGCGGCGGCACTGGCACGCGCACGCAAGCCACGCAAGAGGCCGGCCGAGCAGCACCCGGGGCTGATCGCATGACCACGCGCAGGGGTGGCACCCTCCCCATCGGCCATCCCAACGCGAGCGCGTATCCGTATAGAGCCGGACATCCTTCCCAAGTTTCGATGCCCGCCAGAGCCGACCTGGGGGCCGCCCCTCATGATCATCTAGCGCGAGCGCGGACTGTAATTGCGCCGGAGATCCTGTACGGGCTGCTACGAGTACGCGACCAGCACAAACGCATGATCGGCTAACCAGGTCCACCTAACCCCCCGCACGTTTTACCAGGTCAGAAGCTTATAGACGTTACACGCAGGGGGCGCTTGCAGACCTGACAACCCGTACAGAGCCGGACTTGCTATACGTATACGCGCTCGCTTCGGAATCGGGTCTCGGCACCCCCCCAGGGGGGTAGGTCAGGGTGGCTGAGTTCGTCGCCGGTGAGGTTGTTGTCCCGGTGATCCCGTCTGCGGATGGGTTCGTCAAGACGCTGAAGAAGCAGATCATGCCGAAGATCTACAGCGCGGGTGCTGAGATCGGCAAGGAGCTGCAGCGGGGGATCTCCGACCAGCTGAAGGGTGTCTATGAGCCGCTGAAGGAGCAGACGCGACGTCAGAAGCACCAGGCTCCGAAGGATGGGGCCGAGGTCGGTGGGTCTTGGGCCCAGGGCTTCAAGAAGCGGCTTGAGACGGCCCTGAAGGCGCTGCCTAAGGTCGAGCTGGACGTGGATGCCAGCGCTGCTCAGCGTCGCGTACAGGAGATCAGGGCCCAGCTCGCCGAGCTCGGCGATAAGAAGATCGGCGTCGACATCGATGCCGGCGCGGCTCAGGCGGAGATGGCCGCCCTGCTGGCCGAGCTGGCGAAGCTCGACGGCCAGGACCTGAGCATCGACGTGCGGGCGGACGTGGCCGCGGCCTCAGCGGCGCTGGCCACGGTCGAGGCTCAGGCGTCGCAGGTGGACGGCCGCCGCGTGAGTATCGACGTCGACGCGAACGTCGCGGGTGCTCTTACCGGTATCGCCGCGGTGGCGGCTGCTCTGGCGGCGCTGCCCGCCGCCGCAGCGGTGGGGCTGGGCGCGGCTGGCCTGGCTGGCGCCGCGGTGGCCGCTGGTGTGGGTGTGGGCGCTCTGGCCGCTGTGGCGGTGCCTTCGCTGACTCGTATCGCCGAGGCGACCAAGGCGAACGAGGCGGCATCGAAGGCTGCCACGCAGGCATCGTCCGGGGCTGTGGCCGCCGCACAGCAGGCTCAGATTCAGGCGCTCAACCTGGCCGCGGCCGAGCAGCGGGTAGCCGATGCCAAGCGGGTTGCGCTGGTCGCCGAACAGGAGCTCACGCGGGCGCGGATCGATGCCAAGCGGGCGGCCGAGGACCTGGCTCTCGCCTCCCGGAACGCCGCGTTGTTGGAGGAAGACGCCCTGCTCAGCGTGGAAGAGGCACGCGAGCGGCTGGCCAAGGTGTCCGCGGACCCGAAGGCCGGCGAACTCGAGCGGAAGCGGGCCGAGCTCTCCGTACGTCAGGCGGAGCAGCGGGCCAAAGAGGCGACGCTCCGGAACAAGAGGACCAGCAGGAACAGAAGGCATCCGACAAGGCGGGCATCGAGGGCAGCGCCCAGGTCATCGCCGCGAAGGACAAGATCGCCCAGGCGAACAAGCGGGTCGAGGACTCCGAACGCCAACTGCGGCTCATGCAGTTGCAGGCGATCGTGGCCGCCAAGCAGCAGGCCGCGGCCCAGCGCGGGACGGTCGCCCAGCTGGTGAAGCTCTCCCCAGCGGCGGCGCTGGCCGCCAAGCAGATCTCAAGCTTCAAAGACGCCTACCTGGCGTGGCAGCAGCGGTTGGAGCCTGCCGTGCTGCCTGCGGTGACGGGCGGACTGAAGGTCATGCAGGCCCTGTTCAAGCCGCTGACCCCGCTGATCAAGGGCACGGCCGGCGCGCTGGTCGGCCTGGAGAAGGACGCGGCCAAGGCGCTCGGCGGCAAGTTCTGGTCGAGCTTCTTCAAGGACCTGTCGCAGGCGGCGCCCACCGCTGTTACCGGGCTGGGCAAGTCGCTCGGCAACATCGCGACCGGCGTAGCAGGGATCATCAAGGCTTTCCTGCCGTTCGTCCCCACGATCGTGGGCGGGATCCAGAAGGCTACGGCCGCGTTCGCGACCTGGGGCAAGGGACTCAGCAGCTCGGACGGGTTCAAAGCCTTCATCGAGTACGCGAAGACGAACGGCCCCAAGCTGCTCGCGGTGATCAAGGCGGTTGCCGGGGCCGGCCTGAATCTGGTGCGGTCGCTGGCGCCGCTCGGTGGTGCCGTCCTGAGTGGCTTGTCCGGTCTGGCTACGACGATTGCCACGATGGATCCGCAGCTCTTGCAGGCGATCGTGCTGGGCATCGGCGGCCTGGCCGTGGGGATCAGGGTGGCGTCGGCCGCCATGCGCGTCTTCAACACCGTGTTCCGGGCGAACCCGATCGGCCTGGTGATCACCGCGATCGGCCTGCTCGTCGCTGCCTTCGTCTACGCCTACCAGAACAGCGAGACGTTCCGGAACATCGCTGACGCCGCGTTCAAGGCGATCGGCGCCGCGGCCACGTGGCTGTGGGAGACGGTCCTGCAGCCCGCCTTCACGGCCCTGGTGGCGCTGTGGCAGAACGTCCTTGCCCCCGCGATCACCTGGCTCTGGCAGACCATCCTGAAGCCCGCTTTCGAGGGCATCGGCGCGGCGATCAAGTTTGCCTGGGAGAGCATCATCAAGCCTGCCTTCTCGGCGGTGCGCGACTTCCTGGTCAACGTCCTCGGTCCCAAGATCCTGTGGCTTCACGAGAACGTGGTCAAGCCGGTCTTCACCAAGGTCGGCGAGGCCATCAAGTTTGCCTGGAACAGCGTCATCCAGCCCGCTCTGAAGGCCTTGTGGGCGTTTATCACCGAGACGCTGGCGCCCAAGTTTTTGTGGCTCCATACGACGATCGTCAAGCCGGTGATGGACAAGGTCGGCGAGGCCATCTCCTTCGTGTGGGAGAAGGTCATCAAGCCTGCTTTCAGCGCACTGTGGACGTTCATCACCGAAACCATCCCAAATGGGTTCAAAAAGGGCGTCGAGCTGATCGGCAAGTTCTGGGACGGCCTCAAGGCGGTCGCGTCCAAGCCGGTCGAGTTTGTGGTCAACACGATCTACAACAACGGGATCAGGGCCGTCTGGAACGCCGTAGCGAAGGCGCTCGGCCTGTCCGAACTGCCCGAGCTCAAGTTCAACGGCATGGCGCGGGGCGGCATCCTGCCGGGCACCAGCTCTTACCGGCAAGGCGATGACCAGCTTGTCGCCATGCGGCGCGGCGAAGGCGTCTACGTCTCCGAGGCGATGCGCAACCCGTACGAGCGGGCACGTCTGCAAGCCGTCAACACCGCAGCGATGCGCGGCCAGTCGCTAGCCCCGTTCCAGGGCCTGGCGGGTGGCGGCATCGTCGGCGACATCCTCGCCAAGGGTGTCCGGTTCGGTGCCGAGAAGCTGCTTAATCCGATGCTGGCTCAGGCGTCCAGCCTGATGGGTGACTCGCCGTTCGCCAAGATGCTCGTCGGTGTCCCGAAGAAGCTCGTCGCTGACGTCATCAAGTTCCTGGAGGGCAAGGAAGCCGCTCAGGGCGGGCCGGGCGCGGCCAAGGCGATCGAGTTCGCCCGAGCGCAGATCGGCAAGCCGTACCTGTGGGGCGGCACCGGTCCGGGTGCGTTCGACTGCTCGGGCTTGACCATGCGCGCGTGGCAGGCCGGCGGCCGGGGTGACATTCCGCGCACGAGCCAACAGCAGATGGCGTGGGTCAAGCAGGTCGGCAAACCTGTCCCCGGCGCGCTCGGGTTCCCGAACCCTGGCCATGTGTGGCTGCATGTCACCCCGTCGACCATCATCGAGGCCCCTCAGACGGGGTTGAAGGTGCGGCAGGTGGCTGCCCGTGCGGCTCAGGTGACCGGTGTGCCGCCGGCCAAGTACGACTCCGGCGGCTACCTGCCGACCGGTCACAGCCTCGTCTACAACGGCACGGGAGCCCCTGAGCGGGTGCTGACCGATCGCCAGTGGGAGTCGCTACAGGGTGGCGCACAGGGAGGCGGCGGGCCTCTGGTGGAGATCGGCAGCTTCCACGCCACACCGCAGCAGACGCCCCAGCAGATCGCGCAAGAGCTCGCCTGGCTCGGTCGCGCCCGCTGACTTTTGCAAGGCATCCAACGCGCGTGCGCGCGAGGGTGCGCCCGACCGCCCAGGGCGAATCACCGGGCGGTCGGGCGGTCTATGGGGTGAGCTGGGGGCCCAGCGTGGAGACGATGTGCCCCTCATACCGGGGCTCGCCGACAACACGCCGGCCGCGGCACTCATCGAGAGGTAAGCCAGGGTCCCATCCCTGGTAAAAGACCTCCATGACGCCGTTGACCTCGTGGATGCGCTCGCCGCAGTGCCGGCACAGGGGGAGGGTCTTCGGGTCTACCGGCCCGTTCACGACGCCTCGCCCGTCCGGAACGGGATCTCGCTCGGGCGCTGCCAGGAGGCGGCGACCCGAAGGACTATGCCCTCGATCTCCGCCTGCTCGGCGGTCAGGGCTACGGCGGTGTCGCGGCTGCCCTTGTGCGTGATCAGATATCCGCCGCCGCCTGCGAGTTCGACATCGCACCCGACGATCTCGGGGACCGGGTTACTCTCCATACGTCGTCGCACCTTCCCGTGCGATGGGGCCCGCCCGCGTCACCAGCGCGAGAGCGGGCCCGTTCCATGTCCGGACTCAAGTCTGCACCGTACTGCTATGCACTGCTACCTCTGCGACGCAGTGCAGGGCAGTGCTAGGCGCTGGAAGGCGCATCTATGCAGGTCAGTACCGTTTAGGGCATGGAGTTTCGTGCGGACTCGTACGTCTGGGATCAAGTTGCGGCTGAGATCAAACGCCGTATAGCTGCAGGCCAGTACCGGCCGGGCCTGCCGATCCCGTCCGAGCGGCGGATGGCCGACGAGCTGGGCGTGTCAGTCAGTACGATCCGCCGCGCGGTCGGAGCGCTCAGGGACGAAGGTGCGTTGATCACGTTGCCGCAGAAGGGCACGTTCGTCGTTGATCGTCAGGCCGACGAGTAGCAGACACCGACCAAGATCGACATCCCCTCCCCCGCCGCGGCTACGGTTTCGCTCCGTAATCCCGACATTCGGGGACAATTATTGTCTCAGAGCCCCTCCCCCGGCGTCCCCTATGCGGAGAACAGTGGGACATAAGACAATCTCTGCCCGACGAGGCTTGCGACAACATTTCGTCACTCTGTGTGGATGTAGCGGCGGATTCTCGCGAGGCTGGCAAATCAGTAACATGTTCCTGATTCGACAGATCGGGATGCCCTCGGCGGGCTTCATCAAGATCGCTTGGCATGCATCCGTGGACCTCCGCATGTGCGTAGACGCGCGCGCGTACGTAGAGCAGGTCTACGAGGTGCACGGAGCGGGGATGTGGATCAGCTGTGCACCCCGTGTGGACCTCCGGGGGAGGGGTTGTTGATCAGCTGTGCACCTTCGTGCATGTTCCCCAGAAGGGGATGTCGATCTTCGTGCACATCGCCGAGAGGGGTACTCGATCATGGCTGCGACCCGTGGACCGTGGCCGCCGCCGGCCGGAGCGTGGCACCCCGTAACGGGCCGGGCGTGTGGGCTACTGGTCAGAGGCATGCAACGGGGCCCGTTGCAGGGGGAGCGTGGCGGGTCGTGGCACCCCCTTTCCACAGCCCCGTTGCACCCCCGGCCTAGATCGCGTGGCACCCCCGTGGGGGCGGTCGTGTGGGTCAGGTCCGCAGCACGTTGACGGCGATCCGCGCGACCAGCTCGGCGTGCTCATCGGAGACGTCGGCGGTCACGGTGGCGGTCCCGTCCTCGTGCACCTTCAGTTCCTCCGGGGTCACGTTGGGGACATCGAGCAGGAGGTGGCGGAGCGTCGTCCGAACTTCGGTCGCGTCACCGGCAAGTGTGATCTTCATGGGTGGTTCATCTCCTCGTGTTGTGCTGTCTCATGATGGGCCCGTCCACCCTCTCGTCCACCTCCGAACAGGTGGACGAGCATGCCGCGATGGCGCCCACGGGAGCGCGCCCCGGTGCAGGCCAGTACGTCCGTTCCACGGTGGACGGACGAGCCCCGATGGGGTCACACGCGAGGTCACATTGGCAGTCGCATCGCGGGTCACATTCGGTCGCCATGCCGGTCGTCATCTCGTCGGCCATCGTGACCACCAGTACGACCGGAAACCGCGTACTGACCTGTACGGATCCGGAACCGTGTTGACCCCGACCGTGACCCCGTTCGTGACCAAGATCGTGACCTCGAATCGACGGCGACCGGTCGCCGAAGTGGTCGCGTCCAGTACGCGCCGGCAAGCCGTACCGGCGACCGGTCTCGCGACCGGTCGCGAGACCGCGAAAGCCGGCGCCGCCCACCCGTGAGAGTGGAGCAGCGGCGGCAGTCGAGCCGCGTCCCGGTTCAGTCGTCGGAGGCGTTCCGCCAGCGCGCGACCCAGCGCTGTAGCAGTGCTATCTCCTCCGCCGTGGCGGTGGCCACGATGCACGCCCAGTCGAGGTCCTTCAGGGCGATCACGCCGAAGACGAGTTCGTACTGGTCGTCCGTGATCTCGACGTCGTTCACGCTGCCTCCCGCACCTGGCTAGTGGAAATGGGCACGGGCACATTGCCACTAGCCAGCAGCACGAGCACCAGGCCGAGCGGGAGCCGGTCGGCCTTCGCCCAGTTGCAGGGCCCACACGCGAGCACCAGGCCGCGCGGTCCCCACACCTTCCCGACCGTCCGCGGAATGTAGTGATCGAAGGTCGCCCGGTCCAGGTCGTCGAAGGTCGTCCGGCAGTAGAAGCACCAGCGGCCGTCCCGAGCGGCGAGGCGAGCGCGCAGACGCCGCTTCCTCGCCGCCGAGATCCGGTTGGGATATCCGCGCGTCACTGGCCCGCCTCCACATGCCGGGCGATGGCCTCCCACACGCCGTCAGCCGAGCCCAGCTCGGCCGGTACGTCCAGCGGGACGCGTACTGACCGGTCGCAGCCGATGCTGTCCCATTCGATCTCGATGTGCAGCTGCTTGTCGTCCAGGCTGCGCACGATCGAGAGCGAGAAGGTGGTGTCGTCGGGCCAGGCCGCACTGATGCAGTCCAGGTGCTCGAAGTCGTCCGCCTTCATGACTGCGGCTCCTCGGAGTTGATCAGGGTGGCGCCCTCGCCGAGCAGGACGCCCAGCTCCCTGATGGCACGGCGGTCGTAGGTGGCGATGATGCGGTGGATCAGCCAAGCCGCGTCCGGGGTCAGGCGGCCCTCGTGCTCGCTGCCGTCGAGGTCCGTCAGGAGGACCTGCACGCGCGGCTCCTCGCCACGGACCAGGTTCACCTCGAACAAGGCGGCGCGGTCGTCCAAGTGCTCGACCAAGTCCAAGTTGACGCGGGGTGCCCGCTTCTCCTCGCTCACGCCGACACGTCCGACTGGCCGTAGCAGTGGCGACACGACCTGTCCTGGCAGCGGCCCTCCGTGTCGAACGGCATCCCGACCGGGGCGGACAGACCGCGCGCCTCACGGACCAGAGCGAGCAGGGCGAACGCGGTCTCCTCGGCCTCGGCGAGCGTCGCCCAGATGATCGTGTCGTCTCCCTTGCCGAGGCACACGCGCGCCTCCCGCTCCCGGTACTTCTGCTCCAGGGCGAGGTTCACCTGGTCGGGCGCCCACCTCGTCGGGTAGCCAGCGACCACCGGTTCCATGGTGACCAGGTCAACCGAGTGCGTCGGTGACCAGTGGTTTCTGTCGTCCGGGTGAGTGCTCTCGTCGTGGTCCAGGCCGCCCGCGCACCATGCCGGGCATGGGTCTTCGCTCAACCAGCTGGCGGGGGTGGGGGCGATCCCAGCTTCGCGGTCAGCGAACGACCTCTCGTGCGCCCTCATCTCGGACTGGTACTGCGCGATGAACCGCTCGGCAGCCCTACGGCCGGCCTGCTCGGCGCGCTCCCGGACGGTGGCGGGAATGTCGGTGGACGTGATGTGATCAGACAAGGCTCTCTCCTGGTCTAGTCAGGGTGGGGGCTCAGGGCGGGCCGGGTGGTTGCACACCTGGCCCGTCCGCTTGTGGGGTCAGAGGTCGAGCAGTTCGCGGGCGTCGGCGAGCTCGCACCAGTAGCCGTCCCGGATCTCGGGCGTCTGGTCAGCGAGGAACCGGTCCCGCAGTTCGGGGATGTTCCGGCTGAGCGCCGTGTGCATCGCGATCAGGATCGAGGCGGTGGCCTTCTCGTCGGCGGTGGGGGTGGTGCGGGCCATCTCGTCTCCCTGGTGTCTCGCTCCGTGCTGATGTCTAAACTGTAGCTACATTGTAGCGACAGTACAAGCAGTGTGAGAGACTTTCTGTAGCGACAAGAGAGGCACTAAAATGGCAGAGAAGCCACCAAGCGGCATGCGCCGGTTCCGCACCACCGATGACCTGTGGGAGCGCTTCGGCGATGCCGTCGAGCGCGGACCCGACCCAGAGGCCGACATGTCCAAGGTGCTCCGAGCGTTCGTGCGCTGGTACGTCGGCGAGCCAGGGGCCAAGCTCCCCGAGCGCCCAGGGGAGTGACGTCAGGGCACACAGAGGGCACATCAACGGGCGTGAAGCCGCGTTTAATGTCGTAGCGATGCGTACAGTTTTGGCAGGTCAGAACGGTTGCCGGGCATGTTCGTGCAGGTCACGAAATCGCGGCATCCAGTCCTGCCTGGACTGAAGCGATGGCCGCAAGGCGTTGGAGGCCGCGTGGCTCATCGGTAGCGGGCCGACTGGGCGTTCTCCCGTAGGCTCCGCGCCACGCGCCCTGCCGCCTGCTCGAGCTCTTCCTCGATCTGCTCCATCGCCGCAGCGGATATCCGGGGCGTCGGATACGGCAGCGCCAGCACGCGTCGCATGCGCAGGTGCGTCGGCGGATGGGTCGTGTCCACCCGAGTCCTCTCCACGCGGGCGGCCTCGCGGCGTTGGTCGAGTTCGGCCTGAGGGATGGCGTCCACATGGGACCGGAGAGCCGTCCACAGGTTCCACGTTCCCACGGCCACGGCGCTGGAGCCGAGGAAGTCGCTGACGGAGGGGGCGCGGGTGGACAGGACGTCCAGGAGCGAGGCGGTGGCCGCGGAGCCGGCCACCTGGGCCTGCATCTCGTCGGCACGGTATTCGGCCTGTTGGGAGGAGTGGTTCAGGAGGAGTTCCAGCAGGAAGATCAGGGCGCGGACGGGGACGCCCAGGAGGGCGAGGAGGCACCGGGTGACCAGGACCGATCCGCCGTCGCCGGGGCGCCACCCGAAGCGGGTGACCACGCGGAGTTCGTGGAGCGAGCGCAGGGCGCTGCCGACCACGAGGCCGTGCCTGGCGTCGCCGTTCCTGGAGTGGGCCATCTCGTGGGCCAGCAGGGCGACGCGTTCCTCCGGGGTGAGGATCAGCCAGAGCGGGTAGCCGATCTCCACCAGACGACGGCGTCGCGGGCCGTAGGCACGGAACGAGGCGTTGACCTCGCCGCTGATGGCGACCAGATCTGTACGGGGCGCCGCCAGGGCCACGCCGATGCCGTCGATGAGGGCGTACAGGTGAGGGGCGTCGGAGCGGGTGAGAGGCACGGCGGAGGCGGGGAAGGGGGCGGGGCGGGGACGCAGCAGCCAGGCGAGGTCCAGCGCCACCAGACCGAACAGGATGCCGCCTATGGTCAGGCCGGCGATCAGGTAGATGCCGGTGACCAGGAAGGCCGGCGCCAGAAGGTGGACGACGAAGGCGAGGGCGTAGCCGGCCGTCCGGGACACTCGGCCGGCTGTTCGGAGCGGCTGGGCCGATGGCGGGTGCGGCAAGGATCGCGCGGGCTCCTGGGACGCACTGGGCGCATCGGCGGACATGTCGAACAGGGTGCCAGAGAAGACGCGGGAACTGGCGATGAAGGCGCCTCAGAACGGCGGCGACAACCCCGATTTGCAGGGGCGGGGCAAAGCTGCGTTGTCGCATTCTTTGCCTGTGTCCAGGATGTGGCTTCCTCGTCTCGCGTGCTTTCTGTGCCATTTTCGGAGGTGCCGGCTCGCCAGAGCGAAGTCGAATGGAGATGGGATGGAGCGCATCCAGGTAGTCGTGAAGGCTCACGACCCCATCTCCCGCGCAGGTGTGCTGAGCCAGCTCAAGCAGCGGCCCGAGATCGAGATCCTGGAAACGGACAGTCCGGAGAAGGCGCAGGTCGCGCTGGTGGTGGCCGACAGCGTGTGCGCCGACACGCTGGGCGTCCTGCAGGCGCTGCGATGCCATGGAAGTCTCCGGCTGGTGGTCGTCGCGGGGACCGTGGACGACAGCGGCCTGCTCGCCATCGTGGAGATCGGCGTTTCGGGTGTCGTACGCCGCGCCGAGGCCAGCCCGGAGCGGCTCGTCGCGGCGATCCAGTCGGCCACCGACGGCGCGGGTGTCATGCCGCCGGATCTGCTCGGCCGGCTGCTCACCCAGGTCAGCCGGGTGCAGGGCGAGACGCTCGGGCCGCGCGGGCTGACCTTCGCCGGCCTGGCCGAGCGGGAGGTGCAGGTGCTGCGGCTGATCGCCGAAGGGTGCGACACGGCGGAGATCGCCGCCGCCCTGTCGTACTCGCAGCGTACGGTGAAGACCGTCCTGCATGACATCACCACCCGGCTCCACCTGCGCAACCGGGCCCACGCCGTCGCCTACGCCCTGCGCAACGGGCTGCTGTGACCGGGCAGGGCGGCGTCATCGGAGAGGTGGACCGGGCGCTGGAGGAGCTGGTCCGCCGGGAGGTGGTGCGGCGCTCGAAGACGGAGGTCTCCTTCGGCGCGCCCGGCGGGGAGCGGACGGCCGCGACGGTGCACCTGCAGCTGTACGACATCCGTGAGGATCAGGGCAGGCGCCGGCAGGGCACGATCAACGAGTACGACTCCGACGGCGCGTTGACGGTCAGGCGTTGCCCGCCCCGCTATGTGCGGCTGTCGTACCTGGTGACGGTGTGGGCGCCGCAGCCGGAGGAGGAGCACCGGCTCCTGGACGCCACCCTGCGGGCGTTCCTCGCGCAGGACGCCATCCCCGCCGAGCGGCTGACGGGCTCGCTGGCGGATCTCGGGCTGCCGGTCCCGATGGCGGCCGCCGTGCCGCCACCGGACGACCGCGCCCTCGCGGCGGCGCTGGCCGCGTCGGGCGCGGGACTGCGGCCGTTCGTCAACGTCGTGATCAGCGCTCCGATGATGCCGGAGCCTCCCACGCCCGTGTCGCCACCGGTCACCAAGCCGCTGACACTGCGCCCCGAAAGCCACCGCACCGGAGGTTCTGGATGAGCGTCACCTGTCCGAAGTGCGGCGACCAGAATCCGGACGGCACCAGGTTCTGCGCCGGGTGCGGGGAGTACCTCGCCTGGGAGCGGCGTGACGCCGAGGACGACACCCGGCGACCACAGCCCGCCGAGCCGCCGCTCCAGGAGCAGCACGCCGAACTGGCCGTCAGTCTGTCCGGCAGCCCCGTCGCCTGCACTCCCGGCGAGCGGGTCTCCACGACTGTGACGGTGCGCAACAGGGGCACCCGGGTGGAACGGGCCGGCGTCGTGGTCGAGGGCGGCGCGGCGCCGTACGCGACGGTCGTGCCCGAGGAACTCGTGATCCAGCCGGACGACGCGGCCGAGTACGTGGTCACCTTCGCCCCGCCGCGCTCCTCGTCCGTCCGTGCGGGGACGGTGGGTTTCACCGTACGGGCCCGTTCCCAGATCAACTCCGGCATCACGGCCACCGCGGAGGGCCAATGCGTGGTGGCCGGGTTCGACGACCTCTCCGTCGAGCTGGCCCCGAAGGACTCCCGGGGCTGGTGGATGACCCACCACATGGTGGTGTTCGCCAACCGGGGAAACCTGACCCATCGGGTACGGGTTCGCGCGGAGGACGACGAGAACGCGCTGCGCTTCTCCCGGCCGGCGGGCGGGCTCGTGATTCCCCCCGGCCACACCGAACTGGCCCTGCGCGTGCGGGCGAAACCTGGCCTCACCGGGCCGGCGCGCGAGATTCCCTTCGCCACCAAGGTGGACGTCGACGACGGCGCGAAGACGATCCGGGTCGACGGAACCAGGACGGTGTTGCCGCTGGTCACGTCCTGGCCGCTGAGGACGGTCGTCCTCGTCCTCGCCCTCCTCATCGTCGCCGCCGTCGCCATCGGCGGACTGCTCAACGCGCGGGAGCGAGCCATTCTGGATCAGGAGACCTACCTGGCGGGAAGCGGCACGCTGAGCAACGGGTTGACCTCCGTCGAGACGCCCAGACTGCCCGATGAGGCGAGGATCTTCGTCACCCCAGATCTGTCTCAGGGGCCCTTGGCCGAGACGCAGCCCGGCTGGCTGCCGTTCGCCGGCGCGCTGGGCGTCACCGGCCGTGGCTGGACCTCCTTCTCGGTCCAGCCGCTCGACGGGTCGCACATGGACGGAACGGGCTTCAACTACCTCATCGTGAGGGACTCCAGCGGGACGCTCAACGGCCAGTCCTACGAGGCGGGTTCCGGGAGCGTCCAGCCGGGCGAGCGCCAGGTGAGCGTCCCGGCGGCCATGGCCACGAGCAGGTCGGTGATCCTGCTGACGGTGGAGACGGACGGGGGCCTCGCGGATCCCGTCGCGGGCCTCAGGGTGGACGCGAAGAACGAGGGCGCGTTCACGGTGGCGACGCTCGACCTGGTGCCGGCGCCCGTGGAGATCAGGTTCAACTGGCTCGTCATCGACTCCGACGATTCCTCGCTGGCCGGGGTGGAGACCACCACCTTCGGGGATCCGGCGCGGATCGACACCTCTGTCGAGAACGGCGTCGTCCTGCTCACCACGGACGTCGCGAACAACGGGCTGTCCGGTTCCGGGGCGACCGGCGTGTACGTGGACGACCAGAGCGATGACGCGTTCAGCGTGGCCGGGTTCAGCGGTCCGGCCGTGGGGTTCGACTATCTGATCGTCGAGCGGAGGGAGTGACCTCGCCTTTTCGGGCGGCCCGAAAGTGCTGTTCTCTCCGCCCTTTTGGTGGCATGTCTCGTACTGGTGATGGCTTCGTTCCCGGTGACAGCCTCGGGTAGACGTCTCGTTTCGGGGAGGCATCGACCCATGGACCACAGGGCTTACTTCTCGTCCATCTGCTTGGCGGCGGCCCTCGTCTCCGCCTCATCGCCCGTACCCCCGCCCGACGGCGGCTCGCCGCAGCCTTGGCCCGATCAGCAGCAGCGGCCCGATCAGCAACGGCCCGATCAGCAACGGCCCGATCAGCAGCGGCCCGATACCGATCGGAGCCCGGACCCCGGCTGGGGCAGCCCACCTCCGGAGACACCGGAGCCTCCGGAGACCCCCACGACTCCCAAGACTCCGACCACCCGGACGCCGCGTCCAGCCCCACCGGCCCCACCGGCCCCGCGCAGCCCCGCCCCGACCTGCGACCTGCTCCCGTCGTCGGGGCCCGGCAGCAGAGCCGAGATCAAGAATGAGCAGGTGACCACGGCCCTGGCCGACGTTCCCGAGGCGTCGACCTTCGTGTCGGCCATCGAGCAGGCCGGCTTCACCGACAGATTCAACGACGAGGCCGACATCACCGTGTTCGTCCCGGTGAACGATGCTTTCGACAAGTACGAGGGGACCGAAGAACTGCTCGACAACGAGACGGCTCTCGTCTCGTTTCTCGGCTACCAGGTGGTCGACGGTCGTAAGACCCCGGCCGACCTAGCCCAAGCCACGCTGCGTACGAAGCAGGGCGGCGACATCAAGACCGAGGGCACCGCCGGCGAGATCACCCTGAACGACACCGCCGAGGTGCTGTGCTCGAACATCCAGACGGCCAACGCGACCGTCTACCTGATCGACACGGTCCTCCCCCCGCCCGATTAGCCGCCCGAAAGGGTGGTCGGCTTCGCCCTCACGGTTGCCCGATGGCGCTGCCACGGTAGCGGTGAACAGGGAAGAACCCGAGTAGCCATGTAGCCGAGGAGGGGCCGCCAATGAGTGGGTCGATGAATGACCAGTCGCCAGGCGTCTTTTGGAATGAAGAGATCCCTGCATTTCTGCCGATCGAGGGTGTCCCTACAGCTGTGGCAGCATTCATCGGATTCGCGGAGAAGGGGCCCTCACAGGCGACGCGGGTGACTACTTGGAGCGAGTATAAAAGAGTCTTCGGAGGTTTCGTCGCAGGCTGCTACCTCCCCAATGCCGTCCATGGCTACTTCGCCAACGGCGGCGGCGCCTGTTACGTGATCCACCTCGGCGCCGACGGTGCGCAGCCGGCGGCGCCGGCGCCCGCCCCGGACGCGCAGGCGATCCTCGGCGGTTTCCGGATCGTCGCCAAGAAGCCGGCGCAGGGAGTGCGCGCCATCACCGTCGAGGTCGCAGAGCTGCCGACCGCGGAGGGCGAGCGTCCGCCAGAGGATCGATTCATGATCACGGTCAAGCGCGGCACCAGCGCCGAACCACCGATCGAGGTTTCGCTGAAACGTGGGGCCAAGGACTTCATCGCGACGGCCGTGACCAGGGAATCGCGGCTGGTCAAGATCGAGGAGAAGGTAGGGGAAGATCTGACCAAACTGCCGATCGGAACCGTCACGCTGCAGGAACCGGAGAAGGAACTGGAGCCGGTTTCGGCGCCGGAACTGCCCGCCAAGGTGCCCCAGGAAACGTACATCGGCAGCGCCGATGAGCGCCGCGGACTGGACGGGCTGGAAGCGGTCGACGAGGTGACCATGATCGCGATCCCCGACCTGATGAGTGCGTTGGAGCGAAACGCCATCGACGAGGCCGGTGTCAAGGGCGTACAGGCGGCGATCATCAATCACTGTGCGAATATGAAGGACAGGATGGCGATCCTCGACCCACCTCCGGGGCTGTCCGCGACAGCAGTCGCGGCCTGGGGGGATGGTCTGGCGGGTAACGAGTACGCCACCCTCTACTACCCATGGCTCAAGGTCTCCAATCCGCTCGCCGAAGGTGAGATCCGTATCCCGCCGAGCGGCCACATCGCCGGCGTTTGGGCACGGAACGACGCCACCCGCGGCGTGCACAAAGCTCCGGCCAACGAAGTGGTCCGCGGTGCGATCGCCCTGGAAACACACCTCACGCAGAGTGAACAGGATCAGATCAGCCCCACGAACGTGAACTGCATCCGCGTCATGCCCGGCCGCGGGATCCGGGTGTGGGGGGCGCGCACCCTGTCCTCCGAGCAATGGAAGTACCTGAACGTCAGGCGCCTGTTCAACTACTTGCAGGAATCCATTCTGAACGGCACCCAATGGGTGGTCTTCGAGCCCAACGACGACGCCCTGTGGGCCAGGATCCGCCGCACCATCTCCGCCTTCCTCGTCATGGAATGGCATCGGGGCGCGCTGTTCGGGCTTACCCCTGACGAGGCCTTCTACGTCAAGTGCGATCGCGAGACGAACCCTGCGGAGAGCATCGAAAAAGGCAGAGTCGTGTGCGAGATCGGTGTCGCGCCGGTGAAACCAGCCGAGTTCGTCTATTTCCAGGTAACCCAGAGCGCGAGCGGCGTCAGCCTCGTCAGCGAATAACGTAGGAGATCGCACATGGCACTTCCCGACCTCGACACCGTGGTCGCCCATTCCTTCGGCCTTGAGGTCGACGGCATCACCATCAAGCAGATCAGCGAGGTTTCCGGCCTCAAAATGGAACAGGACGTCATCGAGCTGCGGCAGAACACCGGTGACGGCAAGTACGTCGTCAAGAAACTGCCCGGCCGTCCCAAGGCGGGCGAGGTGACGCTCACCCGCGGCCTGACCGCCGACAACAGCTTCGAGCAGTGGGCCAAGGATGCGCGCTTCGGCCGGATGAGCAACGCCCGGAAGGGCGGCGCGATCATCGTCTACGACTTCGAGAACAACCCGATCAAGCGCTACAAGCTGACCAACGCCTGGCCGAAGAGCTTGGAGATCAGCACCATGAAGGCGGGCGACACCAGCGTGCTCACCGAGACCCTGGTCGTCACGTACGAACAGCTAGAGGTCGAGTAGGGATGCGCCGTTCGATGGCCGTGGCGGCGCCCCCGGCTTCCGCCGGGGAGCCGCCCCTGCGTACCGAGTTCGCCTTCCGGCTGCCACGCGGCTATCTCGACGAGTCCGGCACCCTCCACCGCGACGGCGTCATGCGGCTGGCCACCGCTCGCGACGAACTCGTCCCGCTTCGAGACGATCGCGTACGGGAGAACGCCGCCTACCTCACCGTCGTGCTCCTCGGCCGGGTGATCACCCGGCTGGGCGGCGTCACCGACGTCCACGCCGGGATCATCGAGAACCTCTTCGCCACCGACCTGGCGTTCCTCCAGGACCTCTACCGCAGGGTCAACAGCGAGGGGCACGCACGCGCCGCCGTGGCCTGCCCCGACTGCGGGCACAAGTTCGACGTCGACCTTTCGGGCAGCCGCCTGGGGGAATCATGACCTACGCGACGCATCGCCTCTACGGGGAGGTCGCATACGTCGCGTACCACTTCCACTGGCCCCTCGATGACATCCTCGATCTGGAGCACGCCGACCGCCGCCGGTTCGTCGCCGAGATCGAGGCTCTCGGCGGCTCCCAATGAAACGGCCCTGGCCCCGCCGCACCTCCCACCGCCCAGCGACGTCCTCCTGGGGGGCTCTGGCGACGCTCGCCTTGGGGTCGTCTCTGGCGACGTCCGCTTGGCGGGCTTGGAGGGCGAGGGACCCGCGTGGGCGGACGATGTCCGACGCCCAGGCTCTGGTGGCGCCCGAGCCGCGTGCCGAATGGCGGTCACTGCCCCCGATGAGCAGTGTCATCGCCGCCCATCCCTTGATGATCCCGTACGACCGCTTCGCCCTGTCCCTCGCCACCTGGCACAACCCGTCCTTCCTCGCCCCCCTGTCTCACCAGATGGCCACCGAAGCCCCCTCCGGCGTCATCCACGCCCTGGCCATCCCAGTCCCCAACACCGCCCCCTCCACCTCATCCCCTTCCCGCACCACACCCGCCACCACCCAGCCGTCCACCCCTTCCCGACACACCACCCGCACGCCGCCCGCTACCCCTTCAGGAAGTGAGGCCGGAGCGCGGTCCGCTACCCCTTCGGAGGGGGAGGCCGGAGCGCCGCCCGCTACCCCTTCAGAGGGTGAGACCGCAGCGCGGTTCGGTACCTCTTCGGGGGGTGAGGCCGGAGCGCGGTCCGCTACCCCTTCAAGGGGTGAGCCCCGCGCGCGGTCCGCTACCCCCTCCCAGCCCGTTACTTCCCCCTGGTCAGCCACCCCGCAGCCTGCCACCCCTGCTGAAGGTGACGCTTGCGCGCCGGTTGCTACTCCTTCGGAGTCGGTTACCTCCGCCTGGTCAGCCACTCCGGCGCCTGGTGCCCCTTCCGGGGGTGATGCT
>NZ_JBITLM010000009.1:261125-294834 GCF_044465295.1 Nonomuraea sp. NPDC049714 | reverse complement strand
GCTTGCGCGTTGGATGGCATCCCTTCTGGTGGTGACGGTGGCGCGGCGGCTGTTACCTCTTTCGAGCCGGCTATTTCCGCTCGGTCGGCCGCTTCGCTGCCTGCCGCTCCTGCGGGAGGTGAGGTTTGTGCGCCGTCCGTTTCCCCTTTCCAGCCCGTTGCCTCCGCCTGGTCAGCCACTCCGGCGCCTGGTGTCGCTTCCGGGGGTGATGCTTGCGCGTTGGATGGCATCCCTTCTGGTGGTGACGGTGGCGCGGCGGCTGTTACCTCTTTCGAGCCGGCTATTTCCGCTCGGTCGGCCGCTTCGCCGTCTGCCGCTCCTGCGGGAGGTGAGGTTTGCGCGCCGTCCGTTTCCCCTTTCCAGCCCGTTGCCTCCGCCTGGTCGGCCACCCCGCGGCCTGGTGTCGCTTCCGGGGGTGATGCTTGCGCGCTGGATGGCACCCTTTCTGGTGGTGGCGCTGGCGCGGCGGCTGTTACCTCTTTCGAGCCGGCTATTTCCGCTCGGTCGGCCGCTTCGCCGTCTGCCACTCCTGCGGGAGGTGAGGTTTGCGCGCCGTCCGTTTCCCCTTCCCAGCCCGTTGCCTCCAACCGGTCAGCCACTCCGCCGCCCGCGGCCCCCTCGGGGGGTGACGCTTCCGGGCAAGCTGCTGTCCCTTCCAGGGGTGACGCTTGGGCGGCGTCGGCTACCTCCGCCTGGCCGGTCGCTTTGCCGTCTGGCGCCGCTTCCGGGCGTGATGCTTGCGTCCCGCCTGTAACTCCCGCGCGGTGTGACGGCTCCGCGCCTGGTGCCTTCACGCCACCTCTCCATCCGCCGGCGCCCGCGCGCCCCTCCGGGCCCCGGTCTTCACCAGGCCTTGTGCAACCTGTGCCGGCATCGCCGTCCTCAGCGCAGAGCCAGGGAGGGGACGCTGACCCTGCTGGGGCGTCGCACCCTGCGGCTTCTCGCCTTGTGGGGTCGGTGGATCAGGGGTGGCCTGATTCATCGGTCGCGCCTGCTGTGGGGGTGTCGGGTGGGGAATCCGGGTCTGTTGTACGGGTCGCCCCGGCCGGCGGGGCGGTGGAGCCCGTGCGGCCTGTTCCGCCGACCGCGCCTCCAGCGCCGTCTCCGGCGATGGAGACCCAGCCTGTACGGCCTGTGCCGCCCACTGTTGACCCCGTACGGCCAGGTACGCCGGTCGGGTCCGTCGCGGGGGATCAGGCGCGGCCCTTGACCGAGACCGTCACCGTGCCCACCCTCGGCGGCGGAGCGTTCGCCCGGCACGCCACCGAGAGTGCGCAGGCTGGTGAGGCACCCGGCGGCGGCGGGGTGTCGGCGGACGTTCGGGTGGGTGCCGAGGCTCTGGAGGCCAACGGTTCGGCATCCTCCGATCTGAATCCGGTGGAAAGTCCGGGCGCGCCGTTGTCGCATGGGGGCGGCGACACTTGGGACGAGGTCGGCATGCTGCGGAGCACCGCGGACGCGTCCCGGTGGCGTCGCCCGTTGGGCTTGGGTGAGCCGCTCATCGCCGCACCGGTACGCCAGCCCCCGCTCGCGTCCACGCGGAGCACGTCCGATGACGAGCAGCCTCTACCCGTGGCAGAGCGCCAGGTGGGTGCCCCCATCGACACCAGGAGCATCTCGGAAGTCACTGACCAGGAATCCATCCCGCCGGCCTGCCACCCCTCGGACTCGGCGAGCCCGGAGGAGTCGACGACGGGTTCACCCCGGTCGGGCGCGTCTGGGCCGGGCTCACCCACGTTGGACTCTTCGAGGTCGGATTCCCCCTTGTCAGGCGAACATGGGGTGGACTCACCCGGGTCGGACTCCTCAAGGTGGGGCAGGTCCCGGTTGGACTCACCTGGGTCGGACTCGTCGAGGTCGGGCAGGTCCGGTCTGGACTCTCCGGGGTCGGCCTTGCCTGGGTCGGGCTCTTGGTGGTCAGGCTCGCCTGGGGCAAGGTCATCGAGGTCGGGCACGTCCGCGTTGCGAATCCCTCCCCGGCCGGACCGCACACGCCCGCAGTCGCCGGGGCCGGAGCTCTCGGGGGTGGACGTTCCAAGGGCGCAGCCTGCCGTAGGCATGGACTCTCCCACGCCGAACAGTCCGACGTTGGGATCTCCAAGCCCCGAGTCTCCAAGGTCGTGGCCTCCGACGTCCGAGTTCGCAGGGGTGCGGGCTCCGACATCCGAGAGCTCGGGGGCGGGGTCTTCGACGGCTGGGTCTCCAGGAGTGGAGTTGACGAGGTCGGACGTCGTCGTAAGGCCGGGACTCGCTTACCCGGCCTCGGATGTATGCGGGGATTCGCCCACGCTTGGTTCGGGCGGATGCCGGATCCGGACGGCCGCCTTCGCGTTGAGCCTCCCCGCGCAGCTCGGCAGGCGTTCCGGGACGGAGGACGGCCCGCGGCGGGCCCCGGCATGGCAGGAGCCGATGCCTGCCGCGCCGCTGTCGCCACGCACGTCCGCAGATCCGGCTCGCAGGTACGACGGTGCTGGTCCCGGACGGCAGATGGGGCCCGTAGATCGGTCCACAGGCCGCTCGCACGGAACTGGAGCACCGGTCACCCGGGCCGTATGGGAGGCAGAAGGACCCAGAAGGCAGGCCGTACGGAAGTCCGAGAGAGCACAGAGGCGGGTCGTGGGGGAGCCCGAGAGGGCGGGTGCGCCGGCCGTATGGGAAGCCGGGCGTGCCGTGCAAGAGCAGCCGGGCGGGGGAACCGGTCCCGAGCCGGGCGGGGGAACCGGTCCCGAGCCGGGCGGGGGAGTCGGGGCGGAGCCAGGTCTGGGACTCGGTCAGGAGATCGGGTGCGTGGCGAGGGTGGTCGAGGGGGAGCCGGCAGGGGGGATGCAGGTGGACGAGCTGATGGAGACGCTTTACGAGTCGCTGCTGCGCAGGCTCAGGGCCGAGTTCCGGCTGGAGCGCGAGCGGCGTGGGCTCGTGGCGGACCCGGGGTTCTGGGGGTAGCGGGAGATGGCGGACGAGGAGACCGCGGTCGCGGTGTGTTACAGCCTCAAGATCGACGGCGACGATCTGGGGATGTTCGACAGCTGCGACGGCCTCGGGTGCGAGGTCGAGATGGAGCAGCGCGTGGAAGGCGGCAACAACGGGCACGTCTGGCAGCTGCCGACCCGGGTGAGGTTCTCCAACGTGCGGCTGTCCAGGCCGGTCACGGCCGCGAGCAGGGACGTGACCCGGTGGTTCGCGAGCTCGGTGTACGGGATGAGGCGCAGGACGGCGACCATCGAGGCCCGTACCCTCCAGGGTGAGCTGATCACGAGCTGGGGTCTGCGGGACGTGGTCCCCGTCAGATGGACGGGGCCGAGGTTCGACAGCATGACCCCGGAAGCCGCCATGGAGACGGTCGAGTTGGCCCATCACGGGTTCTTCGGACCGGGCTGGGGAGGCTGACCGTGTCATCTCCGCTGGTGTTCGAGTCTTCGGCGCCGTCCACGGCGCCCGGCGACGGGCCGCCGACCAGCCTGGAACGGGCCTACCTGGAGCTCCTTCATCCGCCGAGCACCGGCATCGGCAAGCCCGGCAGGAGCTACGACACCATCAACTTCCAGTTCAATCCGAACGAGCTGGCGTTCACCAAGGCCGCACGCTGGCGGCGGAGCCCGCAGCGCAACACCCGCCGGAGCGGCGTGCCGCAGTTTCAGGGCCCGGACCCGTGCAGGCTGACGCTGGAGATGTTCTTCGACGCCACCGACACCATGGACGACAAGGTGGCCAAGGCCGTGGACAAGCTGTTCAGCTGCGTCGTGCCCACGGACAAGACGCTGGCCAGCGCGCAGTCGTGCCCGCCGTGGGTGGTTCTGCGGTGGGGGCTGCTGAACGGTTTCACCGCGTTCGTCAGCAACGTCACGGCCAGGTTCACGCTGTTCACGCCGGGGGGCCTGCCGATCAGGGCGGTCTGCTCGGTGACGATGGAAGAGATCGCCGGGGTCCCGCCGAAGCAGAATCCGACGTCAGGCGCCCCCGGCACGGTGGACGTCCATGTGGTGGTGGCAGGCGAGACGCTGGCGGCCGTGGCCTACCGGGCCTACGGCGACCCCAGCCGCTGGCGGGCGGTGGCCGAGGCGAACGGCATCGACGACCCGATGCGGTTGCGGCCGGGCGCGCGGCTGCTGGTCCCCCGGATCGAGGAGCTGACCGGTGGCCGCTGAGCTGTTCACGGGCGGGCTCATGGTGGAGGTCGAGGGCAGCCCCCTGCCGGAGGACGTCGCGGCGCTTCTCGCGTCGGGGTACGTCGAGGACAGTCAGCACCTGCCCGACGTGTTCGTGCTGCGCTTCCGCGACGACGGCGGTGTGGCGTTGGGCAAGGGCCGCTTCGCCATCGGTGCGAAGGTCCGGCTCAGGGTGCAGACCTCTGATCCGGGAGGCCCGCGCCCGCTGATGAACGGCGAGGTCACCTCGGTCGTCCTGGACGTGGACTCCGACGGGACGTTCGCGGAGGTGCGCGGGATGGACGAGGCGCACCGGCTCATGCGAGGGCGACGGGTGGCCGTATATCCGGATATGGCGGTCGCTGACATCGTCAGCATGGTCGCCCGGCGGGCGGGACTGAAGCCCGGCGAGATCGACGCGCTCCCCGGCATCGGCGGGCGGCCGGGTACGCAGATCAACCAGGACGGCATCAGCGACTGGGAGTTCCTGTCCCGGCTGTCCCGCCGGACCGGGGCGCGGGTACGGGTCGTCGACGGGAAGCTGTCGTTCCGGCTGCCGGGGCCGCGCGGCGGGTCACAGGAGGTCACCGTGGCGGCCGGCGGGGCTCTGCTGTCGCTCCGGGCGACCGTCACGGCGGGCGGTCAGGTGCCCGAGGTCGAGGTGCGAGGCTGGGACTACGAGAACAAGCAGGAGGTCACGGCCATGGCCACGCCGTCCGCCGCCGAGGCCGAGGTGCCGGGCGCGGACCCGGTCGAGCTGGGCGGCCGGTTCGGGGCGCCGTCCCTGCTGGCGGGAGACAGCCGGCACCGCTCCCAGGCGGAGGTGTCGGCCGCGGCCGAGGCGCTGGCGGTCGGCCTGGGCGGCGGCGCGGCCGAGCTGGAGGGCGTGGTGCGGGGAGATCCCGAGCTGCGCGCGGGCACCCTGATGAAGCTGGTCAACGTCGGCGCGCCCTTCGAAGGGCGCTACAGGTTGTCCGGTACGCGCCACGTCTTCTCCGCGGTCACCGGCTACACCACGGCGTTCACGGTGTCGGCCGGTTCGCCGGGACCGGCGCCGCCCGGCCGGATGGGGCTGGTCCCCGCGATCGTGAGCGACGTGCACGATCCGGCGGGCCAGGGCCGGCTGCGGCTGAGCATGCCGTGGCTGGCCGCCGGCTACACCAGCGGCTGGGCGCGGGTGATGGCGGCGGGCGCCGGCGACGATCGGGGCGCGGTGCTGCCCGTGGAGGTCGGGGACGAGGTGCTCGTCGGGTTCGAGAACGGCGACATCGATCATCCTTACGTGCTCGGCGGGCTCTACAACGGGCGGGACGCGCTGCCGAAGCTGTCGGCCCCGGCGATCGATGACGCAACCGGCCAGGTGAACGTCCGTGCCCTGGTGTCCAGGACCGGTCACCGCCTGGAGCTCGTCGATTCCGTCACCGCCGGGGGCGGGGTGCTGCTCGCCACGGGTGACGAGCGGTCGACCGTACGGCTGGACGCGCGGACGGGCGCGGTCACGATCAAGGGGGCCGCCGGCGTCACCGTCGAGGCGGGCAACGGGCCGCTGGAGATCAAGGCCGCTGCCGGCATCACCGTGGACGCCGGCATGGGGCCGCTGGAGCTGAAGGGCGCCCGGGTCAGCGTCACCGGCCAGGCCGACGTGGTGATCCAGGGCCTACAGGTGAGGATCAACTGATGGGATTCGCGGCACGGGTGGGCGACCCCACCGATCACCCCGGGTTCATCACCGGGCCCGGGGTGCCGACGGTGCTCATCGGCGGGATGCCCGCCGCGACGGTGACCACCATGCACACCTGCGCGTTCCCCTCGCCCACGACCCCGCATCCGCCCACGCCCATCGCCGGGCCCGGCAGTGTCACCGTGCTCATCGGCGGCCTGCCCGCCGCGCGCGTGGGGGACCGGACCGGATGCGGCGCCATGATCATCATGGGTTGCCCCACGGTGTCGATCGGAGGATGACCGTGAACAGGGACTTCATCGGCGCGGGCTGGGCCTTCGAGGTGCGGGCGGACCAGACGGGATCGATCGCGCTGGTCACGGGGGAGCACGAGATCGTGCAGAGCATCCGGCTCATCCTCGGCACCTCACCCGGTGAGCGGCCGATGCGGCCCGAGTTCGGCTGCGCCATCCATGATCTGGTGTTCGCGCCGGCCAACGCCGGCACGGCCGGGCTGCTCTCGTACGAGGTCCGCACGGCACTGGAACGCTGGGAGCCGCGGATCGACCTGGTCGACGTCCAGGTGGGCTTCGGCCGGGCGGACGAGGGGATCCTGCTCATCGACATCCGCTACGCGCTGCGCGGGGAGAACGACCCGCGCAACCTCGTCTTCCCCTTCTACGTCATTCCGCCGCACGAAGGAGCATGATGTCGCTTCCCGCTCCCCGACTCGACGACCGGCACTTCCAGGACCTGGTGGACGAGGCCAAGAAGCTGATCCAGCAGCGATGCCCCGAGTGGACGGACCACAACGTCTCCGATCCGGGCATCACGCTCGTCGAGACGTTCGCCTTCATGGTGGACCAGCTGATCTACCGGCTGAACCGGGTCACCGACCTGCACTACATGCGCTTCCTCGATCTCCTCGGCGTGCGGCTGTTCCCGCCGACCCCGGCCGCCTGCGACCTGACCTTCACCCTGGCGGCGAGCAGGGCGCAACCGGTCACGGTGCCGAAGGCCACGAGAGTGGCGAACGTGCACGTGGAGGGAGAGGAGCCCGTCGTCTTCATGACCACACGAGACCTGGTGATCGTCCCGTCCGCGCTCGACCACCTCTGCACCGGGACCGCCGGATCCCAGCAGGTCGACCGCGGCGTCGAGCTCCGGGAGGGGACGGGCGTGGACTGCTTCACCGACCCGCCTCGTCAGAACGACGCAGTCTACTTCGGGCTGCCGAACGCGGTCCCCCGATGCGTCGTCCTCCTCTCGTTCGACTGCGCGGTCGCCGGCGCGGGGATCGATCCCGACGACCCGCCGCTCGAATGGCAGTACTGGAAGGGCGACCGCTGGGCGGCCTGCGAGCTGGAGAGCGACACGACAGGAGGGCTGACCAGGGATGGCGAGGTGCTGCTGCACGTGCCGGACGATCATGTGGCCTCCGTGGTGGCGGACAACCTGGGCGGCTGGCTCCGGTGCCGGGTGGTCGAGGCCCGGCAGGGGGAGCCGTACTCCTCCACCCCGCGCATCATGGCCGTGACCGCGCGAACCATGGGCGGGTCGGTCGAGGCATGCCACGCCGACCTCGTGAAGGACGAGATCCTCGGCACGGCGGAGGGCGTTCCCGGTCAGCGGTTCACCGTTCGGCGCCCGCCCATCGTGGTCACGGACGAGAAGCTGGTCGTGCAGGTGCTCGCGCGCAATGGCCCGCAGGAGTGGACGGAAGTGGACTCCTTCGCTTCCACCAGTGCGAGCAGCCGCCACTTCGTGGTGGACCGGGTCGCGGGCGAGATCGTCTTTCCCCCCGCGGTGCGGGAGAAGGGCGGCTCCATGAATCCCTACGGTGACGTGCCGGAGAAGGGCGCTCTGGTGAAGATGCCCGCCTATCTCACCGGCGGCGGACGCCGCGGCAACGTGGCCCGCGAGGCGCTGGTCGTTCCGCGCGATCCGGTGCCTTTCGTGCGGAAGGTCATCAACCGGAGGCCCGCCGTCGGCGGCGTGGACGCCGAGTCCGTGGCCGACGCCGCCGTCCGGGGCCCGCTGCAACTGCGGGGCATGGACCGAGCCGTCACGGTCGAGGACTACGAGGCGCTCGCGCGGACGGCGGCGTCGAACGCGGCCCGGATCAAGTGCGTCCCCGTCACCGGTTCGGACGGTGGTCCGACCGAAGGCGTGCGGGTGCTGGTCGTGCCGGACGTGCGGGGCACCGAGCGGAACTTTGAGCAATTCATGCCGAAGGAGGAGATGGTCCGCGCTATCGCCACATATCTGGACGAGCGGCGCTGTCTGGGAGCGCGGATCCTCGTCGAGCCGCCCTCCTACCAGGGCGTCACGGTCGTGGCCGAGCTACGGGCCGGCTCGGCCGTGAACCACGAAGAGGTCCGCGCCCGCGCCCTGTCGGCTCTGTACACCTACCTCAACCCGGTCACCGGAGGGCAGTGGGGCACGGGCTGGCCGTTCGGCCGTCCCGTGCAGGCGGGCGAGGTGCACGCCATCCTCCAGCAGGTCGAGGGTGTCGATCTGATCGACGAAATCCTCCTGTTCGAGGCCGATCCGGTCACCGGGCGACGTGGCGACCCCGTCCAGCAGATCACCCTGAAGCCGGACACTCTGGTCTTCTCGTACGGCCACCAGATCAAAGTGGAGTCGTGAAGCATGCGCATGGGCGTCACAGGGCTGGCCACCGCCCATCCTCTCGGCGAGCAGTTGCCCGCCATCTACGCGGGCGACACGTGGGTCCAGCAGATGACCGAGGCGTTCGACCAGGTGCTCGCGCCCATCCTGACGACCCTGGACTGCCTGGACAGCTATCTGGATCCGGCCCTCACGCCGCCGGACTTCCTGCCGTGGCTGGCGAGCTGGGTCGGCATCGGATTCAGCGAGCACATGACCCTCCAGCAGCGCCGCGCTCTCGTGCTGGAGGCCGTGTCCCTGCATCGGGCGCGCGGCACTCTGGACGGCCTGGCCCGATTGGTACGGACCCTCACCGGGGTGGAGCCGGTGCGGATCACCGATTCCGGCGGCGCCACCTGGTCCACCCAGCCGGGCGGCACCCTGCCGGGCACGGACGAGTCCAAGGTCACCATCCAGCTGCCGGAAAGCGTGAGCATCGACCGTAAATGGCTCGACGCGGTCCTTCGCCTCGGCGTCCCCGCGCACGTCAAGGTCGATTTCGTCACCGAGTGACCGTCACCTGCGCTGCCTGTCGTCCTTCTCGGTGGTCCGTTGCAACTGCTCCGACTGCTCGGTCAGCTCGCGGGCCCACTCGTCGGTCTCCAGCTCGACCGTCTCGGCCGTGCCCTTGATGAGGTCCTGCACGATGGGCATGAGCACGTCGACCGGGGCGGCGGCGTGGGTGCACTGGATCATCGCGGCGGTCCACTGCGCCTGTGCCGTGACCAGGACGCGGTGCAGGCGGGCCTGGGCGCGCATGTAGCGCATCCAGGAGGAGGTGTAGCCGAAGTAGCGGTCGAAGAGCACGCAGCCGGCGGAGAGCGCCAGCGCCACATAGCCCCACCCGGAGGCGATGAGCCCCGGACTGGCGGCGTGGAGCAGGGGCGTCACACCGCCGGCCACGGCCAGCACGATCGCCGAGGCGCGGAGGATCCGCGACCAGCGGGACTTGATCGTCTTCTTCCAGAGGTACCAGTTGATCGTGGTCAGCGCGTTGCGTTCGGCATGTCTGAACAGGGCGGTGGCCAGCTCCAGGGGCTCCCCGTCATGGGCCCCGTCGAGCACCGCAGGAACGAGGTTGCGACTGGTCTTGTCCATGTCACCCCTTCAACGTCCAGCGCTGTTTGGTGGCCCACTCCGCGCCGGGGGACACGGTCAGTTCGCGCCATTCGACGGAGACGAAGTCGGCTCCGAGCGAGCGGGTCGGCTGCAGCAGCTCCAGGATGGCGAAGTGGTTGGGCTGGTTGTGCTCCAGGCCGTGCGCGCTCACCCCGGTGCTGCCGCAGCCCGACACGATGAGCGGGCGCACCGTGGTGGAGGAGCTGATCAGCGGATCCCGTACGAGGGTCTCGCGCAGCTGGGGCTTGTGCTTGTGGCCGTGCAGCAGCAGCGAGAACCCGAGCTTCTCCAGGCGCTGCTCCACCATGCCGGCGTCGCGCACCGTGGACAGGTCCAGCGTGACGTCCTGACCCTTCCGGGTCTCCAGCGGCTCGGGGAAGGGGTGGAGGTGGTGGTGCATGACCGCGATCCGGATCTCCGGCGCCTTCTTCCGGTCCAGCACCCGGTTCACGTTGTCGAGCTGGCGCTTGCCGATGAAGCCGTAGTGATTCTGGTTGTCCTCGAACACGCACGAGTTCAGGCCGACGAAGGCGGTGGTGTCGTCGGCCCGGTAGTAGATCAGCTCGTTGGGGGCCGGCCGCTTGCCCGGCATCTTCAGATCCCAGGTGACCAACGGGAACAGCTCCCTGAACAGCGGCTCGCCGTAGAACTTCACCGCGAAGGCCAGGTAGTTGTCGAAGCGGTGGCTCCAGTTGGAGGCCGACTGGAACCAGTCGATGTCGTGGTTGCCCGGCACGACCACCACCTGACGAGGTTCGAGCCCGAGAGACCCGCACAGCTCGTTCAGGAAGTCCCTGACGAGGTCGAACTCCGACTCGCTCGCGGTGTAGGTGGAGTCGCCGGACAGCACGATCGTGGCGTTGGCCGGCTCGCACCCCGACCGCTGCATGGCCGCGACGAACTCCTCCTGCAGCTCCAGGCTCAGCCGGCTGGTGTTCTCGCTGTCGTGGAACCGGTGCGCGTCGACCTTCCGCCCCTCCTTGTCGAAGGAGCCGAAGTGCACGTCGGACAGATGGAAGATGATGCGCTTCTTGAACTGCGCCGCCTGCCCGGCGTTCCTGGGGATCGCGCCCGCCGCGCCCTGCGACAGCCACCTGACGAAGCCGCGGGCGTTCGGCAACGGGAACCCGGCGTCGTCGAGCATCCGGATCTGCTCGGTCGCCGACTCCAGGTCCAGACGGCCCGCTCCCAGGCGCACGCCGGCGCGGGCGTGGGCGTAGGCGTCGTCGAGCCGGCCGAGCACGAAACTGGCCTCGGCGGCGACCAGGTTGGCCCAGGAGTCGACCTCGTAACCCGGATCGGATTCGATCTTGGTCAGGAGTTCACGGTAGAGGGCCAGCCCGTGCTCGGGGTCGTGCGGCGCGGCGATGATCGACATGCCGGCCTGCGCGACCGCCAGGTAGAGGCTGGTGGGGGAGAGGCGGGCGCCGGCTTCGTACCGTTCCAGGGCCTCGGCGTAGCGCCGCTGCCGCTTCAGCGCGCCGCCCAGCATGCCCAGGGTCTCGGGGTCGGAGGGGTTGAGCTCGTTGGCCCTGGTCAGCGCCGCCTCGGCCTCCTCCAGCCGGCCGAGCTTACGCAGGTAGAAGCCGCGCTGCCGGTGCACCTCGTAGTCCTGGGCGGCCATGGGGAACGCCGCGTCCAGCGCGTGGACGGCGGTGGCGTAATCGCCGGCCTCGGCGAGCCGATAGCCCAGCGATAGCAGGCTGCTGATGGGCAGGTTGTCGAACTGCCGGGCCCAGTGCCAGACGGCGACCAGCTGCTCGACGTTGCGGGCCCGATCGATCTTGAGGTTGAGCTCCTGCTGGAAGGCCACATGGTCGGTGTCCGGATCGGAGTGCAGGCCGAGCTTGGTCAGGGCCGATCTGACCGGGTTCGCGTCGAGGTCGGGCTCGCTGTTGAGGGCCCGCGCGTAAAGGGCGTGGAAGCCGGTGTCGGCCGCGAAGTCGAGGTCGTAGAAGAGCACCCGCTGGCCCGCCAGGTCGAACGGCAGCTCCGTGCCCCGCGCCGCGACCAGGATCGTCTTGCCCGGCGAGATGGCGTGCCTGATGCCCAGCTCGTAGTAGACGTTGCCGTTGGGCGCGCTCAGGTCGGCGACGACCAGGTCCGCCGAGTGCAGATGTCTGAACGCCTGGTTGACGATGGTGCCCTGCTCGGCGAGCTCGTCGGCGCGCAGCACGGCCCAGCTGGCCGTCTGCGCGATCGGCCGCAGGACCTCGACATAGAAGCGGTCGAAGTCATGGTCGGAACCGGAGGAAAGCGTCCGTATCCCGAAAGGCATGATCACGAAAAGTGTACGGGGTGGTGACGGGGGGTGCACATTTCGAGACTAACGCTTCACCGAAGAAAGGGAACGCGACATGTATCAGCGCTTCAGGGCGAAACGACGATGAATTTCCGGTCGAGGCGGATGCCGTATCAACCGATCGGTGGATTTTGGGAGAAAAGCTCTGCAGCGATTCTCAAGTCATGACGGACATCGAGGTCGACGGCAGGGCTGGAAGATGATCGAACTCGCGGGACTGACCAAGCGTTACGGCGACCGGACGGCCGTGGACGGGCTGACGTTCGGCGTCGAGCCGGGCCGGGTCACCGGCTTCCTCGGGCCGAACGGGGCGGGCAAATCGACGACCATGCGGATGATCCTGGGGCTGGACCGGCCGGATGCGGGAAGCGTGCGGGTCAACGGCCGCCCGTACGTGGCCGCGCCGCTGCCGATGCGCGAGGTGGGCGCGCTCCTGGACGCCCGCGCGGTGCACGGCTCGCGTACGGCGCGCAACCACCTGCTCTGGCTCGCCCACAGCAACGCGATCCCGGCCGAGCGGGTGGACGAGGTGCTGCGCCTGGTGGGGCTCGAATCGGTGGCGCGCCGGCGGTCCGGCACCTTCTCCCTCGGGATGAGCCAGCGGCTCGGCATCGCGGCGGCGCTGCTCGGCGACCCGAAGGTGCTGCTGTTCGACGAGCCCGTCAACGGCCTGGACCCCGAGGGCATCAAGTGGATCCGGGAGCTGATGCGCGGGCTGGCCGACGAGGGCCGCACCGTGCTCGTCTCCAGCCATCTGATGAGCGAGATGGCGCTGACCGCCGACCATCTCGTGGTCATCGGCAGGGGCAGGCTGATCGCGGACGTGGGGATGCGGGAGTTCGTCCGGCACAGCTCCGGCGTGCTGGTCCGCGCGGACGACCGGGAGACGCTCGCCCGCAGGCTGAGCGACGCGGGCGGCCAGGCGGAGCCCGGCGCCGACGGGGCGCTCGTCGTCACCGGGCTGGACGCCAGGCAGATCGGCCGGGTGGCGATGGAGGCCGGGGTGGTGCTGTCGGAGCTCACCCCCCAGCGCCTCTCCCTTGAGGAGGCGTACATGAATCTCACCCGCGACAGTATCGAGTTCCAGGGAGCAGCGGCATGAACACGTTCCGGGCCGAATGGACCAAGTTCCGCACCGTGCCGTCGAACGTCGTCACCCTGCTGATCGCCGTGGGGCTCATGGTGGGGCTCGGCGCCCTCACCGCCTACCGTGCGGGCGAGGGGTACCGGGCGGGCGGGGCGTTCGACGCCACCTACATCAGCATGTACGGCGGCTTCCTGTTCGCCGAGACCGTGGTGGGCACGCTGGGCGTGCTGGTGGTGACGTCGGAGTACGTCACCGGGATGATCCGGACGAGCCTGACCGTGGCGCCCCGGCGGGGGCGGTTGCTGGCCGCCAAGGTCACCATGTTCGCCGGGCTCGCCCTGGTGGCGGGTGAGGTGGCGAGCTTCGGGTCGTTCCTGCTCGGGCAGGTGGCCATCGGCGCCGGCGGCGCGCCCACGGCGACGCTGGGCCAGCCCGGAGTGCTGCGGGCCGTCGTCGGCATGGGGGTGATCTGGGCGCTGGTGGGCCTGGTGGGCGTGGCGCTGGGCTGCCTGCTGCGCGGCACGATGATCGCGGCCACCGTGCTCGTGGCGGTCAACTTCATCATCCCCGTCATCGGGCCCCGGCTCATGCCGGAGCCGGCGAGAGAGGCGATGCTGACCTACTGGCCGATCTCGGCCGGTCTTCAGATCACCACCACCGTTCAGGCGGCCGGGCGGCTGACTCCGTGGGCGGGGCTCGGGGTGCTGGCCGCCTTCACCGCGCTGCTGCTGACCGTCGCGTTCGCGGTGTTCCGCACCCGGGACGCCTGACACCGGTGGATACGCTGGTGCCCGCACGTCAATGAGGAGGCCTGATGAGGCCTGAGGAGGCCTGAGGAGGCCTGAGGAGGCCTGATGAGGCCTGAGGAGGCCTGAGGAGGCCTGAGGAGGCCTGAGGAGGCCTGAGGAGGCCTGAGGAGGCCTGATGAGGCCTGAGGAGGCCTGAGGAGGACTGTGGATCTGGCCGAGCAGGGAGACGGGTTCGCCGCGTTCTGGCAGGAGCGGCATCTGTGCACGCTCGCCACCGCGCGCCCCGACGGGCCGCCGCACCTGGTGCCGGTGGGCGCGACCGTGGACCTGGCGACCGGCACCGCCCGCGTGATCACCTCGGGGTCCTCGCAGAAGGCCCGCCTCATCGGCGCGTCGGGCGCGTCCGGGGCGCTGGTGGCGCTGTGCCAGGTGGACGGCCGCCGCTGGTCGACGCTGGAGGGCCGGGCCGTGCTGCGGGCCGAGCCGGAGCGGGTGGCCGACGCCGAGCGCCGCTACGCCGCCCGCTACAAGCCACCCCGGCCGAACCCCGCCAGGGTGGTGCTGGAGATCACGGTCACCCGCGTGCTGGGCAACGTGTGACGGAGCCCCGGCAGGACGACCTGCCGGGGCTGTGGGGACGGGCTACCAGTGCTTGCTGTGGTGGAGCTGGCCGCGCACCGCGCCGTCGGGGAACTGAGCGGTGTGGAGGTTGGCGTACCACTTCTTCGGGTTGTTCTTGATGCCCTTCAGCAGGTTGTGGTCCTTGACGATGACGCTGCCGAAGCTCGTGTTGCCGCGGATCTTGCCGTTGGCCAGCAGGTCGATGACGACCGCGCCGTTCTGGCCGGCTGAGCCCCTGTGGATGTGGAAAGCGGTGGGCTTGCCGGTCTTCTTCCACTCGACGAGGTAGTAGAAACGGTTGCCGTGGATGCGGAACTTCGCGACGGCCAGGCCGTTCCGGTCGTTGACCTTCTTGCCGCGCTCCGGCACCTCGTTCCTGCCGAGGAGCACGCTCACGAAGTAGTACTTCTTGGCCGACGCCTCGGCGTCGGCGGTCACGGTGGTGGACTGGGTGGTGGACTGGGTGCTCGCCGAGGCGGGCACCGCGCCCATGGCGGTGACGGCCAGTGCCGCGGTGGCCGCGCCGACCGCCGCCCGGCCCATCGTCCGCCGCCACGAGGTCCGCGCGCCGCCACCCTGCTCAAGAGTGCTCATCAGAACCACTGCCCTTACGTTCGACGTTTTGTCCGACGTGGCAGACGCTACGGGCGCGGATCGTGATGTTCTGTGTACAAGTCCACGTAGGGGCTGTGTGCGCGGTCACACGTACGAGTGCGGCTAGCTCTCCTGCCGGGCGGTGTGGCCCGCCTCGGAGATGCGGGCCTGCAGGGCCGTCGGGACGTCGGGGTCGATCGGGATGACGACGGCCACGCCGGTGACCTCCAGGAGCCGCTTCAGGACGCCGTGGACGCCCGCCAGCCGCAGCCAGCCGCCCGCCTTCGCGGTGCGGTCCACGTACTCCAGAAGGGTGCGCAGGCCCATCGAGTCGCAGAAGGTCAGCCCCGAGGCGTCGATGATCAGATGGGGGCAGCCGCCGGACAGGCAGGCGGAGAGCGTTTCGTCCACCTGAGCGCACCTGGTGGTGTCGAGCTCGCCGGTCAGGCTGATGATCGCCGTGTCACCGAACTGTTCACTGGTGATGGCCAACGGTGGTTGCATACGAGCGGACCTCCATTGTGCTCACCCGTGACGTTACACCGGTGAAGAACCGTAATGGGCCGGTTGAGAGGCGCAGCGTCCGAATGCCGCCAGCACGGGTGAGACACGGCCCGAAAGAGTGGAACGTGACCACTCTCACCGACGCGCACACCCGTATCGAACCGGCCATTCTCTATTTCGGCACCCCGGTCGTCCTGATTTCCACCATGAACGAGAACGGGACCCCCAACCTGGCCCCCATGTCGTCCGCCTTCTGGCTCGGCTGGCGCGCCATGCTGGGGCTGGGCGTCAGGTCCAAGACCGCGCAGAACCTGCTGAGCACCCGCGAGTGCGTGCTCAACCTGCCTTCCGACGCCCTCGCCCCCGCCGTCGACCGGCTGGCGCTGACCACCGGGTCCGACCCCGTGCCGCCGGGAAAGCACGAGCGCGGTTACCGGTTCGTGCCGGGCAAGTTCGGGCGGGCCGGGCTGACGCCGGTGCCGAGCGAGACGGTGCGGCCGCCCAGGGTGGCCGAGTGCCCGGTGAGCATGGAGGCCGTCGTGGAGGCGGCACATCCGGTGGGCGACGGCGGGGTGGTGGCCTTCGAGGTGCGCGTGCAGCGGGTCTGGGCGCACGACGAGATCCGCGCGGAGGGGAAGGACGACCACATCGACCCGGACGCGTGGCGGCCGTTGATCATGAGCTTCCAGAAGTTGTACGGCCTCGGTCCGCAGGTGCACGAGTCCACCCTGGCCCGGATCCCCGAAGACGCCTACCGGGGGCCGGACATCGACCGGGCCTGCACCGTCTGACCCGAGCAATCTGAGCCTAGACCGGCAGCGCGCGGTGCAGCGACATCCAGGACTGGTGGCCGCAGAGCCGCTCGACCTCCGGGCGCGGCAGCCACCGGGCCGCCGTGCTCTCCGAGCCCGCCGGCGGACGGGTGGGCCGCCCCGGCTCGGCCAGCCGCGCCTGGAACATCAGCATGTACGTCAGCGCGGGGTAGCGGTAGCCGGCCGGTGGCGGGGCCAGCAGTTCGATCCGGTGCCAGGCGAACAGCGACAGCAGCTCGGGCTCCAGCAGCAGCCCGGTCTCCTCGGCCACCTCCCGGACCGCCGCACCCACCGGGGTCTCGCCCGGATCGAGGTGGCCGCCGGGGATCTCCCAGCCACGCCCGGCCCGGTTCACCCGGGTCAGCAGCGTCCTGTCCGCCGCGTCCAGCACGAACGCGAACGCGGAGGTGACCGGGCCCTCGGGCGGGACGCCGCCGGCGAGCACGACGTCCATCCGATGCGGGACGGAGATCCACGGCACCGTCCTGGTCTCCACCAAGCGATTCACGCCGGGAAGTCTGTCAGACGCCCCGGCGCATCGCCCGGTTGCTCAGCCACAGGCCGAGCGCGGCCACCGCGAACGACATCGCCGCGCCGTACAGGACCGAGACGTCGGCGAGGTCGCCGGCGAACAGGGCGCGCTGGGCCTCGACGACGTAGGTGACCGGGTTGACGTCGCCGGCCACGCGCAGCCAGGCGGGGCCGGAGTCCATCGGCAGCAGCACCCCCGACAGCAGGAGCAGCGGGAACAGCAGCCCCTGCGTCACGACGTAGAACAGCTCCCCGCTGGGAGCCGACCTCATGGCCAGCACGAAGGAGAGCGACCCCAGGCCGACCCCGAACACGATCAGCATGGCCACCCCCGCCACCGCCCCGGCCAGGTGAAGCTCGAAGCCCAGCGGCAGCGCCAGGACGATGATCAGGAGCGCCTGGGCGAACAGGATCGCCATCTCCTTGAGCGCCCGGCCGATGAGCAGGGCGGTGCGGTTGACCGGGGTGACCATCAGGCGCTCCATCGAGCCGCCGATCAGCTCCACCAGGAGGTTGTAGCCGGAGGACATCGGGCCGGTCAGGCACATCATGACCAGGATGCCGGGCACGAACCACTGCCAGGAGGAGCCCACCGCCCCGTCCAGCAGCGACCCGAACAGGAACAGGAACAGCAGCGGCTGCCCCATCTCGAAGACCAGGCCGAGCGGCTCGCGCACGACGGTGACGAACTCGCGGCGGAAGATGGTCGTGGTGTCATGCAGGAAGGTCGTCATCGCTGAGGCTTCTCCCGGTCAGAGCGAGGAACACGTCGTCAAGGGTGGGGCGGGTGGTCTCGGCCGTGGCGACCTTGACGCCGGCCGCCTCCAGCGTCCGCAGGAGCTCGGGCAGCGCCGAGGTCGCGCCGGCCACGCGGTGGGTCACGGTCAGCCCGTCCGCCGTGGCGCCGGCGATCCTGGCCACCTCGGCGGCGTCCCGCTCGGTGTGCGTGGTGATCGTGATGTGGTCGCCGGCCAGGTCGTTCTTGAGCTGCCCGGCCGTGCCGTCGGCGATGATCACGCCGTTGTCGATGATGACCACCCGCTCGGCCATGCTGTCGGCCTCTTCGAGGTAGTGGGTGGTCAGGAAGAGCGTGGTGCCGTACGTCTCCCGCAGGCGGAGGATGTGCGACCAGATGTCGGCGCGGCTCCTGGGGTCGAGCCCGGTCGACGGCTCGTCGAGGAAGAGCAGGCCGGGGCGGTGGATGAGGCCGAGCGCGATGTCCAGGCGGCGGCGCTGGCCGCCGGAGAGGGTGCCGGGCTTGCGGTCGGCCAGCGGCTCCAGGTCGAGCAGGCCGAGCAGCTCGGCGGCGCGGTCGCGGGCCTCCGAGGTGCTCAGGCCGTAGCAGCGGCCCTGGGTGACGAGCTCGTCGCGGACGCGGTGGTTCTCGCCCGCGCTGTTCTTCTGGCCGACGTAGCCGATCCGGGCGCGCACGCCCGCCGGGTCGCGGGCCACGTCCCGGCCCGCCACGGTGGCGGTGCCGGAGGTCGGCGGCAGCAGGGTGGTGAGCATGCGCAGAGTGGTGGATTTGCCGGCGCCGTTCGGGCCGAGGAAGGCGACCAGCTGGCCGGCCTCCACATCGAGGTCGATGCCGCGCACCGCCTCGACGCGTTCCTTTTTCATGGTGAAGACTCGGGTCAGTCCCCGGGCGTGGATCATGGTCGTTCTCCTCCGGGCATGGCGAAGAAACCCCAGGTCGGGGGCTCGATTGAGGATCGGGACCATCTTGGGCAGGGAAATACCGGTTTGGCAAACGCGAATGTTACGTTCATATAAGGCTCTGACCTGCGGAAACGCCACGTGGCAGACGTGCCGGTGGGGCGGCGTTTCATGGCCCCTGAAGTGCGGATTCAGGCGACGTGCCGAAAAATCTGGATTTATCTGGTTCTGAGGCCGGCGCGCGGCGAAACCTGAGCTCAGCGCACGCCAGATCGGTGATGCAGGATAAAACCGACATACCCGTAGGTGTGAGGGGGGACGGGTGTCGGGAAGGCGCTGGGCGGCCGTGGCCGTGATCCTCGTCTTAGTGGGCGCCACGGCCTCCGCGCCGCTCGCGCGATACGTGCTGCCGGAGATCGTGGCGATCGCGTACGACATCCAGGAGCGCGAGATCGTCTACTCCTGGGGCGGCGGCCACGCCGAGCGGCCCGGGCCGTCCAAGGGCACCTGCCTGGGCTACTCAGGAAAGATCAAGCCCTGCCCGGCGGCGAGGACGCGAGGGCTGGACTGCTCGGGGTTCACGCGGTGGGTGTACGCGCTGGCGCACGGCACGGACGTGCTCGGGCCGGGCAACACCGACGACCACCTGCGCAGGATGCGCCGGGTAGACTCGCCCAGGCCCGGTGACCTGGTCTTTTTCGGCAAAAGCCGGAAGAAGACCCGCCACGTGGGCATCTATCTGGGACAGGGCAGGATGATGAACGCGCCGGAGACCGGTGCCATGGTGCGGGTCGACGACATCGACCGGGTGAAGGGCTTCCTCGGGTTCTACCGTTTTTGAAACCGAGCCGCTATGACCTGTAACGCATGTGACCCCATGAAAAATGAGAGACCCGAAAGCTACTGTGTGCCGGTATGGACAGCCGATGGGTAGGTAGCGACGGGTGCGAGATCGTGCTCGCCATGCGGGCCGGGCGGCAGGTGCTGCGGGTGCGCCGGCACGGGCGGCTCGTCGCCGACTGTTCCACGGTCGAGGAGGTGGCCAGGCACGTCGATCTGGCCGAGCTCTGCGAGGTGATCGCGTTCCCGTCGAGGCCCGCCGCGACGGAGCCGGCGCGGGTGCGGACGAGTTCGCATCATCGCTGAGTGCCGTGTATGGTTACACCTGTCCGCAGCGCGGGCAAGCCCCTATAGCTCAGTCGGCAGAGCGTCTCCATGGTAAGGAGAAGGTCAACGGTTCGATTCCGTTTGGGGGCTCCAGCAGTGTCGAGCCTCACCGGCAGGTGGGGCTTTTGCTTTTTCGATTTCGGTTGGCGGGGGTTCCTGGGGCATACTGGGAACACCCTGCCCGGTCAGGCGAGTTACGTAGGTGCTCCTCGGGTCGGGTATCCTCTACGGGGCCGGTCGTTTTCGGCCCAAGGCGGAGTAGCTCAGTCAGGCAGAGCAAACGGCTCATAATCGTTGTGTCGCCGGTTCAAGTCCGGCCTCCGCTACTGCCCAATCCCAGGTCCTGTGACCTGGGTATGGGCATGTCCCAGTCCCAAACGTAGAAAGGCACTCCCAAGTGGCTGCCACCGACGTTAGGCCGAAGATCACGCTGGCCTGCCAGGAGTGCAAGCACCGCAACTACATCACGCGGAAGAACCGGCGCAACGACCCGGATCGGCTTGAGCTGAAGAAGTACTGCCCCAACTGCCGCTGTCACCGCGCGCACCGCGAGACCCGCTAGTTCTCGCCGGGCAGCACCCCTGCCATCGTTGAACAGACCGGCGTCCTGCTGACAGGGCGCCGGTTTGTCGTGTCCGCACACGCCCGATCCTGGCGGCGGCAAAAAGACGGCCATCTCCGGCGACAGCCGAATGTTGTTCTGTTACCGTCTGGCTCACATCGCGTTCGATGAGACATGCGAGGGAGCACTGATGGCCTTGAACCGTGACTTCGTGGGACGCAGTTACCCATCCGGCAGCCCGTACGAAGTCAGCAGGGTGAAGATCAAGGAGTTCGCCGCCGCGATCGGCGACGGCAACCCGATCTACCGCGACCAGGAGGCGGCGCGGGCTGCCGGTCACCCGGACGTGGTCGCACCGCCGACCTTCCCCATCGTGTTCAGCCTGCAGAGCGGCGGCGGGGCGCTGGCCGACCCCGACCTCGGCCTGAACATCGCCATGGTGGTCCACGGCGAGCAGCGCTTCGTGTACACCCGCCCGGTCTACGCCGGTGACGAGCTCGTCACCACCGCCACCATCACCGAGATCCGCACCGCCGGCCGCAACGAGCTGCTGACGATCAGGAGCGAGGTCACCACGGTCTCCGGTGAGCCGGTCTGCACCACGTACAACACGATCATCGAGCGCGGAGGGGCGGCCTGAGATGACGGCGACGGTGAAGTACGACGAGGTCGAGGTCGGCCAGGAGATCCCCGCCGTCGACTACGGCGTGCGCAGGCTCAACCTGGTGATGTACGCGGGCGCGTCCGGCGACTTCAACCAGATCCACTGGAACGAGCGGTTCGCCAAGATGGTCGGCCTGCCCGACGTCATCGCGCACGGCATGTTCACGATGGCCCAGGCCGGCAGGTTCGTCACGGACTGGGCCGGGGATCCGGGCGCGGTGGTCGACTACGGGGTGCGGTTCTCCTCGATGGTGGTCGTGCCCGACGACGACCAGGGGGCCACGATCACGGTCAGCGGCGTCGTGGAGGAGAAACTCGCGGACAAGCGGGTGGCCGTGGCGCTGACGGCCCGTTCGGGCGACGCCAAGGTGCTGTCCAGGGCGCGCGCGGTGGTGCAGCTCTCCTGATGATAGGGCGGGCGGCTCTCGGGTACCCGTGAGGTCATGAGTGAATCCCCGCATGTCACCGTCTGGCCGACCGTGGAGTCCATCCCTGTTTCCGCCGTGACCGACGACAGGCCGCCCGGCCACCTCCGACCGCCCAGGCTCCAGGAGGTGGCCGGCACCGTGGGCACGGGCCGCGACGCAGCGGGCGGCACAGCGGGCGGCACAGCGGGCGGCGGCGCGGCGGGATCGGGGACCGGGGGCGGCGCGGCCGGGCCGGCGACCGGGGTCGGTACGGCGGGGGCCAGGGGCAGGGGCGCTCGCGGGAACCCGGCGGCCGAGTTCGGCTTCTCCGGCGACCCCGGCCAGCACGGGGTCCCCGACGACGACATGCTGCACGCCCAGCGGACCTGGGACGGGACGCTGGCCACCAACCGGATGGACGATCTGGGCGTCAACGCCGAGCGGCAGCGCGTGGAGACCAAGGACGTGACGGCCTCGGTGGGCCTGGTGGCCGACGGCCGGCCGCAGGACGTGCGGGCGTGCGTCGAGTCGCTCGTCGAGCACACCGGCGCCACCATACTGGCCCTCGACCTGGGCAACGTGGACGGCGCGGGGGACGTGCTGGCGGAGCTGGCCGAGCGCCACCCGGAGCGGATCCGTCTCTGGCGCGTCGCCGACGCCCCGCAGGGGCGGGGCGGCGGCGCGACCTCGGGCGCGGCCCGGATGAAGCTGCTCCACCTCGACAGCTCCGAGGTGCACGTCCTGATGGACACCTCGCTCGTGCTCGAAGGTGACGCGCTCACCCCGCTGGTCGCGGCGGTCAAGGAGGGGGCGGTGGCCGCCGGCCGGCAGGGGCTGGAGCCGGCGGATTCCGGCGACCGGTGGCGTCCGGCGGGACCGGGGCGGGTGCGGGCGCTGAGCGCCGACCTGATGGCGGTCCGCAGGTCGGCCGCGCTGGCCGCCTTCCCGGAGCGGGTCCACAGCGCTCGCGATGCCGACGTGGAGTTCTCCCTGGCCCTGCGCGGCGAGCTGGTGGTGCCCCCCGAGCGTCTGCCGGTACGCAGGCTGCGCGAGCGCGACGTCGCCCCTGAACAAGCCTCCGAACACGCTCCAGAACAAGCCCCCGGATAGGCCCCGAATACCGCGACGAGGAGGTCAGGGGGAACTACGACGGGTGCCCCCGAGGCTGTGACACCTCATAAGCTAGGTGCTCATGGAGATGCTCGCGCCTTACACCACGCTGCGCCTGGGCGGTCCGGCCGGCGATTTCGCCCGAGCCGACACGGCGGAGCAGCTGGTCTCCCTGGTGGCGGCGGCGGACCGGGAGGGGCGGCCCACGCTGATCCTCGGCGGCGGCAGCAACCTGGTGGTGGCGGACGAGGGCTTCGACGGGCTGGTCATCCGGGTGGCCAATCTGGGCGTCTCGGTCTCCCGTGACGCCGAGCAGGTGCTGGTCACGGTCGAGGCGGGCGAGGACTGGGACCCGCTGGTGGCCCGCGCGGTCGCCGAGGGCTGGTCGGGCATCGAGTGCATGTCGGGCATCCCCGGCCTGGTGGGCTCCACGCCGATCCAGAACGTCGGCGCCTACGGCCAGGAGGTGTCGCAGACCATCTGGTGCGTGCGGGCCTACGACCGCAAGACGCGCCAGGTGGTGGATCTGGAGGCGCGGCAGTGCGGGTTCTCCTATCGCGACAGCGCCTTCAAGCGGGATCTGTCCCGGCATGTGGTGCTCGCCGTGACGTACGCGCTGGATGTTTCGGGAACATCCGGTCCGGTGGCGTACAAAGAGCTGGCCGGACGGCTCGGCGTCGAGGTCGGCGAGCGCGTGCCGCTGGCGCGAGCCCGTGAGGCGGTGCTGGAGCTGAGGCGCGGCAAGGGCATGGTGCTCGACCCGGCCGACCCCGACACCCGCAGTGCCGGGTCCTTCTTCACCAACCCGATCCTGTCCGCGCCGGAGGCGGCGGCGCTGGCCACGCGCGCGCCGGGACACCCGAGCTGGAGCGTCGGCGACGGGTCGATCAAGGTGCCGGCCGCCTGGCTGATCGAGCAGGCCGGCTTCCCCAAGGGCTACGAGCACGGCCCGGTCCGCATCTCCACCAAGCACACCCTCGCCCTGACCAACCCCGGCGAAGGCACCACCGCTGACCTGCTGGCCCTGGCCAGGCACGTGCGCGACGGGGTGCGCGAGAAGTTCGGGGTGACGCTGGTCAACGAGCCGGTCATGGTGGGCTGCGCGCTGTGAGGGGCGCCTCGCCGAGGGGTGGGGAATAGTCGCGCGGGGGCGGCTGTTAGTGTGTCGGAAACACCGAAGGGGAGTAGTCCCAATCGCGTGATCGACATGCTGGCGCGTTCGCGCGCCCGGTCGCGCGGGCCTTCACGGGCGGACGAGACCTTCGGCCTGGCAGCCGTGTACGAAGACGCTGCCGGGCCGAAGCCGTGCCCGAAATTCTCCCCCGGTGCGCGCTCCCGGTCCGGTCGCGCGGAAGAGGACCGTTGGACGCATTCTGGATCAGCCTGGCCGTGATCTTCGTGGCCGAGCTCGGTGACAAGAGCCAGCTCATGGCGATGACGTTCGCCACCCGTTTCAAAGCCTGGCCGGTGATCGCCGGCATCACGATCGCCACCACCGCCGTCCACCTCGTCAGTGTGGCCGTGGGCGGGTTGATCGGCGACGCGCTCCCCACCACCGCCATCTCCGTCGTGGCGGGCCTCGCCTTCCTCGGCTTCGCGGCCTGGACGCTGCGCGGCGACGAGCTGACCGAGGAGGAGTCCCGCAAGGCGCAGCGCACCACCAGGAACGCCATCATCGCCGTGACGGTCGCGTTCTTCCTGAGCGAGCTGGGCGACAAGACCATGCTGGCCACGATCACGCTGGCGACCCAGCACGGCTGGCTCGGCACCTGGATCGGCTCCACCGTCGGCATGGTGGCGGCCGACGCGCTGGCCATCGTGGCGGGCCGGCTGCTGGGCAAGCATCTGCCGGAGAAGGCGATCCGGTACGGCGCTGCCGCCGCCTTCGCGATCTTCGGCGTCGTCCTGCTGGTCGACGCGATGCTCTGACGCAATCCAGGAGATTAGTACCCACTCGTTACAATTTGTTACTCATTGTAAGCAACAGGTGTGATTGGGTATTCACTGACCTCTGGTTCGTCGGGGATGGAGTACGGATTGTCAAGGATCGGCTGGCGCCACTCAGCGTTCGCGCCCGCGGTGGCCGGGGTGGTCTCGGCGCTGCTGCTGATGACCGGAGTGGTGGAGACAGTGCTGCGGGCCGTGGGCGCGACCACACCCCCGGCCGCGGCGGAGTTCGTGGTCACGGTCATCGTCGCGGTGTTCCTGACCGCCGTGCTCAGGATCGTCAGGGCCGTGCCGGACATCCGGCGCGAGAACGAGGCGACGGCGCGGGCCGTGGCCAACGTCCAGGCGGTGAAACCGGGCGGCGACACGCTGGTGGGCCGGCGGCTCAAGCTGTTCAAGGAGTCCGCGGAGGCGGGCAGCGACTGTGAGGCGGTGCTGAGCGCCCGCTCCGCGCTGGACGACAGCGAGATGGCCAACAAGCACCACCTGGACCACGCGCTCATCTGGGCGCTGCCGGTGTTCGGGTTCATCGGCACCGCGCTGACGATGGCCGCGATGGTCACCTCGTTCGGCACCGCCCTGGACAGCCAGGGCGACCCCAGCGTGCTGATGACCGCGCTCAGGGAGCACGTGCTGCCGGAGCTGGCCTCCGCGTTCGGCGTCACGCTCATCGCGCTGTTCCTGAGCGTGCTCGCGTTCTTCGCGATGTCCCTCGTCGAGCGGGCCGAGCGGGCCGGCGTGGTGGCCGCCGACGAGGTGTTCCTCGGCTACATCGCGCGGTTGCCCGGCAAGCAGGCGGCCCCCGCCGCGCAGGCGACCCCCGCCCTGCAGGGGCTCAGCCAGGAGCTGGCCCGCTCGCGAGCCGAGACCGAGTCCCTGGCCAAGGGCCTGGCCCGCTCACGCGGCGAGACCGAGGCGCTGGTCAAGGGGCTGGACGCGCTGCGGATCGCGGTGGAGCGGCTGAGCGCGGCCGAGACCCGCCCGCAGCGGTACACGCTGGTGAGGGAGCCGTGAGGAAGCGGCCCGCCAGATCGTTCGCCCCGCCGCTCGACCTGCGTTTCATCGACCTGTTCATGGCCATCGTGCTGGCCCTGTCGTTCGTCGCCATCATGCTCACCGTCGTGGCGCGGATGCTGCCGACCGACGCTCCCGCGCAGTCGGCCCGCGAACAGAAGACCGTGGCCCAGCTGCAGAAGCAGCTCGACGCCGCCGTGGCGGCCCAGCGGCAGGCCGAGACCGAGCTGCGCACCACCCAGGAGGGGATCGCCGATCAGACGGCCTTCGCCCTGCCCTGGTGGCTGATCGGGTTCTGCGCGCTGCTCGGCGTGCTCGCCGTGTTCGTGGACTGGCGGATCCGGCTGTGGCGCAGAGCGGAGCTGCCGCGCCTGCGCAGCTGGCTGATGGTCGCCCTGGTGGTGGCCGCCGTCACCTGGGTGATCAGGTCGCTGAGCGACCGTGACGGCTATCTGCTGCTCGCCGAGATCCCCTGGTGGGCCGCCGACGCCCTCTGCCTCGGACTGATCCTGGTCGCGTACGTGCTGATCGCCGACATCCGGTCCGGGCAGGCCACGCTCGGCGAGATCAGAGCGCGGCCGGCGCGCGAGCCGATCCCCGGCGAGCGGCCAATCGGCGAGCGGCCGCTCGACGAGCGGCCCGTCGGCGGGCGGCCTCTCGGCGAGCGGCCGAGGCACCGCAGCCCGTCAGTGTGACAGCAGCGACCGCCGGTGCGCGGCGGCGGCGGCCTCGCCCCGTGTCGCCACGCCCAGCTTGGCCAGGATGTTGGAGACGTGCACGCTCACGGTCTTGGCGGAGATGAACAGCTCTGTCGCGATGTCCCTGTTGGTATGCCCCAGCGCCACCAGGCGCAGCACTTCGAGCTCGCGCGGGGTGAGCAGGTCGGACGGCTCCTGCCGGGCCGCGCCCACGCGGCGTGACAGCCGCTCGATGTCGCCGATGAGCGGGGCCGCGCCCAGGGCCTTCGCCAGCGGCAGCGCCACCTTGAGCCGGGCCGCCGCGCCGTCGCGGTCACCCGCCAGCGCCGCGGCGGAGGCCGCCCGGGTCAGCGCCCTGGCCTGGTTGTGCGGGCGGCCGAGCCGCTCCCAGGCGGCGGCCGAGGCGTCGAAGTCCCCCGAGTACGACAGCCGGTAGGCCTCGGCGACCGGGCCGACGGTCGACAGGTGCTTCGCCACCTCGGCGGAGTGCTCGCGCACCGCGCGGACCCGTTCGGGTTCGAGCTCCTCGGCGGCGTCGCAGACCGTGCGGAGCAGGGCCAGCAGCCGCCAGCCGAGCATCGCCTTGCTGGACTGGGAGGGGCGGGCGAGCACCCGCTCGGCCACCGCCAGCGCCAGGCCGTACTCGCCGCTCAGCAGGTGCCAGCCGATGTGCAGCCGGGCGCTGTTGGTGATGTCCTGGACGAAGTCCTCGGGCCGCTCCTTGAGCACGCCGATCTCCGACAGGATGGCCTCGACCAGCTCCAGCTCGCCGCGCGCGAGCGCGATGTCGGCCCGCACCCGCATCAGGTGGTGGCGGGTGCGCAGCGCCGGCCCGAAGGAGAGGGCGCGCTCGACGGTCTCGACGGCCTCGTCCCAGCGGCCGATCGTCTCCAGCGCCTCGGCCCAGTTGTTGAGGATGAACAGGCCGCTGGCCCGGAGCCTGCCGAACCTCTTGGCCGCCAGCCAGCCCTCCTCGCACAGCTTCAGCGCCTCGTCCGAGCGGCCGGTGTCGAGCAGGGCGTCGATCATGTTGCCGATCGCCCGCGTGATCACCCGGCCGGAGTTGGCCTGCTTGCCGATCTCCAGGGCCCGGGTGTTGGTGTCGATCGTCGCCTCGATGTCGCCGGTGAGCGAGTGACCGAGCCCCAGGTTCAGCAGGAACTCGGCCTCAAGGCAGCGATCGCCCAGCTCCCTGGCCAGGCGCATGCCCTCCTCGACGCACGCGCCGCCCTCCGCGCCCTCACCGCGGAGCATCAGGTGCTGGCTCAGCGGCATGAGCACATCGGCCCTGGCCGGCCCCGGCTCGGGGACGAGCCGCAGGGCGTGGCGGAGGCTCTCGACGACGCCGACCCGCCCCTTGGAGATCTTCAGGTACGTCTGGCGGACGATGAGCCTGGCCACCCGGCCTGGCTCCTGGCTCTCGTCCAGCTCCGCCAGCGCGGCGTTGACGAACTTCATCGCCCTGTCGACCTCACCGCCGGCCTGCGCGGCGGCCGAGGCCTTCTCCAGCACCGCGATGTGGTCCACGCCGATCCGCTCCGCCGCGTCCGGCACCCGGTCCCACAGCATGAGCACCCGTTCGAGCAGCGGCACCGCCTCGGTGTAGGCGAAGGCCTTGAACGACTTCCGTGCGGCCTGCCAGGCGGCGATCAGGGCCTCGTGGTCGTTGCGGGCGCCGTACCAGTGGTGGGCGAGTTCGACGGCGGCCCGCCCCGGCGGGACGAGCGTGCGGTCCTTGGAGATCTCCTCGGCGTAGCGGGAGTGCAGCCGCTGGTGCTCGCCGGGCAGCAGTTCCTCGTGCACGGCCTCGCGGATCAGCGAGTGGCGGAAGACGTAGGCGCGGCCGTCGGCGATCTGCAGCACGTTGCCCGCGATGGCGGGCCGGAGCGCGGTCTCCAGCTCCAGGTCGGACAGGCCGCTCGCGGCGGCGAGCAGGGCGTGGCCGACCCGGGTGCCGCCCGCGGCGGCGATGCGCAGCACCCGCTGGGTCTCCTCCGGCAGCCGCTCGACGGCGGCGAGGATCAGGTCCTGCATGGAATCGGGGAAGGTGCAGTCGTCGCTGCCGTCGAGCATCGCCTCCACGAACAGGGGGATGCCCTCGCTGCGTTCGAAGACCTTCTGCACCTTGGCGTACTGCGGGGTGCTGCCGAGGATGCCGGTCATCTGCTGGGCCACCTCGTCACGCGACAGCCGGGGCAGGTCGAGCCGGAGCACGCCGTTGACCCTGCCCAGCTCCGCCAGCACCGGGCGCAGCGGATGCTGCCTGTGCAGGTCGTCGGAGCGGTAGGTCATGACCATGAGCACCTGCGGGATGCGCAGGTTACGGCTGAGGAAGGCGATCAGGTCCCGGCTGGACCTGTCGGCCCAGTGGACGTCCTCGATGATCAGAATCGTGGGGGTGCTGTCGGCCAGCCGTTCGAGGAGGGTGAGAAACTGCTCGAAGAGCCGGGCACGGCTGGTGTCGGTCTCGCCGTCGCCGCTGGCCTCACCGAACTCGGGCAGCAACCGCGCCAGGTCGCGCGCGGCGCCTTCGGGGAGCAGCCTGGCGATCCGGTCGGCGCCCTGCTCCCTGACGAGCTGCCTGAGCGCCGCGGTGAACGGCGCGTAGGCCAGGCCCTCGGAGGAGAGCTCGACGCAGCCGCCGTACAACACGCGGGCGCCGCCGACCTGCTCGGCGAAGCGGTGGACGAGCCGGGTCTTGCCGACGCCCGCCTCGCCACCGAGCAGCACCGCCGTGGCGTTGCCACGGCAGGCCTCCTCGAACGCCTCGCAGAGCGCGGCGAGCTCGCCGCTACGCCCGACGAAGACGGGGCTCACCGAACGTCCCAGCATGTCGTCCAGCATGTCACGCCTTGTCCGTATCTTTCGACGGGATTACGGGGGCTGAGAGGCCCGGCCGCGAGGGAGGTTGCGGCCGGGCTCTCTTGGGACGGTCATGACGAGCGGCGCTTGCCGAAGACCGAGCGGCGCTCGGACTTGTTCGCCTGCTCCGCCTCGCGTACGCGGCGGTGCCTGGCGGCTGCCTGACGCAGCTCGTTGGCCTGACTCTTCATGAGCTGGAACTCGATTTCGGCGTTCATGCCGTTCTCCTGCGCTTGTGGAGCGTATTTCCTGACATCTTCAAGAGTCGGCCTAAGGCCCACCCCTCCACATCGGATGGATGCCCTATCTCCACACCCGCGCAGGCCCATACATACCTAGGACGCCGCCGTGAGGCGTCTAGTCCACCCGGTAGGTGACGTAGTAGTACGAACTCTCCACTTCAGACTTGGCGAGTTTCGCAATCTCCCCGGCGCCTCTCTCCGATTCGAAGATCGTTATCGATCCCAGTAGGTCGTTACCGGAGGCCGAGTCGTGATCAAACAGTGAGATGTTCTGTGAGAAGGAGACGGGGAGCGTGATGCCGGGCGTCAGGGACTGGCCTGCCTGCACGTCCACGGTCGTGTTGCCGTGCGGCCAGATGGAGTTGTCCAGGTCACCTGAGGTGTCGGTCGTGATGAACAGGTTGTCGGGATCGGAGCGGGCGCTGTCCATGGCCCCCACGACCTCGGGAATTCCCCTGACGAAGCTCTCGATCGAACTCACGCCGAGCTGGCTCAGCACTTGTGCCGGGGCGAGGCCGGAAAGGGCTTGGACGACGCCGAGGTCGGTTCCGGTGGCCTGGCGCAGGCACCAGATCTGCTGGATCGTAGCGGTCGCGGTCATGGTTTCTCCTTGATGTTCAGGGTGAGGCGAAGCGGCTCAGTAGCGGGTCAGTACTGGCGGATGAGCCCCGCCGCGACCATCTCCTCGTAGAGCCGGGTCAGCGCCGCCATGGACGTGCCGCCCGGTGTCTGCTGGAAGGAGATGGGAGGCGTGGTGGTGAGCAGGCCGGCTGCCAGCATCTCCTGGGTGAGCTGGTCCAGCGGTGAGTGCGCCGCCACGCCGGTGAGTGCCGGCGCCAGGGCGCGGATCGCGTCAGGCAGCCCGGCTCCCGTCCTGTTCGGGTCGCCGAGCTGCAGCGGGGTGCAGCTCGATTTGATGATGTCGAACAGCCGGTCCACACGCCGGGCGTCCCGGTCCGCGTACTCGCCCTGGAAGTCGCCGTGGTGGGCCACGATCAGCGCGGCCAGGCCGCTGACGTGAGGAGCGGCCATCGACGTGCCGTCCCAGGCGGCGTACTCGTTCGACGGGATCGCCGACAGGATCGCCACGCCCGGCGCGCACACGTCGACCTCTGGCCCGAAGCAGGTGAACGCGGGCGAGAAGTATCCGTCGAGCGCCTGCGGCGGCCGGATCTGGTCGGCATGCGTGCTGCCGGCGGGAAACGCGTCCGTCTTGCCGATCGCCGCGACCGCGAGGACCGTGGGCATGTTGCCGGGGAAGTTGACCGGACCGCTGTCGTTGCCGGCGGCGACGATGCACGCCACGCCGGCCGAGCGGGCCTCTTCGAACTTGGCCGCGACGAGCGGGGAGAACTCCTTGGTGCCCAGACTCAGGTTGATGACATCGATCTCCTTGTCGATGCAGTAGTCCAGGGCCTCGATGAGATCGCTGAGCCGGCCGCCGGGGAAGATCTTGCAGACGTGCACCTCCGCCTCGACGGCGAAACCGACGACGCCCCGGCCGGTGTCCGCGCCGGTGACGATTCCGGCGCAGTGCGAGCCGTGGTGGACGGTGTCGACCGTCCATCCGGTCTCCTTCCGATCGCTCAGATCGATTCCGGTGCTCACCCGGCCCGCGAGGTCGGGGTGCCCGACATCCACCCCGGAGTCGATGATGGCGATCTTGGCGCCCGCGCCGCGGAAGTTCGGGGGCAGCCGGTGCAGCTGCATGGCCTGCTGCCCCCAGCCGAACGCCTGCTTGTCGGGGAAGCCGGGCAGGGTGTCCGACAGCTTCTTCAGGACGACGAGGTTGTCACCGTCCTCCTTCAGGGCCGGCCGGTCGAGTATCCGGCTCCAGTGACCGCCGACGGGTTTCACCTGCACGCTGGCGATGGATTCGGGAGTTTCTCCGTTCAGGGTGACCGTGGCTCGGCCGTCCGGGCCGGTGAGCCCCTGGGCGGGCCACAGATAGCCGTTGACCAGAACGGTGGCATTGGGCATGGGCGTGCCATCGGTGTCCACGACCAGGAAGGTGAAGCTCGATTCGGCGCCGGCGGGCAGGATCAGCTGGCGGCGCGTCTCCCTGCGCGGCATGAGGGACACGTCGGTGTAGGTGAGCAGCCGGTCGCGCTCGATGTAGACCTGGGGCAGCTGTCGGCTGAGCGCCTCCGCGTACTCTCGCGTCATGTCGGCGACCGTCAGACTTCCCAGCGACACGTTCCCCGCCGCGAGTGCGGACATCCGGACCGGCGCCTCGACCCGCTTGCGCACTTCCACCTGCGAGTCACGTTCGAGCAGGTCGTGCAGGGTATCGGAGTTGATTGACGTGACGGAGAGGCCTTTCGCCTCCAGATAGGGCTGGGGCAGCACCGCCGCCATATACCGCCGTAGTCTCGGCCGTACCGATTCCTGCACCGGTTCCTGCACCGGTTCCTGCACCGGTTCCTGCTCGGCCTTGCCCCGGGTGGACGGGCGGGGCCGCGGCTGCCTGCCGTCTTTGGAACTACCGTTACCGCTCATGGCGTCTCTCCTGAGAGCTCATGCTGATATGTCAGTACAACTCGACAGGGGAGTCCGGCTCGATCGTCAGCCGCGTGCCGTACCTCGCCCGCAGCGCTCCGGCGTGTGCCGGAGACATCTCCACCGCGAGCAGGCTCGGCCGATCCGGCGCCCCGATGATCCGCCGGATCCGTACCTCGGGATCGTCGCGGAGCAGCTCCACCAGCTCCGCGAGCAACTCGGGGTCAGGGCAACCGACCATGTACGGCACGCTCCCGGACCGGTCACCGGCCGATCCGGGGTCGTGCGACGGCCCGGTCACTGCGGCGGTGTGGGCTGGCCGCCTCTGCCGATGAAGCCGGTGACCAGCTGAATCTGTGCCAGGCACTGGTCGTACTGCCCGTTGCGGTACAGCCGCACGGCCTCGATCGTCGCCGGCACGGCGTTCGCGTACTGGGGCGCCTGCGGGACGGCGGCCTGCAACCACCCGTAGAGCTGCTGCAGCGCCGTCGCGCACTGCGCCTGGCTCACCTGAGGAAGCCCCGTGGCCGGCGCCCCGGAGATCATGTCCGGCCACTGTCCCAGCCCGACCGTCGGTCCCATGTCGCCGCTCCTACCCGACCCCGGCGGGCGCCTGGCCCGGCTGCATGGGCTGCTGCATCGGCTGCGGCATGGGGGGCTGCATGCCCTGCTGCATCGGGGGCTGCATCGGCTGCTGCATGCCCTGCTGCTGTCCCGGCTGGTCCGGGATGCTGAGCAAAAGCTGCTTGACGACAGGAAGGCCGTACTGCATGCCGTACTGGGCCACCTTGCTCCAGAAGCTCATCGGGTTGACCACGTGCTCCATCGGCTGGAGCTGTCCGCCCTGTCCGCCCTGTCCGGCCTGGAAGGGCTGCAAGGAGCCCTGAGCGCCGAGCAGTTGCTGCAGGATGGGAGGGAGCGTGGGCGTCGGCATGGGCGTCGGCATGGTGGGCAGGTTGTTCAGGAGGCCGCCGCCGAAGAACGACGGTGACACGCCCTGCTGGCCCTGCTGGCCCTGCTGCGACCCACCCATCACCTGCCCCAAGACCTCTTGCAGCCTGCGGAGCATCTCAGGGTCGATGCCGGAGAACGGAAACTGGCCGCCCATGCCGGGAAAGCTCTGCGGGCTGAGTTGCTGCGGGCTCTGCTGCGCCTGCATCGGGAGGACGGCACCGAGAATAGTGCCGAGGATGCCGCCGATCGCGGCGCCCTCATTGCCGCCGATCGCATTACCGATCTCACGACCGGCGAGACCTCCGACCATGCCACCGCCGATGCCCATCGGTGACACGCCCTGCTGACCGTGCTGCTGCTGCTGCTGTTGCTGGGGAGAAGGTTGCTGGCCGTACTGCTGTCCTGGCGCCATCTGCGGCGTGGTGTACGTCATGGTCTCTCCTACGAAGCTGTCGCGACGCGACTTCGACCTGTTACTTACCGTGATGGTTGCTGACTAATTGTGGCGAACAGTAATGATGTCGCCAGCATTCACGGGAACAGTGCGACGAGCTCGGGAGGCAGGGCCGGGTCGGTGCGTTGGAAGGTCCGGCCCTCCTCGAACCCCTCGACCGTCTTGATCGCCCGCATGAAGCTCTCCAGCTCGGCGTCGTTGAGATCGGCCACCCGCCGCGCCGGATCGAGCCCGGTGAGCTGGCGGACGCGGTTGGCGTACAGGACGGGATCGTTGTTCCCGTGCCCGGAGGGCGCGTACTTCCTGAGCGCGTCGGCCATGCTCAACGGGTTGTAGACCGAGGACCGGAGGACCCCGCGCAGCGCGGTCCAGCCGTCCTCATGGCTGGCGAAGATCGCCAGGCCTCGCCTGTCGACGGCGAGCGCGTTCCGGTACGGCATCCGGCCGGGCAGGAGGTTGCCCGGGTTGTTGTTGCGCCAGGCGAGGGTGCCGCCCACGTGCAGCACGTCGTGCATCCTCGTCCAGCCGCCGTGCTCGTCGCCGGAGGCCGCCGGGCCGGTCCGTTGCGGGAGCTTGAGCCAGGCGGCGTCGACCCGCCCGCCGAAACCGGCCTCCGCCACGCCGGGCCAGTTGCCGGCGATGAGTTTGGGCTGGGGGTCGGCGTGGTCGGCGTTGAGGTC
>NZ_JBITLM010000009.1:0-261026 GCF_044465295.1 Nonomuraea sp. NPDC049714 | reverse complement strand
CGTAGCCGAGGTAGTGGTCGCCTTTGAAGAAGTAGGCCTTGCCGTTGTTCCAGGTGACGGCCGCGTTGATGCCGTCGCCGAAGCCCGCCTCGGCCACGCCGGGCCAGTTGCCGGCGATGAGTTTGGGCTGGGGGTCGGCGTGGTCGGCGTTGAGGTCGTAGCCGAGGTAGTGGTCGCCTTTGAAGAAGTAGGCCTTGCCGTTGTTCCAGGTGACGGCCGCGTTGATGCCGTCGCCGAAGCCCGCCTCGGCCAGGCCCGCCCAGTGGTCGGTGATCAGCAACGGGTAGCCCTGGTCGACCGTGTTGCTCTGCTGATCCACTCGGACGTACTCAGCGCCTTTGAACAGATAGACCTTTCCCCCCGCCAGGTCGAGAGCCGCGTCCAGGTCGCTCTTGAATGCCTCCGGCAGGTTGGTCCAGCCCGCCGAGAGCGCCTTCGGGTAATCGCCGTCCACACGATCGGCGTCGGTGTCGTACCGCACGTAGCGGCTGCCACTCAGCAGGTAGGCCTTGGCCATGACGGTGTCGTCCCTCTCCTTGGACGCATGGATGATCTCGAGCGTCACTTACCCGACGGCTTTCTCGATCAACCGCTGACCTGCGTAAATGCCATTCCTTGAGGCTCCGGTTTGGAGGTGGGCTCTCGGGTCGGCGATGCTGTGGTGGTGTCAACTCTGACTACTTCGCTCGCGGACGTCGCCGCGTCAGGCGCGACCCTGCGCGCATTCCTGCACGGCCTGCCCGGTGTCGACCGGGTCGGCGCGGACCAGCGGGCGGCGATGCTCGGCACCCGATCCATCAAGACGACGGCCAAGGCGCAGGCCATCGACCTGGCCATCTCCATGGTCGACCTCACCACGCTCGAAGGCGCCGACACCCACGGCAAGGTCAGGGCGATGTGCGCCAAGGCGATGCACCCCGGCGAGGGCGCGCCCAGGGTGGCGGCCGTCTGCGTCTACCCCGACCTGGTGTCCGTCGCCGTCGAGGCGCTGGCCGGCTCGGGGGTGAAGGTGGCCTCGGTGGCGACCGCGTTCCCCAGCGGCCGCACCTCGCTGGAGGTCAAGGTGACCGACACCGCGCTCGCCGTCGCCGCCGGCGCCGACGAGATCGACATGGTGATCGACCGTGGCGCGTTCCTGTCCGGCGACTACGCGAAGGTCTTCGAGCAGATCGTCGCCGTCAAGGCCGCCTGCGGCGACGCCCACCTGAAGGTGATCCTGGAGACGGGCGAGCTCGCGACCTACGACAACGTACGGCGTGCGTCCTGGCTGGCGATGCTGGCCGGGGCCGACTTCATCAAGACCTCCACCGGCAAGGTGTCACCGGCGGCGACGCTGCCGGTGACGTTGATCATGCTGGAGGCGGTGCGCGACTTCCGCGACCGGACCGGACGCCAGGTGGGCGTGAAGCCGGCCGGCGGCATCCGCACCACCAAGGACGCCATCAAGAACCTCGTCCTGGTCAACGAGACGGCGGGCGACGACTGGCTCTCCCCGGACTGGTTCCGCCTGGGCGCGTCGTCGCTGCTCAACGACCTGCTGATGCAGCGCCAGAAGCTGGTCACCGGCCGCTACGCGGGTCCGGACTACTTCACCCTGGACTGAGGCGGTGGCAGCGCCGCGAGCACCGGATGGTGGGTCTCCCGGGCGGCCATCCATGCTCGTCGGCAAGATTTCTCCGAGTGGTCGGCCCTGCGTCCATGCCCGGTAGCCGGAGCATGTCGAGATTCTCCTATGCGTAATCCCCTGTTCGCAGCAGCCGTCGTCGCAGCCTCGCTGGCCGCGGGCCTGCTGTCTCCCGCCGCCGCCGACACCCGGCCCGGTGCCGTCACCTTCGCCCTGCTCGGTGACACCCCCTACGGTGACGCGCAGCAGGTGGTGTTCCCCGGCCTGGTCAAGGCCATCGACGCCGACCCGGACGTGCGCTTCGTCCTGCACGCGGGCGATGTCAAGAACGGCTCCTCCACCTGCGACGACGCCCGCTTCGCAACCTTGGCCGAGCTGTTCGGCACCTTCGACGACCCGTTCGTGCTGACCCCCGGCGACAACGAGTGGACCGACTGCCACCGCACCGCCGCGGGTGGCTACCTGCCGACCGAGCGCCTCGACGCGGTCCGCCGGGTGTTCTTCCCGACCGCAGGCCGCACGCTCGGTGGCCACCAGATGGCGGTGCGCACCCAGGCCAAGGACCCTGGTCACCGCGACTACCGCGAGAACGTGCGCTTCACCCGCGGCCGGGTCGTCTTCGCCACCGTGCACGCCGTCGGCAGCGACAACGGCCTGGCGCCGTGGGACCAGCTGCCCGGCGGGGACCGGCCGCAGGTGCGTCTGGCCGAGTTCGAAGCGCGCAAGGCCGCCGCTCTCGACTGGATCGACGCCGCGTTCGCCACCGCCGAGCGCACCCAGGCCCCCGGTGTCCTGCTGATGATGCAGGCCGAGCCCGTCGAGACCCCGGGATTCAGCGAGATCCGCGCCCGCATCGTCGAGCGGGCTCGCGCGTACGGCAAGCCGGTCCTGCTCGTGCACGGTGACGAGCACGTCTACGAGGAGGAGCCGTCCTACGCGGGCGTGCCCAACCTGACCCGCCTGGAGACCTACGGCGACACCGCGACCCAGTGGCTACGGGTCACCGCCGACCCGAAGGCGCCCCAGGTCTTCTCCTGGGAGCCGCAGACGGTGACCGCCGGATAGTCGATCGGCCCGCCACCACGACACCCCTGCCTCCAGCCCTTAGCGCTGGAGGCGACGGGTAGCTTGTGGTGGCGACGGGGGACCGGCGATCACGGCGAGCCGGAGCTTGGTCTCGTCCGTGCCGCCGGGCTCGGTGCTCATGATCACGATCTTGAGCTCGGAGTCGCCGTCGGTCAGCACGTCGCAGTCCACCGTGACCGGTCCCACCGAGGGGTGCTCGATCGTCTTGTGGTCCTCGCGGTGCGCGGCCACCGTACCGATCGCCCACAGGTCGGCGAACCGCTGGTTGCCCGTGCTCAGGTGGCGGATCAGCTCCGCCAGGCGGGGGTCCTGCGGGAAGCGGCCGGTGGCGCGGCGCAGGTCGGACACGACGGCGGCGTCGATGGCGTCCCGGTCCAGTTCGATCACGGGCCACAGCGCGAGCTGGGCGGGACCCGTACCGACCGGGAACCTGTCGCGGGCGAAGTTGCGCAGCCGCGGTGGCGCCGACGAGGGGTCGCCCAGCAGGGCGGCCCAACCGCGGTTCCACCAGATCAGCTGCCAGTCCGCCGCGAACACGGCGACCGCGACATCTCCCAGCCTGGCGAGCACCCGGTGCACCCCGGGCGGGATGTGGTCGGAGATCATGCCGTCCGCCGGCGGTACGAGCCGGGCGAGCCGGTACAGATGGTCCCGTTCCGGGATGGTCAGCTGCAGCGCGCGGGCGAGGGACGCGACGACCTGTGCCGAGGGCGTCGTGGCCCGTCCCTGCTCCAGGCGCACGACGTAGTCGACCGACACGCCGGCGAGCTCGGCGAGCTCCTCGCGGCGCAATCCGACCGCGCGGCGTGCCGGGCCCACCGGCAGCGCCGCGGCCGACGGAGGCAACCGCTCCCGCCACGTACGGATCATCGCGCCCAGTCCGGCCCCGGGAGTCGTCATGACCTCCATCCTGCGCCATCCCCGGTCGTCGATGGTGGTACGGCTGCTCCTACCGTCGCGGCTTCCCTGGCTGAACGCCGCAGGTGAAACGAACAATGGCCCTATGACAGTCACCTTCATCACCGGAGCGAACAAGGGCCTCGGCCGTGAGACCGCCCGCCGCCTCATCGAACTCGGCCACACCGTGCTCATCGGAGCCCGCGACCCCGGACGGGGCGAGGTGGCCGCCGCCGCGCTCGGCGCGCGGTTCGTCCAGATCGACGTGACCGACGACGCGTCCGTCGCCGCCGCGGCCGCGGACGTCGCCGCTCACGAGGGCTCGGTCGATGTCCTGGTCAACAACGCCGGCGTCCACGGCCCGTACGGTGACCCCAGCACCCTGACCGGCACGGACGCGCTCAGCGTCTTCGACGTCAACCTCGCCGGCGTGGTCCGGACGACCACCGCGTTCCTGCCCCTGTTGCGCCGGTCAGCGGACCCGGTCATCGTCAACGTCAGCAGCGGAATGGGCTCGCTCGCCCTCACCCACGACCCGTCGCGGCCCGAATCGGCGGTGGTCGCGCCCCTCTACACCGCCTCGAAGGCGGCGCTCACGATGCTGACCACCCAGTACGCCAAAGGGCTGCCGGACATCCGCGTCAACGCCGCCGACCCCGGCTACACGGCGACCGACCTGAACGGCAACAGCGGCCCGCAGACCGTCACCGAGGGCACGGACGCCATCGTCGCCCTGGCCACCGAGAAGCCCGGCGCCGGCTCCGGCCGCTTCGTCAGCCGCACCGGCGAGATCGCCTGGTCCGGATGATCTCACCAGGTGACGGGTAGCTCGTGGACGCCGTAGACGGTGGCTCTGGTACGCATCCGCACCTGCTCGGGCGGCCCGGCCAGTTTCAGCCCCGGCAGGCGGCGCAGCAGCGCCGGGAAGGCGACGCGCATCTCGATGCGGGCCAGTTGCTGGCCGAGGCACTGGTGGATGCCGTGCCCGAAGGCCAGGTGGCTCTCGGCCTGGCGGGTGAGGTCCAGCCGGTCGGGGTCGGTGAAGCGGCTGGGGTCGCGGTTGGCGATCGGCAGTGAGACCGTCACCGTCTCGCCCGCTCGTACGGTGTGTCCGCCCAGTTCGATGTCGGCCTTGGCGACGCGGATCGGCCCGATGTGGATGATGGAGAGATACCGCAACAACTCCTCCACGGCGCTGTCGGCCAGGGCCGGGTCCTGACGCAGCGCGTCGGCCTGTGCCGGATTCCGCAGCAGCAGGAAAGTGCCCAGGCCGAGCATGTTGGCGGTGGTGTCGTGCCCGGCGGTCAGCAGCAGCGCGGCCACGCCGCTCAGGTCCTCGTCGGACAGCTCGCCCCCGGCCACCAGACCGCCGAGCACGTCGTCGGTCGGTTCGGCCCGCTTGCGCACCACCAGCTCAGCCAGGTAGCCCATGGCCTGCGCGGAGGCCCGCGCCCGGTCCTCGGGCGGGCGGCCGAGATCCAGCATGGTGTCGGCGGCCGCCAGGAACGGCCCGCGGTCAGCGGCCGGTACGCCCAGGAGTTCGCAGATGACCTGGGAGGGCACCGGCCGCGCGAAGGCCGCGACGAGATCGGCCGGTGGCCCGGCGCGCTCCATGTCGTCCAGCTGCGCCTCGACGATCTCGGCGACCCGCGGCTCCAGCGCGCGCATCCGCCGGGTGCTGAACTGGCCGGTCAGGAGTCTGCGGAAGCGGCCGTGCTCGGGGTCGTCCATCGCGATGAAGTACCCGGGCGGCGCCGGTATGGGCTCCTTGGGCATGACGGCGAGCAGCTCCTTCAACGGCGGGCTGCCGCCGGCTTCCAGCCGGTTGCTGAAGCGCGGATCGTCCAGCACGGCGCGGGCCTCGGCGTAGCCGGTGACCAGCCAGCCGAGCCGGCCGTCGGCGTACGTCATGGGATGTACCGGCGCCTGGTCGCGGACCGCGAGCAGCCCGGTGGGCGGGTCGAACGGGGTCGCGCGGTCGGTCGGCAGGCTGGGAAGGGTCATGGCGCCCTCCGGGCGGAAAGTGCGGGACGGCGTCCCGCGACCACTTCAAGAAAACCTCAGACTCTGAAACATTGCAACCTATGAAGAAGTTTAGCTTCTGCGTGTTAAGCTGAACCATGACTTCTGAGCTGGGTCTTCGTGAGCGCAAGAAGCTGCGCACGCGCCGGGCGCTGGTGGCGGCCGCAGTGCGGCTGTTCGACGAGAAGGGCTACGAGCAGACCACCGTGGACGAGATCGCGGCGGCGGTCGACGTGTCCGCCCGGACCTTCTTCAGCTATTTCGGCACCAAGGAGGACGTGCTGTTCATGCAGGCCGAGGCCCGGGGCGAGCGGATCCTGGAGGTGGTTGACCACCCGCTTCCCGGCGAATCGCTCGAGGACGTGCTGATCCGGCTGTACGAGGCCGACGTGCAGGCGTTCGTCGACGACGACGACCTGGACGTCGCACTCTCGCCGGTGCGCACCCGGCTGATGCTCACCGAACCGGCCCTGCGGGCACGCGCCATGCGCCTGACCGCCGAGGCGCAACCGCGACTGGCCGGGGCGCTGCTGCGGGCCTTCCCCGACCGGCTCGACGTGATCTCCGCCGCCGCCCTGGTCGGCAGCTTCTTCGGGGCCATCGCCGCGGCCGGCATCGCCGCCCACGAGCAGGGCTACCCCGCCGACCAGATGCTGGAGATCGGCCGGCGCGCCACCAAGATCGCCGTGTACGGCGTGGCCGCGCTCGGCCCGCCCGGGGATTCCCAGAACGCCACCGCGAGATGACCCGTGCTTCCGCGAGGGGGCGGGGCGCTTGTAAGAAGCGAGCCGATCTTGCCCTCCGGACCAGGCTCTCAAACCCAAAGGTCAGAGGGCGGCGGGGTGGTCGGGTGGCGTGGCTGCAGGACACCGAGCGGGAGGCGCGGGCCGCCGTAGAACGCGCCAGCGCCCCGCTGGCCCTGAGCCAGCTCCCGCTCGGAATGGGCATGCTCACCGACAGCCAGCTGGCCGCCCGGACGCGGCCGCTCACCGAGCGCGCCAGTTCGGCGGCCGCCGCTCGCCAAGCCGCTGAACAGCAGGCCCGCCGATACGCCCGCGACGGGGGCGGCCCCGCGGAGAAGGCGCTGCAGGAGAGGCGGGCCCGGCTCGCCGATCAGGTCCGCCAGATCGACGTCGCCGCACGCGGCCGCACGGGAACTGCAGCGCGTCCTACGGCTGTCCGGTGACGCACGTTGGCGATCTTCTCGAAATCGACCGTTTCCGGGACGGCTCTTTTTGCGGGTCGGCGCGGTCGCGGCGGCCGCCTCCTGGGGCATGACCTTGATGCGCGCCCGGGTCTTCTTCTCGAAATCTGTGCAGACATGATCATCTACGGCCGGCATACCGCCGATATACCGCTGATCCCTACGATCCTTTCGACGGATGCAAGTAAGGCAACGGAAAGGGCATCATGCGACTGAGCACCATACTTCGGCATGCGGCGATCGTCGGGACCGCGGTACTGACGTTGTCGATCGTCGGCGCCGGCGGCGCTTCCGCCTCTGCGTCGGCTGACAAGACTCTCAGCGGTAGTTGCTCGTCGGACCCCAAGGGTTTCAGCGGCTCGGCACGCTACTACTACAACGGCGTAGGGCGTGACGTCTTCACCAAGTTCACGTACACGATCGGCGGTCGCGCTGGATCGAAGACCGACGTGGCCATCGATGTCTATTCGGACAAGAACAACGCACCCGACACGTGGTGGAACGGTTGGAGCACCGACAGCGCCAAGGTGGGCACGAAGAGCGTGACCGTCAGCATCCCTGCCTCGTCGAAGGACAAGGTCTACGTGAAATTCTGGGTGCGCTGGGACCTTCCGGGCCTCGACCCCACGTGCAGCTTCCAGACCAAGCGGATCTAGCGGCCGATGAACCACCGCGCACGTGTCGCGTCCCTGGTGGCGCTGGTGGCGGTCACGTCGTGTTCCACCGGCGGTGAGCAGGAAACTCCGCCGGTGTTCGTCGCCGCATCCTCGACAGGGGCGATCGTGTACGACCCGCAGACCGAATCGCACTTCGGATACGCCTCGGACGGGCGGCACGTGTGGACGGACAAGCAGGCTGCCGTCTGCGCGGCCCGGTGCCCTGAAGCGGCCTTCTCCACCGCTACCCGGAAGGTGCTGAGCCGGCGGGGCGATACGGACACGGTCGTCGCCGAGGGAGGCACACTCCAGATCCAGCGTTCGGACGGCAAGGAGAGCCATCAGATCGCCGGCGCGGAGAACGTCCTCTGGCGGGAGAGCCCCGACCGGACGACGGCTCTGCTGCTCTACGCCGACCCCACGCTGCCCGGCGGCGAGATCCTGCGCTTCCAGCGCGACGCTCACGGATGGCGGGCTACAGGGAAGCGCGTGCCCGCTGGGGGGTTCTGGGGTGGCTGCGTCGGCGGAGACTGGGCGGTCCTGACCGGCGAGCGCGGAGGGATACTCAAGGACGGGACCGTCGTTCCCCTTCAGGTCAATCTCGACCAGCCCGGGGAATGCGTGGCCGGTACGCGAGGGGGCGCGGTGGTGTCCCGCTACGTTGACCAGCGCGGAACCCATCACACCGAGGTTCGCGGCATCGACCCGAGCGGGCGGCAGACGTGGTCGCGCGATGTCGCCGCTCGGGCCGGTGTGATCGCCGATCCGTCCGGTACGGCGGTCGGCCTGGTCCACGAGGGTGAGCTGGAATTGCTCGACGCCAAGGGGGAGGTCCGCGAGCGGCGCGAGGACGTCGTCGCGGCCAGCTTCACTGAGACGGGCCGCATGGTGACGGTGAACGCCGACGGCAAGGTCACCTGGGCTGCATAAAGCTCACTCATCCGCGTGTCAGCCGGCGTGTACGCCTGTGCGAACGTGCCGGGCCAGTTCGGCCGACCCACAAGCCTCATCGCTGTGCAGCGTGATCTCATCGGCGTGACGATCCCAGCGCTGTAGCACTCACACCACCTGGGGCGGCGCAGCGTTCGGAGGGCCCTGAGGGACGCTCGCTTCGGTCGACGGCCTCAGGGCCCGGCGCTCGGGTCGGTGTCACCAGACGCAAAGTAGGGCGTCCGCGCAGGTCAGAGGGCTGGACGGCGGGTGGCCGCCGGAGCGGTTACGGCTGTGGACAACCAGGGCGGGGCAGTGGCCGAATCATGGCGTTCGGGAGTCCTAGGGCGCTGACCTGGGCGGATGCGATTCGGGAGACCCGACAGAGCTAACGTTCTGTCCGGGTCAGACCTCACGCTGAGCTACTTCACCCCTGGTGACACCGACTGCCGGATGATGCGTGGGACGTGGCGGTACGCCAGGCGGAGGTGATCGGCCGGCTGGCCGCCGAGCCGCGGTGACCGACGACGTGCTCGCCGCCGCCCGGGCCCGCCAGGGGGCGGCCAGTCCATCAAGGGCGGTGCACGACCCAACAGTGTCGAGTCGGCTCTCGGCCCGAATCTGGCGGGGACAGTCCAGCCAGCTACCGTGATCTTGAGTTTTTCCGCAGGTCGCGATGGCCATCTGTTTCGTGATCGGTCTCACCGCCAGTGGCTGTCTCCGCGTTCCTCGACCCCAGACCTGGGGCGTTCATGCTGGGCGGGCATGACACGACCCTCGATGCACATCGACGAGCTCGTCGAGCATTGGACGATCCTGGAGGAAGAGCGCCAATACCCCTGCCCGCTCTGCTGCCGGCGAGCATCCTGGTCCCGCCACCGGGAGCGGATCGGGGGCATGGCGAGCACCGGTTCCAGCGCGAACGCTGCATGGGACGGCCTGATAGCAGAGGGCCTGGCAGAAGCCCTGGACGGCGGCACGCATGCCCGGGAACGACGGCTCCGCCGGGGCGGCCTCGGCTACGGCGGCCTCTACTGGGGCCCCGGCCGCGGCTCCGGCCGCAGCCGCGGCGCTGGCCACCTCGTCGGATGCGCCGACGAAGGCCACCAGCGTCAAGACCAAGGTTCACAGCAATAGGACCGGTCTCGGCACGCTGCAGATGCGCTACGGCAAGTACAAGAACAAGACCTGGATCTGGGCCCGTATCGAGAAGCCGACGAAGCTGGCCAACGACAAGTACGAGATCACGGTCTCCGCCCAGAGCAACTATCTCCACCGAGCTCCTCCGCGAGGAGTGAGCTGAAGCCCGCCCCCTCCTGGCCTAAAGCCCCTCCACGCACACGGCCGATGAGCTCATCAACGGCTTGTACGGGGCTGTCTGTACGGTGACATCAGTAGCGCCTCAGGGCCGGTGGACGCTCGGTCCTGGTGGCGATCGTGGCGCGTTCTGTGCCGGGCCCGCTGAGCACACGGGAGGACCGTCTACGCTGGCAGGCGTGATGTCCCAATACTTCACTCTGGGCTGATGGCGATGTTCGAGTACGCACCCGCGCCAGAGTCGCGCGACATCGTCGATCTCAAGCCGTCCTACGGGTTGTTCATCAACGGAGAGTTCGTGGACGGCTCAGGGCCGTCCTTCAAGACCGTCAACCCGGCGACCGAGGAGACGCTCGCGGAGGTGGCCACCGCCTCCTCCGACGACGTCGACCGCGCCGTACAAGCCGCTCGCAAGGCCTTCGACGGCTGGAGCGGGCTGCCGGGCGCGGAGCGGGCCAAGTACCTGTTCCGCATCGCCCGGATCATCCAGGAGCGGGCCAGGGAGCTGGCCGTGCTGGAGTCGCTCGACAACGGCAAGCCGATCCGTGAGTCGCGCGACGTGGACGTGCCGCTGGTCGCGGCGCACTTCTTCTACTACGCGGGCTGGGCCGACAAGCTGGGCTACGCCGGGTTCGGCGCCGATCCTCGGCCGCTCGGCGTCGCCGGGCAGGTCATCCCGTGGAACTTCCCGCTGCTCATGCTGGCGTGGAAGATCGCGCCGGCGCTCGCGTGCGGCAACACGGTGGTGCTCAAGCCCGCCGAGACCACCCCGCTGACCGCGCTGCTGTTCGCGGAGATCTGCCGGCAGGCCGAGCTGCCGCCCGGGGTCGTCAACATCGTCACCGGCGCGGGTGAGACCGGCGCCGCCGTGGTCGCCCACCCCGACGTGAACAAGGTGGCCTTCACCGGCTCGACCGAGGTCGGCCGGGTCATCGCGCGCACCGTCGCCGGCACCGGCAAGAAGCTCACGCTGGAGCTGGGCGGCAAGGCCGCGAACATCGTGTTCGAGGACGCCGCCCTGGACCAGGCCGTCGAGGGCATCGTCAACGGCATCTTCTTCAACCAGGGCCACGTCTGCTGCGCGGGCTCGCGGCTGCTGGTCCAGGAGTCGATCCAGGACGAGCTGCTGTCGGCGCTCAAGCGCAGGCTGGCGACGCTGCGGCTGGGCGACCCGCTCGACAAGAACACCGACATCGGCGCCATCAACTCCGCCGATCAGCTCGCCAAGATCCGGCAGCTGTCGGACCTCGGGGAGTCGGAAGGGGCCGAGCGCTGGTCGCCGGCCTGCGAGCTGCCCGGCAGGGGCTACTGGTTCCCGCCCACGATCTTCACCGGCGTGGCCCAGTCGCACCGCATCGCCCGAGAGGAGATCTTCGGCCCGGTGCTGTCGGTCCTGACCTTCCGCACCCCGGCCGAGGCCGTCGAGAAGGCCAACAACACGCCGTACGGCCTGTCCGCGGGCATCTGGACCGAGAAGGGGTCGCGCATCCTGTGGATGGCCGACCAGCTCAGGGCCGGTGTGATCTGGGCCAACACCTTCAACCGGTTCGACCCGGCATCCCCCTTCGGCGGCTACAAGGAGTCCGGATACGGACGCGAAGGCGGCCTGCTCGGCCTGGAGGCGTACCTTGACGTGTGACCACCGCCGTCGCGGGACGCGCGCCCAGGCCACCCGCGGCCACGCCTTCGCCCGCGCCGGACGCCCCGTGCGCACCGGCTGGTACGCCCATCGCTGCGGCGTGAGCCGGTGCGGCCAGGTGTTCGTGCCGGTCCAGACGACTCAGGAGATCATGTGGAGGGGGCGCGGCGATGAGTAGGGTGTCCGTTCGCAAGACCTACAAGCTGTTCATCGGCGGGAAGTTCCCGCGCTCTGAGAGTGGGAGGTCCTACACCGTGACCTCGCCCAAGGGCGACTTCCTCGCCAACGCGTCCAGGGCCTCGCGCAAGGACGCCAGAGACGCGGTGACGGCCGCGCGCAAGGCCTTCCCCGGCTGGTCGGGCGCCACCGCCTACAACCGCGGCCAGATCCTCTACCGCGTCGCCGAGATGCTGGAGGGCCGCCGCGGGCAGTTCGCCGAGGAGCTCGGCACGGGCAGGAAGGCCGCGCTGGAGGCGGTGGACGCGACGATCGACCGGCTCGTCTGGTACGCGGGCTGGTCGGACAAGATCGCATCCGTGCACGGCACCGCCAACCCCGTCGCGGGCCCGTACTTCAACCTGTCCTCGCCGGAGCCGACCGGGGTGGTCGCCGTCGTGGCGCCCGCCGATCCGCTGCTGGGACTGATCTCGGTGGTCGCGCCGGTGATCGTCACCGGCAACACGTGCGTGGTGGTGGCCTCGGAGCGGACCCCGCTGCCGTCGATCACGCTGGCCGAGGTGCTGGCCACGTCCGACCTGCCGGGCGGTGTCGTCAACATCCTCACCGGTCACCAGGCGGAGCTGGCTCCCTGGCTGGCGGCCCACATGGACGTCAACGGCCTGGATCTGACGGGAGTGGCGGACGCCGACCTGGCGCTGCGCTGCGAGCAGGAGGCGGCCGTCAACCTCAAGCGGGTGCTGCCCCACGCCATGGCGGAGGACTGGGCGGCCGATCCCGGGCTGAGGCGGATGACCCGCTTCCTGGAGACCAAGACCGTCTGGCACCCCCTGGGCGTCTGAGCCCTCAAAGGAGCTCTCGAAGGGATCCTCAGAGGGAGAAGCCCGGTGGCCGGATCGGCGGGTGGGCCGCCTGCAGCTGGGCGGCCAGCCCGAGCAGGTGGGGCTCGCCGCCCGGCGGGGCGATGAGCTGCACGCCGATGGGCAGGCCGCTGGAGTGGGTGGCGATCGGGACCGTCATGGCGGGCCAGCCGCACATGTTCCACGGGCCCGTCACGGGGGCGTAGCGGACGTTGCCCAGCACCGTGCGGAGCAGGCCGCGCCCGCCCCAGCCCTCGGCCTTGGGCGGGATCGCCGCCAGCGCCGGGGTGATGAGCACGTCGGCGTCACCGAACCACTGGTCGGCGCCGTAGCCGCTCCAGCGGTCCCGGCCCCGACTGCCGTCCAGGCCGAGCCGGGTGAGCACCCGCCCGGCGCGGGCCAGCGCGCGGCTGCGGCGTTCCAGGCGCCGCCGGTCCAGGCCGGTGGCCGTGTCGTGGGCGCGCGAGAGCCAGGTGGCGATCGTGGCCGGGCCGAGCCAGGTGGGCAGGCGGGCGTCGCGCTCGACGATGGTGTGCCCGGCGACGCGCAGCGTCTCGGCCGCTCCGCGCACCGCCGCCTGGAACTCCTTGTCCATCGGCAGGCCCGCGGGCAGGGGCTGCGGGGCGTAGGCGATGCGCAGGTCGAACGGCTCGGGGCTGTCCTGCGGCGGCGGCTGTTGCCAGACCTCGTCGTCGTCCGCCCAGACCGAGCGGAGCATCGGCCGCCGTGGCTCCAGCCGGCAGCCGCCACGCCACGCCTCCGCCAGCGACGGGTCCGCCGCCAGCACGGACAGCATCAGCGACAGGTCCGCGGCGGCGGTGGCGATCGGGCCGTTCTCCGACAGGCCCTGCCAGGCGTCCGACGGGGGCGGGACCAGCCCGGTGCCCGGCTTGAGCGCCAGAACGCCGCAACACGCCGCCGGGATCCGGAGCGAGCCCATCCCGTCGTTGCCGAGCGCGATCGGCACCATCCCCGCCGCCACCGCCGCCGCGCTGCCCGACGAAGAGCCGCCCGCCGTGCGGCTTCTGTCCCAGGGATTGCGTACGGTGCCGTACACGCTGTCGCCGAAGGCCACCAGGCCGAGCTCGGGCAGGTTGGTCAGCCCGATCACCACCGCGCCCGCCGCCCGCAGCCGGGCGACCGCTACGTGATCCTCGGCGGCGGGGGCGTCGCCCGTGACGGCGGAGCCGAGCCGGGTGGCCTCCCCGGCGACCTCCACGTTGTCCTTGACGGCGACGGGCACCCCGGCCAGCGGCAGGTCCGCCAGGTCGCGGCGGCGCTGCACGGCCCGCGCCTCCTCCAGCGCCTCCCGCCGCACCAGGCGGAACGCGCCCACGCGCGAGTCGCGCTCGGCGATCACGCGCAGGTGCTCCTCGACGACCGCCGGGGCCGTGACCTCACCCTGCCGTACGGCCGCCGCGATCTCCATGGCGGACCTGCCTGCCCACAACATGCCTAGAGTGTGCAGGTTTCTACTCCTCGTTGCGAGGCTCCTTGCCTGCCTTCTGCTCCCTGCCCACCGGTCGCGCGGTCGCCGCAGAGCTCGGTGATCACCTCTGTCGCCGGCCGGGGTTACGGACTGTCCGAGGTGATGGTGCAACCGACGGCGTGGGAGAAGTGCGGCATTCCCCTCGATTCCCCCTGAGAATCAGCCTTCCACAGGCACTGAAAAAGTGATATCACTTTGATAGCAGGATGGAGTCGCATAGAAGGGACGGACGATGGCGAACACATCGGGCGGGGCCGCACTTGAGGCCGCCGTCGTGGACATGCCCGCACCGCGTACGAGCGAGCACCCGGTGCGGGCGGCCAACGGGTTCGTGATGCTGGGGGTGGCGACGGCGCTGGTCCTGGGCGCGATAGCGCTGCTCGTCGTGGGCATCGTCATGCTCGCCTCGGGGGCCGGGCAGGGCGGCATGTGGGTGGTCATCGTGAGCATCCTGATGATCCTGCTCGGGTTCTTCATGTACTTCGGCCTCACCGCGGTGGCGCCGGGCGAGGCCAGGGTGGTGCAGCTGCTCGGCCGGTACATCGGCACCCTGCGCACCCCCGGCTTCCAGTGGGTCAACCCGATCACGGTGCGCCGGCGGGTGTCCACACGGATCCGCAACCACGAGACGGGCGTGACGAAGGTCAACGACGCGGATGGCAACCCGATCCAGATCGCGACCGTGGTGGTCTGGCAGGTGGAGGACACCGCGCAGGCGGTTTTCGAGGTGGACGACTTCGTGGAATTCGTGGCCATCCAGGCGGAAACGGCCGTGCGGCACATCGCGGGCAGCTATCCGTACGACGCGCACGGCGACCCGAGGCTGTCCCTGCGGGACAACGCCGACGAGATCAACGAGCGGCTGTCCACGGAGATCGCGGCCAGGGTGTCGTCCGCCGGGGTGAAGGTCATCGAGTCCCGTATCATCCACCTGGCGTACGCGCCCGAGATCGCCCACGCCATGCTGCGCCGCCAGCAGGCGGGCGCGGTGGTGGCGGCCCGGCAGCGGATCGTCGAGGGAGCGGTCGGCATGGTGGAGATGGCCCTGGCCCGGCTCGCCGAGCACGACGTGGTCGAGCTGGACGAGGAGCGCAAGGCGGCCATGGTGAGCAACCTGCTCGTGGTGCTGGTCGGTGACCGCGACACCCAGCCCGTGGTCAACACGGGCACGCTCTACCACTAGTCACTGTGGAGCGGAAGAAGATCCTGCTGCGCCTGGACCCGGTGGTGCATGACGCGCTGGCCAGGTGGGCGGCCGACGAGCTGCGCAGCACGAACTCCCAGATCGAGTTCCTGCTGCGCAGGGCCCTTTCCGAGGCCGGGCGGCTGCCGGATGGGGTGGGGCGGATGCGCCCACGCGGACGGCCGAAGAAGGCACCAGAGGACGGCACAGGAGACGACACAGATCAGGAAGAAGAAGAGGAGCGGGTGGATGGAGACGCGAGTGAAGCAGGGTGAGTCACTGACCCGGTCAGCCTTCCTACTGGCCTTCGACCTGCGGAAGGAAAAGCTGACCCAGCGGGACGTGCTGGGCTATCTGCTGCGCGCGGCCACCCTCGCCGAGCTGCTGCTGGCGGGCAACCTGGCGGACGAGTCGGGCAAGGCGCGAGCTTGCACCGCCCCGGCCGCCGAGCCGGGTTCCCTGTCGGCCGTGGTCTGGGAGCAGATCTCGAGTTCGCCGCCCCGCTCGTGGCGGCGGTGGGTGCAGAAGGACAACGGCAAGGCGGTCCGCGTGGTGTGCGACGAGCTGGTGGCCGCCCGGATGATCAGCGTGGAGCGGCGCCGGATCCTGCTGTTCCCGGTCGAGCGGATCACGCCACGCAAGGCGTACCTGTCGCGCAGGCTGGCCGAGCGCGTCGGCCGGGCCATCCGCGGCGGCCAGCCGGTCGGCCACCTGGATGAGGACGTCCGCGTCCTGGCGGCGCTGGCCACGGCGGCCCGGCTCAAGACGGTGGTTCCCTCCTGGCGGGAGACGCGGCTGCTCCGGGACCGGATCCAGCAGTTGTCCGCGCCCATCGAGCCGATCGCGACCGCATTGCGCAAGAGCGTCGAGGCGGCCGCGGCGGCGAGCGCCGGCGGCTGACACGACGAGTCAAGGCGGCTCCCACCGCCGGCTCTCGGAGGAGATCGCTTGACCACGTCATTCGAAGCACTGGCCGGGACCCGCGCCGAGCGGGCCCTGGCCCCGCGTTGACCGCGTGCGGTCGTCAGGGGGATTTCAGCCAGATGCGCAGCGGGCCCGCCGGGGTGAAGCCGTGCTGGGCGGCCGGGGCTGGGTCGGACTCGTAGCCGACCAGCGAACGGCCGGGGAAGAGGGCCGCGGCCTGCGCGATCGTGCCCGCCCAGGCGGCGTCCAGGTGGCCCGGCCGGGCGAAGACGTTCGAGACGCCGACGGTGTCGTCGGCACGCGTGGCGTTGAGCACGAAGCCGCAGACGATGCCGCCCTTGTCGGCCGCGTGGCCTATGTCGCTTATGTCCGCCAGGTTGACGTCGGCTTCGGCTGCGCCGCCTGTGTCGCCGCCTGTGTCGCCGCTCTGGACGCCGGCCAGGATGGCGATGCCCGGCTCGGTGAGCAGCGGCGCGGTGAACAGGCCCTGGGGCTCGCCGTCGAAGCAGGCGAGCTCCCACGCGCGCAGCCCGTCCGCCTCGGCTACGAGGTGCCAGGTGATGCCGCCTGCGGCCTGCCGCGACGCCGACGCCTGGGTCGACGCCGGGGCCGGGCGGTGGATCCAGGTGGCCTCGATCAGCGCCTCGAAGCCTGCCGGCCGCAGGTCCAGGGTGGCGAAGCTGTCCTTGATCGACGCGCCGGGGCCCGTGTCGATACCGGGCAGGACGTCGTCGAGGGTGGCGTCGGGGGACAGGGTGACGGCGTCCGGGTAGAACAGCGGGGTCCGGACCGGGTTCGTCCAGGCACGAGGGGCGAACACGCCGGGGAAGCCGTGGGCGCGGCACATGGCGTCACACCACTCGGCGTTGTTCAGGGCCGCCTGAAGCATCATGTCTTCCGTTCGGTGTTGTTCAGTGCCGTCCGCGATATCAGGGTCGGTGTTGTTCAGGGCAGTCCGCGGCGTCATGTTCTCCGCTTCACCCGGCGCGTCGGAACCGCCGTGAGCGGGTCCTCGGGCCAGGGGTGCCGGGGGTAGCGGCCGCGCAGCTCCGCGCGGACGGCACGGTAGCCGTCCCGCCAGAACGACGCCAGGTCCGCCGTCACCGCGACCGGCCGTCCGGCCGGGGACAGCAGGTGGATCAGCAGCGGGACGCCCGCGATGCGCGGCGTGTCCTCCCAGCCGAACAGCTCCTGCAGCTTCACCGCGAGCACCGGCTGCTCGCCCGAGTAGTCCAGGCGCACCCGCGACCCGGTCGGCACCTCGACCCGCTCCGGCGCCACCGCGTCCAGCCGCTCGCTCCACGGCACCAGCCGGTGCAGCGCCGCCGCCACGTCGACGCGCTCCAGGTCGGCCCGCCGCCGGGCCCTGGACAGCTCCGGCTCCAGCCACTGGTCGGCCAGGTCGATGAGACGGTCCATGTCGGGCCACGGCGCGCCGAGGGCCCGATGACAGAACGCCAGCCGATCCCGTACGGCCTGCGCCTGTTTGGTCCAGGTCAGCACGTTCTCCGTACGCAGGCCGTACAGCAGGGCCTCTCGCACGTCGGCGCCGGGCAGCGGCGCGGAGGACAGCTCGATGGCGCCGAGCCGCTCGACCACCCGCGCGGCCACGTCCCCGCGCCGCCCGCCGGGGGGCGCCTTCCAGGCGACCTCCTCCTCGGTGGTCACCGGGTGGGCCTGCCTGGCGAGGTGCTCGTCGATGGCCACCGCCTGGCGGATGCGCGCGGAGGCCGAGCCCGTGGGCCTGTCGGCGACCGCGACGGCCAGCCACTGCGCGGTGGCGAGCTTCGAGCCCTCCTTGAGCTGCGCCTCGGTGCCGGAGGCCATCAGGTAGCCGCCGCCCCGGCGGCGGGCCACCCGCTCCGGGAAGGCGAGCGCGACCGCGAGCCCGGCCAGCTCGTCGTCACTCAGGCTCGTGTTCGTACGCGGGCCGTCCGCGGCGCGCGTCAACCGCCTGGCCTCCCTGCGCCAGCGGGCGGTGAAGGCGTCGTCGCCCCGGCGGGCCGTGCGCCAGACCTCCACCAGGTCGTCGCCCGTCTCGCGGGGGAGCTGCTCCGACAGCAGGGCGATCACCTCGGCGGCGCGCGGCCCGAGGTCGATCAGCGTTCTGGCCAGGCGCGGCTCGACGCCCGCCACGGCCATCCGGCGCCCTCGCGGGGTCACCCGGCCCGACTCGACCGCGCCCAGCGTCTGCAGGGTCCTGAGCGCGGCGGACATGGCGGCGGGCGGCGGCGGGTCGAGCAGGGCGAGGCCGGCGGCGTCCGGGGAGCCCCAGCAGGCCGTCTGGAGGGCGAAGGCCGTCAGGTCGGCCAGCGCGATCTCCGGGCGTGGATGGGCGGCCAGGCGATCGTGCTCGGCGGCCGTCCAGCAACGGTAGACGGCGCCGGGAGCCTCGCGGCCGGCCCGTCCGGCGCGCTGGTCGGCGGAGGACCTGGAGACTCTGACGGTGGTCAGGGAGCCGAGGCCGCGCGCGTGGTCGGTGCGCGGCTCCCTGGCCAGGCCCGCGTCGACCACCACGCGCACGCCGGGGACGGTCAGGCTCGACTCGGCCACCGACGTGGCCAGCACCACGCGGCGGGTCGTCCCCGGCGCCAGCACGGCGTCCTGGACGCGGGCCGGCGCCTGGCCGTGCACCTGCAGCACCTCCACCTGCTGGACGCGCTGGGATCCCTGGATGTCGGCGAGCATGGCGGCCACCCTGGAGATCTCGCCCACGCCCGGCAGGAAGCAGAGCACGTCGCCGTCCCGCTCGGCCAGCGCGCGCCGTACCACCTGCGCGACGTGCGACAGCAGCGCGGGGTCGACGCGCAGCCCGTGCGGCGGGGCGACAGGGCGCGGCGGTGGGGCCCACACGATCTCGACGGGATGGGTGGTCCCGGTGGCCCGGACGATCGGCGCATCCTGGGCATCCTGGGCATCCTGGGGGTCACGGGGGTCACGGGCGTTACGGCCGAGCAGGCGGGCCCAGGGGGCGGCGTCGGCGGTGGCGGAGGTGGCGATGAGGCGCAGGTCGGGGCGGAGGGTGTCGCGGACGTCCAGGAGGAAGGCGAGCGCCGTGTCGGCGTCCAGGTGGCGTTCGTGGCACTCGTCGAGCATGACCACGTCCACCCCAGGCAGCTCCTGGTCCCGCTGGAGCCGCTGCAGGAGCACGCCGGTGGTGACGACCTCGACCATCGGGTTCGCGCCGACGTGGCGCTCGCCGCGGATGGAGAAGCTGACGCCCATGCGCCTGGCGGCGGCGCGCACGGCCAGGCGTCTCGGCTCGGCGACCAGGACGCGCAGGCCGGTCGCGGCCAGCGCGAGCGGGACGACCGTGGTCTTGCCGGTGCCGGGCGGGGCCGTCAGCACGGCGCTGCCCGCCCGATCCAGGGCTTCCAGCAGCTCGGGCAGAACGTGGCGGATCGGCAGCGCGTCAGCGGGCGGCGGGTCAGGCGGCGGCATGCGTCGCCGAGAGCACGGAGTCGAGCAGGCCGGGGAAGCGGGCGTCGAGGTCGTCGCGGCGCAGGCTCAGGAACTTGAGCCTGCCCTCCTGCTTGGTGCGCAGGATGCCCGCCTCGCGCAGGATGCGGTAGTGGTGGGAGGCGGTGGACTTGTGGACGCCGAGCTCGTCGCCCGCGTCGCCGCACGTCATCTCGCCGCTGACGGCCAGGCGGATGACGATCTCCAGGCGTACGGGGTCGGACAGGGCCCGCAGGACCTCCGTGAGCTGGATGTCCTCGACGGTCGGATGGAAGAGCGGGCGCATGCCCGAACGATACCCGGATTCATTGTTTGACAAGCATCAAACAATCCGTCAGTTTGATGTGCATCCAACAAAACCGGAGGAATCGTGAATCGCCGGCTCTATCCGCTGGCCGTGGGGAACTTCGCCGTCGGCACCGGCATGTTCGTGACCGCAGGACTGCTGGCCCCCATCTCCCGCCAACTGGACGTCTCCACGGCCGCCGCCGGCCAGCTGATGACCGTCTTCGCGCTGGCCTACGCCCTGCTGTCGCCCCTGCTCGCCGCCGTGACCGCGAGGCTGTCACGCAGGCGGCTGCTGCTCGTCGCGCTGGGCGTCTTCATGCTCGGCAACGCGCTGACGGCCCTCGCGCCGACCTATCCGCTCGTCCTGGCCGCCCGGGTGGTCGCCGCGGCGGGAGCGGCGATGTTCACGCCCACCGCCTCGGGCGTGGCCACGGCCCTCGCCGAGCCGGAGCGTCGCGGGCGGGCGCTGGCGCTGGTCCTGGGCGGGGTGAGCGTGTCGTCCGCGATCGGCGTGCCGCTCGGCACCTGGCTGGGCGGCGTGACGGGCTGGCGGTCCGCGATGTGGCTGGTCGTCGGGTTGGGCGTGGTCGGGTTCATCGGGGTCCTGGCCGTGGTTCCCGATGTCAGGATCGCGGTCTCGGGCCGGCCGGCCGAGAGGTTCGCGCCCCTGGGGGACCGGCGGCTGCTCGCGGTGCTGGTGACCCAGCTGCTCATGTTCGCCTCCGGGTTCACCGCCTACGTCTACATCGGCTCGCTGATCGACCTGCCGCTGCCGGCCGTGCTGTGGGCGTGGGGAGTGGGCGCCATCGTCGGCAACCAGCTCGGCGGGCGCCTCACCGACGCCTACGGGCCGCGCCGGATGGTCTTCGCCGGGCTGGCCGCGTCCACCGTGTTCGTGGCGCTCATCCCGCTGGCCAACCTCGCGCTGCCCGTGGCCCTGGTGTGGGCGTTCCTCTGGGGCGGGCTGGGCTGGCTGATCGGGCCCGCGCAGCAGTACAGGACCGTCGCCGTCCTGCCGGACAACGTGCCGATCGGGCTCGGGCTGCTGTCCTCCTTCCAGTACGCGGGGCTCGTGGTGGCGGGCATCACCGGCGGGCTGGCCTTCGACGGGTGGGGACGGGCGGGGGTGATCGTGCTCGCCACCGGGTTCGGCCTGGTGGCGGTGCTGTTCACCCTGGTCACCTACCGGCCGGAGGCGTCACGCCTGGGCGGGGATCCAGCCGAGGGTCACGGCCAGGATGACGAACACGCCCAGGATGACCCGGTAGATGACAAAGCCGGTGAAGCGGTGGCTGCTGATGTAGCGCAGGAACCAGGCCACCGCCGCGTAACCGACGATGAACGAGATCACCGTGGCGAGGATCGTCGGCCCCCAGGCGGGCGCCGTTCCCTCGCCGATCTCGGTGATCTCCAGGAACCCCGAGGCCAGCACGGCCGGGATGGCCAGCAGGAAGGAGTACTTGGCCGCGTCCTCGCGCCGGTAGTCGAGCAGCAGGCCGGCGGTGATGGTGCCGCCCGAGCGGGAGACGCCCGGGATGAGGGCGAGTGACTGGGCGAAGCCGTACACCAGGGCGTGCGGCAGGCTCAGGTGCTTGACCAGCGTGAGCTTGTTGCGGGCGGTGTGGTCGGCGAACCACAGGATGATCCCGAAGACGATCAGCGTGGTCCCCACCAGGCGCAGGTCCCGGAAGGGGGACTCGATCTGGTCCTTCAGCAGCAGACCGAGCACGCCGATGGGGATGCTGCCGACGATGACGTACCAGCCCATGCGCGCGGCGTGCAGGGAGCGCAGGGCCGGGGTGTACAGGGAGCGGGTCCAGGTGGAGATGATCTCCCAGATCTCTCTCCTGAAGTAGATCAGGACGGCCGTCTCGGTGCCGAGCTGGATGACGGCGGTGAAGGCGGCCCCGGGGTCGTCCCAGCCGAGGAACGCCGAGACCACGCGGATGTGGGCACTTGAGGAGATCGGCAGGAACTCCGTGAGACCCTGCAGCAGCCCCAGCACCACCGCTTCCATCCAGCCGATCACGTGCGCACCTTCCCAGGAACCACCGGAGTGAACGAGGTGAGGCTAGCGGAAGCGGGGCCTCCTGGTTGCCCGCCTTCGAGCCACCGCTGGGGAGGTCAGGGGAAATTCATCCCTCGGATCACGAAAATTCATCTTATGAGCGTGCCTCGGGAGCCCTGGTTCATCGGGACTGCGCCCACGTCGCGGCGTTCGCGCGGGCGTAGTCGGAGAAGTCCCGCGCCGGCCTCCCCAGGGCCTGCTGGACGCCGTCGGCCAGGTAGGAGTTGCGGCCGTCCAGAATCTCGGCGAACAGCTTGGTCAGCATGTCGATGTCCTCCTCCGGCAGCCCGTGCTCGGCCGCCCCTGCGGTGTACTCCTCGATGCTGAGCGGCACGTACACGATCTCCCTTCCGGTCGCCTTGGACAGCTCGGCCGCTACTTCGGTGAACGTCAGCAGTCTCGGGCCGGTGAGCTCGTAGATCCGGCCGGTGTGGCCGTCCTCGGTGAGCGCGGCCACCGCCACGTCGGCGATGTCGTCCACGTCGACGAACGGCTCGGTCACGTCACCGGCTGGCAGCGCGATGACCCCCTCCCGGACCGGGTCGAGCAGGTAGCCCTCGGTGAAGTTCTGCATGAACCAGCTGCAGGTGACGATCGTCCACTCGGCGCCGGACTCCTGCACGACGCGCTCGGCGGCCTGCGCCTGTGCCTCGTTCCTGCCGGAGAGCAGGACCAGCCGGCGTACGCCCGCCGCCACGGCCTGCTCGGTGAAGGCCCGGATGTCGTCGAGCGCGCCGTCGACCGCGATGTCGGGATAGTAGGAGATGTAGACGGACTGTACGTCGCGGAGCGCGGCCGCCCAGGTGGCCCGGTCCTTCCAGTCGAAGGGCGGCGTGCCGGAGCGGGAGCCGGCCCGGACGGGCAGGCCGAGAGCGGTCAGCTTGTCTGCGATGCGGCGGCCGGTCTTGCCGGTCGAGCCCACTACCAAAATTGTCATGCCCCTATTAAGCGGCCAATGCCCTGAGACTCTCCATGGTTGAGAAGCGCAATGGCATATGCGATCGTCTAAAGCTATGGACCACTTGGCAGCGTTGCTGGACGGCCCGAGAGCCCGTGGGGCGTTCCTCCTGCGCATCCTCCTCGATCCCCCCTGGTCGCTGCGCATCCAGGACGAGGCCCCGCTCACCGTGCTGACCCTGGTGCGCGGTTCGGCCTGGATCATCCGGCAGAACGGGGAGGAGGTGTCCCTGCGACCGGGCGAGGTGGCCATCGTTCGCGGGCCGGAGCCGTACAAGATCGCGGATGACCCCGGAACCGAGCCGCAGGTGATCGTCCACCCCGGCCAGAACTGCACCACCCTGGACGGGCGGTCCCTCTATCAGGAGATGAGCCTGGGGGTGCGCACCTGGGGCAACGCCCCCGATGGCGGCACCATGCTGATCACCGGCGTCTACCAGATGGAAGGCGAGATCAGTAAGCGGCTGCTGGAGACGCTGCCGCCGGTGCTGGTGCAGCCCGGCGGGACACCTGCCGTGCTGCTCGGCGCCGAGGTGGTCAAGGACGAGCCGGGGCAGGAGGCCGTGCTGGACCGGCTGCTCGACCTGCTGCTCATCTCGACGCTGCGCTCGTGGTTCGCCACCCACGAGGCGCCCGCCTGGTATCGGGCGCGCAGCGACCCCGTCGTGGGCAAGGCCATGCGGCTCATGCACAACAACCCGGCCCACCCGTGGACCGTCGCCGCGCTGGCCGCCCACGTAGGGGTCTCGCGTGCCTCGCTGGCCAGGCGGTTCACCGAGCTGGTGGGGGAGCCGCCGATGGCCTTCCTGACGGACTGGCGGCTGGCCCTGGCGGCCGACCTGCTGCGCGAGCCGGACGAGACGATAGGCTCGGTCGCCAGGAAGGTCGGCTATGGCAGCCCGTTCGCGCTGAGCGCCGCCTTCAAGCGCGTGCGCGGCGTGAGCCCGCACCACCACCGGGTCGGAGCGGTGCGGTGAAACCCCTGGTGCTGCTGGACGTCGACGGGGTACTCAACCCCACCGGCCGCGTCACCCCGGACTTCAGGCGCTACCGATGCACGGTCGACGGCTACGACTACACCGTGCACCTCAACCCCCGGCACGGGCCCAGGCTGATGGAGCTGGCCCTGCGCACCGGGGCCGAGCTCGCCTGGGCGACCACCTGGGAGGAGCACGCCAACGAGTGGATCGCCCCCCGCCTCGGCCTGCCGGCCCTGCCGGTGGTCGCCCTGGGGCGGGACCGCGACAGCGAGCACGGCGAGATGTTCAAGACCCGCTACGTGGCGGAGTACGTCGGGCGCAGGCCCTTCGTCTGGTTCGACGACCAGGTCTACCAGGAGGACGACGCGTATCTCAGGGCCTATCAGGGTCTGGATGACTTCCTGCTCGTTCACGTGCCGGCCGCACGCGGGCTGACCAGCGAACATCTGGCTCGGGCGCGGGAATGGCTGACCCTCACAGGGTTTTCTCAGGGGTCCTAGCGGGATAGGTGCCAGGGGGCCGTCCGTTGGACAGGGAGAACGTAACCACACGGAGGAAACAGAATGTACCGCTCAAGGAAGCACAGGATTCTGGCCGGCGTCTGCGGTGGTATCGCCGACAAGACGGGCATGCCGCCGACCCTCGTCCGGACGCTCTGGCTGATCCTCTCGCTCTTCCCCGGGCCGATGTGGGTCGTCTACGCCGTGATGTGGATCCTGGTCCCCGAGGAGCCGCAGAAATACTGAGGTCTTATCCTCATACCATGAGGGCAAGGCCGCTGACACTCATCCAGGACGAGCTCGTCGACTACGACAAGGCGATGGAGCGCATGGCCGACCTCGTCGGCGAGCGCCAGCGCGACGAGCGGCCGGACACGCTCTGGCTGCTCAGCCATCCATCGGTCTACACCGTGGGGCGCCGCACACCGTCGGCGCATCTGCCCGACCCGTCGCGCGGCATCCCGGTGATCGAGACCGGCCGGGGCGGCCAGCTCACCTACCACGGCCCCGGTCAGCTCGTCGGCTACCTCATCGTCAAGCTGGGCGAGGACCAGGGGATCGTCGACTACGTCCGCGAGGTGGAGCTCCGGCTGGTGGAGGCGCTCGGCAAGCTCGGCCTGCCCGCCGAGCGCCGCGACACCCCGCCGGGCTCCGAGCTGCTCACCGGCGTCTGGACGGCCGAGACCGGCCGCAAGATCATCTCCATCGGCATGCGGCAGAGCCGTGGCGTCACCAGCCACGGCTTCGCCCTCAACGTCGACGGCGAGCTTGAGCCGTGGCACTGGGCGGTCGCCTGTGGCATGCCGGACGTGGACATGACCTCGCTCCAGCGCGAGCTGGGCGCCGCCTCGATGGACGAGGTCCGCGCAGCCGTAGCAGCCTCCTTCGAGGCATCCTGACTCAGCTTCGCGGGAGGTCGGCACCGACCGGTCTGCCGTGCGCGTAGGGCGGACGACGCCAGCAGCGGGTACGGCCAGGTGGGCCGCACCCGCTGGAGGTCAGTCCTCGTCGACGGTGCGGCGGGGGCCGGTGAACCAGTGGCGGGCTGACAGGCGCCACCACAGGGCGATGCCGATGAGCACCACGCCGACCGCGATCGGCGCGTAGTTGACCGAGGTCCAGGTGAAGTTCTCGTTGCCGGGGACGCCGGCGGGGGAGAACGGCATGATGAAGTAGACGCAGACGATCGCGATCTCGACGCAGGCGATCCAGCCCAGCACCTTGTAGCGCGGGCCCAGCGTCCAGGGGCCGGGTTCGAAGCGGTCGCCCATCCGCAGCCGGAGCCAGATGGGGATCAGGAAGGCCAGGTAGAGGCCGATGACCGCGATGGAGACGACGGCGTAGAAGGCGACCGGGGTGGTCAGGCCGGCCGGGGCGTAGAGGGCGGGCAGGGTGATCAGGGCGGCCACCGCGCAGCCCGCGAGGATGGCGTTGACCGGGGTGCGGTTGCGGTCCACCTTGGACCACAGCCGCCAGCCGGGCACCGCGCCGTCGCGGGAGAAGGCGTACGTCATCCGCGACATGGAGGTCACGCAGCTCATGCCGCAGAAGAACTGGCCGATCGTGGAGATCGCGAAGATGGCGGTGGCCAGCGGCGAGGAGAGCGCCGTGGTGAAGATGGCGCCGACGAAACCGCCCTGGTTGTTGATCTCCTCGACGTTGGTGGCCGCGAACAGGAACGCCAGCAGCAGGATCCAGCCGCCGATCGCCGAATAGAAGATCGACTGCCACAGGCCCCGGGCGGCGGCCGTGGACGCGCCCTGGGTCTCCTCCGACACGTGCGCGCAGGCGTCGAAGCCGGTGATCGTGTACTGGGTGAGCAGGAAGCCGAGCGGCAGCACGTACAGCCAGAAGGGCAGTCCGCCGTCGCCGTCGCCGAAGCCGGAGTTGTTGATGGTCTCGGTGAAGACGAAGCCGAGCGACTGGTGCTCGGTCGGGGCGAAGATCAGGATGCCGACGATGACCGCCGCGCCGGCCACGTGCCACCAGACCGAGACGTTCTGCAGCAGTGAGATGAGCCGGTGGCTGTAGATGTTGATCAGCGCGTGCAGGACGAGCACGATGACGAACAGCAGGAACGCCTGGGAGAGCGTGCCTTCCCAGGCCCCGCTGGTCAGCCGGGACAGGGTGATGTTGAGGAAGGTCGCGCAGCCGTAGTCGACGGAGGCGGTGACCGCGATGAGGCCGATGAGGTTGAGCCAGCCGGTGAACCAGCCGTGGATCGGCTTGCCCATCTTGGCGGCCCACCAGTAGATGCCGCCGGCGGTCGGGTAGGCGGAGACCAGCTCCGACATGCAGAAACCGATGATCAGGATGAACAGCGAGATCAGCGGCCAGCCCCAGGAGATGGCGATGGGGCCGCCGTTGTTCCAGGCCTGTCCGAAGGTGGTGAAGCAGCCGGCGAGGATCGAGATGATGGAGAAGGAGATCGCGAAGTTGGAGAAACCGCTCCAGGTCCTGGCCAGCTCCTGCTTGTAGCCGAGCTCGGCCAGCCGCCTGGAATCCTCTTCTGTTGTGCTCATACGACGTACTCCTTGGGGGGCGCGGAGGACGCTATTTGGTCTACATCTAGACCATTTCCTCCGCGCGAGCAAGGAGTTACGGGTGAGTTTCGATGCTGTCAGCCGAACGCGTCGACGGCCGCCTGGCAGAATGCCTTGAGATCATCTGGTTTGCGGCTGGTGACCAGGACGTTCGGCCCGGCGTCGCAGATCACGACCTCCTTGTCCTCCCAGGTCGCCCCGGCGTTGCGCACGTCGGTCCGCAGGCTCGGCCAGGAGGTCAGGGTGCGGTCGCGGACCACGTCCGCCTCGACCAGGGTCCACGGCGCGTGGCAGATCGCCGCGACCGGCTTGCCCGCGTCGAAGAAGTCCCTGACGAAGCGCACGGCCTGCGGGTCGGTGCGCAGGAAGTCGGGGTTGGCGACGCCGCCGGGCAGCACCAGCCCGTCGAAGTCCGCGGCCGAGACGTCCTCGACGGTGGCGTCCACGGCGAAGGTGTCACCCTTGTCGAGGTGGTTGAAGGCCTGGATCTGCCCCTGCTCGGTGGAGATCAGCCGCGGCGTGCCGCCGGCCTGCTTGACGGCCTTCCACGGCTCGGTCAGCTCGACCTGCTCGACCCCTTCGGGCGCCATGAGGAACGCGATGGTCTTGTCCATGGTGATCCTCTCCTGTGTCGATTCCCCTCCCCCTATCCGGACGATCCCGGCCTACACGTGTGCACGGCACAGGCGAGGGCCGCTCCGACGGCGTACCAGAAGAGGTCCGGCGGGTTGAACGTGCTGCCCAGCACCGGGCGCAGGACGGCGGGGATGTCGCCGAGCTGGGCGAACTCGATCGCCCAGCTCAGCCCGGCCGACACCAGCGCCGCCACCCAGGGGCGGATCGCCGGCCAGGCCAGCACGAGCAGCAGGTAGATCAGCACGGTGTAGAGCGCGTCGCCGGCGTACTTGGCGAACGGGCCGTCCCACAGGAGGCGGATCCCGAGGCCGGCCGCGATGGTGAGCAGGGCAGCGAGAGCAACGGGCAAACGGGACATCTCGCTCACCCTAGTAGCATCGGCGGACATGAGCGCGACCATGGTGGTGCGGGACCTGGCGGCGGGGCACGGGGAGCGGGTGCTCTTCTCGGGGCTGGATCTGGTGGTGAGCCCCGGCGACGTGATCGGGCTCGTCGGCGCGAACGGCGCGGGCAAGTCCACGCTGCTGCGCCTGCTGGCCGGCATCGACCGGCCCGAGCACGGCTCGATCCAGCTCAGCCCACCGACGGCCACGGTCGGTCATCTGCCGCAGGAGCCGGATCGCCGGCCGGGTGAGACGGTGGCCGAGTTCCTGGCCAGGCGCACCGGCGTCGCGCAGGCGCAGCTCGACCTCGACGCCGCCACGCAGGGGCTGGTCGAGCAGGCGCCGGGGGCCGACGAGGCCTACAGCGCGGCGCTGGAGCGGTGGCTGTCGCTGGGCGGCGCGGACCTGGAGGAGCGGGCCGAGGCGATCGGGCTGTCGGTCAGCCTGGACCAGCCGATGACCTCGCTGTCCGGCGGTCAGGCGGCGCGGGCCGGGCTGGCCTCGCTGCTGCTCAGCCGCTATGACCTGTTCCTGCTCGACGAGCCCACCAACGACCTGGACCTCGACGGGCTGGAACGCCTGGAGGGCTTCGTCAAGGGCCTGCGCGCGGGGGCCGTGCTGGTCAGCCATGACAGGGAGTTCCTGGCCAGGACCGTCACCAAGGTGCTGGAGCTGGACCTGGCGCAGCAGCAGATCAGCCTGTACGGCGGCGGCTACCAGGCCTACCTGGACGAGCGGGAGGTGGCCAGGAGGCACGCCAGGGAGCAGTACGACGAGTACGCCGGCACGCGCGCCCAGCTGGAGGCCCGCGCCAGGACCCAGCGGGCGTGGATGGAGAAGGGCGTCAAGAACGCCAGGCGCAAGGCCCCCGACAACGACAAGATCGGCCGCAACGCCCGCGTCGAGACCACCGAGAAGCAGGCGGCCAAGGCCCGCCAGACGGAGAAGATGATCGAGCGGCTGGAGACGGTCGAGGAGCCGCGCAAGGAGTGGGAGCTGCGGATGGAGATCGCCGCCGCGCCCCGGTCCGGCGCGGTGACGGCCACGCTGCGCGGCGCGGTGGTCAGGCGCGGCTCGTTCACGCTCGGCCCGGTCGACCTGGAGATCGGCTGGGCGGAGCGGGTGGCGATCACCGGGGCCAACGGCGCGGGCAAGACGACGCTGCTGGCCGCCCTGTTGGGCCGCACCCCGCTCGACGAGGGGCACGCCTCGCTCGGCCCCGGCGTCGTGGTGGGGGAGGTGGACCAGGCCCGCCGGCTGTTCGAGGGCGAGGAGGGGCTGCTCGACGCGTTCGCCCCGCATGTGCCCGAGCTGCCGCCCGCCGAGGCGCGGACGCTGCTGGCCAAGTTCGGCCTGCGGGCGGCGCACGTGCTACGGTCGGCCGCCACGCTCTCGCCCGGCGAGCGGACCCGGGCGGCGCTGGCGTTGCTGCAGGCCAGGGGCGTCAACCTGCTGGTGCTCGACGAGCCGACGAACCATCTGGACCTGCCCGCCATCGAGCAGCTGGAGTCGGCGCTGGCGAATTATCCCGGCACGCTGCTGCTCGTCACGCACGACCGCCGCATGCTCGACGCGGTGCGGGTCGACCGCCGCCTAGGGGTGGATCAGGGCAAGGTGTACGAGAGCCACTGAAAATTTACACCGCACAAAGAAACGAAGATGAAACAATTCTCCGTGCCTCGTTGACATGCGGTGTTCGTATGGTGTGCCGTGCTCTACACAGATACCCCCCCGCCTGAAGGTGAGGCATCATGAGGAAATGGCTCGTACGCCTAGCAGCAGTGGGCGTCGCGCTCTTAGTGGCAGGTCAGGGTCAGACGGCCCTGGCGCAGGATCCCTCGGCGGGGAAGAAGACCATCCGCGTCGGTGCGACCCAGGCCGTGGACTCGATGAACCCGTTCCTCGCCGTGCGCCTGGTCTCCACCTCGATCCACCGCTGGATGTACGGCTTCCTCACGGTCCCCGACCACAAGACGCTGCAGCCCAGCCCCGACCTCGCCGAGTCGTGGACCACGTCCGACGACGGGCTCACCTGGACGTTCAAGATCCGTGAGACCAAGTGGTCCGACGGCCGGCCGGTCACGGCCGAGGACGCCGCGTGGACGTTCAACAAGATCATGACGGACGACGCGGCCAAGACCGCCAACGGCCCGGCCGTCGAGAACTTCGAGAGCGTCACGGCCAACGGCCAGGAGCTGACCATCAAGCTCAAGGCCCCGCAGGCGTCGATGCTGGAGAACCCGATCCCGATCATGCCCAAGCATGTCTGGGAGAAGGTCACCGACCTGGCCAACTTCACCGGTGACCAGTACCCAGCCGTGACCAGCGGCCCGTACATCGCCGTGGAGCACCAGAAGGACCAGTTCGTGAAGCTGAAGGCGAACCCCGGCTACTGGCGGGGTGCGCCCAAGATCGACGAGCTGCAGGTCGTCTTCTACGACAACCCGGCCGCCTCGATCATCGGCCTGAAGAACGGCGAGATCGACCTGATCGGCCGGCTCAACCCGCCGGACTTCGAGGCGCTCAAGGGCGACGCGAACATCGTCCAGTGGAACCAGCAGGGCCGCCGTGCCGCGTACCTGCAGATCAACCATGGCGCCACCACCACCGACGACAAGGCCGTCGGCGACGGCCACCCGGCGCTGAAGGACCAGAAGGTGCGCCAGGCGCTGCACTACGCCATCGACAAGCAGAAGCTGGTCGACGAGGTGCAGAACGGCCTGGCCAAGCCGGCCGACGGCTCGATCGTGCCGCCGATGTACACCGACTTCTTCTGGGAGGCGAGCGGCGACACCAAGGTCACCTACGACGTGGCCAAGGCCAACAAGATCCTCGACGACGCCGGCTACAAGAAGGGCGCCGACGGCGTCCGCACGATGCCCGACGGGGAGAGGAAGCTGGAGTTCCGCTTCAGCATCCACACCGACACCCCCATCGAGGACAAGCTGGGCGAGTATCTCGCCGGGTTCTTCAAGGAGATCGGCATCACGCTGACCACCCAGAAGCTCGACTCCAGCAAGTTCACCGAGGAGACCGGCGTCACCGGCCTGTTCGACATCGCCATCAGCGGCTGGTCGGTCAACCCCGACCCGGAGGAGGTCCTCGCGACCCACCTGTGCAGCCGCAGGCCCACCCCGTCCGGCGAGGGCGGCGGCACCGAGTCCTTCTACTGCGACGACACCTTCGAGAAGCTCTACAAGGAGCAGCTCAAGGAGCTCGACCGGCCCAAGCGCGCCGAGCTGATCAAGCAGATGCAGGAGCGTCTCTACACCGACGCCCCGGTGATCGCCATCTACTACCCGAACGACCTTGAGGGCTACCGCAAGGACCGGATCAAGTCCATCACCTCCATCCCGGAGGCCGACGGCATCCTGTACGGCGGCAGCAGCTTCTGGCCGTTCTACTCCCTTGAGGCCGTGGACCAGCCCGCCTCCGCGTCCGCCGAGGGCGGCTCCAACACCGGCCTCATCGCCGGTGTGGTCGGCGGCGTGGTGGTCCTCGGACTGGCGGGATTCCTCCTGATGAGGCGGCGTAAGAGCGTCGCGGACGACCGCGAATGACAGCACCGCTCGAAACGGCTGAGCCCGCCGCCGCCCAGGCGGCGGCGGGCCCGGCCCGGCTCGGCACCTTGCGTTACGCGCTGTCGAAGGCCGGCGGGGCGCTGCTCAGCATCAGCATGGTGATCATCGGGACGTTCTTCCTGTTCCGGCTGCTGCCCGGCGATCCGGTGCGCAACCTGGCCCAGGGCCGCAACATGACGCCCGAGCAGCTCGACCTGGAGCGGCGCCGGCTCGGTCTGGACCAGCCGCTGTTCGACCAGTTCCTCGACTTCGTCGGCCAGACGCTGCGGTTCGACCTCGGCACCTCCTACGAGTACAAGCGGCCGGTCCTCGACCTCATCGGCGACCGGGTGGGGGCGACCCTGCTGCTCGCCGGGACCAGCCTGGTCATCGCGGTCAGCCTGGGCCTGTGGCAGGGCATGCGGGCCGGCTGGCGGCACGGGAGCAAGTTCGACCGGTTCTCCACCGGCACCTCGCTGGTGCTCTGGTCGGTGCCGACGTTCTGGCTCGGCCTGCTGCTGCTCCTGGTCTTCAGCTCCTGGTTCCAGTGGTTCCCGTCGCGGGGCATCCAGGACGTGGACGCCCCCGACGGCTTCGGCTACGTCCTCGACGTGGCCCACCACATGGTGCTGCCCTGCATCGCCATGGTCGGCGTGCTCTACGCGCAGTATCTGCTGGTGATGCGCTCGTCGCTGCTGGACGAGGTGGGGCAGGACTACGTGACCACCGCGCGGGCCAAGGGCCTGCGCGACGACGAGGTGCGCAAGCGCCACGCCGTGCCCAACGCGCTGCTGCCCACGGTGACGCTGGTCTTCATGCGCATCGGCTTCGTCGTCGGCGGCGCGGTCACCGTGGAGGCCGTCTTCAGCTGGCCCGGACTCGGCCAGCTCTTCTACGAGGCGATCAGAGTGCCGGACTTCACCCTCATGCAGGGCACCTTCATGCTGATCGCGGTGTCGGTGATCCTGATGAACACGCTGGCCGACGTGGTCTACCACATCCTCGACCCACGGGTGAGGTCGGCATGAGCGTCACCTGGACCCGCAGGCGCATGGCGCTCGGGCGCTTCTGGGACACCTTCCGCGGTCAGCGCCCCGGCGTGATCGGCCTGGCCATCCTGGTGATCGCCGTCGCGGCGGCCCTGGTCGCGCCGCTGTTCATCGACGAGAGCGTCACCGGCGTGGTGCGCGGCACCGGGCCCGAGATGGCCCCGCCGAGCTGGGACTACCCGTTCGGCACCGACGAGTCGGGGCGGTCCATCCTGCTGATGGTCTGGTGGGGCTCGCGCACCTCCCTGCTCATCGGCTTCCTCGCCGCGCTGGTCAGCATGCTGATCGGCACCGTGCTCGGCATCGCCGCCGGGCACTTCAGGGGCTGGATCGGCGCGGTCATCCTGCGCGTCACGGACTGGTTCCTGGTGCTGCCCTCGCTCATCACCGCGCTGGTGCTGGCGGCCATCCTGGGCGGCAGCACGTTCACCATCATCATGGCCATCGGCATCACCACCTGGCCGACGACCGCCCGACTGATCAGGGCGCAGACGCTGGCGGTGGAGGCCCGGCCGTACATCGAACGCTCGAAGGCGCTCGGCGCCGGCCACTGGCACGTCACCACCCGGCACGTGCTGCCCAACGTGGCGCCGCTGCTGCTGGCCAGCACCACGCTGGAGGTCGCCAGCGCCATGGTCACCGAGTCCACGCTGGCCTTCCTCGGCGTGAGCGCGAACAAGACCTCCTGGGGCACCATGCTGCGCGGCTCCTACGACTGGGGCGCGGCCACCAACGGCGCCTGGTGGTACATCCTGATCCCGGGTCTGTGCATCGTCGCGGTCGTGATGGCGTTCACGCTGTTCGGCCGGGCGCTGGAGGCCGTGCTCAACCCGCGACTGCGGAAGGCGGGATCATGACCCTGCTCGAACTGGACGACGTCTCGGTCACGTACCGGATCGCGGCGGGCGAGGTGCCCGCCGTCCGAGGCGTGTCGCTCTCGCTGGACAGCGGGGCGGCTCTCGGGGTCGCCGGCGAGTCGGGATCCGGCAAGTCGACGCTGGCCATGGCGCTGCTGCGGCTCCTGCCGCGCGACGCCCGCGTCGGCGGCCGGATCCTGCTCGACGGCGAGGACATCCTGACCATGAAGTGGGGTCGGCTGCGGGCCGTGCGCTGGGCCGAGGCCTCGATCGTGTTCCAGGGCGCCCAGCACGGGCTCAACGCGGTGCAGCGGATCGGCGACCAGATCGCCGAGCCGATCCTGGTGCACGGCCTGGCCAAGCCCGACGAGGCGGCCAAGCGCGTGGCCGAGCTGCTGGAGCAGGTGGGCCTGCCCGCCTGGCGGGCCCGCAGCTATCCGCACGAGCTGTCCGGCGGGCAGCGCCAGCGCGTGATGATCGCGATGGCGCTGGCGTGCTCGCCCAAGCTCATCATCGCCGACGAGCCGACCACCGCGCTCGACGTGATGGTCCAGGCGCAGGTGCTGACGCTGATCAAGGAGCTGGTCGCCGAGCACGGCATCTCGCTGATCATGATCTCGCACGACCTGTCCGTGCTGGCCGACGTCTGCGACCGGCTCGCGGTCATGTACGCCGGACGGCTGGTCGAGCACGGCCCGTCGCGGGAGGTGTTCCACGACGCCCGGCATCCCTACAGCAAGGCGCTGGCGGCGGCCTTCCCCACCGTGGGCGACCCGGTCTCGCGGCTGGCGCCCAAGGGGCTCGGCGGCGACCCGCCCGACCCCATGCACCTGCCGGGCGGGTGCCCGTTCCACCCGCGCTGCGCGGTCGCGCTGGAGGAGTGCTCGACGCTGGACGTCCAGCTGTGGCCCGCCGGTGACAGCCGCGCCGCCGCGTGCGTACACGTACGGTCGAAAGAGGAGGCGTCATGACCGAGACGACCGAGACGCAGGCGGCGGACCCCGTGGCGACGGCGAGCAGCACCCTGCTGGAGGCGCGCGACCTGCACGTCGAGTTCACCTCGCGCGGGCGTCGCGCCCGCGCGGTCGACGGCGTGAACCTCTCGCTCGGCGCGGGCGAGATCGTGGCGCTGGTCGGCGAGTCCGGCTGCGGCAAGACGACGCTGGCGCGCACGCTGCTCGGCCTGGAACGCCCCACCTCGGGCGAGGTCCGGTACGGCGGGCAGCCGCTGAAGTACGGCTCCAAGGCGCTGAAGGCCTATCGCAGGCAGGTGCAGCTCGTCCTGCAGGACCCCACGGGCTCGCTGAACCCCCGCCAGACCGTCTACGAGGCGGTGGCCGAAGGCCCGCGCATCCACCGCATGCCCGACGAGGCGGAGGTGGTGAACTCGGCGCTGTCCAGGGCGGGGCTGCGACCGCCCGAGCGGTTCCTGCTGCGCTACCCGCACGAGCTGTCCGGTGGCCAGCGGCAGCGGGTGGTGATCGCCGGGGCGCTCGCGCTGAACCCGAAGGTGCTGGTCGCCGACGAGCCGGTGGCCTCGCTGGACGCCTCGGTGCGGGGTGAGATCCTGGCCCTGATGCTCAAGCTGCGCGACGACCTCGGCCTGTCCGCGCTGGTCGTCACCCATGACCTGGGCCTGGCCTGGAACATCGCCGACCGGGTGGCGGTGATGTACCTGGGCCGGATCGTCGAGTCGGGGCCCGTCGAGCAGGTGCTCACCGCACCCCGGCACCCCTACACGCAGGCCCTGCTGTCGGTGCTGCCCGAGTCTCCCGAACGGGTGGTGCTGACCGGTGAGCCGCCGGACCCGACCCGGATCCCGGGCGGCTGCCGCTTCCACGCCCGCTGTCAGGTGCTCGCCTCGGGCAAGGCCGCCGAGGCGGGCGTGGACGCCAGATGCAGGGGCGACCTGCTCGACATCCTGCCCGCCTCACCGCTGTCCCAGGCGGCCTGCCACTACGCGGACGCCACCGGCTGAAACGCCTCCGCGTGCTCGGCGGCCCACTGGGCGAAGCCGCGCGGTGCCCGGCCGGTGACCTGCTCGACGGTCGGGACCACCGTGTAGCCCTCCTCGGGGGTGTTGCCGAGCGCCTCGAAGAGGAACTCGATGGTCTCCGGGCCCATGCCGGCCAGCTGCCACTGGGCCCGCGCCTCTTCCCGGGTGAGCTCCACGAACCGGATCTCCGCGCCGACGGCCGCACCGAGCAGGCGGACCTTGTCGCGGGTGGCCACCGCCTCCGGTCCGGTCAGCGTCAGCGACTCGCCGTGGTGACCGCCCTGGACCAGCACCGTGGCGGCCACCGCGGCGATGTCCCGCTCGTGCACCATGGCGCTCAGCCTGTCGCCGAACGGCTCCTTGACGACCCCTTCGGCCCTGACGGAGTGGGTCCACCACTGCAGCGTGTTGGCCATGAACTCGACCGGGTGCAGCAGCGTCCACTCCATGCCGGTGGCGGCCAGCGCCTGCTCCAGCGGCCCGTCGGCGCGCCCGCCGAGCACGGTCACCCGCCGCACGCCCGCCCGCGCGGCCAGCTCCGCGATCCGGTCGCCGTGCTGGAGCGGCGCGTAGTCGTCGCCGGCGAAGTTGATGAGGTGCGCGGCGTCGACGCCGTCGAAGGCGGCGGCGAGGCTCTCGGGCCGGGCCAGGTCGCCCGCCACGACCTCGACGCCCTCGGGCAGGTCTGCCTTGGCGGGGTTCCTGGTCAGGGCGCGCACCTGCTGCCCGGCCTGGACGAGCTCCTCGACGATGAGGCGGCCGACGGTCCCGGTGGCTCCGGTGACGAGGATGGTCATGGGGAACTCCTTCTACATGCACGGAACGGAACGTTCTGCTCTTATAGTACCAGAACAGAACGCTTCATTCCGCAAATCCGGCGCCCTGGTTTTCGCCGGGGCGTGCCGGACGCTAGAAGGCGCTTATGGTGGCCGGAGCCCGCTCCGCCCGGCTCAGGGCGCGGACGACCGCCGTCGCTCCATGACGCTGTACGGCCAGCCGCGCCAGCATCTCGACCACCGGGTCGATGACGTTGGACGGCAGCTCGGGCGTCTCCACGCCGACGCTGGCGGCCAGGTCGTCGGAGTGCACGACGAGCTCGATCAGCCGCGTGAGCAGAAAGTCGTCCAGCCGCAGCGACCAGCTCGCCCAGGGCAGGTCGACGACCCTGTCCGCGGGCTCGGCGGGCAGCATGGCCCGCAGGTTCTCCAGCACTTCGGCGGCCCTGGTGACCAGCGTGGCGGGGCCCTCGGCGGCGGCCGCCTCACCGCCTCGCCTGACGGTCACGTTGCTCTCGTGGTCGAGCCCCGCCTGCACCCAGGCGGACATCGAGAAGTGCTCGATCAGCGGAACCGGCTCCCGGGTCGCCTCGGCCCCCGACTCCAGCACCTGGCATACCCTGACGAGCTGCAGAGACAGGTGCCCGGCCAGGCCCGCGACGCTGAACTCCGTCAGCGCGCTCGGCTTGTCCCAGGCGGCGGCCACGGCCGGATCGCGCAGCAGCGCCACCGCCGACGCTGCGGCCACCAGGTACGACTCCCTGATTTCCCCCATATGCGCCCCTTCTCCCTGATTGGGTGATATTTCGTGTCAAAGACTAGTCGTGGGCCAGGACACGCCGGATGGCGCTCCTGACGAAGGCCCGGGCCAGCTTCCCGCGCCGGAACCTGCTCAGCACGGGCCTGCGCTCCCCGTAGCGCCGGGCCCGGATGTCGGCCACCACGACCTCCGGCGCACCCAGCTCGCCCAGCACGTCCAGCGCCTCCCGCTTGCTGATCAGCCGCCCGTCCCGCAACGTCACCGTCGCCCGCGCGACCGTCACCATGCCCAGATCCACCCACACCTCCTGAAGCCACCGCTTGCGCCCTTCCGTCTTCATCAGCCAGAAGTCACGCAGGTCGGCCCGGACGAAGTCGGTCAGCTCCTGATCCGAGACCGGCGGGATCAGCTCGTCCGGCGGCTCGCCGTACAGCTCCAGAGCGCCCGTCAGCAGCTCGCGGCGCGTCACGGCCGTGACCGGCCGCTCGAACAGCTCCTCCATGGCCCACGTCACATGCTCCGTCCCGTGATCGGACAGCCGGCCCAGGGGCAGGTAGGAGCAGTGTAGGTGCGGGGCGAGCGGCAGGTCGAGGTCCTGGTGCAGGCTCGCCAGCCCGTCCCGCTGCGCGTCCGTGAGCGGCGTCTCGACCACCGCGACGAGATCGAGGTCGCTGCGTCCTGGCTGGTAGTCGCCCTTGGCCAGCGACCCGTGCGCCCACAGCGCCACCAGCGGCACGACCGGCCTGACTTGCGCGAGGAACTGCGTCAACAGGAGCTCAGTGGCGGTGTGCATGAATATCACTATGATCCAGCCCCGGCTCCGAAAAAAGATCGCGGGAAAAGCCGGTTGCCGGATCGCCACCGATCCTCGACGATCTCAGGGGTGACATACACCGCATCTCGCCCAGTCGCGCTGATCACCGGCGTGGGACGCACGGTCGGCATCGGCGCCGGGATCGCCAGGCGGCTCGCGGCGTCGGGCTGGGACATCGCCTTCACCCATTGGAGCCCGTACGACGAGCGCATGGACTGGGGCGTCGAGGCCGGCGCGACCGAGGCGATCGACGCGGCGCTGAGAGACAGCGGCGCGGCCACCGTGGCGATCGAGGCGGACCTCGCCGACGTGTCCATCCCCGCCATGGTCTTCGACCGGGCGGAGCACGCGCTGGGCCAGGTCACCGCCCTGGTGCTGTGCCACTGCGAGTCCGTGGACTCCGGGCTGCTCGACACCACCGTGGCGAGCTTCGACCGGCACTTCGCCGTGAACGCCCGGGCCACCTGGCTGCTGATCCGTGAGTACGGGCTGCGCTTCCGGGGCACGCCGGGCACTGGCCGGATCATCAGCCTCACCAGCGATCACACCGTCGGCAACCTGCCCTACGGCGCCAGCAAGGGCGCGCTGGACCGCATCACCCTGGCCGCCGCGCACGAACTCGCTCACCTCGGGGTCACCGCCAACGTCATCAACCCGGGGCCGGTGGACACCGGCTGGATGTCGGACGAGGTGCGGGAGACCTGCCTGCGCCAGACACCGCTCAACCGCCTCGGCACGCCGCAGGACACCGCGCACCTCGTCGACTTCCTCTGCTCGCCGCAGGGCCAGTGGATCAACGGTCAGCTGCTCATGAGCAACGGCGGCTTCGGCTGAGGAGTGCCGAACAGCTCGGCTAGGGAGTGCCGAACAGCTCGGCTAGGGAGTGCCGAACAGCGCGCTCACCGACTCGCCGTAGTGGATCCGCCGCATGGCCTCCGCCAGCGCGGGGGCGATCGACAGGACCGTGAGCTTGTCGCTCGGCTTGGGCGGCGGCACCGTGTTGGTGCAGACGATCTCCTCGACCTCAGGCAGCGCGCCGAGCCGCTCCACCGAGCCGTCGGCGAACAGGCCGTGCGTGCAGGCGACGCGCACCGACCGCACCCCCAGCTCGCGCAGCCGGTCCAGCAGCTCGATGACCGTGCTGCCCTTGGCGATCTCGTCGTCCAGGATGATCACGTCCTTGCCCGCGACGTCGCCGATCACCGAGCTGATCACCACCCGGTCGTCGGGGAAGCGCTGCTTGGCCCCCATCGCGACCCCGGTGCCGAGCAGCCGGGCGAAGTGCGCCGCCTCCTTGGCGTTGCCGAGGTCGGGGGAGACCACGACCGTGTTGGACAGGTCGTAGCGGTTGAAGTGCGCGGCCAGCTCGCGCAGCGCGTGCAGGTGGTCCACGGGGACGCTGAAGAAGCCGTGCACCTGCGGCGAGTGCAGCGTCATCGCCAGCACCCTGCTGGCGCCCGCCGCCACCATCAGGTCGGCCACCAGCCGCCCGCCGATCGAGATGCGCGGCGCGTCCTTCTTGTCCGAACGCGCGTAGGCGTAGTGCGGCAGCACCACGGTGGTCCTGGCCGCCGACGCGCCCCGGGCGGCGTCGAGCATCAGCAGCAGCTCGACGAGGTTCTCCTGGGTGGGCGGCACGAGAGGCTGGATGAGGAAGACGTCACGCTCGCGACAGTTGGCCTGGAGCTGGACCTCGATGACGTCGTTGGCGAAGCGGTCGACCTTGACGGGATGGAGGGGAGTGCCCAGGTGGGCGCAGATCTCCTCGGCCAGAGCGGGATGGGCGCTGCCACTGAAAACCGTGATGTCTCGCACGATTCACAAAGGATAGCGTCACGGGCTGAGGTAATGGTGGAGCAGGGCGGGCTCACCGGCGGAGTTCAGCCATCGGGCCCGGGTGCTGGCGAACCTGCGCCAGCCGTGCCGCTCGTAGAAGGCGATGGCGGCCCCGCCCTCGTCCGACACCTCCAGGGCCAATGGGCCGCCGGCGGCGACCCGTACCTCGTCGAGCAGGCGAGCGGCGAGCCCGCCACGGCGGGCCGGCGGGGTGACGAACAGGCGGGTCACGGCCCCGCCCAGAGCGACGCCGAGCGACTCCGCCGGCTCCGGCCCGGTCCTGGTCAGCCCCACGTGCCCGAGCACGGCGCCGTCCGCCACGGCCACCCAGGCGGCGGTGAGGTCGTCGGGGGTGAGCCAGGCCCGGGGGTCGTCCGGCCAGTGCACCGGGTAGCGGTCGGCGGCCTGCACGTCGGCGAGGGCCTGGACGCAGGCGTTCAGGTCCGCGTCGGTCCTGAGGCGGATCATCGCCCGAGGAGCTCGGGGGTGAGCGAGCCGAGGTCGTCCACCACCTGCCAGGCCAGAGCGAGGGCGTCGGAGGCGGGCGGGTAGCGGGGGTGGGGGACGGCGATGACGCGCATGCCGGCCGCGTCGGCCGAGCGCAGGCCGTTGCTGGAGTCCTCCACGGCGACGCAGCTCCTGGGGTCGACGCCGAGCCGCCGGGCCGCCTCCAGGTAGCCGTCGGGTGCGGGCTTGCCGCGCGCGACCTCCTCGGTGGAGACCGTGGCGGTGAAGCACTCGCGCAGCGCGCTGGCGTCGAGCGCCACGTCTATCAGCGCCCGGGGCGACGAGCTGGCCAGGCCCAGCGTGAACCGGTCGGCGAGCCGCCGCACGGCCTCGGTGGCGCCCTTCATGAGCGGCACGCCCTCGCGGTAGTGCGCCGCCATCTGGTCGATCACGCCGCGGGCGATCTCGTCGGGAGGCAGCTCGACGCCGAGTTCGTGCAGGTACGCCGCCCATTCGCCGGTGCTCATGCCCATGAGCCGCGACTGGGTGTCGTGCTGCCAGGTGCCGCCGTGGTCGGCGACGAAGGCACGCCGTACCTCCTCCCACACCGGCTCGGAGTCGACGAGCACCCCATCAAGATCGAACACCCACGCTTCCACCCCGGATCCCCCCAGATCACTCACGACGCCGCCATGTCTCGATATTTCCGGATATGTAACGGAGGTTCATGGTATTTCGTACGTTCATTGACCGTGCCTGTGCCGGTTTCCGGGCATCCCCCTGGCATGGCCGACCTTCCCTTCCATGACCGTGCCGACTTCGACGACGCGGACCGCGGCTTCATCGCGCACCTTACCCCCGCGGTGATCAAAAACGCCGACGGCAGGGTCGTCTGGGACGGCGACGCCTACGCGTTCCTGGATCAGGAATGCCCGGACAGCGCCCACCCCAGCCTCTGGAGGCACGGCCGGCTCTGCGCCAAACAGGGCCTGTACGAGGTCGCCGACGGCATCTATCAGGTCCGCGGCCTCGACCTGTCGAACATGACCCTGGTCGAGGGCGACACCGGCGTCGTCGTCATCGACCCGCTCATCTCCACCGAGTGCGCCGCCGCGGCGCTCAAGCTCTACCGCCGTCACCGCGGCGACCGCCCGGTCACCGGCGTCGTCTACACCCACTCCCACGTCGGCCACTTCGGCGGCGTACGCGGCGTCACCGGCGGCGGCATCCCCATCCTGGCCCCCTTCGGCTTCCTGGAGCACGCCGCCGCCGAGAGCGTCTACGCCGGCCCGGCCAGGACCCGCCGCTCGCTCTATCTGTACGGTCCCGCGCTGGACAGGTCACCGGCCGGTCAGCTCGGCGCCGGGCTCGGCCTGGCCGCCTCGACCGGGAGGATCTCCCTCATCCCGCCCACCGTGCACATCCGGCGCACCGGCCAGGAGGAGACGGTCGACGGGGTCCGCTTCACCTTCCAGCTCGGCCCCGGCTCCCCGCCGGGGATGGTCTTCCTGCTCCCCGACCGGCGCGCCCTCTGCCTGGCCGCGAACGCCACCCACAGCCAGCACGACCTCCTGGACCTGCGCGGCGCGCACGTCCGCGACCCCCGCCTGTGGACGCGCTGCCTGACCGAGACCCTCACGCTCTTCGGCGGCCAGGCGGACGTGGCCTTCGCCTCCTACCACTGGCCCACCTGGGGCGGCGAGAACATCGTCCGCCTGCTGTCGCAGCACCGTGACCTGCACGCCTACCTGCACGACCAGACCCTGCGCCTGATGAGCAAGGGCCTGACCGGAGCGGAGATCGCCGAGCACATGCAACTGCCGCCGGCCCTGGAGCAGGTCTGGCACACCCACGGCTACCACGGCTCGACCGGCCACAACGTCAAGGCCATCTACCAGCACTACATGGGCTGGTTCGACGGCAACCCGGCCCACCTGTGGGAGCATCCGCCGAGGCAGAGCGCCATCCGCTACGTCGAGTGCCTCGGCGGCGGCGCGGCCGTGGTCGCCCTGGCCAAGGGCTACCTCGCGGAGAACGACCTGCGCTTCGCCGCTCAGCTGCTCAACCACGCGGTCTTCGCGGACGAGGGCAACAAGGAGGCCCGCGACCTGCTCGCCGAGGTCTACACCCGGCTGGGCCACGGCGCGGAGAACGCCGCCTGGCGCAACGCGTACCTGATGGGCGCGCTGGAACTGGACGACGGCATCGTGCCCGCCACCGGCGCGCCCGGCACGGCCGTGTCACCGGACCTGGCCGCCGCGCTGAGCGTGAGCCAGATCTTCGACGCGATCGCCGTCCGCGTCGACGGGCCCCGAGCCTGGAACGAGAGCCTGTCGATCGACTGGCACCTCACCGACCTGGGGCAGTGCTTCCGCACGACGCTGTCCAACGGCGCGCTCATCCAGCAGATGGACCCGCCGCCGCAGCCCGCCGACCTGACGCTCAGGCTGACCAAGGCCCAGCTCCTGGCCATGCTCATGGGCAGGGACGTGGAGGGAGTGGATCGGGAGGGGGACACGCGGGTGCTCAAACGCCTGGTCGCCGTGCTGGACGCGCCCGTGCGCGACTTCGCGATCGTGACCCCGTGATCGGTCCCGCCCACATCACCGTGGCCACCACCGCCTGCGCCGCCGGCCCGGCCACCAGCACCGCCGACACCCCGCCCGCGTGCAGGCTCGCCGCCGCGACGCTCACACAGGTCAGTACGGCCACGCCGAACATCGCCGCCCACAGCGGAAGCACGTACAGGACGGCCAGCGACAGCGGGAACGCGAGCCAGGCGAACACCGGCGCGAGCGCGCTGAGGACCGCCCAGCCCAGCGTGACCACCACCAGCCAGGCCCGCTCCCGCCTCCGCCCGTTCACCCAGCCCGTGAAGGCGGGACCGGCGGCGTAGAGCACGCCCAGCAGCAGGCCCGCGACGGCCACGGCGATGTGGCCGTCACGGGCCGCGCCGAGCACGGCCACCAGCAACAGCACTCCGGACCCGCCGTGGACAGCCCACCACAGCAGCCGGAGCACATCCGGAGAACGAGGCATCTCCTACGGAGAGTAACCTCTGATGACCGTCAGGCACCGGAACGGCGCGGCGCCAAGCTGGAGATCGCGAAGTAGAGCAGCCCGGCCAGCACCAGGGCCACGACCACGCCGATGTTGGCCGAGGCGAACGTGCCGGCCTTCAGGTCCTCGCTCATCAGAAACCCGACGACGCGGGCGATGTTCGGGTCGGCGGAGGCGATCAGGCCGACGCCCACGACCGACGCGGTGACCAGCGAGATCAGCCCCGGCACGTTCACGGCGGGGGCGCCGGGCCGCAGCAGGCGCTCGTCGTAGGCGCGTCCGCCGGCACGCCAGCGCCACATGTCCACGAGGAAGATGGCGACCCACGCGGCCATGACCACGCCGATGATCGCCAGGAACGCCTGGAAGGTCGCCAGGAAGCTGGTCGAGACGAACAGCACGTAGTAGCCCGCGAGCACCATGAGCGCGCCGTCGATCAGCACCGCGTAGTGCCGCCGGACCGGCACGCCCAGCGCCAGCATGGACAGCCCGGAGGAGTAGATGTCCATGATCGCCCCGGCCAGGAAGCCGCCGATGGCGGTCAGCAGGTAGGGCAGCAGGAACCAGGTCGGCAACGCCCCCGCCAGCGCCCCCACCGGGTCGGCCGCCGCGGCGTCGGCCAGCCGGGGGTCGCCGCCCGCGAGCAGCACGCCGAACACCAGCAGCAGCATGGGCGGCACCGCTCCGCCGAGCATGGTCCACGTCGCCACCCTGGAGGGCCGCGAGCTCGTGGGCAGATAGCGGGAGTAGTCGGCGCCGCAGTTGACCCAGCCGAGACCGAGCAGCGTCATCGCGAAGATCACCCCGCCCACCCAGCCGCCGAAGCCCGCGGTCGTCTCCAGCGACGTGCCGAGCCTGGGCGCCATCAACACCATGTAGACGACGGTCAGCACGATGAAGGCGTACGTCAGATACCGCTGCACCACCATGATCATCGCGTGGCCGTACACCCCGACCGCGATCGTGACCAGCGCGGCGACCACGAAACAGACGGCCGTGGCGGTCGAGGCCGGGATGCCCGGCGCGACCCGCCCCAGAATGGCCGCCCCGCCCTGCGCCGACAGCGTGACCAGCACGGTCTCCCAGCCCACGTTGGAGATGTACGACAGCGCGGCCGGCAGCTTGTTGCCCTGATAGCCGAACGGGGCCCGGCCCAGCGTCATCGTCGGCACCCCGGACCGCGCGCCCGCGATCGCGACCAGCCCCACCAGCCCGAACGAGAGCACGTAGCCGATCGCACCGGTGATGATCGCCGGGAAGACGCCCAGGCCCAGGCCCACGATGTAGACGCCGAACGCCACCCCGAACAGCGACAGATTGGACCCGGCCCAGGGCCAGAACAGGCCGGACGGCCTGCCACGCCGCTCCGCCTCGGGGACCTTGTTGATGCCGTTCTGCTCGACCGTCATCGTGCCCATGATCGGACCGTACACCGCGGGTGCGCGCCTGGTAACGCCCCTCCGTCCACAGCAAAGACATCATTGTCAGCGAACGGCGATAATTCGTGATGCCTGGGGAATCATGCTCGGGCCGTGGTCGCCTGCACGGCCCTATTTCTGGTGGGGGTTTGTGCACCCCCTGCTTCTTGTAGGGGTTTGTGCACCCCCATGCTTTTCTGGGGTGGGTGTCGGGAAGGCGGATGTGATCGCTCGTGGTACGTGACCCCCGCAGGCAGGCGCTGGCCATCTGCCTGGTGGCGGCGTTCATGTCGGGCCTGGACGTGAGCATCGTGAACGTGGCCCTGCCGTCGATCCGCGAAGGGCTGAGCGCCTCCGAGGACGGCCTGCAGTGGACCGTCTCCGGGTACGCGCTGACGTTCGGCCTGCTGCTGGTGCCCGCCGGGAGGCTGGGCGACGCGCGCAGCCGCCGGACGGTCTTCATCTGGGGAGCCGTGCTCTTCACCCTGGCCAGCGCGGCGTGCGGCCTGGCCCAGAGCATGCCCATGCTGATCGCCTCCCGGCTGGTGCAGGGGCTGGGGGCGGGGGTGCTCAACCCGCAGGTGTCCGGGCTGATCCAGCAGATGTTCAGCGGCTCCGAGCGGGGCCGGGCCTTCGGCGCGCTGGGCGCGACCATCGGGGTCTCCACCGCGGCGGGCCCCCTGATCGGCGGCGCCCTGGTCACCGCGTTCGGTGGCGAGCACGGATGGCGGTGGGTGTTCCTGGTGAACGTCCCGATCGGCCTCATCCTGCTGCCCCTGGCCCACAGACTCCTCCCACCACCCGCCCGCCCGATCCCCGACCACCCACCCCAACGCCCGCCCGATCGCTCCTCCGAGCGGCGCCGGCCAGGCCGCTCGTCCGGGCGGGGCCTGCCCGGGCGGGCTCTGTCCGGGCGGGGCCCGTCAGGGCGGGCTCTGTCAGGGCGGGCTCTGTCAGGGCGGAGGGAGAGCATGGACCCCGTCGGCGTGCTGCTGCTCGGTGTGGGGGTCGCCATGCTGCTCGTGCCCGTCATCCAGCAACACCAGTGGAAGGGCGAGGCCAAGTGGCTGCTCATCCCGGCGTCCCTGCTCGTGCTGGCCGGCTTCGTCGTCTGGGAGCGGCGTCAACGCCGGGAGCCGCTGATCAACCTGGCTCTGTTCGCCAAGCGCTCCTACAGCATCGGCCTGACCATCGCGCTGTTCTACTTCGCCGGTTTCACCGGCATCTTCTTCATCTTCACCCTGTACCTGCAGAGCGGCCTGAGCTACACCCCTCTCATGGCCGGGCTGGCGATCACCCCGTTCGCGCTCGGCTCGGCGTCGGCCTCCGTGGTCGGCGGCCGGCTGGTGACCCGGGCAGGTCGGCGGGTCGTGGCCACCGGCCTGACCACGGTGATCGTCGGCCTGGGCGCGACCATGGCCGCCACCCTCCTGGTGCCCGGCCCGGACGTGGCCCTGGCGACCGCGCTGCCGCTCCTGGTGGCGGGCATCGGCAGCGGCCTGGTGATCTCCCCCAACCAGGCGATCACCCTCTCGGAGGTCCCACCCGCGGGCGGTGGCAGCGCGGCAGGGGTGCTGCAGACCGGCCAGCGCCTCGGCTCCGCCATCGGCATCGCCGCCGCGGGCTCGGTCTTCTTCGGCGCCCTGCCCGAGGGCTGGCCCACCGCCTTCAGACACGGACTCCTGGTGGTGCTTCTGTGCGTCACCATCGCCCTCACCGCCGCCCTGTACGACCTGATCCGCACCGCCACCACCCCCGACCATCCCTGAACCAGCCCGCCCCGACCATCCCTGAACCAGCCCGCCCCGACCATCCCTGAACCAGCCCGCCCCGACCATCCCTGAACCAGCCCGCCCCGACCATCGCCGACGGTGGTGTCAGGCCTGGGCGAGCAGCTTGGCCTCCACTGCGGGGGAGAGGCCGACAGCAGGACGGTCGGTACGCATGGGGGCCTGGCCGCCGATGCCGCGCAGCCACTCCCAGGTGTCCGCCACCGTCTCCGCGACCGGACGGCACCGCAGCCCGGCCGCGCCGACCTTGGACGTGTCGCCACCGTGCATGAAGCCGTGGTCCTCGCCCACCAGCCAGATCGGCAGGTCGGTCCACGGCTGCACCCCTGCCGCCAGGACCGCCTCCGAGTCCGTCCACCGCAGCTCGGCGTCGGAGCCGGTCACCCTGACGCAGGTCTCCAGCAGCTCCCGCATCGTGGTGAACCCCGGCGGGCTCACCACGTCGTAGGCCCCGCCCAGCCCGCGAGCAGCGGCGTCCAGGCACCACAGAGCCAGGTCCCGCGCGTCGACGTACTGCAGCCCGAGATCTTCGGGGCCCGGCGCGAGCACCGGCCCGCCACGCGCGATCCTGGACAGCCACCACGGCAGCCGCCCGATGTTCTCGTAAGGCCCGAGGATCAGCCCGGCCCGCGCCAGCAGCGCCCGGTCCCCGAACGCCGCCGTGGCGGCCAGCTCCGCGCCGGCCTTCATCTCGGCGTAGCCGCCGTCGCCGTCATCGGCCGACGCCGCCACGACGGGGGCGCTCTCGTCCGCCCCCTGCGGGACCGGTGGGGCGTAGACCGAGCGGCTGGACACGTACACGTAGTGGTTCGCCCGCCCGGCGAGCAGCGCGGCGGCGTCCCGGACCGCGGCCGGCGCCCATGACCAGGTGTCGACCACGACGTCCCACTCGCCCCGATCCAGCGCCGCGAGCCCGCCGGCCGCCGACCGGTCTCCCCGCAGCCCGGTCACCCCGGCGGGGGGCTGGTGCGTGCCCCGGTTGAACACCGTGACGTCATGCCCGGCGGCCAGCGCCTCCTCGACGAAGGCCCGCCCCACGAACTCGGTCCCACCCAGCACCAATACCTTCATCCCACCACTGTGCCTGGCGGCCCCAAGCCCCGGAACCCGTCCAAGCCGACAGCGGAATCGCCCAAAGCGAAACCCCCGAACGGTGATCGTGCGTGGTGCCGACGCCCGGCCCGGTGACGGTCTCCCTGCGTGGTGAGGCCGAGTACGCGATCAGCCGGGAGCAAGGATCGCTGACCGAGGGACCAGGCCGTGCGGTCGCGGCTCGTCCGGTTCAGTGGACAGCGGTGCGGCGACGGTGCTTCGGGTCGGCCAGGATCGCGGCGCTGTAGCCCGTGTCGTCGGGGTTGAGGTCGGTTCCGGGCGCCACGATGCTGTCGATGCGGTCCAGTACGGCGGGCTCCAGGACGATGTCCGCAGCGCTGAGCTGGTCGTGCAGGTGTTCGGCGGTGCGCGGACCGATGATCGCGGCGGTCACTGCGGGGTGGGTGGTGACGAAGGCCAGCGCCAGCTGAATCAGCGTGAGGCCCGCCTCGTCGGCGATACCGGCGAGCTCGGTGGCGGCGTCGAGCTTGGCCTGGTTGCCCGGTACGTCCAGGTCGTAGTGGGAGAGCGTGGTGCGGAAGGGCATCGTCCGTGTGCGGTGGCTGCTCAGGTCGGCCGCGTCGCGGCGCCAGCGGCCGGACAGCCAGCCCCCGGCCAGCGGGCTCCAGGCGAGTACTCCCATCCGGTACGTCTCGCAGGTGGGCAGCACGTCGGCCTCGACGCCCCGGGCCAGCAAGGAGTAGGGCGGCTGTTCGCAGACGAAGCGCTCGCGCTGCCGTCGCTCGGCGGTCCACTGCGCCCGCACGATCATCGAGGGGGCGAACGTCGAAGATCCCGCGTAGCGGATCTTGCCCGCGCGGATGAGGTCGGAGAGCGCGCCCAAGGTCTCGTCGAGGTCGGTGGCCGGGTCGGGCCGGTGCACCTGGTACAGGTCGATGTGATCGGTGCCCAGGCGACGCAGGCTCTCCTCGCAGGCCCGGACGATCCAGCGCCGCGAGGCGCCGCGCTCGTTGAGGCCGGGGCTCATGGGGCTCGACACCTTGGTCGCCAGGACGACGTCGTCGCGCCGCCCGGTGATCGCCTTGCCGACGATGACCTCGGATTCGCCGCCCGAATACACGTCGGCGGTGTCGATGATGTTGACGCCCGCGTCGAGCGCTGTGCGGATGATGGCGATCGACTCGTCGTGATCGGGGTTGCCCCATTCGCCGAACATCATCGCGCCGAGGCACAACGAGCTGACCTGGACTCCTGTACTACCCAGCGTGCGGTACCTCATGGCGTGGTGGTGCCTTTCGGGATCGAGGCGGTTGTGATGGAACGGCCGGCGGGCATCTGCTACCGTCCCGGACAATCGGAGCCGGATCCGTTTACCCGTCGTCATGCTAAGCGGAGCCGACTCCACATAGCAAGCCGGGGGGAAAGAGACGCATGTCTGATCCGTCTGACAGGCCGATGCGGGCCGACGCACGGGCCAACGAGGACAAGCTGCTCGCCGCGGCCGCCCTGGCCTTCGCCCGGGACGGTGCCGCCGCGACCCTGAAACAGATCGCCAAGGACGCGGGGGTCGGGATCGCCACCCTGTACCGACGCTTCCCGACCCGCGAGCAGCTCGTTGACGCCACCTACCGGTACGAGACGGCCCGGCTCGCCGGCCGGACCACGGACCTTCTCGGCGAGCTGCCCGCCGACCGGGCCTTGCGGGCGTGGATGTCCGAGGTGCTGGACTACCTCGCCGCCAAGCACGGCATGGCCGACACGCTGCAGACCCTCCTGCGGAGTGACGAAGGGCTGAGCTCGCAGACGCGCGAGCTACTGACCGGCGCGGTCGAGGAGTTCCGCCTCGCCGGGATCGCCCAAGGAGTGATCCGCGAGGACGTGCCCGCACCCGACATCCTCATGGCCCTGGCGGGCGTCACTCTCGTGACCGGAGCCGCCCACCAGCGCCCGCAGGCCGAACGGCTGCTCGACCTGTTGATGGACGGTCTCACCCGGGCGCGCTGCTAGCCGTACACGACAGTGCTTTCACCTTTTTGTCGGCAAAGGGGACTGAGGGGCTGATTAGGGGGCAGTGGCGGAAGCGGATGCGGTGATGGGACGGACGTCATGGCGGCGACGGGTCGCAAGGCGGGCGTTCTCAGCAGCGTTGGTAGGGGACAGAGAGGCCCGCTTCTCAGGTGCGTGAGAAGCGGGCCTCTTTCATGCGAGCGGTCAGCCGGTCACCGTGATGCGGTCGGTGGCGGGCGGGGCGATGGGGTTGGCCTGGCCGAGGTGCTCGACGAAGGCGTCGATGTCGAGGGGGCCGCTCCACAGCTCCGTGCCCTCGGTGAACGCCTGGAAGGCGTCGCCGCCGCCGACCAGGAAGTTGTTCGCCGCGACGCGGATCGTCTGGGTGTCCGTCACGGGCGCGCCGTCGATCTGGATGCCGGAGATCTTGCTGCCCCAGGCGGCGCTCTGGCTGTAGGTGTAGGTGAGGTTCGCCGAGGGCTGCAGGATCTTGGTGAACGCCTGGTTGTTGGGTCCGCCGGTGAACTGCTGCTCCAGCACCGTCTTCAGCTGGGCGCCGGTCAGCGTGACGACCTGCATGAGATTGTTGAACGGCTGAACGGAGAACGCCTCTCCATAGGTGACCACTCCGTCGCCCTCACCGGCGGCGGAGCCTGCGTGGGTGAGGGAGGCGCGGACGCCGCCGGGGTTCATCAGCGCGATCTGGGCGTTGCCGCCGGTCTTGGTGGCCGCGAGCTGGGCGTCGGCGATGAGGTTGCCGAGCGGTGACTCGCCGGAAGGGGCGGCGGTGTTGGTGATGTCGGCGGTGATCGTGCCGACCGCCCGGTTCGCGACCGGGGCGACGCGGTCCTTCCACGTCTGCACGAAAGACGAAATTTCGGGATCCGGGGTGACTGTCCTGGTCACGATGTGGTTGTCCGCGACGACCGAGGCGCGGTCGATGTCCCGGGTCCTCCGGTCGACCTTGAGGTCCACCTGGGTGATGACGCGGCCGAACGAGCCGCCCTGCGAGTAGAGGCGGTCCCGGTCGGCGGGGTCCTTCACCGTGCACAGGTACGCCTGGTGCGAGTGCCCGCTGAGCACCATGTCGACCTCGGCGTCGACCTGCGTGGCGATGCGGCTGCCGGCGCCCGGGACGGCGCTGCAGGCGTCGGGGGACTGCCCCGGCGTGACCTGGTCGCCCTCGTGCACCAGCACGACCTGGGCCCGCACGCCCAGCAGCTTGAGCAGCTTGGACGCCACGTTCGTGGCCTTGACCTCGTCGACGAACTGGAGATCCTTGATGCCCTCGGCGGTGACGATGTTCGGCGTGGTCTTGGTGACGATGCCGATGAAGCCGATCGGCACGCCGTTCATCCACTTGACGCTCACCGGTGGCAGCGCGGGCACGCCCCAGTCGGCCAGCAGCTTCTTGACCTGGCCGGTGTGGCCGAGCCCGGCGAGGGCGTCGGTCTTCTCGTGGCGGTTCTTGAACAGCACGTTGGCGCCCACGTAGTCGAACTCCGCGCCCTTCCACCGGCCGGCGGGCGAGCAGCCGTCCACCGGGTGGCAGCCGCCGTACATGATCCGCCGGAGCTCGGCGTATCCCTCGTCGAACTCGTGGTTGCCGACCGCGGCCACCTCCAGCCCGAGCTTGCCCATGAACTCGACGGACGGCTCGTCGTGGTAGGCGGCGGAGATCAGCGGCGTGGCGCCGATGAGGTCTCCCTGGGCCACCGCGATCGTGTTCCTGTCGGCCAGCGTCTTCATGTGGGTGGCGACGTAGGCCGCGCCGCCGGCGTCGACGGTGTGGCCGTGCTCGTCGACCACCCGGCCGGAGGACCCGGACGGTGGTTCGAGGTGGCCGTGGAAGTCATTGAGGGCCAGGAGCCGGACGGGAACGGTCCGGGGAGCCTTGGTCGCGTCCGCCGGAAGGCCGGCGAGCAGGAGTGCGCCGGTGGCGACGGCTCCGGCCAGCGTGAGCCGGAGGAGGGAACGGGACGTCATGGCCCAAGACGTTACGGCGGGAACCCGTGCATCCCATGTCGCAAAGGTAACGATTCAGGGGCCCACCGCATGGCGCTATTTGCCAGTGGTACGCCTAGAGTTCGATCTGTGAGTGCGTACGTGAAGATCAAAGAGAAGCTGGACGACCAGGAGACGGACGGCGTGCTGGCCGTCGTCGAAGCGGCGACGGAGGCCGACGGCGTCCGGCCGCTCAGTGAGCACGCGATGCTCCACCTGCGTCATGGCGGCGACCCGCGCGCCCGCTCCCTGCTGATCCTGGAGCAGGACACGCTGGTCGGCTACGCCCACCTCGACCCCGCCGACGACACTCCCGACGACACCGAGGGCCCCAGCGGCGAGCTCGTCGTTCACCCGGCGCACCGCCGCCGCGGCCACGGCGCCCGGCTCCTGCGCGAGGCGCTCGACCTGGCGGACGGCCGCCTGCGCCTGTGGGCGCACGGCGACCACCCCGCCGCCGCCGCGCTGGCCGCCTCGTCCGGCTTCGAGCGGGCGCGCTCCCTCTGGCGGATGCGCCGCGCCCTGTCCGTCCCCCTGCCCGCCTACGACCTGCCGGAAGGGGTACGGCTGCGCACGTTCGTGCCCGGCCAGGACGAGGAGGAGTGGCTCAGGGTCAACGCCGCCGCCTTCGCCCATCACCCCGAGCAGGGCGCCTGGACGATGGACGACCTGATGGTGCGCGAGCGGGAGCCGTGGTTCGACCCGGAGGGATTCTTCCTGGCCGTCCGCGACGACAGGCTCGCCGGCTTCCACTGGACGAAGATCCACGACGCCGAGGAACCTCTGGGGGAGGTGTACGTCGTCGGCGTCGATCCCGCCGAGCAGGGCACCGGCCTGGGCCGGGCGCTCACCGTCGCCGGCCTCGCGCACCTGCGCTCGCGCGGCCTCGCCCAGGTGATGCTCTACGTGGACGAGGCCAATCCGGCGGCGATCAGACTGTACGAGTCCCTCGGCTTCACCCGGTGGGACGTCGACGTCATGTACGCCGCTACTCCACGATCCAGTGCAGGACGTAGTAGGACACCGCCGCCACCGCCGCGGCAGCCGGAATCGTAAGGATCCAGGCGGTCACGATGTTGCCGGCCACGCCCCACCGCACCGCCGACAACCGCTTGGTGGAGCCCACGCCCATGATCGCCGAGGTGATCGTGTGCGTGGTGGAGATCGGCGCCCCGAATCCGATGGCCGCGCCGTACAACACTGCCGCCGCGGCGGACTCCGCCGCGAAGCCCTGCGGCGGGTCCAGCGCGATGATGCGGCGGCCCAGCGTGCGCATGATGCGCCAGCCACCGGCGTACGTGCCGAGCGAGATCGCGCCCGCGGCGGCCAGGATCACCCACTGCGGGATCGGGTCGCCCGGCGAGGCGTAACCACCCACCAGGAGCGCCAGGAAGATCACGCCCATGGTCTTCTGCGCGTCCTGAAGGCCGTGGCCGAGCGCCATCGCGGCGGCCGAGATGGTCTGCGCGTAGCGGAAGCCGCGATTGGTCTTGCCGGGTTGCGCATGGCGGAAGATCCAGTAGATTGCGATCATGATCGAGGCCGCCAGTGTGAAGCCCACCAGCGGTGAGATGATCATGGGAATGACCACCTTCGCCACCACGCCGTCCCAGTGCACGAGACTGGCCGAGGCCAGCGCCGCGCCGATGAGACCGCCGATGAGCGCGTGGCTGGAGGATGAGGGCAGGCCGAAGTACCAGGTGATGAGGTTCCAGACGATGGCGCCGATGAGCGACGCCGCCACGATCACCAGGCCGTGCGAGCCCTGGGGTGCGTCGATGATCCCGCTGCCCACGGTCTGGGCGACCTGAGTGCCGAGATGAGCGCCGATGAAGTTCATCGCCGCGGCCATGAACAGGGCGGCCCGGGGAGTGAGAGCGCGAGTGGATACGGAGGTCGCGATGGCGTTCGCCGCGTCGTGAAAGCCATTGGTGTAGTCGAAGACCAGTGCCACGACGACCACGCCGATGACAAGGGCGAGCGTGAGGTCCACTGAGTTAGCTTTCCTTGACCGCGATTGACTCGACGGTGTTCGCCACATGCTCGAAGGCGTCGGCGGCCTCTTCGAGGGCGTCGATGACTTCCTTCATCTTCATGACCGTGAGAGCGTCGTACTCACCGCTGAACAGCTTCGCCAGCAGCCGCCGGTAGACCTGGTCGCCCTGGTTCTCCAGGCGGTTGACCTCGATCCAGTACTCGTTGAGGTTCTTCATCGAGCGCAGCCGGGGCATGGCCTCCGCGGTCAGCTCGGCGGCCCGCTCCAGCACCTCGACCTGCCGGACGACATCTTTGGGGAGATGATCGATCTGGTAGAGGACGATGAGATCCGACGCCGCTTCCATGGCGTCCATCACGTCGTCGAGGTTCGAGGCGAGACGATAGATGTCCTCGCGGTCGAAGGGGGTGATGAAGCTCTCGTTGAGCCGGTTCATGATCGCGTGAGTGCGTTCGTCCCCGGCGTGCTCGCAGGCGCGCATCTTCTCGGCCAGGGCCTCGCGGTCCGAGCCGTCGCTGATGATCTCCACGAGCAATCGTGATGCGGTGACCAGGTTGTTCGCCGAATCGGCGAACAGGTCATAGTAGCTGTCCTCACGTGGCGTGAGACGCAGGCGCACGTCGTTCTCCAGATGTGCGGGGATGGTCCGTGGAAAGAGTACGGGTAACCAGGCAAAATGCGAACTTCATGTCCTCATCTCCTGATCGCTACCCCACGTATGCCTTACGACACCGTCGTCAGGTTACTCGGGGCTGCACCTCACAACGCAGGCGGGGGACTTTCAGGCCGCTACCTACACCATCTTGGTGACATCCCCCGTCCACCACCACCCCTTTCGGCCGCCTACGGTTCAGATTTTGGTCCGATGAAAGTTACGAAACGATCGCGAAGGTGTGGGCCCCCGCTGTCCCTGGTAGCGCGACCCGTACTTCTCCGACCCGTACGGGAACTCCGACGGCGAACTGAGCCGGAACACGCACAGCTGCCCGATCTTCATCCCCGGCCAGAGCTTGATCGGCAACGTGGCCACGTTGGACAGCTCCAGCGTGACGTGACCGCTGAACCCGGGATCAATGAAGCCGGCCGTCGAATGCGTCAGCAGACCGAGACGGCCCAGCGAGCTCTTGCCCTCCAGCCTGGAGGCCAGATCGTCCGGCAACGTGATGACCTCGTACGTGGAAGCCAGCACGAACTCGCCCGGGTGAAGAATGAACGGCTCGTCACCGTCCGGCTCGACCAGACGGGTCAGATCGGGCTGCTCCACGGCGGGGTCGATGTGTGGGTATCTGTGGTTCTCGAACACCCGGAAGAACCTGTCGAGGCGGACATCGATGCTGGACGGTTGGATCATCTCCCTGTCGAAGGGGTCCAGCGCCAGCCGGCCGGAGTCGATCTCGGCGACGATGTCGCGGTCAGATAGCAGCACGATGAGCAACTTACCGTGTGGGTGGTTGGGGAAGTCGGGGGCGCTTTGGCTTGGTGAAGTGGTGGTGGTTTCCGCTACAGTAGAGGCGCGGCTCGGGTCGCATGCGGGTGTAGTTCAATGGCAGAACTTCAGCTTCCCAAGCTGATAGCGCGGGTTCGATTCCCGTCGCCCGCTCTCATAACGAAAGCCCAGGTGGACCGATGGATTCGGGACCTGGGCTTTGATCTTGTCTAGGGCTGTTGATCTCTGCGTGCCATTAGCGTGCCATTGAGCCTGAGGATCATCCGGCGGGGACGCCATGAGGTCTTGGATTCCACTGGCTGGAGTACGTCCTTCCCGCCAGCGCCCTCTATCAAGGCCTGACCAGCCACCTCAACGAGCTGAGCAGCGTCCTCCAGAGCGCACCCGAGCGCTTCCGCCGCAGGCTGGCCGGTACGGCAGGGAGGCGGCGACACTGGCTTCCTAGCTGGCCTGGGACCTCAAGCAGCCCGCACAGTCCGCATCGTTCGACCGCGTCTCAGCGTCGGCCGCCAAGGAGAGCGGGCCTCCGATCATTCAGGCATGCACCCACGCCTATCGGGCGTACCCGCTGGAGCGGCGGCCATAATCGCCAGGTGATCGCAGCCGGGCAGCAAGCTCTCAGCTCTGTGGGCGAAGACGCCGACCCCAAGCGCATCGCCGCCATCTACGCCGACATAGCCCAAGCTCAGTTCCAGATCGGCGACATCCACACCGGCATCACCTACGCCCGCCGAGCCCTGGAGTCCGCCCAGCGCATCGAGTCAACGTGGGGCCTGCGACACCTGGGCGCCGTGGAGAAGACACTCGCCACCTGCCGCCACTCGTGAACTGCTCGGCGACCTGGCCTCTACGCGCCGGACCATGGGGTCGTCTCCCGTCTGATCCACTCCAGGTAGTCCGCCGTACCGGCCACCAGCGGAAGCGCGATGATCTGCGGCCCCTCGTACGAGTGCAACGTCCGTACACGCGCGGCGAGCGTCGAACCGCTCAGCAGTGGTCTTCATGAACAGAGCCGCCGACCACGACGATCGCCACATCGCGGCCGGTCGGCGTTGGTGGGCGGGGGCGATCGAAGGCTCAGGGCTTCGTTCCTCAGCTTGGCCCACCGAGCGACGTGGCTGGTCTTGAGGCTCATCCGCCGCACTGACGCGTACTTGCGCTCCAAGGCACGCCGTCGCGGATCGTGCGGGCCTCGCTACGCTTCGCGGGTGCGCCGACGCACTATGACGATCAGTCCCATCTGAATGAGGAGTAAAACCAACGCGATGACTCCCGATGCGGCGGCCATCTCTTCCTCTGAAAGCCCACCGACACATTCCGTTATGTTGCCACCCTCATATAAAAGGGTGCAGGTGGGTTCAAGGATCATGAGACCGATGTACCAGTTGGCAAGCAGAAGGGGGACTGAGCCCAGGGCAAGGAGCAGCGTGGTGTGGTTCCCCCTCCCGTTCGTCGGGTTCACCCTCGCCGGAATAGCTTCTGGACGCCCGCCGATATCGGAATCACGACTCACTTCGAACATGTAAACAGAGGGGAGCGATCACGACAAGGGCGGTACGGTGCACCTCTGATCCGGCGCATCGCCTCGCTCTGCCGGCAGGGAATGCACTTGGCATAGACCCGCAGTAGGACGTTCACGTGTGCCCCGCCCACTCAGCGACCTGAGGCGCTGGGACTCCGGCGTTGAGCCACAACGCGGTGTTCTCAGAGGTCCCCGAGGGAGCGTCTGGCGTTGTCGATGAGCTCTTTGTACGTGATGACCTCAACCCGGTTCACGTGCGTGTTGAACGTCCGAAGGGCTTCATTGATCTCCCGTTCCGGCACGCTCGGCTGGACGGCTGGATGGCCGATCAGAACGACAGCGCTTGCTCGGCGTGTCTCGATGCCGAAGTCTTCGAAGATCTGCTGACGGTTCTCATCTAGCCCGACAAGGTAGTTGACGGCTTGGCCGACGGCATCATGCACCTCAGCAGTAGGTACCCAGGCTCCGCGATGTCGCTTCACCAGACAACCCTTCATGCTCATGGCCCGCTTCAACTCGACGATGTGAAGACTTCCATCGCCGCGGATCAGAGGAATGTCTACCTCGTCACCCGACACCAACCTGCGCTGAGCGGCTTCCCCGACGAAACGCCCACCGAAGATCCAGTGCTGCCCTTCCAGCGCCCGATGTAGGTCCAGCTCCGTGGCGGTCCTGTCCTCCACCATTTTGCGCAGGCTTGCCAGACGGGCCGAGCGCTGCTGGAGCTGGGATGCCCGGAGGATCATCTGACCATCTGAATCAGCGGCTAGCAGAGCCCATGTCTCTGGTGACGCAGCAATCCGCTGAGCGGCCTCCTCCGGGTCTTCGATATCAACCCGCTCCTGGAGCACACGCTCCAGCCACACCATCGTCTCCCTCCGGCCGCGGAAGAGCGAGTATCGCCCGGGCCGACCTTCTGGTGCTCCGAGATGCCGAGCGTCATGGCTGAGCGAGTTGATATAGGCCAGCAGATCATCCGCATCTGCACCGGGGTGTTGGTCGAGGAACTCGCGCCCCGCCTCGGCGACGTACTTGAATTTGATCTCAAGCATGCTCGCCACAAACTTCCGCAACCTTTGATTGCGTATGCCGTCTTGAAAAAGTCGGTATCTCTCGTTGAAATCCGGTTGCAGGATACGTTCCTCGGCGTAATCCAGAGAGTCCTGCAGCAGTCGCACAACCTCCCACTCGCCGGCCGAGGCTGCGTGTCCGCGCGCCTCTGTCAAGAGTTGCACGAGCGCCTTCCCGCCCCTGCGGTGGCCGCCGCGTCCAGTTCGCATGTGCTGGAGCACGGAGGTGACGGCTCGCTTCACCTCGTCGCTTGCCGCCTGTCTGTGAACGTACTCAAGCTGCAGCTCCAATGAGAAGTCTGATCTGACGTCCATGGGCTGAAGTGTGACCGGCAGGTGTGACAGTTCCTTGCGAAGGTTCCAGGCAGGTTGCCTACGCCATTCAGGCACGCTAGAGGTCGTCCTACGCGGGCCCGCGAGGTCCGTAGGTGGCCGAGGTGGAAGCCTGATCACCCGCCCGCCATCGTCCCGGGCAAGGCCGGAAGGGCCAGGTTACGGGGAGACCGCCGTGGATTGGCCTGCCATGTGGTCAGTGTCGAATGCCTGAGCGCGGCCCTGAAGCTAGCCCTGGTCCTGCGTCTCAGCGGTGAACGGGAACGCATCGTTGACTAGCAGTTCCGTCACCTTGAGCAGGCGGCGATGGTAGTCGTAGGCGTCGTAGAAGGGGGAGGGGGAGCCCAGGTGGTGCCCCAGATGCCTGCGGAGTTTGCGCAGGCACTTGAGGAGGGTGGCCTTATGTCCTGGGTCGGCCGAGCCGTTGTTACGAAGGTAGGCCGATACGCAGTCGGCAAGAGTGGCATTCAGCTCGACGAGGTCGTCCCTCTCTGAGCTCGGTACATCAGGGAATGGGACGGGTACATGCTGAGCCCACAGGACGCCAATCTCTCGGACCATCACCCGATGACCTTCTGGCCCGGGCCATCTCCATCCATGCAGGTATCGCACTTCCGACGCGAGCGGACTACGGCGATGCTTTCGCTTTTCGAGGCATCGCCGGTCGGCGAAGGCGTCGATCTCCGCAAGCCAGGCGTTCCGGCTGAGCTCCAGCATGTGCAGCGCCCGGATCAGAGCCAACTCATCGCGTCGAAGGTTTCCCGCCGTGGTCAGGTATGACCAAGTCGCGTTGAAGCCGATCGGGTAGTAGCAGCCGACTGCGCACCTCAGCGCGCAGAAACGCCTCCCGAAAGGAAGATCACGGTCGCGAACGCGTCTGGCGTATGTCCCGAAGCCCACAGCACGATCATCCCTTAGCCGAGGGCTTGGTGCGTTTTCCACTTCGGCGGGTCGAGTCAGACGGGATGATCTCGGACGGGCGAGATGCGCGTAGTGCGAGAAATACCAGTCCACGGGGTGATCGCCGGGCCATTAAGAGGGGCGACGAGGGGTCAATCACGGTTCCTCATGACCGGCCCTCTGCCCAGCTAAGAGCCTCGTCAGGCCGTGATCGATGCAGTTCCCAAGCTGACAGCGGCCCAGGTAGACCGGTGGACTCGGCACCCGGGCTTTGATGTTGCCATCTCCCCCGAGCCTTGGGCGGTCACTCGGTCGCAACCAGGCAACTTAGACCTTGATGACAGTGACGCGTACGCCGCAGAAAGCGGTGAGATCGTCGGGGTCGGAGGTGAGGACCGTGACGGGACCTGGGGCAGAGAGGGCGGTGGCGCTGAGCATGGCGTCGATGGCGTACTTGTGCCCGTGCAACCCGGCGTCGGACAGGAGCGTGGCGGCGTAGCGGGCGATCGGTTCGGTGACGGGCTCGACGACAAGGCGGGACAATGTCCACTCCAGGGCCGACCGGTTGACGCGGGGGTGAACCACCTCGACGAGCGTGGCAGCAGAGGTGATGACCCGAAGGTCGTCGGCGCGGGCGAGAGCGAGCCATGGGGTGACTGTACGGTCGCGTAGGGCGGCCTTTGCCAGTCCCTCGCTGTCGAGGACGAGGGTTCCACCGGGGGCAGCGGGAGAACGAATCACGCGGCCGTCCCGCCAGCGGGCTGTCCCTTCCGGGCCTGGTGGAGTTGGTTTCGCAGGTCCTGGACCTCGTCGTCGGTGATGGGGACGTGCTCGGCCTCGGCGACTTGGATAAGTTCGTTGAGGTTGTCCGCGCTCGATCTGGCGGGCGACGGCGGCCGCCGCCTTGCTCGCGTCAGGAACGCCGCTGTCAGCGGGTTGCGCACTGACGGGAGCGGGCGAAGGTGATCAGCGCGGCGGGCCTCCTCAACATCAGCATGTTGATCAGGTTGCGCGCCCGCTTGGACAGGGAGTCAGCCCAGTGCCTTGAGCTTTATGTCTACGATGAGACGATCCGGTTATACGCCCTGATCGTGGATCGCGGACTTTGCGTGGTTCAGCCGTACTTGCCATAGGCGCGCGGGCGGATCCGCCTACGCTCATGATCGCAGACAACACCGCCGCAGATGGGCTGTTCCCGTCTTCGACCAGGTGTTCACCTCCATGTGGGAGCGGAGCAGGCCTGTATGACCCTCGACACCCGGACGCTTCTCCCGATCGCCGACCACGCTGTCACCATCGCCAGCGAGATCATCCGCACCACGGCACCTGGCGTCATCACCGCCAAGGGTGACCGGGACATGGCCACCGAAGTGGACTACGCCGTCGAGCACGCCGTACGAGAGTTCCTGTCCCGCGAGACGCCTGAGATCGGGTTCCTGGGGGAGGAGGAGGGTGTCAGCCGTACCGGCAACGGCCTGATGTGGGCCCTCGACCCTGTGGACGGCACCGCGAACTTCCTGCGCGGCATCCCGTTGTGCGGTGTCTCCTTGGGCCTGTTGGACAAGGACATGCCCAGGGTCGGCGTGATCGACCTGCCGTTCCTCAGGACGCGTTACACCGCGGCCGAAGGAGCAGGTGCTCAGGCCAACGGTGTGGAGATCCAGGCCAGCGACACCCGCGACCTTGACGCCGCTATCGTGTCCATCGGTGACTACGCCGTGGGCAACGACGCCCAGGAGCGTAACCGGCCCCGTCTCGCGCTCACCCATGAGCTTGCCGCTCGTGTTCAACGGGTTCGGATGTACGGCTCGGCCGCCGTCGATCTGGCGTGGGTGGCTCACGGCAAGACGGACGCGTGCATCATGCTCAGCAACAACCCATGGGACACCGCCGCAGGCGTCCTCATCGCCCGCGAAGCCGGAGCCGCAGTCGTGGACATCGACGGCAGCCCGCACAGCATGAGTTCCCGAGCGACCATCGCAGCCGGCCCGAAGCTCGTGGCCGATCTAGTCGAGCTCATCGCCGAGGCCCAGAAGATCGAAGCACAGCCGGAACACTGCCGAATAGTTCTTGTAGGCACCAAGGGCGGCGCTGTACGCCGCCGAGCGGCCATTCTGCCGCTCGGTGGCCGGGCATGCGGCCTGAGGACCGGTCCCCGGCCGCAAGCGCCCCGGGCCGCTCCGAGATCTCACGCTGCTCTTGCCTCGCAGGACAGCTGACAGGGTGGACGCTGCTTCGGCCGCGACGTCAGAATGCCGATCATGACTCGTGACGACTTCTGGGCGATCCTCGCGGAATGCCCTCCGCCGACCGGCCCCGACGACGACTGCGAAGAACTGATCTCAAGGCTCAGCCGATTACCCCCACCGGAGATCGTCGCATTCGACCGCCACCTCACCGATCTCCGCCTCGCCGCGCATCGGATCGACCTTTGGGGGGCTGCCTACCTGATCAATGCCGGCTGCTCCGACGACGGCTTCGAGTATTTCCGCTGCTGGCTGGTCAGCCAGGGACGTGAGGTTTACGAGGCCGCACTTGGAAATCCGGATTCCCTGGCAGACTGCGGACCGGTCCGCAGTTGCATACTCGACGGTGCTGACGAATGCGAGTGCGAGCAATTCATGTACACCCCTGATAGGGCTTACGAGCGCATCACGGGACACAGGCTGCCCGAGGGCACTGGGGAGTATCCGAGGCTCGGGGCGATGTGGGACTTCAGCGACATCGAGGAGATGCGCCGCCGTTACCCACGTCTGGCCGCGTTGCTCGATGAGGCCGAAGTGCTCGCCTAAGCGCGGTGGATCTGTTCGCCGCGCTCAACACCGCCACCGGCACGGTGATCGGCAAGCTGTCGGCCCGCCACCGCGCCGTCGACTTCCTGGAGGAGATCGACCGCTAGGTCGAGCGGGGCCTGGCGGTCCATCTCATCTGCGACAATCTGTCCACGCACAAAGCGCCGCTGGTGCATGCCTGGCTGCTGGCGCACCCGCGCTTCGTCCTGCACTTCACCCCGACCTATTTCTCCTGGATCAACCAGGTCGAACGCTGGTTCGCCGAACTGGAACGCCGCTGCCTGGAGTGCGGCAACTTCTGATCCCTCGACGCTCTGAAGACCGCGCTGGAGGAATGGATCAAGACCTGGAACGACAACTGCGTTCGGCCTCTGCCCTACGCGGTCGGCCAGCTCGAACACCCGAGGGACGGTGAGCACCGGACGCTCCTCCGAGTGCTCGTCGCCGGCCCCCCGGATCCGGCAGAGGGGTTGCGCGGGATGATGTGGTCATCCTCGGCGGCGGTCATGGCTTCCGCGTCCGGAAACCGCACCTGGCAGACGTGATCTACCAGGCACTCATCGCCGACCACCACGCCCACAGCGACGTGACATTGAGGTGTCCGAGTAGCTTGGCTCCCGTGGAGGAAGAACATCCGGGCAAACTGCGGCTGAAGTGGCCAGAGCGGCGCGAGGACGTGCTCGAGGCATTACGAGCCTTGGGTGACCGCGACTATCAGGACCAGCACTGGAGATCCGGGAAGGGATGGCCGGATCTCACCTCTGCCGTGCACTGGCTTATCGACGACACCTTCATCGACCAACACGGCGCACGAGCACTGATCCCCCATCTCTTCCTGGATCAGCGAGAAGCCGACCTCGTGCAGGTGGTGGCCGACGCCCTCTTGCTCGTACTCGATGACCTCGGCCCTACCGCTCCAGACAACGCCTATCTCGACCATCGTGGATGGACCAACGTCCTGAACTCGGCTGGAGCCGCCTACCTCGCCTTGTCGGGCAAGCCAAGCTTGTGACGAAACTTCGCGGACCTTGCACCCGCCGACTTGGCGCCGCGCCGCCGCGCCACGTGCCTTCAGTTTCTGGCCAGCCAGCGGCCCACCGTGCCAAGGACGTTGAGAGGGGAGGGCCGTGGCGTGACCCATCCTGCGCGCGTGATGCTCGACCGGCTGCGCGCGATCGACTGGTCCGACATGGACCGCGCCTTCGACCAGGCGAACTCCCGGGCCCTCCTGATGCGGGAGTATCTGCGCCGGGCGGCTCTGTGGGCCCGGCACTGCGGTGCCGGAGGTTGGCCGTTCTTCGCCATCTCCCAGCATGTCGAGCCGGCGGATCGGTTGCCCGGCGACGTCGCCGCCGACCTCGAGGAGTTCATGCTGAGCGGCGTCGGCCCGCGCTCCATCGCGACGACGTGCCGGGACGCGGTGAACTGGGCGGCGCTCCCCTCCGAGACCAAGGCCGGCCTCCCCGACCCGTACGAGCCGCTGCTGACCCTGTACGAACGAGGCGGCGGATTCTTCATCGAGGAGTTCATCGACCTGAACGGGGTGATGATCCGCCTGGGGACCGTGGAGAGCAACGCCGCCGCCACCCCGTTCCTCACCCTCGCTTCCGCGACCCTCGACGCCCTGGACGCCGAGGGGGAGATCACCTACTACGCGAAGGTCGGTAACGGGTACCCCCGGGCGCAGCCGCGCGGCATCGTACGCCGCCGGCTTCTTGACGGGCGGACGTGTGACGAGGCCTTCACCCGCAACCTCCGCTGGGAGCGGACGGAATACCTCAGGCGGTACGACTTCGGCCACAACGACGTCGGTCACGTCGCGATCAGCGAGGTCGAGGCCGCCATCTTCATGGAGTCGGTGACGAACGAGCTCACTGGGAAGGAATAAAGTCCAGGTCAAAGCCCCTACGAGCCAATATCTCTGCAATTCCCAAGCTGATAGCGCGGGTTCGACTCCCGTCGCCCGCTCTCCTGACGAAAGCCCAGGTAGACCGATGGATTCGGCACCTGGGCTTTGGTGTTTTTCATCTCCCCGAGCCTTGGGTGATCACTCGGTCCCACTCCTCGACCAACTGCCGCTCAGCTTGCTCACCACCGTGGTGGCGGCGGTCCTCGTGGCCGTCTACTTCGTGACCAGCGCGGACTCGGCCGCTTTGGTGCTCGGCTCGCTCTCCAGCCGGGGCTCGCTGCATCCCTCCAGGCTCCTGGTCGTGATGTGGGGCGTGCTGGTCGGGTCGGTCGCGCTGGTACTGCTGCTGGCCGGCGGGCTGAAGGCGCTGCAGCAGGCTACGATTCTGGTCGCGCTGCCGTTCGTGGTCGTCCTGTTGTTCCTCTGCGTGGCGCTGGTGAAGGAACTGCGCGACGATCCTGGCGCAGGACCACCGCCCCACCGCCACTTGCACGGGTTGCCGGACGCCCTCCGCCGGGTCGGCGGGGAGGACGATCCTGAGTGAGTTTGCGTCCGCTCGCGGAGCTGTAGTGGTCCTTGAAACGGAGGCCCATACCACCCTGCGAGCTGATAGCGCGGGTTCGATTCCCGTCGCTCGTTCTCATGGCGAAGGCCCAGGACACGGTTTCCGAGACCTGGGCCTAGATCTTGTATGGGGTTGTTGATCTCCGCGTGCCATTAAGCGTTCTCTGAGTGCGATCATGGTCACGTGGTTGATGTGACCTTAATGGAGTCCGACGACTCCGTAGCCGTGGTGAAACTGCAGGCCGAATCATGGGAGCTCAACATATGGGCGCCGATGGCTGACTTGTTCCGTCTCCGCGAGATTGGGGAGGCGGATTGGGACGCGCGCCGCTCACTCCCAGTCGGGACCTGCGCTGACGCCCGCGTGTTCTGGGCAGCAAGTGAGGGGCAAGCAACGATCCTTGTCGGCCAGGACGACGAGACGTGGGACATTGCCGTCACGGTGCCGCTCGGAACCGTCGACGAGATCGCACGCCTTGCCGAGGAACACATGTGATCCATAGTGATCACCTGACGGAGTGAGTGAGCCAGTCGACGGCAGACGGGTTGATCAGGCCGGATGGGCTGCGCGCAGTGTGCGGCATATCCAAGTCGCAGGTGGCCGGCGTGGGTGGTCAAGCTGTACACCGGCGAGACCATAGAGCTGGGTGCCGATGGCTACACGAAGCCGAGGGGTCACGGGCTGCGAGTTGCCTTGCGGCATGAACCCACAGCCCACAACTTTTCCGAGGTCTCCCGCGTCTGACGGACCATGACCTCACCTACTGAGCGCACGAGTCACGACAGAGCCCGCCGATACGAAGCCAGGATCAGCGTTGCCTCCCTGACCGCCTGCCTGACGGTCTTGGGTGGAGGTGTCGCCAACGCGGCCACCGTGGACAGTGCAGCGGCACAGGGCGCCACCACCATTGCGGGGAATGCCGGCCATGCCGCCGACCGGCAGGACCAGGTTGACTGGGCGTCCGTAGTGGAGCCGGATCTGAACTGCCCCAAACAGGGTCCGCAGGCCGCCGGGTACGTCGTGCGCACCCGCGTTGCGGCTGTCGGTGACCTTACCCGTGACCGAAGGCGTGAGACCGTCGTCGTGTCGTCGTGCCCGAGCTCGACGTCAAGCAATCCCTTGATTGCCTTTGTCTACGACGAAGCCTCCTCATCCTCGGCCCCGCGCTTGCTCGGGAAACTCGGGGAGAACCACTACTTCAGGTCCCTGAAAATCACGATCCGGGGCGGGCATGTGCACCTGTACGGCAAAGCGGTCAGCGACCGAGCCCCCAGATGCTGTCCGGACCTGATCGTCAGCCAGACCTACAGGTGGGACGGCGCGGAGTTCCGCAGGACGGCGGAAAAGGCGAATCGCATCTCATGAGCACGCATGCGGCTGACCTGGCCCGCATACTTGCGGCTGCTTGCTTGATGTAACTCTTTTGGCGCTCACAGCTATCTCACCTGTGTACGCCTTGTTGTGTGCAAGTGAGGAGCGCTCATGGCCGAGAACCGGTTCAACTCTCCCCCTGGTTGGCCGGTCCCGCCTCGCGGGTGGAAGCCGCCGCAGGGATGGCAACCGGATCCGTCGTGGCCGCCGGCTCCTCCGGGCTGGGAATTCTGGGTTCCGGAAGAGAGGCCCGTTGCACCGGCAGCACCACAGCCACCAGAACGTAAGGGGGGTGGACTCTTCGGAGGTAAGAAGCGACTCGAAGAGGAGAACTCCCAGCTACGCCAATGGGTGGAGCGATTGGGTGGGATGGACGCCATGCGCATCGCGGCGATGACCGAGGCTCTGCATGGTGAGCACGCGGGACTGCGAACCGCCATCGACGATGCCACCCGACGCCTACGTGAGATTGAGCACCGAATCGTGCAGACCGAGGAGACCGTCCTTCTTCAAGAGGTGGGTGTCTACGAGTACCGGCATCCACTGAGCGACGCCGTGGCTTACAAGGACCAACTCGTACGGGTGAAGGCTCGGATCAAGGAGATGACAAAAGAGGGACAGGCTGTCGTCGGCGCCACCAGTTGGCAGGTGAACGGGTCGGCGGCCGAGGGACGCAAAATGGTGCGAGACTTTTCCAAGCTGATGCTGCGCGCGTATAACGCCGAGGCAGACAACTGCGTACGAACGATGCGCCCGTACAAGCTCCAGTCGTCAATCGATCGCCTGGAGAAGGTCGTGGAGACGATCGTCAAGCTGGGGCGGACCATGCACATCCATGTTCACCCCGACTATCACCGCACGCGTATCCAAGAACTGGAGCTGACTGCCGACTACCTGGCCAAGCAGGAGCAGGAGAAGGAGCTCATCCGCGCCCAGCGCGAGCAGCAGCGTGAGGAGGAGGCCGCACGCCGCGAGTTCGAACGTGAGAAGGCGCGCCTCCGCAAGGAGGAGGCGCACTACCGGTCGGCGCTGGCCAAACTGCTGAAGAACGGCACCGCGTCCGCGGAAAGCATGGATGAGCTCAAGGCCAAGTTGGAAGAGATCGGGGCGGCGGTCGCCGACGTCGAGACTCGCGAAGCGAATATCAGGGCGGGATACGTGTACGTCATCTCCAATCTCGGCGCTTTCGGCGAGAACGTCGTGAAGATCGGTATGACACGGCGCCTGGAGCCGGAAGACCGCGTTCGCGAGCTGGGTGACGCTTCAGTGCCGTTCAGGTTCGACACACATGCATTGATCTTCAGCGAGGACGCGGTGGGACTCGAGGGACGACTGCACACGGAATTGAGCGATCGTCGGCTCAACAAGGTGAACCTGCGACGAGAGTTCTTCCACGCCACTCCAGCCGAGGTGCGCGATCTGCTCCAGCAGATCGCTGGGCAACACCTCTTGGAGTACCGCGACACAGCCGAAGCCCTGGAGTGGCGGCAGTCCGTCGGGGCGACGGAAACCGTTTCGCCAACTTAGCTCCATCCGGGCGGGACGACGGCTCACGAGATGATCAGGCTGGCGGCGTATGCGCGTCGCGCTCCCAGTCGACGTCGTCGTATTCGTCGATCCACACTTCGGCGCCAACCTCGGCCAGAAGCTTGATCACCGAGGCGTCCAACATGAAGCACAGAGCACCCGCACCAGGCCCCAGCAAGTCCCGCGTAAGGTGCAGCTCGATCGTTGCTCCCTGCCTGGCCAGTGTGCCGAGCCTGTCCGCAACTCCAAGCAGAGGGCCGGTCACTGTCCTGATGAGCTCCTCTAACGAGGCCTCGTTGCCTTGGGCAGATGCTTCGAGCTGCCAATCGCCCGAATGAGTGACCTCTGATGGGTGCATCCGTAACGCTTCCGAGATCTCGGTAGGGCTGTGCACGTCACTCATGATTCGAAGCGTTGCGCTGTGTTCGACTCTCACCGCGCAAACGCTAAGGCTCTGCTCCCGCGTCATGGGTCTCAAACGGTCATCAGTTGGCTTCCCGGCATAGGACCATCGGGATGGTAGGTCGGGCGAGGGCTTGTGCAGTGCGCACATCCCAGAAACCCTACGGTCATGCTCACCGTACGGCAGCTTATCGACTACCTCGCCGGCCTCCCCGATGACACCCCCGTCGTGATTGACGTTCACGACGGTGACAACTGGTCGCTGCGGGTGGAGGAGCTCATTGTGACCACTGCCCAGGACGCGACCCCCGGTGGTGATCCTTGGGAAGGCGACGAGGTTGAGATCTTCTGGGAACCCGGCCTGAGCGGCTGGACCATGAACGGCCCGTCCAAGACGCTTTTCACCCTGGACGACCTGGAAGAGCTGCTCACCGAACGCGATGCGCTTCGCCGGGAGCTGGCAGACCTCCGAGCCGGCCTGTGCTTCCGCAAGGAGCCGAAGACTGTGACAGGGCCGGCAGGTTGATGCGGTGGTGCGCCGGCTCTCGAGGCGGAGTCAGTCGCTCGTGCCATGATCCCCCCCATGGACGAGGATGCCTTCTGGGTACTCATAGAGCAGTCCGGCCGGGAGAGCGACACCAAGAAGGCGCGCTTGCAGTGGCTGGAGGAGCGACTCAGCGGACTTTCTGTGGACGACATCATCGACTTTCAGAAGTGGTTCAACATCTGCGAGTACCGCTCCAACACCTGGGACCTGTGGGTTGCCTATCACGGCGTCTTCCCCCTGGGCTCAGAAGACGGCTTCCTGTACTTTCGCAGTTGGCTCATCAGCCTCGGACACGAGACCTTCGAGCATGTCGTCACCGACCCCGACACCCTGATCGAGGTTCCCGAAGTTCTCCATCTCCAAAAGCTCACGCGGCGACGCAAGAGCGGCTTGTGGACCAATGAGGAGTACCCAGAATTCCAATTGCTCGCCGCTGTCGCGTGGGGGCCCTACAAGAAGTGCACCGGCCTGGAACTGGAGACTCTGCACGACTGCGCACACGCCCGTACCGGCCTGGACGAAGGCTGGTACAAACTGCGCGACGAGCAGCCGAACCCCATCAGTGAAGAAGAGTTCGCTCGAAGGTTTCCGCGGATCATGCGCTACTGGGGCGGGATGCCCGGATGAGAGCCGGGCAGAAGCGGGGCGTGGCTCGAAAGCGCGTCAATGCCTGAGAACGGTAATGGCTGACGAAGCGGACGTTGATCCCGCCCGCCGCCCTGGCGGATCGCGTGGGCGCCGACCAAGACGTGACCATGCCTCGGCGAAGGGTTCGGTTGCCGCGAACGTCATTGCCGCAAGCACAGCCCAGATCAGGGTGAGACCCGCAAGGCGAAGTAGGTACGCCCACGATCATGACCTTGACAAGGGTGGCGCCGAGGTTGGGATCGCAGCGTCGGACGAGGCATCGATCGCGCCGAGGAGTCCGGATTCGGCGATGATGAGGGCGCCGATGGTGATGAAGACGGCGGGGACGAGCCACTGGCCGTGGCGTTCGACGATTTCGATGATCTTCTTGTGGGAGCCGAGCCAGGATCCGGCCAGGCACCACAGGGCGACGCCGACGGCGAAGACGCCGATGGTGAGGAGGGCGGGGGCGGTGCCGATGGTGCGGAACACCGGGGTGTAGACCGAGATGTTGTCGGCGCCGTTGGCGATCGTGATTCCGGCGACCGAGATCAGGCCGGTGGCCACCGCGGGGGAGGCGTCGTCCGCGGGGCCGTGGGCTCGGGCCGCGGCGATGAGGCCCCGGACGCCCAGGGCGATGGGGAGCAGGCCGAGCAGTCCGACGTAGTCGTCGGGGACCAGGGTCAGGCCGAGTGCGGCGATCACCGATACGACGACGAGGACGGCGATGCCGGTGTACTGGCCGGCCCAGATCTGCCAGGCCTTGGGCGGCCCACCGGCCCGGGAGGACAGGAACAGCACGGTCAGCACGATGAGGTCGTCGATGTTCGTGCCCACGAACATGGCGGCCGCCGTACCGAGAATGCCGAGGATCCCGTCCACAGGCACTGAACCTATCCCGCCTCTCTACGGGAAGGCGGTGCGCGCACAGTCCTGGTGGCGCCTGCCAGGGCCTCTGATCATGCGGGAGAACGGGCGAGGCGGTCGTGGACCATGCGCCGGCGTTCCGCCGAAAGACCGCGAGCTGTCATCGCCCTGTGCAGCAGATCGGCATCGCACCCCTGCGCCGCCATGTGGTCGAGGAGAGGTTCGTATCGATCGGACCGGTCGCGCAGGAGTTCTGTGGCCAACCGCAGTTCCAGGCGCACCACCGGAACACGATGCGCGCCACACGGGATCAGGACGTAGTGCTGCCACGGGCCCCGGCCGATGCACTCCATCTCATCGGAGTCGGTCTCCTGCTCAACCGTGCTGATCTCTACGTGCACCCCGTTCACCTCGTACCTGGCGAAATACTGCGAACTCTCGGGGAGCCAAGACGCCGCATACAGACAGGGAAAGGACGATAGAGCGGCAGCGACCGTGTCCACGTCCTCCCGCCGAGCCACCAAGAGGTCGACATCTCCGACAGGAAGGTGAACGCCTTGCAGCAGGGCCGCGCCTGTGCCGCCCATGCGGTACATCGGGTCGGCCCCCGCAGCCCTCAGGGCGGTGAGGGTCGTATCCAAGGCGGACGTTACGTCATGCAGTCGTAGAGATGCCTCACCCATGCCCATGTCGATCAGCGTAACCATCATGGAGCTCCAAGGTCAGGCCCCTGGCTGCCGGGTCCTGAAATCTGCATCGGCCAAGGTGGCGAGGGGTCGATCACGGTCGCGCACGGACTTGTCCGCCGGAGCCGTGACCTGCGTTCCCCGCTGGATTCGGTGTCTCGTGCCGGTCGATGTGATCGCGGAACCAGTCGAGCATGAAGCGGTGTGCGGCGATGCCGTAATCGAGCGTCGCTCGCTGATGAGTGGCGAGGTCGCGGTGCTCTTCAGGGACGTCCACGGTATCGAGGTGCGTGTCGAGGGCCGTGAGCGTCGCGAGGCCGGTCTCGATGCGCGCCGTGATGCGGCGGAGCACCGGTACGCGTTCGGCCGGTTCCAGCAGACCGAGGAAGTAGAGCCTGGACAGCGCGGCGGTCTCCAGATCCGGCCCAGCCAATTCCCCTGTCATCCACGCGCGGAAATCCTGACGACCGGCATCGGTCAGGCGGTACACCTTTCGCCCCCGGCCGCCGGCCTCGACGCTGGCGACCTCGATGGACCCCCGCGTGAGCAGGGTGTCCAGCGCGCGTTTGATGCTGCCGGGGCTGGCGCTGTAGAAGAGCGCGACGCCGGCCTCGAACACTTTGATGAGGTCGTAGAAGGTGCGTGGGGTGATCAGGAGCAGACCGAGGATCACATGGGCCATCGCCCAAGTCTAAGGCCGTTGACTCTCATGGATATGTCTAGTAGATATGTTGACCCATCAGAGCCCTCGCCCGTTCGTCGACGGGGCCCGTTGAGGGGACGGAGACAAGGGACATCCACGTGACATCGCCGCTCACCACGACCTCCGCTCATGACAATCACGTGCCCGACGACGTTGACGCGCGGCTGACGGGCCTGCTGGCGAGCCTGGTCGCGCAACGCGGCGTACACCATGCCAACCTCGCCGTCACCAGCGGGGACGGAAAGCAGCGCTGGTCCGCCGCCGCCGGCCCCGCCGATCATCCGCTGCGTCCCGATACCCCGTTCTTCATCGCGAGCGTCACCAAACGTTTCATCATCACCCTGGTGCTGCAGGCGTACGAGCGCGGCGAGCTCGACCTGGCCGCGCCGATCAGCAGCTACCTGCCGGCGGAGGTGAGCACCGGACTCCATGTCCTCGGGGGAGTCGACCGGACGTCCGCGATCACGGTGCGCCACCTCGCGAGTCACACGTCTGGATTGCCCGACCACTTCGAGAAGCGTCGTGACGGCCCCAGCTTGTATGATCACCTCGCCGCCGGTCAGGACCGGGCCTGGACCTTCGAGGACACGATACGGACTACGCGCGAGCAGCAGCGCCCTCATTTCGAGCCGCAGGACCTCGCCGCCGCCCGGCAGAAGGCCCGCTACTCCGACACCGGCTTCCAGTTGCTCATCCGCATCGTGGAGACGGTGACCGATCGGTCGTTCGCCGATCTGCTGACCGAACGGATCCTCGGTCCGCTCGGCCTGACGCACACCTGGCTTCCGGGACATCGCCCGCCAGATCCGGCGACCCCGCCACCCTCACCGCTTTACGCGAGACAGCGTCGCGTGGAGCTGACCTCGATGATCGAGTCCTGCAACGACCTGTTCAGCACCACCGGCGATCTCCTCACCTTTCAGCGAGCGCTCCTTGACGGTCGGCTCTTCGGCGAACCTCGCTCAGTGAAGTTGCTCACCGAGCGGCGCAACCGGCTGCGCAACATCCCCATCCTCCGGTACGGACTGGGCACGATGTTCTTCAAGGCCGGTCGGCTCATGTCACAGGGCCGCCGCCCTGTCACGCTCGTCGGCCACTCCGGAGCCACCGGGACGTGGCTCTTCCACTGCCCGGAGCTCGACCTGCACCTGGTCGGCACCGTCGACCAGACCAAGGGGCAGGCGATCCCCTTTCGGTTCATGGCGCGTTGCCTGGGCGTCTGGCGAACCTGAGGGCGAAAGGCGGGCATGCGAGGGTCCAGCGCCCGATCATACGGTTCGCCTAGATTGACCTGATGGACGACAGCCCCCCACGAGCGGACGGACGCCATGCGGAGCTCCGCAGGCTCGGCGAGATCGAACGCCGGATGACGCTGGAGCTTCGCGACGTCCGCAAGGAGATCGCCGACCTTGTCCAGCAACTCCTCCCTCACCATGCCCGCGACCATTGAAGAGGTCATCGAGGCGAGCGGCTACAGCCGGACTTTGATAGACGCCCTCCGCTACAAAGATCATCCTTGGCAAGGAACTGCCGGAAAGGGAACGTGAGCCGCAGGACGAGGCCCCGTTCTTCGGCGCCTGGTGTACGAGGTCCAGGGGTGCCGTTCTCCCGGACCGCCGAACGTCTGGTCGTTGAGGCGGAAGCCGCCGGACTGGCGCTGAATCGCCTGGTCGCCGCAGATTTCGTACGAATCGTGCTTATGTGCCGACCGGAGGAGAGCTTCCCCGCTGGTTCGATCGGCGCTGCGCAGCTTGGGCGTCAGGCGGGGTCGATGGTCGCGGTGAAGTCGCGGATGGCCTTGGCCAGTTCTGCGGGGGCCTCCATCGCGGCGTAGTGGCCGACGCCGTCGAGTGACACGGACCTGACCTCGGTCGACGTGGCGGCCTGGGACATGGTGCCGGCGGTGAACGGGCCGCCGCCCGCGCCGACCGCGAGCACGGGCACCCTCAGTCCAGGGGCCTCCGCGAGGGTCTTGATCTCATGGCCTTCCTTCAGCATCGACTGGTAGAGGCCGATCGCGCCGCGCCAGCCATGGGGGCGTGCATAGGTGCGGGCGAACTCGTCGATGTCGGCGTCGGTGATCGCGCCCGGGGTGGCGCTCATGGCGGGGAAGGCGAATCGGCCGAGGAACTCGCGTTCGCGGCCGGCGAGCAGCAGCTCGGGGATGCCGGGCGCGGCGAGGACGCCGATGTGCCAGGCGCCGCCGCGGGTGACGTCGGCCAGCGCTTCGAGGCCGAACCCGGGCAGGCCCATCTCGATCGCGGTGAGGCTGAGCACATCGTCCGGATGGGTGGTGGCGAGGCGGAAGACCGTCGCGCCGCTGATGTCCTGACCGGTGAGGTGGACGGGGCCGACGTCGAGTCGCGCGATCAGCTGGTGCAGGTCTTCGGCCGAGGTCGTGCTGTCGTACGCGCCCGGCTCGTTGGCGGAGTCGCCGAAGCCGCGCAGGTCCACGGCGAAGACGCGGTGGTCGGCCGCGAGCAGCGGGATGAGCTTGTGGAAGGTCCACCAGGTCTCGGGGAACCCGTGGACCAGCAGGATCGGCGATCCGTCGGCCCCCGCGGCGACGTAGTGCAGGGTGGTTCCGTTGACCTTGGCGCGGTGGTGGGTGACTTCCGGCACGGTGGCGGTCATGTCTCTCCTCGAATTCGACAGTCAAGGTGTCGAACAATAGACACCTAGACTGTCGTTTGTCCAGGGGCTGCTGTAGCGTGGTGCCCATGTCCCGCTCTGGTGCCGATCTGGCGCTGCTGCTCCTCGGAGGCTTCCGCACACTCGTCGACGCGGCGACCGCCGAGTTGGCCCGGCGCGGCTACGAGGACGTACGTCCCGTTCATGATTTCGCCATGCGGGCCATCGCGGCAGGAGCCGACAGCGCCTCAGAGCTGGGCCGCCGTCTGTCGATCTCCAAGCAGTCAGCGGCGCGGACCATCGCGGTGCTGCAGGAGCGCGGCTACGTCGCACGCGACACCGACCCCCTCGACGCCCGCCGCAAACGCCTTCAGGTCACCGCACTCGGCTACGACGTCATGCGGCAAGGTGAAGCGATCTTCGACGAGCTGCGCGATCAGTGGGCGCGGCAGATCGGCGCCGCCGAGCTCAAGACCGTCGAGACGCAGCTGGCCAAGCTGGTGGGCGCGCAGCCGGTGCGCTTCGACAACCCCGGCTGGATCGTCCGAGATCTCGGCGAGTCGGTATAGAGCTGGATGAGGGCGAAGGGCCGGCGGCCCCCGGTACGACCGAGTAGAAAGTGGTCATATCCATGAAACCCTGGCGTATCCCCGTGGACGATGCGGCGGTCGACGACCTGCGTGCCCGGCTGGGCCGGGTCCGCTGGCCGGATGAGATCAACGACCTGGCCTGGGGTTGGGGCGTCGACCGGTCCTACCTCCGGCACGTCGTCGACGAGTGGGCTCGTTTCGACTGGCGCCGCAAGGCGGACGAGCTCAACGAGGTTCCGCAGTTCGTGGCGGACGTCGAGGGTCAGCAGCTGCATTTCCTCCACATCGTGGGCGCATCGGAAGGCGCCGTGGCCGCGCGGGTGCCGCTGCTGCTGCTCCACGGATGGCCGGGCTCGTTCGTCGAGCTGCTCTCCGTCGTCCCGCCTCTCACGGCCGCCGCGGCGTCGCGGGGGCTCGTGCTCGACCTGGTGATCCCGTCGCTGCCGGGGTTCGGGTACTCCTCCCGTCCGACCGCCCCGGGCACGTCGCCCGAGGTGGCCGCTCGGTTGTTCCACACCCTGATGAGCGGGCTCGGCTATGCGCGGTACGCCGTCCAGGGCGGGGACATCGGTGCCGGCATCGCCATGCGCATGGGACTTCGTGAGCCCGGCGCGGTCATCGGGGTCCACCTCAACTTCGCGTCGTTCCTGTTCGAGGACGGCGCTGACGAGGCCCCCGACGGGCCCGGGGCCCGCTACGACGCCCGCCGGCAGGCCTGGTCGCGCGAGGAAGGCGGCTATCTGCACGTGCACGCGACACGTCCGCAGACCCTCGGCTACGCGCTCGCCGATTCGCCGGTGGGCATGGCCGCGTGGATGGTCGAGAAGTTCCATGCTTGGACGGACCGTAGCGCGACGGGCGGCGCGGTCCCCGTGGGGCTCGACGAGATCCTGACCAATCTCAGCGTGTACTGGTTCAGTGAGACCATCACCTCGTCGATGCGGATGTACAAGGAGAGCGCGGCGGACCCGCTGGTGCTCTCCCCCCGACGTCGCATCGAGGTTCCGGTCGGTTTCTCCGCGTTCCCGTACGAGTTGCCGATCCAGCCGCGCGAGCGGCTGGAGCAGGTCGCGAACCTCGTGCGCTGGACCGACATGCCCCGGGGCGGCCATTTCGCCGCCATGGAGGCTCCGGACCTGCTGGGTGAGGACATCGCCCAGTTCCTGACCGGCCTGCCGGCCGCGCGCTCCTGACAGGGATCGCTCCGGCTCAATGAGAGCGTTCGAAGTCCAGCCAGCGTTGGAGGGATGCACTCGCGGTTTTCAGTACGGCTGGACCACCGGGCGGCGCAGGCCATATCTGCAGAAGATAATGCTCGGTCACCGTTTCGCAGTCCTCCTCATCCATTCCTCTGGCGTGGTACCGCAAGCGATATGTTCCGGGGCCGGCGGAGAGGGGAGGAAGAGCATGCGCCCTCGCTCCTCCCCATTCCTCCAGCGAGACCCGGCCCGATGGTGAGTCGAAGCCGATCTCGACGATGTCTTCGTAGCCATCGAGGTCAGCGCCTGGATCCCGATCGGAAACAGCCACCGTGAACCCCACCGTCCCGTACTGAAGACCTACGAACAGGAGGGCCTTGCCTTTTTCCACTCGGACGATCCCGGCAGGGTCGCTCGGCACGCCATTGAACTCGCCGGCAGAGCTGCACGCGTCGTCCACGAGATAGGTCTGGCCGTAATCCACCTCCAATTGCTGGATGTGCACGACGGAGGTCTCATGAATGCTCATGGGCGGGAAGCATAAACACCGTCGGCGACAAGATCGCACCTGACTTTGGACAGGGGTATGAGTTGACGATCGGCGGATGAATCGCCTGCCTCACCCGCGGCAGGCTCGCCCCCATGGAAACATCATTTCCCGGGCGGTGGATCGGCGGCGTGACGCTCGTCCTGGGGCCGGTCGTCCTGTGCGCCGGATACCTGCTGCGTCACCTGAGCTCCACCACCGTCCTCACCTCTCAGCAGCAGGCGTGGGCCGAGGCGCAGCCGTTCGCCGCCTACGGCCAGCTCCTCGCCTACGCCTCACAACCCGCCCTGCTCACCCTCGCGTACGCGGTGTTCGCGCTGGGGGTGGTGCTGCTCTTCCCCGCCTTCATCGCTCTGGCCCAGCGGGTCGGCGGCGGCCTCGCCTCCTGGGGTGCCGCGCTGCTGGTGGCCGGGCTCTTCGCCCGCCTGTACTTCGCCGGCGCCGATCAGACCGCCTTCCAGCTCACCGAGGTCCTCGGGCTGGACCAGGCCACGAACGCCATCATGAAGGAGTACGTCGACATCTCCTACGGGCCGTGGCGGGTGCCGGTCTGGGCTTCGGTCGGTCAGTACGCGGGCTCGCTCCTGCTGGCCATCGCCGCCTGGCGTTCGGGCGTCCTCGGCACCGCCCGCGCCGTGATGCTGCTGCTGGCGGGAGGCACCTGGATGGGCGTCCTGAAGGCCGCCTCGGTTCCCGATGTGCTGGTCACCGTCCTGCTCTGCGTGGCTCTGGTCCCGCTGGGCGTACAGGTCCTGCGCGAGCGGTCGCCGGCCCCGAGCGGGCGACCGCAGGTGCTGAGCTGGTGAAAACGGAGGACTGTTCGCCCAGGACAGGTCCTCATGCGGCTGGGCGGACACTGTCAGGCGTGCCAGAGGGCGGCGAGTTGCCGGGTGGCCAGGCGGGACGGCACGGCGCGCAGCAACAGGTCCCGCGCCCAGGCGGCGATGCCGGTCCGGGAGGTCAGCCGTGACTGGCGGGACGCCGCCCGCATGATGCGGTTGGCGCTGGGCCTGCGGTCGGCGTCGTAGCGCAGGAGTCGCTGGGCGACGTCCGCCGGCTCGGCGCCGGTCAGGTGGCGGGTCAGCGCGGCCGCGTCCTCGAAGGCCTGGCTGGCGCCCTGGCCCAGGTCGGGCGGCATGGCGTGCGCGGCGTCGCCGAGCAGTGCGATCCTGCCGAACGCGTACGAGGGCGGGGGTTCGGCCAGGCAGGCGATCGGGTCGACGTAGATGTCGGCGGGCGGGGTGGCCTCGATCAGCGCCGTGACCAGGGGATGCCAGTCGGCCATCAGGGCCAGCATCCGCCGGCGTGCCTCGTCCGCGCCGGGCGGCGGGTCCTGCAGCTGGGAGTCGGTGAACCAGTACAGGCGGTGCTCGCCGACGGGGAACAGGCCGAACATCGCGCCGTTGCGGCGGTCGACCAGCTGGCAGGCGAGCAGGTCCGGGTCCACGCCGGGCGGGCGGGGCAGCATGCCGCGCAGATCCATCCTGCCGGTCCGCCGCAGCCCCGGATGGCCGGGGACGAGCTGTCCGCGCAGCCTGCTGCCGATGCCGTCGGCCGCGATCACGGCGTCCGCGCGGGCGACGGGGGCGCCGTCGCTGATCACGGTGACTCCCGTGGGGTCCGGTTCCAGGCGCTCGACCGGGATCCCGGTGCGCACCAGGCCGGCGGGCAGCGGGGCGCGCAGGGCTCGGTGCAGGTCCGCCCGGTCGATGATGGCGGGCGCCCCGACCTCCTGCTGCGCCGTGACCGCGTCGGTGACCAGCAGCGGCCGGCCGCGCCGGTCCCGTAACCCGGCGCGGGCGGCGAGCATGACGTGCCCGCGCACGTCGTCAGCCAGGCCCAGCGCGTCCAGCGCGCGGAGCCCGTTCGGCATGACGACGATCCCGGTGCCCGCCTCCCGGAGCTCGGCGCCCCGTTCGAAGAGCGTCACCTCGTGGCCCAGGCGATGCAGCCCCACCGCAGCGGACACTCCGCCCAGCCCAGCGCCGACCACCACGATCCGCATGGGACCTCCTCATTCGATTCACTACGATCGTACTAGTACGGCTATTGGTTTAGCATGGCCGTATGCCGCCCACGAATCCGGCCCGTCGCCGGGCCCTGACCGATGCGGCCATCACGCTGCTGGCGTCGTCGGGCGTGCATGGGCTGACCCATCGCGCCGTGGAGAAAGAGGCGGACCTTCCGCCGGGAACGGCCTCCAACTACTTCCGCAGCCGGGAAGCCCTGCTGGTGGCCGCCGCCGAACGCGTCGCCGAGCTGCACCACGCCGACACCGACCGGGCCACCGACCAGCCCGCGACCCTGGTCGACCTGCTGACGGAGTCCCTGATCACGGCCGCGACCACACAGCGCGACCGCTACCTCGCCGTCTTCGAACTCCAACTGGAGGCCGTGCGCCGGCCGGTGCTCGCCGCGGCGCTCGCGGGCCTGGGGGACGCGGCGTTGCAGATCACCGCCGGCCACCACGACAAGCTCGGCCTCGCCATCCCGCGCGAGAAGATCCCCACCCTGATCGCCCTCTACGGGAGCGCGCTGTTCACCCTGGTCATCGCACCACCGGGCAGCGTCGGGAGGGAATTTGTCCGGGACATGGTGCACGTCATCGTGTACGGCAGTGCCGTACAGAAAATCTCGGTATTGCCCAGTAACGGGTAGAGGTTTGCAGCAGGCGCACGACGAGGCCGCGAAGCGGCCCCGCTCGCGTGCCGAGGTCGGCGCCATCGGCGATCTTCCGACGGGCACCGGCCTCACCGACATCAAGGCCGGCTGGACGATGTCACCCTTCGCGCTTGGGCAGCACCCGCTTGACCGCGACCACGGCTGAGATGAGGGTGAACACCGCCAGGCCCACCCATAGTGCGTTCATGCCCATGAAAGGCGCGCTGGCGGCGGCGCCTCCGAAGCCTGCGGCGATGGAGCCGATCGGGGGGTTGTTGTACATCTACCATTTCCTTTCCTTGCGAAATGCCGCTTCCCAGAACGCTTTCGCCTGGGCGGCCTGAAGAAAGACGTCGAAGACCATCTCGATGACGATCAGCGCGGCGATGGCCATCTGCACCCGCCCGCGGCTGCGTACCGTCACCACGCGTTCGAGGACGAAGATGGCCGTGATCCCCACCCACAACGGGTGCAGGGCGAGGCCGCCCATGATCAGCACCGTGTACGTGAGCGAGCCGAGGTAGGCGACGATCACCACGATGCCGACGAACGACAGGGCCTGCCGCCCCCAGTAGGGGTAGGTGACCCGGGTCCAGCCGTAGTCGGCGAGGTTCTCCAGGGCGCCGCGCTTCCAGCGCAGCCGCTGCCGGAACAACTCGCCCCAGGTGGGCATCACCTCGGTGGTCAGCGTGCACTCCGCCGGGCAGAGAATGCGCAGGTCGAGGTGGAGAATCGCGAGGGTCAGCTCGTTGTCCTCGGTCAGTACGCGCACGTCGTAGACATGGTTCCCGCCGGGCAGACGTCCGCATCGCCGGGCGGCCACGACTTCCTGCAGGGTGATCGCGCGGAACAGGGTCGCCGTGCCGGTCAGGACAAGCGCCTTGCCCTGCAGCCGGCGGACATCCCTGGCGTAGCGGGCGTACTCGTTGCGCTGGAACATCCCGACCAGGCCGCCCCCGCGTTTGCCGGAGAAGGTCCCGCCGACGGCGGCGAGGCGGCCGTCGGCCAGCCGTAGCACGCCGTGGTGGATGAAGCCCAGATCGAGAGCGGAGTCCGCGTCCATGACGAGGATCGCGTCCGTGACCTCCAGCCTGGGCAGCAGGTCGTCAAGGACCTGATTGAGCGCCCCTGCCTTCTTGTGCCGGTTGCCCCTGGTCTCGACCACCTCGGCACCCATCAGGAGCGCCAGCCCGGCCGTCCCGTCGGTGCAGTTATCGGCGATGACGACGATCCGGTCGGGAGGGCGGATCTGCTGCGCCAGCGATGCGATGGTCTCCCCGATCTGCGCGGCCTCGTTGTGCGCGGGGATCAGCACCGTGACCCGCATCTGTGAGGGATCCACGAGTGGCAGGCTGCGCCGGCCATCCTTGTCGCGTCGTCTTGGAACGGTCCAGCGGGCGGCGATCGTAGCTGGGTTGTGCACGGATTGTCCTGAGAAGAAGCGAAGATCCTGCCCTATCGGGACAGGAGTGCCCACTGTGGTGTCAGTGGCAATACAACACTAAAATGCCCAAATTGCGCTAGTTGGGGCTAACATGAGCTATGTCACGAGATTGACAAGATATGGCCGACTTTTGGTCTTTTCGGGTGTTGTTGTGCTCCTCGGCGGCGGTGTGATCGGATACGCCTCCCTCTCGGGAGGAGACCTGCCGGTGCAGGGGCCACCGCAGCCTCCGATGAGCACGAGCGCGAGCCGTCCGCCGGTCAAGATCAAGCCTGTCCGGGCGCTGCCCGCCTCGCGGCCGGTCCGGCTGGAGATCCCCAGGATCGACGTCCGGACCTCTCTCATGACGCTGGGCAAGAACCCCGACCAGACCATCGAGGTCCCCCCACCGGCCCGAGCGGGCATCGCGGGGTGGTACCGGTTGGGGCCCACACCGGGGGCGAAGGGCGCGGCGGTGATCGTCGGCCACGTCGACACGACCACGGGGCCGGCCGTGTTCTACCGGCTGGGGCAGCTACGCGCCGGCGACAAGGTGCGGGTGAGCCGGCGAGACGGCAGGGTGGCGCTCTTCCTGATCGACGCGGTGGAGAGCGTCGACAAGGATCACTTCCCGACGGACAAGGTGTACGGCGACCCGGGCTATCCGGCGATCCGCCTGGTCACCTGCGGTGGGGCGTTCGACAGGCAGAGCGGGCACTACGAGCACAACATCATCGCGTACGGTCATCTCGCCCGCTGAGACGAGCCGCTGTTCACATCGACGTGGCGCCGCGGACGAGGGCCGCCGTGGCCGGTGATCGGGACTGTTGCGGCCAGGCGATCGCGAGGGTGACGGGCGGGGCGTCCGGGAGGCGGAGGTAGGCGACGCCCGGCCGGGGGTAGCGGGCATCGCACCGGATCTCGCCCGCCTGATCGGGCGGTCACCGGAGTCGCTGCGTGAGGTTCTCAGGCCGGCGATCGCGTAGGGCCTGCCTTGTTGTCGGTGGCGTGGTGCAGGATCGGCACACCGGATTCACCCCGACAAGGAGCTCAGATTGCCGCCCACCAACCAGCGAGTAGCCGGCCACGCCTTCCTCAAGGGCATGGCCCGGGACAGCTTCTTCCCTGACCATGTCGTCGACAAGGGCAAAGAGATCCTGCTGCGCCTGTGCGAGCGGATCGAGGCCGAGCAGCCGCCGGACCTCGCGGCGCTGTACGTCCTCACTCATGCGGCGACGGAGGAGTTCAACGAGCTTGACGCCGATATCGAGACCACGGCGCGGGAGGAGATCGCCGAGGACTTCTGGTTCGTGGCGTCGGCCTACGGGTTCGCGGACGTGGACGTCGAAGAGTTGATCGCGCCCCGCGACTGGTGACGCACCGCTTCACGGGCCTGTCCCGCGACACCGGGATGAGGATCCTCGGCGAGGATCCGTAAGACGGCTTCCGGTGTGGTGGGCAGGGCGGCGAGCCACCACCGGACCTGTATCGAGCGATCGTGGGCCAGACGCGGCAAGGTGTCGTGCGGAAGCCGATCTGACTCCATGGTGACCATGCGTACGGCCTCGATCCTGTCGTCGACGAGCAGGCGGAGTTGATCCAGGGTGAGGTGGGGATTGCGAGCCGCACCGACCCGGACCTTGGGATCGGGGTCGCGTATCGAATCGGCGAGAAGGTCTGGATCGTCGGTGTGCGCGGCCAGGCCCGCTCGGACATCTGGGGAGGCGTCTGCGGCGAGTGTCGCGTTCGTCTCCTCATCCAGCCCTGGCCTCTCAGCGAGCAACCGGCGCAGGACCTCGTCCGTGGACCGGCAGATGGCGCGGCGGACCTCGACACCGGCGGCCGGATGGTCCGGCAGGGACCAGCGGACCGACCAGTGAGGATCTTCGACCAGGGCGGCCAGGACATCCGGGGGACAGGCGGGATTCTCGACCAGGAGCTGGCGGGTCTTCAGATCCGGGTCGCCGGCGAGCGCGCGCAGTGATCCGTACGGCGCGTCGCTCCGGGCCGCCAGGGCGCGTCTGACCGCGCGGGAGGGGTCCGCCGCCATGGCTTCGAGGATTTCCGCGGGGGTGCCGGGGTCGCTCGCCACCGTAAGCCGGTCCTGGACCTTCGGTTGCGCGTATCCCTTACCAGAGGTCACCGATCTTTTGGCAAGCACGCGAGCGTCCTTTCTGGGGAGAATGTGCATCACGGCGTTCAGGAGTGCGCGAAGCTCGGCCGGGTCACTTCTTCCGACGGCGGTGGCGGTGGCACAATCCGGTCGCATGCGCACCATCATGAGTGATCGCCTTCTGCTGCGCCCCTGGCGCGTCGACGACGCGGATTTTCTCCTGGAGCTTGAGTCGGGCAGGGAGAACATCGGGCCTACGGGGGTGCGTACCACCATGACCACCCGCGAGGACGCGCTGGCCTCGATCGCGCGGCGTGCTCTCGATCACCCGATCCACGGAGTTTGGGCCATCACCACAGCCGTGGACGGCAAGCTGGTGGGAAACCTCCTGTTCAAGCCGGTCCACCTGTCGGCCGGCGAACCATCCGACGGGCCGGAGGACGTCGAGATCGGCTGGCACTTGCATCCGCACGCCCAGGGGCGCGGCTACGCCACCGAAGCGGCCCAGGTCGTCATCGACGACGCGTTCAGCCGCGGGCTGACGAAGGTCATCGCCGTCACGGATCCCGGCAACCACGCCTCGCAGGCGGTCTGCCGACGGCTCGGTATGCGGCATCTGGGCCGCACGATGAGGTATTACGACTGCCCGAACGAGCTGTTCGAGAAGCGGGCTCCGGTCTGACTCCGGGGGCCGTGAGCGAGCGTCGCCGCGCACTCGATCTGCGCACCGCTGTCCAGGAGCAGCGTCAGCTGATGGCTCACCCGGATCTGAGCCACCCGCGACCCCCGGTAGGGGAGCAGCCAACGATCGTCCAGCTCCGTCGGCGCACCTGCTATGTCCACAGTGTGGAATTTTATGCCGCAATGGGAGATATGCGGAGATAATTCGGCGATATGGGAAAAAGCTATGAACGTATCGACGGGCGGTTGCGGGAGTTCATCGAGGCGCAGCCCATGTTCTTCACCGCGACCGCGCCGCTCTCACCCACCGGTACGGTCAATCTGTCGCCCAAAGGGTTGACCGGGTCCTTCGCGGTCATCGACGAGGCCACCGTCGCCTACCTCGACTTCGCCGGCAGCAACGCGGAGACCGTCGCCCATCTGCGGGAGAACGGCCGGATCACCCTCATGTGGTGCGCCTTCCAGGGTCCGCCGAACATCGTGCGCGTCCATGGGCGCGGCGAGCCGGTCTTCCGGGACGACCCCCGGTGGAACGAGCTGATGGCGTACTTCCCCGACATCGACTCCGGTCTGCACGGGCTGCGGGCGATCATCGTCGTCCACGCCGAGCTCATCCGGGACACCTGCGGCTACGCGGTGCCGCTGATGACGTACGAGGAGGATCGAGACCTGCACAGCCGGCGCTTCGCCCGTGAGGACGACGCGTCCCTGAGCGCCTACTTCGAGAAGAAGGACCACGTGGCCGTCAGCATCGACGGCCTGGCCGGCCTCCCGCTGCCGCTGCCGCCGACCCCGCGGGCGGATAAATAATAAGTAAACCTTCTTATTGACAAGCGTGGTGACCGGGGTGTTACATCCTCTTAATTTAGGCGGCCTCCGGTAGCACAGTGCCCCGGCAGGGCCACAGACCGGAGGTCCACATGCGCAAACCCCGGCTACTCCTCACCGCCGCGGCCATGCTCCTCGCCCTGACCGGCGGCCTGGTCGCCTTCACCAGCGACGAACCGGCGGCAGCCGACATCGGCCCCATCACCTGGTCCGACGAGTTCGACCGGGGCGCGGGGGCGCCGATCGACGACACCAAGTGGAAGTTCGACATCGGTGGCGGCGGCTGGGGCAACAACGAGTTGCAGTACTACACCAACTCGACCCGCAACGTGCAGCACGACGGACAGGGCCACCTCGCCATCACCGCACGCCAGGAGAACCCGTCCAACCTCCAGTGCCATTACGGCACCTGCCGGTACACCTCCGGCCGCATCCTGACCGCCGACAAGTTCACCCAGGCGTACGGTCGCTTCGAGGCCAGCATCAAGATCCCCCGGGGGAAGGGCATCTGGCCGGCGTTCTGGATGCTCGGCGGCGGCGACTGGCCGAACACCGGCGAGATCGACATCATGGAGAACGTCGGCCACGTGCCGAACACCGTCCACGGCACCGTGCACGGTCCCGGCTACTCCGGCGGCGAAGGCATCGGCGGCAGCCGCACGATCGGCGCGCCGCTCGGTGACACCTTCCACACGTACGCGGTCGACTGGTCGCCCAACCTCATCGTCTGGTACCTGGACGGCTCGGAGTACTTCCGCATCACGCCGGCCAACCTCGGCGGCGACCGGTGGGTCTTCGACCACCCGTTCTTCATGATCCTGAACGTGGCGGTCGGCGGTAACTGGCCGGGCAACCCGGACGGCAGCACCTCGTTCCCGCAGACGATGCTGATCGACTACGTCCGCGTCTCCGCCTGGACCAACGACAACCCCGGGACCGGCACCGCGCTGCGGTCCAACCTGAACGGCCGCTGCATCGACATCCCCGCCGCCAACCCCGTGGACGCCGCCCGGCTGCAGATGTACGACTGCAACGGCACGGCCGCCCAGCAGTGGTCCGTCAACGGCGACGGCACGGTCCGCGCGATGGGCAAATGCATGGACGCGGCAGCGGCCGGCACCGCCAACGGTACCCCGATCCAGCTCTACACCTGCAACGGCACCGGCGCCCAGCGCTTCACGCTCAGCCCGGCGGGCGACCTCGTCAACCTCGCCGCCAACCGATGCGTGGACATCGTGGAGCGCAACACCGCCAACGGCGCGCAGCTCCAGCTCTGGGACTGCGCCGGCACCCCCAACCAGAAGTGGACCCGTTCCTGACCGCGAACCCGCCCAGCGCCTCCCCGTGAAACCCGGGGAGGCGCTTCCCCAGGCGGTCAGAGCAGGGCGTTGCTCGGTCAGGGGTGGAGGGTCGTGGGGAGTCGGTCGGCGGGGCGGCCCTGGGCCCAGTCCGGGTAGGGCGCGGGGAGGGCGCTGGCCGCGTTCAGTTCCTTCAGGTCATCGTCGGTCAGGTGGATGTCGACGGCCGTCAGGGTGTCGGACAGCTGGCCGGGGCGGCGGGCGCCGACGATCGCGCTGGTGATGCCGGGCTGGGCGAGCGTCCAGGCGATGGCCACCTGGGCGACGGTGGCGCCGTGCCGGTCGGCCACCACGCGCAGGGCGTCGACGATGTCGTAGCCGCGCTCGGGGTCGACCGGCGGGACGTCGGCCTGCGCCCGTCGGGCGGCGGCGTCGCTGGCGCCGGTACGGTCGAACTTCCCGGACAGGAAGCCGCCGGCCAGCGGGCTGTAGACCAGTGTGGCGAGTTCGCGGTCCACGGCCATCGGCAGGATCTCCCGCTCGATGTCCCGCCCGGCGAGGGAGTAGTACACCTGCTGGGAGACGAACCTGCTCAGATGGTGGAGGTCGGCGGCCCCGAGGTACTTCATCATCTGCCAGGCGGCCAGGTTCGACGCGCCGAGGTAGCGGACCTTGCCCTGCCGGACCGCGTCGTCGAGCGCGCTCAGGGTCTCCTCGGGCGGGGTCAGCGGGTCGAAGCTGTGGATCTGGTAGAGGTCGATGTGGTCGGTGCCCAGGCGGCGGAGGCTGTCTTCCAGCGCCTGGGTGACCCACGACCTGGACAGCCCGACCTCGTTCGGGCCCGTGCCCATCCGCCCGAAGAGCTTGGTGGCCAGGAGGACGTCCCGGCGGCGGGCGCCCAGCACCCGGCCGAGGATCTCCTCGCACTCACCGCCCGCGTAGATGTCGGCGGTGTCGATCAGGTTGACCCCGGCGTCCAGGGCCACGCCGACGATCTCGTCGGCGGCCTTGTCGTCGAGCCCGCCGATGATGTTCCACGGCGGGGTCCCGCCGCCGCCGAAGGTCATGGTCCCCAGCGCGATGCGGGAGACGAAAACTCCCGTGGCGCCCAGTCGCTCGTACTGCATGAAATGCCTCCCCCTACGGTTTACCTGCGTCAACGCTAGGCTTCGGCGGTGGGAGGGGACCATCCTCAGGCGTCTGCGAAACTTACGAGATGCTCTGCGGGCGGGCCCTGCGGCGGCGGAGCGGCCGCCATCGGGTTCGCCCGGTATCGTCCCGGCGGCACCCCGACGACCCGCTTGAAGGCGGCGCTGAACCCGGCCTCCGAGGCATAGCCCCACTCGGCGGCGACCGACGCCACCGTACGGTCTCCGGCCAGCAGCGCCCGCCCAGCCGTGTGCATGCGCCAGCGCAGCAGATACTCCAGCGGCGGCATCCCGACCATCTGCCTGAACCTGGCCGCGAACGTCGCTCTCGACATGCCCACCGCGTGGCCGAGATCGGCGACCGTCCACCGCCGCGCCGGCTGCCGGTGCATGAGCACCAGCGACCCGCCGATCTGGGGATCGCCCAGCGCGCCCAGCCAGCCGTACGGCGTCGTCCCGCCGGACTCCTCGACCAGGGCCCGGACAGCTTGCAGGAACAGCATCTCGGCGAGTCGTTCGATCATCACCGGTGCGCCGATCCGGACCCGGTCGGCCTCTTCCAGGCAGAGCCGGAGCAGCGGCTGGATCGCCCGGGCGGGTGCCGTACCGGCTCGGATCGCTGTCAGGACCGGCAGCCCGGACAGCAACGAGGCGACGGTGGGGTCGAGGAAGTGGACGCTGGCGCCGAGGAGGAGCGTGGGCTCCGCGCCCGGTTCGCCGAGCTGGACGATCCGGGTCCGGGACGCCTGATAGACCCGCTGACCGTCGTCCAGCGGCGTGGACCGCTCGTCGGCCACCTGGAACCAGTGGAAGCCGGACAGCAGGAAGCAGTCGCCGGCCGAGAGCCGCAAGGAGGGTTCGCCGTCCGCCCCCAGAACGCAGGAACCGGTGAGCACCGCGCCGATCTTGATGTGTTCATGGGCGTCGAAGCGCAGTCCCCAGTGACCCGTGGCCTCGACTCCCGACAGGTGACCGACGCGGACGTTGAGCGCCGCCAGCACGTCGAGCAGCGGGTCCGGCATCCTTTCCATGCGCATCGAGAATACTGTCGCCGCCCTCTACTCCGGCCAGGCGGAGTTCTGGATGACCTCGACGAAGTCGATGTGCCGGAACCCCGGGACGAAGTGTTCCAGCACGTCGCTGTTGACCGTGCCGAAGGTGCTGTCGGGGCGGTGCCGGAAGCCCTCGGTGAAGGCGGCGAGGATCTGCCGCTTGAAGTCGAGCCGAGGATGGGCGGCCGTCACGGCCTCGATGTCGCCGGCGGACAGCTTGTCGTGGCCGATGCCGAGCACGTCGGTCTCGACCCCCGCCGTCACCAGCGCCACCTCCGGCTCCAGCCGCCACGGCACCTCGGGCGTGGTGTGCAGGGCGATGCCCTCCCAGACCTTGCGGATGTCGGCCTCCGGCACCTTGTGCGCGGCGAGGAAGCGCCGTGCCTCGTCCGCGCCGTCGAGCTCGAAGCGCTGGTCGTCGCGCCGGTACGTCTCGGTGAGCCCCAGGTCGTGGAACATCGCCCCGACGTAGAGCAACTCCGGGTCGGCGACGAGACCGAGCCGGCGGCCCTGCAGCATGCCGAAGAGATAGACCCGGCGGGAGTGATGGAACAGCAGCGGCGGCGCCGCCTGGCGGACGAGGTCGGTGGCCTCGGCGGCCAGGGCCGAGTCCGGGATCCGTACGCCCGCGATCGTCTCTGTCATGGTGGTGTCCTTCCCGTGATACAGCCGTTCACCTGGACCAACACTGCCGGACGGCCGGGCGGGGCACACCGCGCCGTGGGCCATACTGTCCACAGATACGGACATGAGCAGGGCGGCCCTGGTGGTCTTCCTGCAACGTCCGGGAGGGCAGTCGCAGTTCTCGCCGTCGCTGCGTGGCCCCCGCCCGCGCACGCCCCTGCTGCGCGCGGTGTTCGACGAGGTGGCGGCCGATCCTGCGGGCGACCACTCGGTGGGGCGGCTCGCCGCCAGGGCGAACGTCAGTCCCCGGCACCTGTCGCGCCTGTTCAAGGAGGAGCTGGGCATGACCCCGGCCAAGTACGTCGAGGCCGTCCGCTTCGACGCGGCGAAGTCGATGCTGGACGCGGGCCACTCGGTGACGCACGCCGCCGAGCGGGCGGGCTTCGGCAGCTCGGAGTCGCTGCGGCGGGCGTTCGTCCAGCACCTGGGCATCCCGCCGCGCTCCTACCAGCAGCGTTTCCTGTCCACCGGCCGCGCCTCCGGCTGAGCCGCAGGCGCGGCGGCGAGGCCGCTCAGCGGTGGCGGGGGCGGAAGGCGTCGATGACGTCCATCGGGGCGGCGCCCGCCGCGTCGCCGCCACCGGGGATGTAGATCGTGCCGCCCACCGCGACCGCCGCCGTGCCGTGCCGCGGCACCGGCATCGGCGCGAGCCGCTGCCAGCGGTTTCGCTCCGTGTCGTAGGCCTCGGTCTGGGCGAAGACGCCGTTGGAGCCCTCGGCCGGGTTGCCCTCGCCGCCGAAGGTGTAGATCGTCGAGCCGACGGCCGCGGCGGCGATGCCGCCACGGGCGGTCGGCATCGGCGCCCGCTCGGTCCAGCGGCGGGCCCGCAGGTCGAAGGCGTAGACGGTGTCCCGGACGTTCACCTGCCCCCGGTCCCGGCCGCCGAGCACGTAGAACGTCCCGCCGACGATGGCGCCGCCGACGTGGTCGCGCGCCTGGGGCAGGCTGGGCAGGCTCTCCCAGCGGCCGGTCACCACGTCGTAGGAGGAGACCGTGGCCACCGTGTCCTGAAGGCCGCCCGGCCCGGGGGTCAGGGTCCGCATGCCGCCGGCGAGGTAGATCTTCGTCCCGCGGACGCCCATCGCGGAGCTGCCCCGCTCGGTCCCGGCCGGCATCGGCGCGAGCTCCGTCCACCGGTTCGTCCCGGGATCGTAGACGTAGCTGTCACGCAGCGCCTGCCATGAGCTGCCACCGGACAGGGCGCCGAGGACGTAGATCTTGCCACCGACCGCCGCGACGTTCGGGTGGTTCATGGCGACGGGCAGGGGCGCGCTCGGCGACCAGGAGTTCTTCCGGGTGTCGTACACCTCGACGCTGGTCGTGGTGACCACGGTGCCTGCGGCGTCGCGCTGGATGCCGCCGATGACGTACACCTTGCCGTTGAGCGCGACGACACTGTGCTCCTGCCGTACGCCACCGGCGATCGGCGCGAGCGGCTTCCAGCCGTTGCCGTAGACCGGGTCCGAGACGGTGGCGGGTTTCGTGACGGCCGGCTCCGGGTGTTCGGGGTGGGCGTGGGCCGGGGCGGCGGGGGCAGCCATCAGGGCGACCCCGAGTGCCAGGGCGGTCCATCGTCGCATTGCGACCTCCAATGTAATGGCGTTAAGATCAACCTATAACGACGTTACAAGACTCTTTATAACGGTGTCAAGCCATGGCTATAATGGCGTTATATGGAAACGTACGAAACCCAGGCTCGTCAGCGCATCCTCGACTCCGCGGCGGACCTGATCGCCGAGTCCGGCATCGAGGGCACCTCGATCCGGGAGATCTGCGCGGCCGCAGGCGTCACCGCGCCGACCGTCTACCACCACTTCGGCGACAAGAACGGCCTGATGGACGCCGTCGTCACGGACGGGTTCGAGCGCTATCTCGCGGAGAAACGCCGCCGCCGCCCGACCGCCGACCCGGTGGAGGACCTGCGCCGGGGCTGGCGCGGGCACGTGGAGTTCGGGCTCCGCCACCCCGCCTTCTACCGGCTGATGTACGGCGGAGCGCGGCAGGAGCAGCACCCCGCCGCCGCGGAAGGGGCGCGTATTCTGCACGGCATCGTCACGCGGATCGCCGAGGCCGGGCTGCTGCGGATGCCGGTCGACGAGGCCGTCCAGACGATTCACGCCGCCACGGTCGGCACCACGATCCTTCTGATCACCGACGCGGACGCGCCCGGCATCGAGGGGCTGTCGGAGCGGGTCCTCGACGCCGTGATCAACGCCGTCCTGGTCGCCCGGCCCCGCACGGAGGCCGACGGCCTGCCCGCAAAGGCCGGGACACTGCGCGGACTCCTGGCGCAGACCCCCGACGCCCCGCTCACGGCGGGGGAGCGCGCCATCCTCCTCGAACTCCTCGCCCGGCTCGCTGACCGGCGAGGGTAGGCCCGCCCCGGTCAGCGGGAGCCGCGGCCCATACCCGACCGATCTAGACGAGTCCCAGGAGGCGGGCCGCGTTGTCCTTGAGGATCTTGGGGCGGACCTCCGGCTTGATCTCCAGCTTGTCGAAGTCGGCCATCCAGCGGTCCGGGGTGATCACCGGGAAGTCGGAGCCGAAGAGCACCTTGTCCTTGAGCAGCGTGTTGGCGTACTGCACGAGCTGCGGCGGGAAGTACTTCGGCGACCATCCGGACAGGTCGATGTAGACGTACGGCTTGTGGGTGGCGACCGACAGCGCCTCGTCCTGCCAGGGGAACGACGGGTGGGCCAGGATGATCCGCAGCTCGGGGAAGTCCACCGCCACGTCGTCGAGCAGCATGGGGTTGGAGTACTTCAGCCGGATCCCGCCGCCGCCGGGGACGCCCGCGCCGATGCCCGTCTGGCCGGTGTGGAACAGCGCCGGCACCCCGAGCTCCTCGATGGCTTCGTACAGCGGGTAGGCGGCGTGGTCGTTGGGCGCCATGCCCTGGATGCTCGGGTGGAACTTGAAGCCGCGCACACCGTACTGCTCGACGAGCCTGCGCGCCTCGCGCGCGCCCGCCTTGCCCTTCCACGGGTCGATGCTGGCGAACGGGATCAGCACGTCGGCGTGCTCGGCGCAGTCCTCGGCGATCTCGTCGTTCGGGATGGGGGCGTGGCCGGTGGCCTGCTCGGCGTCCACGGTGAACACCACCGCGGCCATCCGCCGCTCGCGGTAGTAGGCGGCCATCTCCGCGATGGTCGGCTTCGGGTGCTCCTTGAAGTACTTGGCGGACGCGCCGAACAGCTCGGGGCTCAGCGACCCCTTCCCGTCCCGGGAGACCTCGGCGTGGGTGTGCACGTCGATCGCGACCAGGTCTGCGACGTTCATGACGGGATCTGCCACGAGCTCGGGCCTCCTGTGTGTCTCGCCACGGCCTGCGCCGTGGATCGGTTAGGGGTACGGTGCCGCGCGGGCCGGGGCGCACCTCGGCCCGCGCGGGCGTGATGGGGATACTAGGGCTCGGTCGTCACGGGCACCACGGCCGGCTCCTCGGGCTCCGACGTCGGCGGGATGACCCGCTTGACGCCGAGCACCGCGATGAGGCTCACCACGCCCAGCCCGGTGATGAGGGCGGCGACCGCGTTGGACGAGCCGGTCGACAGGTAGAGGGCGGGGAACGCCGGGGTGATCGCACCGGAGACGGTGGCGCCGATCGCGTAGGCGATGGAGATGCCGCTGTAGCGGACCTTGGTCTCGAACAGCTCGGTGAACAGGCCGCCCTGCGCGCCGGCCATGATGCCCTGCACGATCGCGGCGATCAGGAAGGCGACCACCGCCCCGCCGATGGTGCCGGTGTTGACCAGGGCGAACATCGGGAACGGCCAGATCACCGCGGTGACCGCGCCGATGGCGTAGAGGAGCTTGGGGTTGTAGCGGTCGGACAGCAGCGCGGAGACGACGATCGCGAGGATCCACACCGACGTGGAGGCCAGAATGATCGCGAGCAGCGCGTTACGGGTGTAGCCGACCTGGGTGCCGTAGGAGAGCATGTACACGGTCACCGCGTAGCCGATCGCGGGCGGGGCGATCGCGGCCAGGCTGGCCAGGATGAGGTTGCGCGGGTGGTTGCGGAGCAACTCCCTGAAGGGCACCTTGTTGATCGCCTTCTTGGCCTTCACCTGCTGGAACTCCCGCGACTCCGACAGCCGGACGCGGATGACGAAGCCGACGATGACCAGCAGCGCGCTCAGCAGGAAGGGGATGCGCCAGCCGTAGGAGAAGAAGTCCTCGTCGCTCATGCCGGCGACGAAGAGGAACGCCAGGTTCGAGGTCAGCACGCCGATCGGCACACCGAACTGGGCGAAGCTGCCGAAGAAGGCCCGGCGGCCCGGGGTGGCGCTCTCGGTGGAGATGAGCAGCGCGCCGCCCCACTCGCCGGCCACGCCGAATCCCTGGACGAGGCGGAGTGCCACCAGCAGCATCGGGGCGCCGAAGCCGATGGCGGCGTACGTGGGCAGCAACCCGATGGCGAACGTGGCTCCACCGGTCAGGAGCAGGGTCATGACCAGCATCGACTTGCGGCCGATCCGGTCACCGAAGTGGCCGATGACCGCGGCGCCGATGGGGCGGACCAGGAACCCGGCGGCGAATGCCGACAGGGACGAGAGGGTGGCGATCTCGGGGGAGGCGTCCGGGAAGAACAGTCTGGGGAACACGATCGCGGCGGCGGTGCCGAAGATGAAGTAGTCGTACCATTCGATCGACGTGCCGATGAAACTGGCGGCGAAGATGCCCTTGGTCGATGAGGCTTTCGTCGTGCCGTTGTTGGCCATGGATTGTGCTCCTCAGAGCGGGGGGTGAATGTACTTGAGCCGGGGGATCTCACATTTGCTGATCTTGTGAGGAACGTTACGGATTTACCTTTCGGAACGTAGTTTGGCCAATGCCTCCTAGTCTTGGGTCTTCTGCGGTGCCCGGCCTACGTCATATGTCGCGGTTGCGGGCGGTCGGGCTCGCGATGGGCGCCACCTGGCGGGGCGGCCCGCCCTCGACGGTCAGGGTGTGTCCGGAAATCCACCTGGCCCGGTCGCTGAGCAGGAACAACGTCGCGTGGGCGATGTCCCAGGCGGTGCCCTCGGTCTTCAGCGCGGTGCTCTCACGCCGCGGCTCGCGCCGTTCTTCGGGCATGTTCGCCGCGGCGAACGCGCCCCAAATCATGCCCACTCGCACGCAGTTGACCCGAATGCCCTGCGGCCCGAGGGTGGTGGCCGCGCCGTCGGTCATGTTCTCCAGCCCCGCCTTGGCGACGGAGTAGACCATCCCCGGCCCGCGCGCCACCACGGCCACCGAGGAGATGTTCACGATCGAGCTGCCGCGCGGCAGCACGGGGACGGCGTGCCGGGTGACCTGCCAGGCCGAGCCGAGGTTGACCGCCATCAGCTCGTCGAACCGTTCGGGAGTCACCTCGAACAGGCCGGCGGGGTCGCCCGACGCGACATTGTTCACCAGCGCGTCGAGCCCGCCCAGGTGCTCCACCACCTCGGCGACGGCCTCGGCGCAGGCTCGGTCGGAGGTCACGTCGGCGACCACGGCGATGGCTTCGCCGCCGGCCGCGACGATGGACTTCACGGTGCGCTCGGCGGCCGCCGCGTCGCGGTCGAGCACCGCGACCCGCGCGCCCTGCCCGGCCAGGACCCGGCTGATGGCGTAGCCGACCCCCGGCAGCTCGCCGTTCTGGCCGGCTCCGGTGACGAGCGCGGTCCGACCGGCCATCCACCGTGGTCCGGCGTCGGCGAAGGGGTCGATCAGCGGGTCATCGGGCATGGTCGTCATCCTCCGGCGCGGCCGAGCGGCGGCTCGATGCGGGCGGCGATGCCGGCCCAGTTGGAGAAGACCCGGACGACCATGGAGATGCCCGCGTTACGGGCGCCGGCCACGATGATCGGCAGGTTCTTGGGTGAGTTGTCGGCGAAGAACCGATCGAAGTCCCCGGTGTCGGTGTCGTCGCGCACGGCCCCGATGTTCCCCGCCCGGACGGCCTTGCCGGCCCGCGCCAGGTCGGCCTTCGGCCGCCCGCACCGCTCCAGCAGCCAGGTGCGCACGTCGTCCTTGCTCATCCCGGCCTTGGCCAGCAGCTGCGCGTGCTCGGGGCAGAACACCACGCCCGCGCTCGCGTGCTTGAACAGCCAGCTACCGGTGCGCGAGATGGTGTCGGCGAAGTCGCCCAGCAGCAGCTCGGGATCGTCGGTGTTCCGGTTGTCGACGAACTCGCTGGTCCTGAGCAGCGTGGTGGACACCGCGTCGGAGCCGGCGGCCACGCCGCCGTCCACCGAGAACGGCTCCCACGGGCTCTCTTCCTCGTTCTCGGCGATGCACATCGCCCAGCGTCCGGGGATGCCCTGGGTCGCCTGCTCCAGCACGTGCGGCACCACGCCGAGCGCGTTGCGGACGATCAGCCCGATCGCCCTGGCCACGGTGGCGTTCGCCCGGAATCCGGGGCCGAACACCCCGCCGGTGCTGTTGAAGCCGAGGCGCCCGCGTACCGGACCGTTGACCACGATCAGCGGCGCGGGGCCGCTGGTGCTCTGCCAGCCGCCGCCCACCGTGGAGCGCTCCGCCATCAGCGCGTCCCAGGCGGCCAGCACCACCGGGAAGTACTCCGGCTTGCAGCCGGCCATGACCGCGTTGACGGCGGCCAATTCGACCGACACCTGCCTCTTGAGGTGCTCGAGCTGGCCGATGACCTCGTCGGCGGGCCGGGAGGTGGTGGCGAGGAACCGGTCGACGAGCTCGCGCGTCGCCGGCACGACGGGCAGGCCGTCGGTCCAGCCCCGCTCGTACATGTACTCGATGGACTTGTGCGCGGCGTCCAGGGCGTCGGTGACCTCCATGGGCGCCTGGCTCGCCGTGTCGTCGACCGTGGTCATCGAGCGGCCTCGCACAGCCGCTCGGCCACGACGGCTGCCAGGTCCTCGGCGCGCTGGGCGACCTGCGCCTCGGTCAGCACCGCGACCGGGTGCGGCGTCAGCAGGAACTCGAAGTCCTTGTCGCCGTGCACCTCGGCCATCGCGCGCGCCGTCACCTCGAAGGCGTCGCTGCAGATCACCGCGGTCGGCAGGCCCGCACGCTCGAACGCGATGCCGTCGGCCGCCGCCGAGGCGCTGCACGATCCGCAGTCGCCGACCCCGGCGACCACCACGTCGCTGACCGCCTTGATCTCGTTCAGCATCGGCTCGTCCACCGGCCAGGCGACGTTCGGCTTGGTGCGCTGGATCGTCACCACCGCGCCGTACCGGGCCTCCAGCACCTTGCCGATCTCGGTCAGCATCTGGGCGGCGTTCTTCTTGGTGTTGCACAGCAGACCCACCCGGGCGCCGGCCAGGGTCGGCACCCGTCTCGCCGACGTCGCCACACTTACGGGACCTGCCGACAGGCCGGTCGGGTCAAGGATTCGATCGAACATCACACACCTCTTCTCATCCCCGTCGCCGGGGTCAGACGTCGCTGGGATAGGAGAGCCGGATGCCGTCGGCGGCCACGCCGAGGATCGGCTCCAGCATGCTCACCATCACGGTCTTGGGGACCAGGCAGTCGGCGCAGCTCTCGGGGTCGGCGGCGATCCGCACGTCGAATCCGGTGCCGCGTTCCTCGACGCTCAGGTGATAGCCATCGACGGCCAGCGTGGACCGCATCTGCTCCAGGCGTGCTTCGTCTCGCATCTTCGCCTCACTCACATCGTGACCGGCGGTCCGCGGGGGACTCTCGCGGGACGGGCCCGCGAGAGCGGCCGTTGGGCGGGCCGGGGGGCCACTACGACCCTGCTCAGAGCAATGTAAAACGTGGTTCAGACGAATGAACCAGGTCTTTCGTGAGGCGGAAGGGCTACTGACAATTCGCGTGCGTGCCCTGGTAGCTTCCCGGAAGGGAAGGCTGACTTCCGTAGAGCGGAAGGCTTTTTCAGCCAGTTTGGGCTACTATTGAAAGACTGTCCGTTTGTGTAGCCTGGTTAATGCCCATGTAACTCAGGTCACGAAAAACGACGGGCAGGTGAATAGATGACTGTCCTGGCAGACAAGTCTCTGGAACCCCATCGCCTGACATCGGCCCAGCGCGTCCTCTCGATCCTCGGGGTCTTCGACACCGAGAACCTGGCGCTGTCCCTCAGTGAGATCAGCCGCAGAACCGGTCTCACCCTCAGCACGACCCACCGACTACTCAACGAGCTCCGCTGCTGGGGCGCGCTGTCCCGGCACAGCGACGGCAAGTACAGCATCGGCCTGCGCATCCTGGAGCTCGGCACGCTCGCTCCCCAGGGCGGCCAGCTTCGCGAGATCGCCCTCCCGTTCCTGCATGACCTGCAGCACGCCACCCATGGCAACATCCATCTGGCGGTGCCCGAAGGGCATGACGTGATCTACGTCGAGTCACTCCGGGCCCGGGACACCGTTCCGGTGCCGAGCAGGCTCGGCGGGCGCTGGCCCATGCACGCGACCTGCACCGGGCTGGTGCTGCTGGCCAACTCCTCCCAGGAGTTCCAGGAGGAGGTGCTCTCCTCGAAACTGCGCCAGTACACCGTGAACACCCTGACCGACCCTGACGCGCTGCGGCACTTCCTGGCCGAGGTGCGCAAGTCGAGCGTGGCCATCATGGAGAGCCAGCTCACCTACGACGTGATGGCCGTCGCCGTGCCGATCCGCGGCCCGCGGGATCGCGTCGTGGCCGCCGTGGGCATCACCGTGCCGAGCGCGTCGATCACGCCGCACTCCCTGGTGCCGGCGCTGGCGGCGACCGCCCGCAGCATCTCCCGTGCCCTCGGCGCGCCGTCGGCCGTGGCCGAACCCGCGGGGCAGCGCCCGCCGGCGCCCTGGCAGGCGCGCGAGGTCAAGTACACCGCCCCGACGGCACGTCAGACCCCACGGGTGGCCGGCGGGGTGGCCTGACCGGGACGCCGACGGCGCGGGTCCGATGAGGGCCCGCGCCGCACGCGTACGTTCGCTTACTCGCCCATGGGGACCGAGGTGACCGGCTCCATGTCGTAGCGGTGCGGCGGGCCCCCGTCCACGGCGACGATCTGCCCGGAGACCCACCGGGCGCGGTCGCTCAGCAGGAACAGCCCGGCATGCGCGATGTCCCAGGACGTGCCCTCGGTCTTCAGCGAGGTGCCCAGGCGGCGGGTCTCGCGCATCGACTCGGGCATGCTGCCCCGCGCGGCGAACGCCCCCCAGATCGCGCCGACCTGGATGCAGTTGACCCGGATGCCCTGCGGCCCGAGGGTGGTGGCCGCGCCCTCGGTCATGTTCTCCATCCCGGCCTTGGCGATGCAGTAGACCAGGGCGGGGCCGCGCCTGGAGACGCCGACCGACGAGATGTTCAGGATCGAGCTGCCGCGCGGCATCACCGGGACGGAGTGCCGGGTGACCTGCCACGCCGACTTGAGGTTGATGTTCATGAGCTTGTCGTACTCGTCCGGAGTGACGTCGAAGATCCCGTTCCTGCCGCCGGCCGCGACGCTGTTGACCAGCGTGTCGAGGGTGCCGAAGCGGTCGACCACCTCGGCGACGGCGTCCGCGCAGGACCGGTCCGAGGTCACGTCGGCGATCACCGGGATCGCCTCGCCGCCCTCGTCGGCGATCATCTTGACGGTCCGCTCGGCGGCCTCCACGTCCCGGTCGAGGACGGCGATCCGGGCGCCGTGCCTGGCCAGCACCCGGCAGAAGGCGTATCCGACACCGGGGAACGAGGTGCTCTGGCCGCCTCCGGTGACGAGCGCGGTGCGCCCGGCCATCCACTGCGGGCCTGCTTCGGCGAAGGGATCGATCATCGGGTCGTCGGACATTACCTGCTCCATCCTGGTGTAGCTGTACAAGTGAGGTCAGCTGGAGATTCGGGTCAGGCGGGACTTCATCTCGCTGCGCTCCAGAGAGCCGGGCGGGACGATGGCGACCGAGGCGCGGACCGTCAGCCTGGCCCGGATCAGGTCCTCGATCTCGTGACGCAGCCCGTCCTGGTCGCCGGGCTCCTCGCCGACCTCGACCTCCACCCGCAGCGGCGGCTCCACGCTCGGGCCGGGGCCCGGCAGCACGATCTGCACCACGCCGTTGGTACGCGGGTGCAGCGTCTGCACCAGATCGCGGATCGCCGTGGGGAACACGTTCACGCCCCGCAGGATCAGCATGTCGTCCGTACGCCCCACGCAGCGGATGAGCGGTGCGCCGTCGTCGGCGAGCCCGGTGACGAGCACCCGGTCACGGGTGCGGAAGCGGACCAGCGGGCAGCACTCACGGTCCACCGAGGTGTAGACGAGCTCGCCGGAGACGCCCGGCTCGGGCACGAGCGGCTCGCCCGTCTCCGGGTCGATCAGCTCCACCAGCACGTGCCGGCCACCGGTGAAGCGCATGCCGCCGGCGCCCGGAGGCTCGGCGAACAGCACCGGCGCCATGTCCGCGTTGCCGAGGCCCTCGGTGACCTGCGCTCCCCAGGCCTCCTGCATGTGCCGCTGGAAGGCGGGCTCGCCGCCGCCGGGCTCGCCGCCGACGAAGATCTTGCGGATGCCGAACTCCCTGGGGTCGCGCCCCAGCTTGCGCACGTACTCGGCGAGGTAGCGGATGTAGGAGGGGGTGGCGTGCAGCGCCGTGACACCGAGGCTCTCCAGCGCCTGTACGGCCTTCTCCGACGCTCCGGTGCCGACCGGGACCATCGTGCAGCCGATGCGCTCCAGCGCGTCGCGGATCGGCAGCCCACCCACGAACAGCGTCAGGCCCGCGCCGTGCAGCACGATGTCCTCGCGGGTCGCGCCCATGGTCATGAAGGCGCGGGAGACCATCTCGGTCCACGCGTCGGAGTCGCGCCGGGTCACTCCCACCCAGCTGGGCTTGCCGGTGGTGCCGGTGGAGGCGTGGACGCGGATCACGTCGACCATGTCCACGCCCGCGTGGCCGCCGAGCGGCGGCGTGGCCGCCTGGGAGTCGCGCAGCATCTGCTTGTCCGTGAAGGGCAGTTTGCGCATGTCGTCCAAGGACACCAGTGCCGTCGGATCGGTCCCGTGCTCGGCGAACAGGCCGGCGTAGAAGGGAGAACGCGCGGGCAGCCCGGCGAGCTGCGTGCGGAGCATCGCGGTGACGGCGTTACGGTCCTCAGCCGCGACGAAGCCGGGTGTGATCACGTATTGTCCTTCCGGGGGAATGGGGTTGCCAATGCTCGGAAGCGGCCATGATGGCGGCCGCAGCGCATAAGGAGACTCCCGAGGCCGTGCCTCATGGCGGTTAGCTGCGGTGCTTCACTATGCCCAGCGGCCCGGCTGACAGACCAGCTGACTTTCGCGTCGCGGAAAGCAAATGCCGTGCGCCGCCGCCCGGTGGAAGAGCTCCCGGCGGTCACGTACAGGACACGGCGCGGTGATTGGTTTCCGCTGAGTGAAATCCTCGTCGCATTCGTCTGACCTCGCCGACATCCTGGCAGCCAAGCGAGACATGGCGTGCCGCCGCCGCCCCGGCGCACGACCACCACCAGGAGAGAGGCCCGCCCTTTCATGGCAGACACGGTACGTGCGGCTGTCCAGGTCGCCCCTCACAAGATCGAGATACGCGAGTTCCCCCGGCCGGAGATAGGCCCCGATGACGGCCTGATGCGTGTCGAGGCCAACGGCATCTGCGGCAGTGACGTCGAGATCTACAGGGGGCACATCGGGTCGATGGCCCGGGAGGACCCCAAGCCGTTCGTGCCCGGCCACGAGCCGATGGGCATCATCGAGGAGGTCGGGGAGCGGGCCGCGGCCCGGTGGGGCGTCAAGCCCGGCGACCGGGTGGCCGTGGAGGTCATCATCCCGTGCCACGCCTGTAAGACGTGCCTGGCCGGCCGCTATCAGGCGTGCCCCAACCGGCAGCCGGGGCACGGCGTGGCGGCCACCGACGTGGCCCCGTCGCTGTGGGGCGGGTTCGCCGAGCTGATGTACCTGTCCCCCAACACGATCCTGCACCCCATCGACCGGACGCTGCCGGCCGAGGTCGCCTCGATGTTCAACCCGCTGGGCGCCGGCGTCCGCTGGGGCGTGCACCTGGGCGAGATCGGGCTCGGCGACACCGTGCTGGTCCTCGGCGCCGGGCAGCGCGGCCTGGGCGCGGTCATCGCGGCGCGGGCGGCGGGCGCCGGCACGATCATCGTCACCGGCCTGGAGGCGGACGCGCACAAGCTCGCCCTGGCCCGCGAGTTCGGCGCCGACCACACCCTCGTGGTCGACGGCGAGCAGGCCGAGGACACCGTCGAGCGGGTCCGCGAGATCACCGGCGGCGAGATGGCCGACGTCGCGCTGGAGCTCACCCCGATGGCCGGCGGGCCGATCACCGACGCCCTGCTGTCCACCCGGCACAGCGGCCGGGTGGTGCTGGCCGGGCTCAAGGGTCAGCGGGAGATCCCGCTGCGCACCGACCTGATCATCAACCGCGGGCTGACGGTCGTCGGCGCGTTCGGTGTGGACAGCCGTGCCTACAAGGCGGCGATCGGCATCATCGAGTCACGCCGCTACCCCCTGGAGAAGCTGCACACCCACTCCTTCGGGCTGGACGACACCGCTCGCGCGATCGAGGTCCTCGGCGGCGACGTGCCGGGCGAGGCCGGCGTGCACGTCTCCGTCCACCCCAACTCCTGAGGCCCATCTCCTGAGCATCGACCCGGGAGGTTCGAAATGCTTGTCGACGCCCACGCCCACCTGCTTCCCCACGACTATCCGGAAGACGCCCCCGAGTGTTTCCCGCGCATGGAGCCGATCGACGGCGACACCGCTCGCCTGCACCTGTTCGGCGCCTCGCGGTTCCGCGCCCGGGACGTGTTCTTCGACGCCGAGCGCCGGATCGAGGCGCTGGACGCCTCCGGGGTGACCACCGAGGTGATCACGCCGATGCCGCCGCTGCTGCGCTACGACCTGCCGGCCGCTGACGGCCTGTCGCTGGCGCGGCACGTCAACGAGTTCACCACGACGCTGTGCGCCACCGACCCCAAGCGGCTCATCGGCTTCGGCATCGTGCCCATGCAGGACCCCGAGGCGGCGACCGCCGAGCTGGCGGCGATGCGTGAGTCGGGCCTGATCGGCGTGGAGATCGCCTCGAACATCGCGGGCGTCTCCATCGGCGACGAGCGCTTCCTGCCGTTCTTCGCCGAGGCCGAGCGGCTGGACATGCCGATCTTCGTGCACGCCCTGCCGTCCCCGACCGACCGGCTGCCCCGCTCGGCGATGGGCACGTACGTCGTGGGTCTGGAAGGCGCGCTCGCCGCGGCTTCGCTGATCACCGGCGGCACCGCGGAGAAGTGCCCGAACCTGCGCATCTCCTTCAGCCACGCGGCAGGCGGATTCCCGCTCATGGTGCCGCGCGCGCAGTACTTCTGGGGCGGCACCTGGAACGAGGAGCCGCCGATCCCGGACAAGGCCATCGCCCACACCGAAGGCCCGTCACCGCTGGACTACGCCCGTCGCTTCTACTACGACTCGATGGTCTTCGACCGGCGCGCCCTGACGTACCTGATCGACCTGCTCGGCCACGACCGCCTGCTGGTCGGCTCCGACTACCCGGCCATGGAGCGCGAGGAACCGGCAGGCCGTACGCTGCGCTCCCTCGACCTGCCCGAGGCCGTGCTGACCGACATCACCTGGCACAACGCCTACCGCTACCTGGGCATCGACCCGCCCGGCTAGCCCCTGCGACATCCCCCTTGGCGCGGCGGGCACCCGCACCGAGGGGGATCCACCATCACAGCCCCGCAACAACCAGACGACGGCCCTCCGAAAGCTTTTCGCAGGGCGAAAGGGATATGGCGGCCCCCATACCCGCAGCGCATAGTGGCGTGACAGGAATCACACCCGATGAGGTGCGGCGATACGCCGCGCGCCGCCGGGCCCACCGGCCCGGTACGCGCACGAGCTCGGCGGGCTGGTCGTCAGATCGCCGCCGAACACGGCGATGAACGCGCACTCGTTCCTCGCACCCATGCCGGCCTGGAACAGGCGGACCGCCTTCCCCAGCAACTCCCCGATGACGAAGGAGCGATGACGGTGCCGTCCCCACCGCTGCTCGAAGTGAATGATCTATACGTCCAATTTCCCACTCCTACCGGCCCGGTGAACGCCGTCGCCGGTGTGTCGTTCACGGTCTCGGCCGGTGAGACGGTCGCGGTGGTGGGCGAGTCCGGCTCTGGGAAGAGCGTGTCGTCGCTCGCGCTGCTCGGACTGCTCGGCTCGGGCAAGATCTCGTCGGGCTCGGTCCTGCTGCGCGGCGACGAGCTCGTCGGGGCCGACCGGGAGAAGCTGCGGAAGCTGCGCGGCGCCGAGATCGCGATGATCTTCCAGAACCCGATGAGCTCGCTGGACCCGCTGTTCACGATCGGTGACCAACTGATCGAGGCGCTGCGCGTGCATCGGCCGATGTCGCGTCGCGCCGCCCGGGTTCGCGCCGTCGAGTTGCTGCGGGAGGTTGGGCTGCCGGACCCGGAACGGCGGGTGCGGGCCTATCCGCACGAGCTCTCCGGCGGCCAGCAGCAGCGGGTGATGGTGGCGATCGCGCTGACCTGTGAGCCGGCGCTGCTCATCGCCGACGAGCCCACGACGGCGCTGGACGTGACGGTCGAGGCACAGATCCTGGAGCTGCTGCGCACCATGCAGCGCGACCACGGCACGGCGTTGCTGCTCATCACCCATGACATGGCGGTGGTGGCCGAGATGGCCGACCGGGTCGTGGTCATGTACGCGGGGCAGGTGGTGGAGCACGGGCCGGTGGAGGACGTGCTACGCGACCCGCGGAACCCGTACACCAAGGCTTTGATCGATTCGATTCCGACGCCGGCGACGCCGCGGGACAAGCCGATGCCGGCCATCGCGGGCAATGTGCCGACACCGGCGGCGGCGCCCCCGGGATGCCGGTTCCACCCTCGCTGTCCCTCGGTGCACGACCGGTGCTCGGTGGACGCGCCCCGGCTGTACCAGCTGGGAGAGACGCGGGCGAGCCGGTGCTGGACGCATGACACCGAGCCCTCGGACTCGTCCGCGGCGACCGTCGAAGAGGTGCACCGTGTCGGGTAGCGAAGTGTCGGTGGCGTCTCCCGAGATCTCGGACGAGCAGGCGACCCCGCTGTTCGAGGCGCGTGACCTGGTCAAGCAGTTCCGGTCGCGGCGGACCGTGGTGCAGGCGGTCAACGGCGTCTCGCTGAAGATCCCGCGCGGACGCACCGTGGGGCTGGTGGGGGAGTCCGGCTCCGGGAAGTCCACCGTCGCCCGGCTGGCCCTGCGGCTGCTCGACCCCACCTCCGGCGAGGTGAGCTTCGACGGCGTCGATCTGCTGCGCGCCTCGCGGGGCGAGATGCGGGCGCTGCGGCGGCGGATGCAGATCGTGTTCCAGGACCCGCTCGGTTCCCTGAACCCCCGGATGCGGGTGCTGAGCGCGGTCGGCGAGCCGCTCACCGTGCACGGGATCGCCAAGGGCAAGGACAAGGCCGACCGGGTGGTCGAGCTGCTGGAGCGGGTCGGTCTCAGCTCGGGCGACCTGTACAAGTTCTCCCACCAGTTCTCCGGCGGGCAGGCACAGCGCCTCGGCATCGCGCGGGCGCTCGCCACCGACCCGGACCTGATCGTCTGCGACGAGGCCGTCTCCGCGCTCGACGTGTCGGTGCAGGCCCAGGTGCTGAATCTGCTCAAGGAGCTGCAAGCCGACCTCGGGCTGTCCTATCTGTTCATCGCGCACGATCTCAACGTCGTGCGGTACATGGCCGACGAGGTCTGCGTCATGTACCTCGGCGAGATCGTGGAGCGGGGCGACGGCGACGAGCTGTTCGCCGACCCGCGGCACCCGTACACCAAGATGCTCGTCTCCGCCGTGCCCGAGTTCGCGCCTGAGCTGGCCGACGGCCGTGGTCGCCGCTCGATCCCGCGGGGCGAGCCCGCCAGCCCGAGCAACCCACCGCCGGGGTGCCGGTTCCACCCCCGTTGTCCGCAGGCGATGCGGCGGTGCCGAGAGGACGCGCCCACCATGCACCGAATTTCGACCGGCCGCACGGTGGCCTGCCACCTGTTCGACGCCGAACGGGAAGTGAGCGAGCGATGATCGGCTACACCCTGCGCAGGCTGGGATTCGGCGCGGTGGTCATGTTCCTGGTCACGGTGTTCGTGTTCGTGATCATGCGGCTGGTCCCCGGCGACGCCGTGAGCCTGCAGTTGCAGGACACCGGGGTGAGCAAGGCGGAAGCCGACGCGCTGCGCGCGGAGTTCGGGCTGGACGACCCGGTCTGGGTGCAGTTGTGGACCTGGCTCGGCAACGCCGTGCAGGGAGACCTGGGCACGTCGTTCTACAGCGGGGAGTCCGTGGTCGACCTGTTCCTGGCCAGGATCCCGGTGACCGTGCAGCTCGGCCTGATGGCGATGCTGCTCGGCGCGGTGCTCGGGCTCGTGGTCGGCGTCATCGCCGCGGCGACCCGGGGCTCCCTGATGGACGGCGCCCTGCGGCTGTTCGCGGTGGCCTTCCTGTCGGTGCCGAACTTCGTGGTCGCCCTGCTGGTGCTGACGGGGCTCGCGATCTGGTTCGCGTGGTCGCCGCCGATCGTCTACACCGGGCCGGGCGAGGACTTCGTCAGCTGGGCCCAGCAGATCGCGATCCCGGTCATCGCGCTCGGCACCGGCGGCATGGCCTCGGTGGCCCGGCTGACCCGGTCGTCGATGCTGGAGTCGCTGGGGTCCGACTACATCCGCACGGTGCGCGCCAAGGGCGTCCGTGAGCGGGTCGTGATCGCCAAGCACGCGCTGCGCAACTCGACGATCGCGGTGCTCACGCTGCTCGGGCTGGAGCTGGCCACCGTGCTCGGCGGCACGGTGATCATCGAGCGGATGTTCTCGCTCCCCGGCACCGGACAGCTCATCTATCAGGCGGTGCTCGACCGGGACTATCCGGTGGTGGTGGCCTGCACGATCTTCTACGCCGGCCTGTTCATCATCACGATCATTCTGATCGACCTGCTGTACGCGCTGGTCGATCCGCGGATCCGCTCCGGGAAGGCGCTGTCGTGACCCAGAAGCAGACATTGACGGATGAGGCGCCGGCCGTGCGATCCGCGCCGAAGCCGCCCCGGCCGCCGCGCCGGGTCGGCGTGCGGCAGGTGCTCAAGGCGCTGCGCACGTTCGTGCGCTCCCAGCCGCTGGGCGCCGCCGCGTTGCTGCTGATCTGCTTCTTCGTGTTCGTGGCGGTGTTCGCGCCCCTGGTGGCCCCGTACGATCCGGTGGAGCAGTTCCGCCGGGACATCCTGGAGCCGCCGTCCGGCACGTACCTGTTCGGCACCGACGACCTCGGCCGCGACGTGCTGAGCCGGACCATCTACGGCGCCCAGACGTCGTTGATCATCGGTGTCGTGACCACGAGCGTCAGCCTGGTGCTGGGCACCACGATCGGCGTGATCTCGGGCTACTTCGGCCGTGCCCTGGACGTGGTCGTGCAGCGGCTGATGGACGCCGTGCAGGCCGTCCCCGGCATCGTGCTGCTGCTGTTCATCGCGGTGATCCTCGGGCCGTCGGTGCGCAACACGATCATCGCGCTGACCGTGGTGATCACACCCTCGTTCAACCGGATCGCCCGCGCCGAGACGCTGCGGGTCCGCCAGGAGCCCTACGTCGAGGCCGCCAGGGCGACCGGCGCGCACGCGCCACGCATCCTGGCCCTCCATGTGCTGCCCAACCTGCTGGCCTCGGTGCTGACCCTGGGCAGCCTGATCTTCGCCGGCGTGATCATCGCGGAGTCGGCGCTGAGCTTCCTCGGCATCGGCGCGCCGCCGCCCACCCCGTCCTGGGGCCTGATGCTCTCCGAAGGGGTGCGCTATGTCGAACGCGCCCCCTGGCTGATCATCGTCCCCTCCATCGCGCTGTCCATCGCCGTCTTCAGCTTCAACCTGCTCGGCGACGCGCTGCGTGACCATCTCGACCCACGCCTGCAGCGGCGGGCCATCGACCGGGTCACCGGGCTGTGGTGGGGCCGGCGCATGCTGTCCCGCCTGGCCCCGAGCCTGTCCCGCGCCACTGAGAAGAACTAGTCACTGACATACCCGGTAGGCCGATTCCCGGCCGTGCCCCCGGACCCCCCGCGCTGAAGCGCTGATCTATTGGAGGCAGGAGCATGAGAAGCTCAGGGAAGGGACGGACCGCCTTGACCAAGGCGATCCACCCCGTGGCGATTTCCGTCCGGGAGTCAGCGTGAAGCGCCGTCCGCTGCTGGCAGCAGCACTCGTCGCGGCGCTGGCCCTGACCGGTTGTGGCGGCGGTGACGACACCGGGGGCAGCACCGACAAGGGTGCGGCGGCTCCGGTCGGCGCTCCCAAGCCGGGCGGCACGGCCGTGCTCCACCTCCCCTCGGAGATCACCAACGGGCTGAACCCGCTGATCAGCAGTGACCCGACGCTGAACACGCTCCTTTCGGGATCCGTCTACGGCAAGCTGCTGGACATCAAGACCGGGCCCGACGTGAAGACGTGGGAGCTGGTGCCCGATCTCGCCGAGTCCTGGGAGGCCTCCGAGGACGGCAAGACCTACACCTTCAAGCTGCGCAAGGACGTGCGCTGGCACAACATCGCGCCGGTGAACGGGCGCGCGTTCGTCGCCGACGACGTGGTGGCCACCTTCGAGGCCCTGAAGAAGGCCACACGGGTGCACCAGTGGATGATCGAGCCGGTCACCAGCATCAAGGCGACGGACGACCACACGGTCGTGTTCAAGCTGAAGAAGCCGTACGCTCCGATGCTGGACTACCTCGCCTACCACTTCAACATGATCCTTCCCAGGGAGGGCGTCGAGGGCAAGTTCGACCTGGCGACCCAGGCGATCGGGACCGGCCCGTTCATGCTCGACAAGCACACTCCCGACGTGGAGTGGGTGTTCAAGAAGAACCCTGACTACTACGTCAAGGGCAAGCCGTACGTGGACGTGATCAAGCGCCCGATCATGTCGGACGTCGCGGCCGTCACCGCCGCGCTGCGCAGCGGACGCCTGGACTTCGGCACCACCAGCGACCAGAACGTGGCCAAGCAGCTCGCCGAGCAGGGCCTCAAGGTCGCCGAGACGCCCGGCGCCCCGGTCAGCTTCTTCATCAACCCCAAGGTCGAGCCGTTCGACGACCTGAAGGTGCGGCAGGCCGTCGCGCAGGCCATCGACTGGGTCGGGATGGGCGAGAACATCCGCGGCAAGTTCAACCTGACGTCACTGGTGCGGCCTGACACCAGCGCCGCCGCGCTGACCCGCGACGAAGTCCTGAAGCTCCGGCCGTACGACCCCGAGAACGCCAAGAAGCTGCTGGCGGAGGCGGGTCTGCCGAACGGGTTCGAGACGAAGCTCATGGTGCAGCGCGTCGACGACGAGGACGTCCGCGAGGCGCAGTGGATGCAGGAGGACCTGGCCAAGGTCGGCATCAAGATGGAGCTCGAAATGGTCGACCCGGCCACGGGCATCGACCGGCGCCGTAGCCACGACTTCCCGATGGCCAAGGCGCTGCGCGGCGTGCACCTGCCCGACCAGGTGTGGCGTGACTTCGAGAAGGACTCGCTGGAGAACTACACCTCGATCGACGATCCCGAGCTGTACAAGCTGCTCGCGGAGTCGCGCGCCGAGCAGGACGAGGACAAGCGCAACGAGATCTACCGCACGATGCAGACGCGGATGGAGACCGAGATCGTCCAGGTGCTCTACCCGATCCAGAAGTTCGACTACGGCATCACCAACGCCCGGGTTCAGGGCCTGTACGAGAGCCCGATCTACCAGGGCAAGCGACTCGCGGACATGTGGCTGAACGAGTCGTAGGCCATCCAGTCCGAAGCGGTGGCCACCGGGGTCCTCCCGGTGGCCGCCGTTCGTCGTGCGCGTCTCGGTCATGGAACAGGAGAGTCCGGGTCACAGCCTCCCAGGTCACGCCGCCGTTAGCGTCCGACTGGAAGCTTCGACGGCAGGGAAGGTCGAGATGGACACACAGACGGTCGCTCCACCGAGCGTGACGCCGACGGCGCCGGACGGGGACAGATGGCGCTGGGCGTGGCTGGGCGTGGGCACGGTGCTCTGGCTGTTCGCCGTGCACGGCCGCTTCGACATCGCGGTGGCGGCCTGGCTGTCGCCCGTCTTCCTGCTGAGGTTCGTCAGGACCGGTCCGGCGGTCAGCGGACTGCTGCTGGTGTGGGTGGCCTCCGCGCTGGCGGGCGTGTTCTGGATGGTTGAGACCGCCGTGCCGATGACGCCGATCACGGTGGTGGGGATCATCGGGCTGGGCACCCTGACCGTGCTGCCCTACGTGGCGGACCGGCTGGTCACGCCGGGGGCGCGCACGCTGGTGGGCCTGCTGCTGTTCCCGGCGGCGCTCGCGGCCTGCGAGTTCGCGATGACGCTCATCAGCCCGTTCGGCACCGCGTTCGGCGTGCCGGCCGCGACCCAGCACGGCAGTCTCGCGTTGCTGCAGGTGGTGGCCGTGACCGGCCCCTACGGCGTGGGATTCCTCATCGGCTGGTTCGCCACGGTGGTGAACCACTTCTGGGCGAACCCGCGCAGGGCGGGCAGGGTGCTCGGCTCCTTCGCCGCCGTGCTCCTGGCGCTGCTCCTGGCGGGCGGGGCCCGACTGGCGTTCTTCGCGCCGGACGGCGACCGGGTGCGGGTCGCGGGCATCAGCCCGGACACCTCCGTCACCAGCGAGCTGCGCGGCGCGATCGGCGCGGACGTCACCCCGCAGCAGATGGCGGGACGGGACCAGGCGGCGGTGCGGGCGGCCTTCGGCAAGGTCAACGCCAACGTGCTGACCCGCACCCGGGAGGCCGCGCAGGCGGGCGCGAAGATCGTGATGTGGTCGGAGCAGGCGGCCAACGTGCTGCTCGCCGACGAGCCGGCGTTCCTCGGCCAGGTCGCCGCCGTCGCCAGGGAGAGCCGGATCTACCTCCAGGCCGCCGTGAACCTCTACCTGCCGCAGGCGCCGTACTCGGCCAACCGCGTCTACCTCTTCGACCCGTCCGGCGAGCAGGTGTGGGTCTACAACAAGACGCACCCGATCCCCGGCTTGGAGTTCTACCCAGGAGGCGACGGCGTGGTGCCGGTCGCGCGGACGCCGTACGGACGGCTGGCCACGGTGATCTGCTTCGACGCCGACTTCCCCGAGCTGATGCGGGTGGACGCCGACATCATGATCGTGCCCGCCCGCGACTGGGCCGAGATCGGCCCGGTGCACAGCCAGAAGGCGCAGTCGCGCTCGATCGAGAACGGGTACGCGATGATCCGGCAGGGGGAGTTCGGCGTGTCGGGCGCGTTCGACCAGCAGGGCCGGACGCTCGCCGCACACGATCACGGGGGCACGGACCAGCACGTCGTGTACTCCGATGTGCCCACGCGCGGCACCGCCACCGTCTACCGCGTGATCGGTGACACGTTCGCCTGGCTGTGCATGGCCGGGACCGTCGTCGCGATCGGCCTGGCGGTGCGCGAGCGGGGCGCCCGCCGGAGCGGCTAACCCCCGCTCGTCAGGGAGTGCCGGTACTCGCCCGGCGGGCTGCCGACCCAGCGCGTGAAGGCCCGCCGGAACGCGCTGGGCTCGGAGAACCCGAGCCGGTACGAGATCTCGTCGATGGACTCCCTGCCGTGCCGCAGGCCGTCCACGGCGAGGTCGCGGAGCACCTCCTCCCGCACGTGCTGGAACGAGGTGCCCTCCTGCCGCAGGAGGCGGCGCATGTGCTGGACGCTGATCGACAGCCGGGCCGCCACCTGGTCGGCCCGCTCCCTGTGGGTCAGGTCGCCGCGTTCGAGCACCTTGCGCACCCGGTCGGCGGTCGTCGTGCCGTAGTCGCGATGGTTGATCAGATCGCTCGGCGACCTGCTGATGTAGCTGATCAGCTCCGGCTCCTCCCGCACGACCGGGGCGCTCAGCAGGCGGGCGGGGAAGCTGATCGACGCCACCGGCGCGTCGAAGGACGGCTGCCTGCCGAAGATCGACGTGTACTCGGCGCTGTAGTCGGGCTCGGCGAAGGGCATGTCCAGCCCCGTGAGCGGGAGCCGCTGTCCCACCAGCCAGGCCGAGAAGCGATGGACGAAGGTGAGCATGAGCTCGACGGCGAGTGGCCGCACCTCGTCGGCCGGCTCGGCGGCGATCTCGATCCGGCAGGTGTCGCCGTCGACCACGAGGCGGCTGCGTGTGTAGCCGGTGGTGATCGATGCGAACGTGACCAGCCGGTCGAGCGCGGCCCGCAGGTCAGGCGCGTGGATCAGGCCCAGCGAGATCATGCGGAAGGTGCCCTGGGGCACCGGCCGGGGCCCGAGGCGGAGCAACTCGTCGCCGGTGAGCCGCACCAGGACCCGCATCACCGCGACCGTCTGCTCGCAGCCGAGCCGGGTCACGCCGGGACTGGTCAGCTCGGGCCACAGCGGCAGGTCGCGCATCTCGCGCCGGACGTCGGTCCCCGCTGTCTCCGTGGAGCCGATGGCCGATCGGACGAACTGGATCGCAACGCCGCACTCCGCCATAAAGCACTCCTTGCCGTGCTGGCGACGCTAGCAGACGCCCGTCCTCTCGCGGCACGCCTGACTAGTAGATGCGGTACTTCTTGCCGCAGTTGTCGAACTTGCCGGCCCAGCAGGTGTAGGTGTAGACCTTGCCGATCCCGTGGCCGCTCCAGGAGCCGACCTTCTTGCCGTCCCAGGCGTGGTTGAACTTGTGCCAGGAACCGTTCTTGTAGACCTCGAACCACACCCAGCCCTTCTTGCCGCCGAACTTGTCCACCCCGTACCACTTCGTGAACACCTTGCCATGGCTCTTCCACGTCTTGCCGAAGGTGTACGCCTTGTGATCGCCGGAGAAGAACTTCCCCCACTTGACGATGGTGGCGGTGCTTGCGGTGCTTGCGGTGCTTGCGGTCGTGCTGGCCTGCGTGGCCGCCTGAGCGGCGGGAGCGACGGCGAGACCGGTGACGGCCATTGAACCGGCCAGAGCGGCGATCGCGAGGGTCTTACGCATTTCGGGTTCCTCCCCCAGTTGGTGCTTTCCGACAGCACGAACGTTACGGAGAACCCCAGCGATCAACTGTGGAGGAATCCACACATGACATGTGACCGACGCCACATCAGTATCTTGCTAAATCAAACCGAAGTGGTCAATATCTGATGGGAAACAGTCACATCCGGTCGGCCTGGCGATCGGATGTGACCGAACGTCTGAAGGTGACCATGAGAAACAGGGCCGTAGCGCTCGCCGCCGTCGCGGTGTTAGCCATGACCCCCCTTGCCATCACGACCCCCGCCGAGGCCACCGGGGCGGGGCTCCCGTACCCGGAGGTGGGCAGGGGGACCCACATCCTGGACCACGACGCCCTGCTCACCGGCCACGCCGAGCCGGAGTGGTACAAGGCCAACATCCCCTTCCTGGAAGTCCCGGACCGGGAGATCCAGGACGTGTACTACTACCGGTGGAGCACCTACAAACGACACCTCCGCTACACCGACACCGCGACGGGCCACATCCTCACCGAGTTCCACAACGCCCCCGGCTACTCCGCCCCGCTGGGCGGTATCGTCGCCGCCGCCGGTCACCACATCTACGAGGGCCGCTGGCTGCGCGACCGCCGGCCGGTCGACGACTATCTCCGCTACTGGCTGCGCGGCCACGGCGCCGGCCCCAAGCCCAAGACGGACTTCCTCAACGAGGACACCGACGACTGGGCGCACCAGTACGGCTTCTGGGCGGCGGACGCGGCCTACCAGCGCTCCCTCGTCACGGGCGACACCGAGCTCGTCAAGAGCCTGCTCCCCGACCTCATCCGCCAGTACGACAAGTGGGGCCATCAGTACGACGAGAAGCTCGGCCTGTACTGGTCGGTGCCCGTGTGGGACGCGATGGAGTACACCGCCTCCTCCTACGAGAGCGACCCGGCCGACCCGTACCACGGCGGGCACGGATACCGGCCGACGTTGAACGCCTACCAGTACGGCGACGCCAAGGCCATCGCCGCCATCGCCCGCGCCCAGGGCGACACCGCCACCGCCCGCCGGTTCGAGCGGCGGGCCGAGGAACTGCGCACCGCCCTGCACCGCTGGCTGTGGGACCCGGAGCGGCAGTTCTTCTACCACAAGGCCCGCGCCGACCTGGACCCGCAGCAGCGGCTGGTGTCCAGCCGCGAGCAGATCGGCTTCGTCCCCTGGATGTTCGGCATGGCCGACCCGGGGACCGAGCAGGCGTGGAGCCAGCTCCTCGACCCGCAGGGCTTCGCCGCGCCGTACGGGCCGACCACGACCGAGCGGCGCAGCCAGTGGTTCATGCACGACGCGCTGCGGGGCTGCTGCCGGTGGAACGGGCCGAGCTGGCCGTTCGCCACCTCGCAGACGCTGACCGGGATGGCCAACCTGCTCAACGACCGCGATCAGACGGTGGTGGACAACGACGACTACTACCAGGTGCTGCGCGGGTACGCGCGCAGCCAGTACAAGGACGGCCGGCCGTACGTCGCCGAGGCGCACCACCCGGACGAGCCGCGCTGGATCTACGACGGCCGGGGGCACAGTGAGCACTACAACCACTCGACGTACAACGACCTGGTGATCAGCGGCCTGATCGGCCTGCGCCCGCAGCCGGGGAACCGGCTGGTGGTGAACCCGCTGGCCCCGGCCTCCTGGGACCACTTCGCCCTGGAGAACGTCCCCTACCGGGGGCACAACGTCACCGTGCTGTGGGACCGCGACGGCACCCGCTACGGGCAGGGCGCCGGCCTGCGGCTGTACGTGGACGGGCAGCGGATCGCCTCCCGGCCGACCCTCGGCGAGCTCACCGCGCCGATGCCCGCCTCCGTCCCGGGCGACGGGACGCCGGCGATGGCGAACGACGCGGCCAACCCGCACGGGAGCGGCCACCCCCGGCCGTTCGCGTCGTACACCAACGGCATCGACAGCGTGTGGGACACCGTGGACGGCCGGATCTACTACGACGACGTCCCGCACAGCCGGTGGACCAACTACCGCTCCCCGAACGCCCAGGACCACCTCGGCCTGGACTTCGGCGTGCCCACCGAGGTCAGCGACGTGCGTTTCCACCCCTACGACGACGGCGGAGGCGTACGGGCGCCGGCCGGATACCGGCTGGAGCACTGGGACGGCGCGGCCTGGCAGGAGGTGCCCGGCCAGCGCCGCACCCCTCAGCGGCCGGCCGGCAACGCGCTGAACCGGATCACCTTCCCCGCGCTGACGACCACCAGGCTCCGGCTGGTGTTCGACAACCCGCAGGACGCCTACGTCGGCGTCGTCGAACTGCAGGCCTGGTCGCCCTCCACCGACGACGCCCGGCTGACCGTGACCCCTGGCGAGCAGGTGACCACCGTGTTCACCAACACCGCGGCGACCCCGGCCACGAACGTGCGGGTGAGCCTCGCGGTGCCGCCCGGCTGGACGGCCCGGCCGCACGGACCGGCGGGCGCGGCCCGGGTGCGGTCCGGGGGCGAGCTGACCGTGCGCTGGACGGTACGGCCCCCGGCGGGCGTACGACCGGGCGGTTACCCGGTGCGGGCCTTCGCCCGGTACGGGTCGCCCGGCCGTCCGAAGCGGGTGTCCAGCACCTACGAGCAGTTCGCCGTACCCCTCGATCTGGCCGCCTTCCCGCAGGTGGACGTCGCCGACGCCTTCGACGCCGACACCTCCGCGAGCTACACCGCCTACCAGCCGTCCGGCGGGGAGGCCAGGCCGGAGATCGCCGTCGGCGACGGACGGTTCGCCGCGACCGGTCCTGGGCCGTACTTCGCCCTGGTGGCCGGACCGGGACCGCTACCGGACGGTGACGCCGTCAGCGTGCTGACCGCCGGCTCGTTCGCGGGCCACGGCCGGCCGGAGGACAGCGTGTTCGTGGGCTGGGTGAAGGACGCGTCCACCTACGTGACCGCCTGGTACAACCACACCCGCCAGGTGTCCGGCCTCAACGTCAGCGTGAACGGCGACCTCCTGCCCCTGGCGGGCGACGCGCCGCTGACTCTGAAGCCCGGCGACCGCTTCGCGCTGGTCCTGACGGGTACCGCCATCACCTCCTACGCCGAGACCGGAGGCGGGTGGCGGGAGCTGCGCACCGCCGACCTCGGCGACACCCTCGCGACCGCCCAGGCCAGGCAGGGCTACCGGTACGGCTTCGGGCTGCGCGGCTCCAGCGGCACGATCGGCGTCGACGCGGTGGAGGGCAGGAGGCGCTGACGGTCAGTCCAGGTGGGTGGCGATCTCGGCGATCTGCCGGCGCTGGCCGGTGAGGAGCTTGCCCGCGAGGTCGAGGGTGGGCTGATGCTCACCCTTGGCCTGGACGTTCTCCACCATCACGATGCCGTGGCCGAGGTGCGTGGACAGCAGGGTCAGCCAGGTGCGGTCGAATTCGGCCCCGGACTGCCGCGCCATCGTGGCCATCTGCTGCTGGGACAGCATGCCGGGCATGCTGTGGGTGCTCTTCGCGTTCTCCTGCGGCACCTGCGCCTTCCAGGACTGCAGCCACTTCGTCATCTGCCTGATCTCGGTCCGCTCGTCGTCGATCAGGTGCTCGCTGACGGCCAGTACGTACTCGTTGCTGGTCCGCGTGGCCACCAGTTCGGCCATCTGGATGGTCTGCTGGTGGTGGGGGATCATCTCCTGGGAGAAGCGGACGTCGGCGTCGTTGTGGGACGTCGAGGTGTTCACCGCGGCGGCAGCGGCCGGGATGGGGTCTCCACTGGCGGGCGCGCAGGCGGTGAACAGTGGGGCGGACAGCACCACGGCCACCGCCGCGAGCCTCGTACGTGGCGGACACCAGGCGCTCAGTGGCATGGATCGCCCCTCTCTGCTGGACGGCTACTGGGAGATACGCCGTCCGACAAGAGAAGGTTCAGGTGGTTGTGTCGGCGATGAGAGGTTCGAGCACCAGGCCGGGGTGGTCGGACTTGATGGAGCCCATCCGCCAGCGGTCGGTGAAGACCGCCAGCAGCGTCTGGTCGCTGCCGCGCATGAGGACCTCGGCACCGCGCTGGCCGGCCATGAGCTCGGCCGAGGCGCTGTCGGTGCGCCGGGCGAGGGTGTAGTCGAGGTGGTCCAGGCTGATCTCGGCGCCGAACTCGGCGGCCAGCCGATGCTGGACGACCTCGAACTGCATGGGCCCGACCGCGGCCAGCACCGGGGCCTGGTCGCCGCGCAGGTCGGAGCGCAGCACCTGGATGACGCCCTCGGCGTCGAGCTGGTCGATGCCGCGGCGGAACTGCTTGGACTTGCCGCTGTTGCGGGCGCGGGCGACGGCGAAGTGCTCGGGCGCGAAGCTCGGGATCGGCGGGTACGTCACCGCCGCACCGTCGTACAGGGTGTCGCCGGGGCGCAGCGCGGTGGCGTTGACCAGGCCGACGACGTCGCCGGGGAAGGCCTCGTCCACGGTGGCGCGCTCCTGGCCGAACATCGCCTGGGCGTACTTGGTGGCGAAGGGGCGACCGGTGGCCGCGTGGGTGAGCACCATGCCGCGCTGGAAGCGGCCGGAGCAGACGCGGACGAACGCGATCCTGTCGCGGTGCGCCGGGTCCATGTTGGCCTGGACCTTGAACACCAGCCCGGAGAAGGGCGCCTCCACCGCGCGCGGGCGATCGTCGATGTCGGCGCGCGGGCCGGGGGCGGGGGCGAGGTCGGCCAGGGCGTCGAGCAGCCGGCCGACGCCGAAGTTGGTCAGCGCGGCGCCGAACAGCACGGGGGTCGACTCGTGGGACTCGAAGGCCTTCTGGTCGTGGTCGGCGCCGATCTCGTCGAGCAGCGCCACCTCCTCGCCGGCCCGCAGCCAGTCGGCGCCCCACTCGGCCTCCGCCTGCTCGGCGGTGAGATCGGCCTCCTGCGCCTTGGTCGCACCGCCAGGGGTGCGCAGGTAGCGGATGAGGCGCTGCTCGGCCCGGTCGACCACGCCGTGGAAGTCGCCGGAGATGCCGATCGGCCAGGTGATCGGGGTCGGCCGCAGACCGGTGCGCTCCTCGATCTCGTCGAGCAGCTGCAGGGCTTCGCGGCCGGGCCGGTCCCACTTGTTGACGAAGGTGATGACCGGGATGCGGCGGTGGCGGCAGACCTCGAACAACTTCATGGTCTGGGGCTCCATGCCCTTGGCCGCGTCGATCAGCATCACCGCGCAGTCGACCGCGGCCAGCACCCGGTAGGTGTCCTCGGAGAAGTCGGCGTGGCCGGGCGTGTCGACCAGGTTGAAGACGTGGCCGCGGTGCTCGAAGCGCAGGGCCGCCGAGGTGATGGAGATCCCTCGGGTGCGCTCCAGCTCCATCCAGTCGGAGGTGACGCCCCGCCGCCCCGCCTTGCCGTGCACCGCGCCCGCCTGGGTGATCGCGGAAGCGTGCAGTGCCAGGGCCTCGGTCATGGTCGACTTGCCCGCGTCCGGGTGACTGATCACAGCGAACGTCCTGCGCCGTTTCGCCTCCCCGGCAACGTCCGTCATCGTGTCACTCCGTTGCTGTAGGTCTGCGCACGCCACTGTACCCAACGTTGAGGTACGCACGATTCGGCGCGCTAACCTGACCGCTGGGCCGACACTGCGCGGCGTCGGCGCGACGGCACGGGGAGAACGCGATGAGTGTCAGGTTCGAGGAGCTCGACTGGCGGCCCACCCCGCTCGGTGACCTGAGCCTGCGGCGGCGGCGCGAGCCGACCCTCGGCACGGACGTCCACGAGATCAAGCTGGGCGACGACTTCCTGATGTCCAGCCTGTTCACCGAGGCGGAGATCCAGCTCGCCCGGCTCGGCCTGGCCGCCCTGGACCACGACGCGCTCGATGTCGCCGTGGGCGGGCTCGGCCTGGGCTACACCGCGCGCTCGGTGCTGGAGGACGCCCGGGTGCGCTCCCTGGTGGTGATCGACGCGCTGTCGGAGGTCATCGAGTGGCACGAGCGCGGACTGCTGCCGCTCGGCCCCGGCCTGACGGGCGACGTCCGCTGCCGGTTCGTGCACGGTGACTTCTTCGCCATGGCCGCCACCCCCGCCGGGCTCGACCCCGAGAGCCCGCAGCGGCGCTTCCACGCCATCCTGGTCGACATCGACCACGCCCCCGACCATGTCCTGCACCCTGGCCACGCCGCCTTCTACCGGCCCGACGGGCTGCGCGGGCTGGCCCGCCACCTGCATCCGGGCGGCGTCTTCGCGCTCTGGTCGAACGACCCGCCGAGCGAGGAGTTCAACGCCTGCCTGAGGCAGGTCTTCAGCACGGGGGAGGCGCACGTCGTCACCTTCCCGAACCACCTGCAGGGACGCCCGGCGACCAACACCGTGTACGTCGCCACGCTGGCATGAGAACCGTCTCATCTTCGCCTCACCGGCCCCTCACCGCCGATGGACATCCTTCTGATCACACCCCGACGGAAGGCATGACATGAACAAGATCAAGCTGGCTCTCACCGGCACCGTCCTCGGCAGCGTGCTCGGCGGGCTCGGCGGGCTCGTGGTGGCGACGCCGGCCCTCGCGGACGAGCGGGCCTGCCGGGGGACCATGGGCGCGGTGTCCGTCGACGGCCTGCGAGTGCCGCAGGGGGCGACCTGCATCCTCGTCGGCACCCGGGTGAAGAGCGACATCAAGGTGGAGCGCAACGCCACCCTGGTGGCCCGCAAGGTGAAGGTCGGCGGCAACGTGCAGGCCGAGGGCGCGCGCGCCGTGTCGCTGACCGCCAAGTCGTACGTGCGCGGCAACGTGCAGGTGAAGCAGGGCGGCGCCGCCACGGTGACCTCGTCCCGGATCGGCGAGGACGTCCAGCTCGACGACAACCGCCGCTACCAGCGGGTCAGCGGCAACCGGATCGGCGGCAACGTCCAGGTGATGGCCAACCGCGACGGCGTGCGGATCTACCGCAACTCGATCAAGGGCGACCTGCAGTGCAAGGAGAACAGCCCGCGGCCGACCGGGAGCCGCAACGCCGTCGGCGGCAACAAGGAAGACCAGTGCCGCCGCTTCTGATTAAGACGCCCGGCCAGGGGAAGGCTGACTCTGGGTTACCAGCTTTTTCAGGAGCCCAGAATGTCCCGGATCACGCTGACGACCGCCGCATGTGAGGCGCTCCGCGCCGACGAAGTGATCTTTTTCGACTGGCATGTCACCGGACTCTGCTGCGCGGACTCCGGGGAGTTCTCAGTCCGGTCACTGCGACGGTCCCAGCTGCCCCGGCGGGCCCGCCGGCTGGGGACGGATCTGGTGTACGCCCACCCCACTGCCTGGACGCATCTGGTCGAGTTGCCCGTGACGATCGACTGCCGCCCGCTCTGGCGCTGGCGGCGCTTCACGACCGATCTGCCACCGGACGCGGGACTGCGCTGCTGCCTGGGCCGTCCCGTGTTCGGGAGGTAAATCAGTGAACGTGCGTTCCGTCATCGTGTGGACGTTGGTCGCGGTCGTCGGCGCCACCGGGTGGGGGGTGCTCGCCCTGTCGAGGGGCGAGAACGTCAACGCCGTCTGGCTGCTCGCCGCCGCCCTCGGTTCCTACGCCATCGCCTACCGGTTCTATGCCCGGTTCATCCTGCGCAGGGTGCTGGGGGCCGACGACCGCAGGGCCACCCCGGCCGAACGGCTCAACAACGGCATCGACTATCACCCGACCGACCGGCGGATCCTGTTCGGTCACCACTTCGCGGCCATCGCGGGAGCCGGGCCGCTGGTGGGGCCGGTGCTGGCCGCCCAGATGGGCTACCTTCCCGGCACCATCTGGATCGTCGCCGGAGTGATCTTCGCGGGGGCGGTGCAGGACATGGTGGTCCTGTTCTTCTCCATGCGGCGCAACGGCAAGAGCCTGGGGCAGATGGCGCGTGACGAGATCGGCCCGGTGGGCGGGGCCGCGGCGCTGATCGCCGTCTTCGCCATCATGATCATTCTGCTCGCGGTGCTGGCCCTGGTCGTGGTGAACGCCCTGGCCGAATCCCCGTGGGGCGTCTTCTCGATCGCGATGACCATTCCGATCGCCCTGTTCATGGGCTTCTACCTGCGGGTGCTGCGGCCGGGCCGGGTCGTCGAGACCACCGCGATCGGGGTGGCGCTGCTGCTGCTGGCCATCGCGGCCGGCGGCTGGGTGCAGGAGTCGAGCTGGGCGTCGGTCTTCACGCTCAGCCCGTCGGCCCTCGCGCTCTGGCTCATCGGGTACGGCTTCGTCGCCGCCGTGCTGCCCGTGTGGATGCTGCTCGCGCCGCGCGACTATCTGTCGACCTTCATGAAGATCGGCACCATCGTGCTGATCGCCATCGGGATCGCCATCACGCTGCCCCCGCTGCGCAACACCGCCTTCACCGAGTTCGCCTTCACCGGCGACGGGCCGGTCTTCGCCGGGTCGCTGTTCCCGTTCGTGTTCATCATCATCGCCTGCGGGGCGCTGTCCGGCTTCCACTCGCTGATCGCGTCCGGCACGACGCCCAAGATGATCCAGAAGGAGTCGCAGGTCCGCGTGATCGGCTACGGCTCCATGCTGATGGAGTCGTTCGTCGCCATCATGGCCATCACCGCGGCCTCGGTGCTCAGCCCCGGCCTGTACTTCGCGATGAACTCCCCGGCGGGCGTCGTCGGCGCCACCGTCGAGTCCGCCTCCCAGGCGGTCACCAACCTGGGCTTCGTCATCACGCCCGAACAACTGCAGTCCGCCGCGGACGCCGTACAGGAAGAGACCCTGATCGCGCGGACCGGAGGCGCGCCCACGCTGGCCGTCGGCATCTCGCAGATCTTCTCCGGCTTCCTCGGCGGCGCGGCGTTGCAGGCCTTCTGGTACCACTTCGCGATCATGTTCGAGGCGCTGTTCATCCTCACCACGGTCGACGCCGGGACCCGGGTCGGCCGGTTCATGCTGCAGGACACGCTGGGCAACCTGTGGAAGCCGATCGGGCGGGTGAGCTGGTGGCCCGGCCTGGTGGCATCCAGCGCCGTCGTCGTGGCGGCCTGGGGATACTTCCTCTACCAGGGGGTCAACGATCCGCTCGGCGGCATCAACCAGCTCTTCCCGCTGTTCGGCATCGCCAATCAGCTGCTCGCCGCGGTGGCGCTCACCGTGGCCACCACGCTGCTGATCAAGAGCGGGCGGCTGAAGTGGGCGTGGGTGACGGCGCTGCCGCTCGCCTGGGACGTCGCCGTCACGCTGGTCGCGAGCTGGCAGAAGATCTTCTCCAGCGATCCCACCCTGGGCTTCTTCGCCCAGCGGGACCGCTACCAGGGCGCCCTGGACCGGGGGGAGCTGCTCGCCCCGGCCAAGTCGTTCGACGCGATGCGCCAGATCGTGGTCAACTCCACCATCGACGGGATCCTCGCCGCGCTGTTCGCGATCCTGATCATCGTGGTGCTGGTGGACGCCGCGCGCATCTGGGTGCGGGTGATCAGGACACGGGAGCCGATGCCGAGCACGGAGGAGCCGTTCCACGAGTCCAAGATCCACGCCCCGGCCGGGCTCATCGCCACCCGTGAGGAGCGAGAGCTGATGGCCAGGGCCTCGTCGGACACCGGCTGAGCTCAGGCGGCCGGCGCCGGCTCGGGCACGCGCGACCGCCAGAGGCCGTACGCCGCCACGCCGGCCGCCGGCGCCATGATCCAGTGGCTCGCGATCTCGGTGAGCCCGTCATCGAGGAAGGCCTCCATCAGGATGCCGCGCCCGTCCTGCGCCGACGTTCGCGTAGCCGGGCGGCCGTCGCCGATTTATCATCGGCTCTGTAGAGCTTTCGCAGGACTTGCCTGTCATGCCCGCTGGTGCACACCGTGGGGGGCATGCCGCCGCGTTCAACGGAGCAAGACGTGATCCGGATCGCCGTGATCGACGATCATGAGCTGATCCGTCATGGGCTGGAATTCCTGCTCCACCGGTTCGACGATCTCCAGGTGGTCCTGCGCGGCGCGAGCGTCGGCGACCTGCGCGGCCCCGACGCCGACTACGACGTGCTGATCCTCGATCTCTACCTCGCCACCGACGAGCCCTGCGTCGAGGCGGTCAGGGAGCTGTCGGCCGTCACCCGCGTCCTGGTCGTCTCCGCCTCCGGGCGGCCCGCCGACGTGCTCGCCGCCGTCCGTTCCGGCGCCAACGGCTACGTCACCAAGGACGCTCCGGCCGAGCTCATCGTCGCGGCCGTCCGTACCGTGGCGTCCGGCGGCTTCTACCTGTCGGCCGGGCTGGCCGACATCGTGCAGAGCGAGCTCGACGCCGCCGCGCCGCCCGCCGCGCAACCCGGAGGCGGGCACCCCCAGCTGTCGGCCAGGGAGGAGGAGACGCTCTCCTACATCGCCCAGGGCTTCACCCACGCCCAGGTGGCCCGCAGGATGGGAGTGAGCAAGGCCACCGTCGACACCTACGTCGAGCGGATCAGGGCCAAACTCCAGGTCGGCAACAAGGCCCAGCTCACCCGCGCCGCGCTGAACCGCCTCGAACGCCGGGACGGGCGATGACCGGGGCGGACGTTCGCCCGCCGCCGTCCGCCGTCGCCGGGATCGAGCGGACCCGCGCCGTCAGCATGATCGTCGTACAGGTGGGCGCGCTGGTCCTGTGCGGATCCATCGAGCTGCTCGGCGACTGGCGCTGGATGACGATCGGACCGCTGCCGTACCTGCTGGGCGCGATGCTGCTGAGCGGCCTGGGCGTCTGCGCGCTGATCCTGGCCACGGGCGCGTTCCCGCCGCGCGGCCTGGTCGCCGTGGACCTGGCGATCGTGACCGCGGCCGTCCCGGCGATCGCGTGGTGGGCGGGCGACGAGATGACCAACGGCTGGCCGGGCACCGCCCTGCCGTACGCCCTCCTGACGGCCATCCTCATCGGCATCACCTTCCGCACGCCGGCCGCGATCGTGGCCTGGACCGCCGCGCTGGGCGGCTCGCTGCTGCTCGGCTTCGTGCTCGCGGAGCCGGCCTGGTGGCAGGCGCTGCCGCACGTCGCGGGCCTGGCCACCAACGCGTTCATGGTCGGGTACGTCACCAGGCTGCTCACCCGCAGCGCCCGTGACCTGGACCTGGCGCGGGCCGAGGAGCTCCAGCGCTCGGCGCAGCTGTCCCGCGAACGCGAACGCGGCCGGACCGCACGCAACCTGCACGACCGCATCCTGCAGACGATGGAGGCGCTGGCCCGCGACGGCTGGATCGCCGACGACGGCGTCCGGGCGCGGGTCGCCGAGGAGTCCCGGTGGCTGCGCGCCTACCTGCGCGGCGACGACCGCGACCCGGCCACCGACGTGCTCGCCGCCCTGGAGGAGACCGTACGGCAGGCCGTCGGCGGCGGGCTGCGGGTGGAGTTCAACGCGGGCCGGTTGCGCGCGGCGCCGGAGCGGGAGCGGATGCCGGCCGAGATCGTGGAGGCGTTGACCGGGGTCCTGCGCGAGGCGCTGACCAACGTCAGCAAGCACGCGGGCGTCGACCACGCCGTCGTCCGGGCCGAGTGCCGCGCGGGCGCGGTGACCCTGAGCGTGCTGGACCAGGGCCGGGGCTTCGACGCGACGGCGCCCACCGCCGGCCTCGGCATCGCCCGCTCCATCGTCGAACGGGTCCGCGCGACCGGCGGCGACGCCCGGATCGAGGCCGAACCCGGCGAGGGCACGCACGTCTCGGTACGGATCCCGCTCCCGCAGGACGGATGACCGTCTCCCAATTGCCGACAGGCCGCATGACAGATCCGGACGGGGACCTCTGCCCACAATCAACGGGAATCAGCCGACCCCCTTGGAGGCATCGATGCGACCCCACCGGCTGCCGACCGTACTGATGGGACTGACCCTGTCCCTGGCCCTGTTCCCTGTCACGGGGGCGAGCGGGGCCACCGCGCCGCCACCCGGGAGGGCGGCGGGCGGCGACTGCCACGGCGAGCGCTGCGACGGGAGGGACCCGATCGCCACCCGCTGCACCTACGGCGCGTACATCCCGCGGATCGCGAACGCCACCGTGCCCGCGTACGGCGGCACGATCGAGCTCCACTACGGTCCGGGCCGGCTGGTGAACGGCAAGCGGACCTGCGAGGTCAACTGGGCGCGGTTCGTCAAGCGCGGCCAGGGCGACTCCTACCGGGTGTGGGTCGAGCGCGACCCGGCGTTCACCGGCAAGGCCGGTCAGGACAAGACGCGCACCCGCTACTCCGGCGGCGACGAGGGCACCGGGATCATCTACTCCGATCAGGTCTATGTCGGCACCGCCGTCCCGGCGAGAGCGTGCGTGGAACGGGTCCTCCCGGTCCGCCCGCTGGGCGGCGCCGGCGTGGGCAGGTCCGCCGTCTGCACGGCGTTCATCTAGGGGTGTTCATCTGACGGTGTTCACCTGACGGCGCCCGTCTCAGGCGCGGGTGGCGACGGTGATCAGGTAGTCCCAGTCGTGCACCAGGGTTCCGTCGGTGGCGCGGTTCGACTGCTCGGCGAGGATGATCAGGTCGCGGTGGAAGGCCCGCCGCTCCTCCTCGCCGAGCCGTTCGGCGGCCTTGACCGTCGGGCCGTAGTGCTCCAGGAAGAAGTCGGCGTAGTGCTCCGGCGAGAGGAACCGCTGGGTCACCGTGGCGTTCGTGAACGTCACCTCCTGACACCCCTCGTCGAGCAGGTCGAGCATCGTCTCCTCGGTGCCCCAGCGCGTCGGCGGCAGGGCGCCGGGAGGCGGGGGCGCGTAGCGGCCGACGACCTTGAGCATCCCGCCGACGAACCCGGCAGGCGTCCAACTGGCCGTGGCCACCCGGCCCCCACGTCTGCACACCCGCAGCAGCTCGTCCGCCGCCCGCTGGTGGTCGGCGGTGAACATCACCCCGATCGCCGACAGCACATAGTCGAACGACGCGTCGGGGAAGGGCAGGTTCTCCGCGTCCGCCTCGCGGAAGTCGATCTCCAGGTCCTCCGCCCCGGCCCGCCGGCGGGCGCGGTCGAGCAGGGCGGGCACGTAGTCGATGCCGGTCACGTGGCAGAACCGGCGGGCGGCGGCGAGCGCCACGTGCCCGGTCCCGGTCGCCACGTCGAGCACGGTGGAGCCCGGCCGCAGCTCCGCCGCGTCGCACAGGGCGTCGGCCAGCGGTACGGTCAGCCAGGCGATCCTGGCGTAGTCGCCGCTGGCCCACGTCTTCCGCTGCCGTTCCTTCAGGGCTTCGAGTTCGCTCATGCTCAGCGCTCCTTCCGGAACCAGGCATGCCCACCCAAGGCCCGCACATGCCCACGAACCCCGGCTATCGTGGGCCGGGTGACCAGCGATGAGACGCGGGACGGTGTGCCGCTGACCAACCTCGATCAGCCGCTCTTCGACGGCGCTGATGCCACGAAACGGGATCTGGTCGACTATCTGGACGCGGTCAGCGACCGCATCCTCCCCGTCCTGCGCGGCCGGCCGCTGTCGGTGCAGCGCGTGCGGCCCGGTCAGGCGCCGTTCATGCAGAAGAACCTGCCCAAGTACGCCCCGTCCTGGATCGGTTCCGTCAGCATCTGGGCGGAGGCGTCCCAGCGGCGGGTCACCTACGCGCTGTGCGACGACCGCCGGACGCTGCTGTGGTTCGCCAACCAGCGGGCGGTCGAGTATCACCCGGCGCTGGTGGCCGGGGACCACTTCACGCACCTGGTGCTCGACCTCGACCCGCCGGAGGGGGAGGCGTTCGAGCTGGTGGTGCGGGCCGCCGGGCTGGTGCGGCAGGCGCTGGACGACGCCGGGCTGGCGGGCGCGGTCAAGACCAGCGGGGCCAAGGGCGTGCACGTGTTCGTGCCGGTGGTGGCCGGCCTCGCGATGGACGACCTGGCAGCGGCCACCCGGGCGCTCGCCGCGCGGGCCGAGCGCGTCGATCCGGCGCTCGGCACCACCGCGTTCATCCGCGAGGACCGCCAGGGCAAGGTCTTCCTCGACTCCACGCGGGCCGGCGGGGCGACCGTGGTGGCCGCGTACAGCCCGCGCATCCGGCCCGGCACGCCGGTGTCCTTCCCCGTGTCGTGGGACGACCTCGACCGGGTGACGCCCGGCGACTTCACCCTCCGCACCGCGCCGGGGCTGCTCGGCGACGGCGACCCCTGGGCGGAGCACATGCCCGAGCCGCAGACGCTGCCCGCCGACCTGATCGAGGAGGGCCACACCATCCCGATCGCCCGCGTCCAGGCCATGCACGAGGGCAAGCGCCGCGCCCGCGCCAAGCGCGGCGACTGATTCACCCCAGCAGCCGCCCGATGTCCTCCCGGGAGGCGACGCGCACGAACCGCAGATGGGCGTTGGCCGGATCCTCCGCCGCCTGGCGGTAGCGCTCACGGTACTTCTCGTGCTGGATCCACGCCCAGCGAAGGATCGACTCGTCCTTCTGGAACAGGAACCGGAACCGCTCCCGGTTGCCGTTCCACAGCTCCGTCCCGGTGGCCATCCGGCGCAGCGTGCGGCGCAGCAGCCGGCGCATGATCGTGTGCCTGGGCAGGTCGATCCAGACGACGGTGTCGGCACGAGCCCAGACGATGTCGCGTACGGCTGAGTAATTGCCGTCGACCACCCAGCCGCCGGCCGCCGTGAACCGGTCCACCTCCTCGCGGAACTCCGCCACCGGGCGAGGAGTCCAGTCGCGCATGTGGAAGATGGAGTCGAGCTCCAGCCACGGCACCTCCAGCCGCCCGCTGAGCGACGCGGCCAGCGTGGACTTGCCGGAGCCGGAGTTGCCCACCACATGTACGCGTCGCATCCGGCTCAATGTATGCCAGTGCTCGTCCTTGTGGACGATCCCCTATGCCTCAGGAGGTACAGGAGCGTCAGGCGTCATCGGACCAGAGGGAGTCGTCCGGCGGGTGGGCGCCTTCTAGCGTCGATCAGGTGACAGTGAAACGAGACGGCTGGCAGCCGATCCTGGCCTTGATGGTTCTCGCGCCGTTACTGGCGGAGGTCTTCAGCGGATCGATGCCGGTGACCATGTTCCTGCAGCCTGGCATGTTCCTCGCCTTCACGATCTTCGTGTACGGCCTCCCGATCCTCGTCCTGCGTGAGGTCGCGGTCCGGCGCGGCTACGGCCTGTTGGGGCTGTTCGCCCTGGGCATGATCTATGGGCTGTTCAACGAAGGCCTGATCTCCGAGACGTTGTACCACCCACTCGACCCGCACGACCCGACCTACGCCGACTACGGGCTGGTGGCCGGCCTGCGTATCCCGTTGATGTCCTACCTGCTGCCGTGGCACGGCCTGTTCTCCATGATCACCCCGGTCCTCGTCGTGGACCTGCTCTTCCCCCGGAAGGCCGGGCAGCCGTGGCTGCCGACCAGGGCGTTGTGGGTCCTCGGGGTCGTCACCGGAGGGCTGGGCCTGGCCAGGTTCCTGCTGTGGGGGGATGACCGCGCCCAGGCCGGCGGCACGTTCGTCATCCACCTCGCCGTCGTGCTCGGCGTGGCCGCGCTGGTCTGGGCGGGGGCCAGGCGTCTGCCGAGAACGCCGGTGCCAGCGACGCAGTACGGTTTCGCGTGGCGGGACGTCGCCGCCGGGATGGGGGTGTACGCCGGTGTGCTGCTGGGAGTGCAGATCCTGGCCGGTGTGGTGACGGCCCCCTGGCCGCTGACGGTGCTCTACGGCGCCCTGGCGGTGGCGACGGCCATGTGGGCGGTGGGCCGCCGCCAGGCTGTCGCCCGGTCCCGCGCCGTCGCGTTCGTGCTGGGCGCCGGGCTGGCGCAGGCGGCGGTGACCGTGCTGGTGGTCGGCGCGCTGACCGGTGACACCGTCAGAGCGGTGACGGGCGCGGTCATCACCATGGCCTACCTCGCCGCGCTCGTGGGCATCCGGGCCTCCCACCGGCGCGGTGTGCGCGAGCCGGCGGCGGGATGACCAGGGGCACGGCGGTGTGGCCGGAGGCGGTCCATCGTCATGCCCGCGTGGTCGACGCGCTGGTCGCCGCCGTCGTCGCGGCGATCGACGGGCTGGTCGTGGGGGGAGTGACCGGATGGCTGCCGTTCGTCGCCGTGCATGTCCCGCTGCTGTGGCGCCGCCTGGCCCCGGCCGCGGCCTTCTGGACCGTCCTGGCCGTGTCATCACTGGTCTGGGCGACGGCGGAACCAGGACTGGTGTATCCGGTGGTCGTCGTCCTGGTGGCCCTCTACACGCTCGCCCGGCACCGTCACTGGAGACACCTGTTGCCGGCGCTGGTGGCCGTCGAGCTCGTCTGGCTGCTCGCCGTCGTCGTCAGCGGCCTGCCATGGGTGGAGCTGACCGCGCTCACCGCACTCACCGCGGCGAGCGGGCTGCTCGGTGTGACGGTACGCCTCCGGCACGCGTACCTGACCCAGCTGAGGGAGCGGGCGTGGCGGCTGGAACGCGAGCGCGACCAGCAGGCGCGCATCGCGGTCGCGGCAGAGCGTGTCCGCATCGCGCGTGAGATGCATGACGTGATCGCCCACAACCTGGCGGTCATGGTCGCGCTGGCCGACGGAGGGGCGCTGGCCTCGGCCATCTCCCCCCGGCAGGCCGCCGAGGCGCTGTCGGCCATCGCCGCCACGGGACGGCAGTCGCTGACCGAGATGCACCGCCTGCTCGGCGTGCTCCGCGACGCGGACGACACAGGCGAATTGGCGCCACAGCCGGGTCTGGTCGACCTGAACACCCTGATAGAACAGGTACACGCCGCCGGCCTCCCGGTCACGCTGACCCACGAGGGTGATCCCCCCGCCCTGACTGAGGGCGCCGGCCTGTCCATCTACCGCATCATCCAGGAAGGGCTGACGAACATCCTCAAACACGCCGGTCCGCACGCCACCGCACGCGTACGGCTGCGCTTCCACGCCATCGGCGCGGACATCGAGATCGACGACGACGGCGGCGGCCGGCGAGCCATCCCCGCCGTCCCCGGCCAGGGACAGGGCCTTACCGGCATGGCCGAACGCGCCGCCGCCTACCACGGCCAGGTCGACGCCGGCCCCCTGCCCGAGGCGGGCTGGAGGGTACGCGTCCGCCTGCGGCTGCCGTGACCATCAGGGTGCTGCTGGTCGACGACCAGTCCCTGCTGCGGCTGGGCCTGCGCATGGCGCTCGACAGCCAAGCCGACTTCGACGTGGTCGGCGAGGCGGGCGACGGCGCACAGGCGGTGGCGATGACCAGGGCGCTGCGGCCCGATGTCGTGCTGATGGACGTGCGCATGCCCGTCATGGACGGCCTTGAGGCCACCCGCCAGATCGTCGCGGAGCTTCCGGAGGCACGGGTGCTCCTCCTGACGACCTTCAACCTTGACGAGTACGTCTTCGCCGGGCTCCGCGCCGGGGCCGGCGGGTTCTTGCTGAAGAACGTCCCGCCTGCCGACCTGTTCAGCGGCATCAGGGCCGTGGCCGAGGGCGACAGCGTCATCTCCCCGGCCGTCACCCGTCGGCTGCTGGAGGTCTGTGCCGCGCACCTGCCCGACCCGGCGACCGGCCGGTCCGCGGCCGGCGATCGGCTGGCCCGGCTCACTGATCGCGAACGCGACGTCCTGGGCGAGGTCGCCCGTGGCCACTCCAACGCCGAGATCGCCGCCGTGCTGGGAGTGACCCAGGGCACCGTCAAGATCCACGTCGGACGGATCCTGAACAAGCTCGGCCTTCGCGACCGCGTGCAGATCGCGATCTTCGCCTACGAGAGCGGGATCGTCCGGCCCGGGACGAACCCGCCGCTGTAGCCCGCGCGCCGCGCCTCACGTACGCGCGCCGCCGGAACAGGGTCCAGCCCCACCTGAATGCATGCCCGCAAGAGCCGACCTGATCGGCCTCATGCCTTTCTGGAGAACGTCTGGCCGGCGACGAGGGCGCCGAGCGCGATGGTGAAGCCGGCGATCTGCCAGCCGGTGAGGGTCTGCCCGAGGACGACGAGCCCGGCGATGGTGGCGACGAGCGGGTTGGTGAGGCCGAGCAGTGAGACCGAGGTGGGGGTCAGCCGGTCGATCCCGCGGAACCACAGGGCGTAGGCGATGGCGGTGCCGAAGACGCCCAGGTAGGTGAAGCCGAGGACGTTCGTGGTGGTGAGGGAGGTGGGCACGCCTTCGGCGGCGAGGGTGATGGGGACCAGCACCAGGCCGCCGATGGTGAGCTGCCAGCCGGTCATCTTGAGCGGTGACGCGGGGCGGCCCCACTTCTTGGCCAGCACCATGGCCATGCCCATGAGCGAGGTGGCGGCGAGCATGGCGGCGATGCCGAGCGGGTCCAGCCGGGCCTCGGAGGTCAGGGTCAGCAGGGCGACGCCGCCGGTGCCCGCCAGCGCCGCGTACAGCATGATCCGGCCCGGCACGAGCCCCAGGATCAGCACCGACAGCAACGCCACGATCAGCGGCTGGACCGAGCCGATGGTGGCGGCGACTCCGCCCGGCAGCCGGTAGGCGGCGAAGAAGAGCAACGGGAAGAAGGCGCCGAAGTTGAGCAGGCCGAGCACCGCGGACTTCCACCACCACGATCCGGACGGCAGGCTGCGGGTCGCCGCGAGCAGCACCAGGCCGGCGGGCAGGGCGCGCAGGGTGGCGGCGAGCAGCGGCCGGTCCGGGGGGAGCAGGGTGGTGGTGACCACGTAGGTGGTGCCCCAGCTCACCGGTGCCAGTGCCGCTAACAGGAGGTCGGTCGTCCGGGTGCGCGGGGGTGCGGCAAGGGTGGTCATGGGATGCCTTTGCATTGATAATCTTAACGTTGAGATAAGACCATGGCCGGTCTATGCGTGTCAAATATCTTAATGTTGAGATAGTCAATGCTGAGAGGACGGCCGATGAGCGATGCGGTGGACGCGCTGACCGCGCAGTGGCGGCGGGAGCGGCCCGACGTGGACGTGTGGCCGATGGAGGTCGTCGGCCGCGTCTCACGGCTGTCGCGCCTGTTGGAGCGCGGGCTCCGGGACCTGTTCGCCGAGCACGGGCTGGAGAGCTTCGAGTTCGACGTGCTGGCCACGCTCCGCCGCTCCGGCGCGCCGTACGAGCTGACGGCGGGGGCGCTGCTCAAGGCGGCCATGGTCACCTCGGGCGCGATCACCAACAGGATCGACAAGCTGGAGGCGAAGGGCCTGGTCCAGCGCGTCCGCGACAGCGGCGACCGCAGGACCGTGCGCATCCGGCTCACCGAGCGCGGCCGGGAGCTCATCGACGAGCTGCTCACGGCGCACGTGGCGAACGAGGCGCGGCTGCTGTCCGGCCTCGCCCCCGCCGACCGCGACCACCTCGTGGCGCTGCTGCGCGGCCTCCTGGAGTCCCTCGGCGACACCGCGCTGGAGTGACACCGCGCTGGAATGATCGCCTCAGTCGTCCAGCCCGCGCGCGCTCAGGGCCTCACCCAGCGCGTCGGCGTGCCGTAGTGCGCTGACCACCAGCGGCACGGCGAAGGCGCGCATGCTCCACTCGACCCCACGCGCGCGCTGCGCCTCACGGACGCGCGCCGCCAGGCCCGCGATGACCGGCACGCTGCGGATGGTGAGGGAGAGCAAGAGCGACAGCCGGAACGGATCCAGCCCCACCCGGCGCACCGGCGACAGGCCGCGCTCCAGGGCCGCCATCATCGCGGAGGTCCTGGTGGTCAGCGTGACCAGCCCGGCCAGCGCCACCGCCAGCACCACCCTGGACGTGATCAGCACCGCGCTCGGCACGTCGGCGAAGACCAGCTGCATGCCGAACAGCGCCACGGCGAACCACCGGACCGGGCGGACCTGCGCCCAGGCCGCCGCGACCCCCACCCGCGCCACCGCGAACAACAGCACGACCACGCCCGCGGCGACCGCCATCGCCCACGGCGAGCGCAGTAGGACAAGCACCGTGCAGGCCGCCGCCAGGCCCAGCAGCTTGCCGCCGACCGGCAGCCGGTGCACCGGCGAGTCACCCGGCACGTAGGCACCGGCGAGCCCGTTCACCCCGTTCACACCCCCTCGGGCTCGCTCACACCGACCCACCTCCGCTCACGTCCGCTCACGCCATGAGTTTCCGGTAGTGGCCGATGGCCGACTCCGGCGTGCCGTCCGCCACGATCTGGCCCTCGTCCAGCACGAGCACCCGGTCGAACCCCTCCAGCAGAGGCAGATCGTGGGTGACCACGATCACCTGCATCGGCAGGGCGTGCAGCGCCTCGGCGACCTGCCGGGAGTGGCGCAGGTCCAGCAGCGTCGTGGGTTCGTCCATGACCAGGATCTCCGGCTCAAGCACCAGCACCGAGCAGAGCGCGAGCAGCTGCTTCTGACCGCCGGACAGCTGGTGGGCGGGGTGATCGGCGTGCCCCGCCAGGCCGTGGCGGGCCAGCACCTCCTCGACCCTGCCCCGCACCTCCGCACCGGACAGCTTCCGGCGCCGCAGCGAGAAGGCGACGTCCTCGGCCACGGTCGGCATCACGATCTGCGCGTCCGGATCGGTGAACAGGAACCCGACCCGCCGCCGGATCTTGGCCGCCCGCCGCCGTGTGTCCTCGCCGAACACCGTGACGCTGCCCGACGTCGGCAGGGCCAGCCCGTTGAACAGCCGCGCCAGCGTGCTCTTGCCGGAGCCGTTGGCGCCGACCACGCCGACCCGCCGCTCGGACAGTGAAGCGCTGACGCCCCGCAACACGTCCCGCTGCCCCAGCCGAACCCGTACGTCCACCAGCTCGATCACTCACGCCCCCTCGACACGTCCACCAGATCCGATCGCTTAGGCCACCTCGAACAGGGCGGCGACGCCGAGGCCGCCACCGACCGCTGCCGTCGCCAGCCCCAGCGTCCCCTTCGGCGCGCCCCCGCGCACGAGCCTGCTGAACAGCCGTGTCACCACGACCGCGCCGCTCGCCCCCCACGGATGACCGAGCGCCAGCGCCCCGCCGTCGGCGCACACCCGCGCGCCGTCCGCCCCTAGCGGGTCGAGCCCGAGCGCGTCGGTCACCGCCAGCGTCTGCGCCGCGAACGCCTCCACGATCTCCACCGCCTCGATCCGCTCCATGCTCACTCCTGTACGCTCCAGCAGGCGTCTCACGGCGGGCACCGGCCCCCAGCCGGGCAACTCCGGATCACAGCCCACCACCGCGCCCGCCAGCAGCCGCAGCCCTGGCAGCCCGGCCCGCAGCCGCTCGGGCAGCACGGCGACCGCCGCCGCGCCGTCGCTGTTCGGGGCGGAGTTGCCCGCCGTCACCGCGCCTCCGGGCACGAACGCCCCAGGCAGCCGCGCCAGCGACGCCGGGCGCAGCGGACGCGGCCGCTGATCCCGGTCGCGGCCCGCCACCGGGACGATCTCCTCGTCGAACCGGCCCGCCTCACGGGCCGCCACCGCCTTGGCGTGGCTGGCGCACGCGTAGTCGTCCTGCCGGTCCCGCCGCACGCCGCGCGCGACGCCGAGCGCCTCGGCCGCCGCGCCCATGTCCGGGTCAGGATGTCCCGCCGGGGTGAAGGCCGCCCGCTCGTACGGCTCACCGCCCCGATACGCGCGCACCGGTGCGGTGGAGGCACTCTCGGCCCCTCCGGCGATGACCAGGTCCATCTCACCACTGCGTACGGCCTGCCCCGCGAGGAGGACGGCGGCCAGCCCGCTCCCGCACTGCCGGTCGATCGTGACCCCCGGCACGGACGAATCCAGCCCCGCCCCGAGCGCCGAGACCCGCGCCAGATTCCCGCCGGGCCCCATGCAGTTACCCAGCACCACATCGTCGACAGGCAGCCCCGAGCCCGCCACATCCCGGGCGACCGCGGCGATGACAGGCGAAGCCAGCCGGTCCGCCGTCACCGACTTGAACGCATGCCCCGCAGTGCCGACCGCAGTCCGCCGAGCCGCCACGACGACAGGCATGTCGCGCGTCATGACGACCCGCCCAGGGTGGTGGTGTGGCGGGTCATGGGAGTCTGCGGAGGTTGGGGTCGTCGCCGTCGGCGAGGCGGGCGGCTACGAGGTCGCGGGCGGGCTTGCCTGAGGGGGTGCGGGGGAGGGCGTTGATCGTGTACCAGCGGCGGGGGCGCTGCGCCGCGTCCAGGCCGCCCCGGGCGATCGCCTCCAGGGCCGCTCTCACGGGCGGGCCGTCTGCGGCTGCTTCCACGATCGCGGTGACGACCGCGCCCAGATCCGGGTGCGGTGAGCCGACCACCACGATGTCGCCGACCCCCGCCACGCTCCTGAACACGGCCTCCACGTCCTCCGGCACGACGGTGGCTCCACCCGTCTGGATGGCGCCACCGCCCCGGCCACGCAGCCGCAGCACCTCACCGGGCAGGTAGGGGGCGGCCACGTCGCCGACGCTCATCCAGCCGTCGCCGTCGGCCAGCAGCGGACCCGCCGCGCCGGCCAGGTAGCCCTCGGCCAGCCAGGGGGAGCGCGCCCACACCTCGCCGAGTCGCCGGCCGGGTGGCGTTCTGACCTCGATCTCCACACCGGGGAACGGCCGCAGCCCCCGGCCGTCGGCGTCCACGGCCACGAAGGACAGCTCGGTGGCACCGTAATAGGACACCACGTGCACGCCCGCGGTCGCCGCGCGCTCACGCAACCCCGGAGCCAGGGCGGCGCCGCCGATCACCGCCGTCCGCAGCGGGGCGCCGTCGGGCAGCGCCTCCAGCAGCTCGGGCAGGTGGTGCGGCACCAGGTGCACGGCGGTCGCCCGGCGCAGCAGGCCCGGCAGGGAGCCGGGGGACCAGCGGCCCGGCGCCAGGACGGTCGCGCCGACGGCCAGTGCGTGCACGGCGGCGAAACCGTACAGGGAGGAAAGCAGGGGACCGGGCACCAGCACGACATCGCCGCCGCCGATCCCGGTGAGCTCGCTCAGCGGCGCGAAGGAGCCGGTCCACGACCCCCGGGTACGGACGACGGCGCGCGGGCGGCCGGTGCTGCCTGAGCTGAAGCACGCCCAGGCCAGATCGCCGGGCGTGGGCCGGTGCAACGGCACGTCGCGCCCTGCCGCCCCGGAAGGCAGCGCATCGATCACCAGACCGACGAGACCCCGCCCGGCGTCATCCAGCAGCGGCATGCCCCCGAGAGCGCCGGCGGAGACCGGGGCGTGCGGCCGTGGTGTGTCCCCCAAGGCGTCGATCCGGGCCGGGGTGTGGGGCTGGGGGGTGTCGCCGAGAGGGGTGGTCAGGAGGGTCTTCAGGTGGGTGGGGTCGCAGAGGAGTGGGGTGCCGCCGAGGAGGTCGATGGCGAGGGCGGCGGTGAGTTGGCCGACCGGGTCGGTCAGGGTGATCGCCGCGAGTGCGCCGGGGCCGGGGAAGCGGGTGGCCAGGCGGGCGGCCGTGCGCTGGATCCGGCGGGCGAGTGCGGCATAGGTCAGCTCCTCCCGGGGACCGCGCACGGCGGGGCGGCCGGGGTGGGTTGCGGCGTGCCGCATGACCTGCGCTGCGACTGGCATGCCCGGTTCAGTTCTCCTTGCCGGCTCTGAGGCGGTCGTAGTACACGGCCGGGACGGCGTCGGGGTAGGCCCGCTGGGTTCCTCTGGCCACGATCGTGGCGAGCACCGCCTTGGCGAGGTCGCCGGGGAGGAAGGCCGCGGTCAGCAGGGCGGCCTGGCCCAGCGTGACCCCTCCGACGGCCGCCCACATCGGCACTCCGACGAGGTAGACCGCCCCGATGCCACCGGCCAGGCAGGCTACCAGCAGCCTGACGAAGCTCGGGCTGCGGCCGCCGCGCTCGACGATCCAGCCGGTGAGGGCTGCGCCGGGCAGCCAGCCCAGCAGGAAGCCCACCGTCGGCGTCGCGAACACCGCCAGCCCGCCCCGCCCGCCGGCCAGCAACGGCAGCCCCACCGCCACCAGCGCGATCAGCACGGCCACGGCGAGGGCGGCCCGCCATGAGCCGAGGATGGCGCCGGCGAGCATGACGCCCAGCGTCTGGAGGGTGATCGGCACGGCGCTGCCGAAGACGTTCAGGGCGCCGGGCAGGCCGAGTACGGCGATCAGCGCCGCGAAGACGGCGACCCGGGCCACGTCAGCGGCGGTCAACAGCCGGAAGTGGGGCATTCCATCTCCTCGATCCGCGTTCGGGGTGCGGATCCGATCCCACACCACTACGCCCGGGTACATGCATAGCGGGTTGCCACAACGTTCCTTTGTCAGAGATGTCGCAGGCGGATGGGGTCGCCCGGAGATCGATGCGGGCGCGCAGGCATAGATGGGCCCGTCCTGGCTAGAGATACCTGCGACGAGAGGACGGCGATGGCATCCAGCGGTCTTGGCGGGATCGCCGAGTGGGCGACGGGGCTGATGGAGACGCTGGGCGCTCCTGGCGCGGGCATCGCGGTGGCGTTGGAGAACTTGTTCCCTCCGCTGCCCAGCGAGGTCATCCTGCCCCTGGCGGGGTTCACGGTGAGCAAGGGCGAGCTGGTCCTGTGGCAGGTGCTGCTCTGGACGACGGTGGGCTCGGTGATCGGGGCGCTGGTCCTCTACGGCCTCGGCGCGCTGCTGGGCCGGGACCGCATGCACGCCCTGGTCGCCAAGGTCCCGCTGGTCAAGTCCGAGGACGTGCGGAAGACCGAGGCCTGGTTCGCCGATCATGGCCGCAAGACGGTCTTCTTCGGGCGCATGATCCCGATCTTCAGGAGCCTGATCTCCATCCCGGCGGGGGTGGAGCGCATGCCGCTGGTCACGTTCGTGGTGTTCACCGCGATGGGCAGCTTCATCTGGAACACGTTGCTGGTCATGGGCGGCTACCTGCTCGGCGAGCAGTGGTCGCTGGTGGAGACCTATGTCGGCGTCATCACGTACGTGGTGATCGGGCTGGTGGTGCTGGCCGTCGGGGCGTTCGTGTGGAAGCGGCTGTCGGAGAGGCGCAAGGCGCCCCAGGGGTAACCTGGGCGTTCGTGACCATCCGACCAGGCGCCGCGGACGATGTGGAATCGATCGCGGAGCTGCACACCGAGAGCTGGCGAGCGGCCTATGCCGGCATCATGCCCGCCGACTATCTCGACGGCCCGCTGCTCGCGATCAACCTGGAGCTGTGGCAGGCCAGGGTAGACAGCGAGCGCTACCTCAACGGCGGGGCGCCCTCCTGCCTCCTGGTGGCCGAGGGCGACGACCAGGACATCACCGCCTTCGCCTACCTCACCCCGCAGCGGGACGAGCGGATCCTGCTCGACAACCTGCACGTACGACCCGGCAGCAAGCGCTCGGGCATCGGGCGCCGCCTGATGCTCAGCGGCCTCGGCTGGGCGGCCGAGCACCACCCGGACCAGCCGGTCTACCTGGAGGTGCTGCGGGACAACACCCCGGCGCGGGCCTTCTACGAGCGCATGGGAGGCAGCGCCGGCAGGGCGTACGTGGAGCGCTTCCACGCCGGGTTCGACCTGGACATGCTGGAGTACACCTGGAGCCCGGCCGCCGTACAGGAGGTCACAGGCGACCGGTGAACCAGTCGCCGGCGAGCCCCGCGACCCGCTCCAGCGCGCCCGGCTCCTCGAACAGGTGGGTGGCCCCCGGCACGATCTCCAGCCGGCTCTCGCAGCGCAGGTGGCGCCGCGCCTCCTGGTTGAGCTCGACGACCTGCTCGTCGTGGCCGCCGACGATGAGCAGCGTGGGCGCCCGTACGTCCGCCAGCCGCGCCCCGGCCAGGTCGGGCCGCCCGCCTCTGGAGACGATCGCGGCGACCTCCACGCCCGGCTCGGCCGCCGCCCACAGCGCGGCGCCCGCGCCGGTGCTGGCGCCGAAGTAGGCGATCGGCAGCCCCGCCGCCGTCGGCTCCTCCCGTACCCGGTCCGTCGCCTGGAGCAGCCGGCCGGCCAGCAGTTCGATGTCGAACACGTTGGCCCGGTCGGCCTCCTCCTCCGGCGTCAGCAGGTCGAACAGCAGCGTGCCCAGCCCCGCCTCGTTGAGCGCGCCGGCCACGTACCGGTTGCGCGGACTGCGGCTGCTGCTCCCGCTGCCGTGCACGAACAGCACCACGCCCCGCGCCTGATCGGGCACCACCAGCTGCCCCGAGACCTCGACGACCATCTGCCGCACCTCCCCGTCACCAGGCTCCTACCCCAGGAACAGCGCGGTCACGAACTGCAGGACATGCCAGGAGCCGTAGCAGCCGAGCGCGGTGAACGCCCACTCCTTGGCCAGGGCGGCCCTGGAGACCAGGCGCAGCGTCTCGACCGGCTCGCGCCGCCGCCGTGCCGAGCGGGCCAGGAAGTACGCCGACATCAGCCAGGCCGTGGCCGAGCCGGCGAGCAGCGCGCCGGACAGGGCGAAGAGCAGCCCGGAGACGGGCATCGCGTCGCCTGGGGAGAGCTGGCGCAGCCAGGCGGCGGGCACCCCGGCGAGCAGCGCGAGCGTGATCCACCTGTCCTTACTGGCCTGCCGCTTGAGCGACCACAGGTCTCGACGCAGAGAATTTCTGAGCATCCGGATCACCTCCGCTTGACGTTGCTGTGACGCCAGCTAACGGGAGATGCCGGAGAAGATCTGCGACCTAAGACTTAAAAAATCACGACATTTCGCGGAGTTCTGCGGCGGCCTTCCGCGACTCGAACACGTCGCCCACCTCGTCCAGGATCCGCACCGCCTCGCCCAGGTGGCGCACCGCCGAGGCCGCGTCGCCGCGCCGCCACTGGATCAGGCCCAGCGCCCGCAGCGCACAGCCCAGGTCACGGCGGGTGCCGCAGTCCAGGTGCACCTCCCGGGCCTGGGAGGCGAGCACGTACGCCTCGTCCGGCCGGTCGAGGTCCAGCAGGATCATGGCGAGCGTGGTGAGCGCGGCCGCCCACCGATCCCGCGTGCCGCTCCGGTGCTGCGACTCGACCGTCCGCCTGGCGTACCCGACGGCCTCCGCCGTCCGGCCCGCCAGGTGCAGCGCCTGCGCGACCGACAGCAGCGCGCTGGCCCTGTTGTCGCGGGCCTCCTCCCGCAGCGCCAGCGACGCCTTGGCCGCCCGCAGCGCGTCGCCGTGCAGGTTCAGCGAGAGGTACGTGTACGCCAGCGTCTCCTGGACATCCGCCTCGGCCCGGCGGTTGCCGATGCCCTGCACGATGTCCAGCGCCTCCAGCGCGTACACGAACCCCACCTGCGGCAGCCCCTGCCGCCGCCGCACCCGCGCCAGCCGGTTCAGCATGCGCGCCTCGACGGGCAGGTCGCGGATCACCCGGCTGATCGCCAGCGCCTGGTTCAGGTAGTCGTCCGCGCGCAGGTAGTCGGCCAGCCGCCAGTGCACCAGCCCGATGTCCCCCAGCGTCTCGGCCTTGCCCTGCTCGTGGTGCAGCTCAAGTTGTACGGCCAGCGCCTGCTCGTAGTGGTCCAGGGCCTCGTCGTAGCGGGAGCCGTTGCGCGCGATGCGGCCCAGCGTGCACAGGGCGCGTCCGCATCCGTGCTGGTCACCGGTGGCCGTGTAGCCGGCCAGCGCCCGCTCGGCGTCCCGCTGGGCGTCCTGCGGCAGCCGCAGCGAGTCGTAGATCTCGGCCAGGCAGAGCAGCGTCTCGGCCTCGGCGTGCTCGTCGCCGAGCCGGTGGCAGATGGACAGCGCGTCCAGCCCTTCCGACAGTGCGGCGTTCGGCTCGCCGAGGCTCTGCCGCACCCTGGCCAGGATGATCTGGCTCTGCGCGATCCCGGCCAGGTCGCCGATCTCCCGGTAGAGCTTCAGGGCCTGCCCGGCGTGCTCCAGCGCGAGCTCGTGCCGCTCCTGCGACAGGTGCAGCCGGGAGAGCGTGTGCAGGCTCCCGGCGACGCCGGCCGGGTCGCCGATCTCCCGGTAGAGCTCCAGCGCCTCGGCCGCGCAGGTGAGCGCGTCCTCGCTGTTGCCCGCGATGCCGTGCACGTCGGCGAGGTCGTTGAGCGCGCGTGCCCGCCCCTCGCGGTCGCCGAGCGTGGCGAAGTCGGCCAGCGCCTCGCCGATGTGCCGGGCGGCGGTGGTGGACGGGCCGATGTCGCGGTGGATCGAGCCGAGGTGGCTGCGCATGCGCGCGATGGCCCGCCGGTTGCCGATCCGCTGCGCGGAGCGGAGCCCGGTCTGCTGGATCTCCAGGTTGTTCTCGTAGTAGCGCAGCCGCCTGAACGGCTCGAACACCGCCTCGGCGAGCTGCCAGGCGAGGCCGTGCGCGCCCGACTCCTCCGCCAGCCGCACCACCGAGACCAGCGCCCGTCGCTCGGCCTCGAACCACTCGACCGGCGTGTCAGCGGCGGCGGCGACCGTCAGATAGTGATCGAGCAGCCGCACCCGCGCCTCGCGCACCCCCGCCTCGGCGTGCCTGCCCAGCTCCCTGGCGAGCCGTTTGACCAGGTCGTGCACCCGGTAGCGGGGCCCCGGCATCGGCTCGACCAGATACGCCCGGTGCAGTCCCTCCACCGCCATGACGGCCTCGCTCACCGGCACGCCCAGCGCGGCGGCCAGCACCTCCGGCGCGAAGGGGCCGCCCGGCAGCAGCCCGACATGCCGGAAGGCGCGGCGCTGCGGCGGGCTGAGCGACTCGTAGGCCAGGTCGAGCGCCGAGCGGAAGGCCTCCTCCGGGTCGCCGGAGAACGTCTGGTGCCGATCCGGCCGGCGTAGCTCCTGCACCCGGGAGGCCACGCTGAGCTCCGGATGCTCGGCCAGCTTGGCCGCCGAGATGCGCAGCGCGAACGGATGGTAGGAGCAGACGCGGGCCAGCTCGGCCAGCCCGTCACGGTCGGCCGCCCGTGGCGAGTCCTCGCCCAGCAGGGCCACCAGCAGCGCCACCGCGTTGCCCGGATCGAGCACCGGCAGGTCCATCAGGTCGGCGTGCCCGGTGGCGCGCAGCGGCGCCATCCTGGTCCTGCTCGTCACCACGACCACGCAGTCCTTGCTGCCCGGCAGCAGCGCCCGCACCTGCGCCGGGTCGGCGGCGTTGTCCAGGATGAGCAGCAACTTGCGACCGGCGAGCCTGCTCCGGTAGAGCAGCATCAGCTCGGCCTCGTCGGAGGCGGGCATGTGCTCGCCCACGCCGAGCGAGCGCAGGATCTGCCCGAGCGCCTCGGCCGGGGTCATCGGCGGCTGGCTGGGCGACTGGCCGCGCAGGTCGATGACGATCTGCCCGTCGGGGAACCGGTCGGCGTGCACGTGCCCCCAGTGGGTGACCAGCGCCGTCTTCCCCACTCCCGGCAGGCCCTGGACCACCATCGTGTTCGTCCTGCGGGGCCGCTCCAGCCAGCCGGTCAGCTGGTCCAGGCTCTGCTGCCGCCCGGTGAAGTCCGGCAGGTCGGCGGGCAGCTGGGCGGGGCGCGGCACCTCGCCGGCGAGCATCGGCTCGGCGGGCGCGCCGGGTTTGCTGAGGAACGCGGTGATCCGCCCCTCCCATCGGGCGGCCAGATGGTCCCAGCTCCCCGCGGCGCCGCGTAGCGCGACGGGGTCGGCGATCCGCAGCCGCCGGTACCCCGGCCGCACCACCCAGCCGCGCCGCGCCCACTGGGCGAGCTGCCGCTGCACCACGTCGGGAGAGCTGCCGACCAGGTCGGCCAGCGTCTCCATGGACAGCGGCGGCGCGCTCTCGGAGGCCAGCCCGTAACGCTCGTCCAGGTTCAGCAGCCACACGGCCAGCCGCGCCGCCACCGGCGCCCGCGCCAGCGCCTCGTGCCTGCGGGCGGTCAGGTTCCTGGCGAACAGCTCCTGCACCAGGGCGGTCGCCACGCCGGGGGCCGCCGCGACGTGCTCGCGCAGCCGTCGCATGTCGATGGGCCAGGCCCGCACCTCGGTCAGCGCGTCGATCCGCACCCGCTCGCCGGCGTTCCAGAACGCCAGCTCGCCGACGAGATCCCCGCCGGCGCGCAGGTCGTGGATGACCTCACGGTCCCCGGCCGGTACGTACTCCCGCGCGTAGCCGTAGTCGAGCAGGTAGACGCGGTTGGCGGCGCGCTGCGGCGAGCAGATGTACTCGTTACGCCGATAGACCCGGGGGCGGGCGCCCTCGTCGACGAGCGACCTGAACAGATCCACCGACACCACCCAGTCTCCGGTCAATCCCCGGGACGGCGGTGTCCGCGACGCGACAGTCACATGACAGATCTACGGAAGATCTGTCACAACAGTGCACTCCGGACGGAGGCGCCTGTCAATATCGCCGGCGGCTCTCACACGTGGGCCTGCTCGGCGCGGTCGGGCACGAACCGGTAGCCGACGTTGCGCACGGTGCCGATGAGCGCTTCGTACTCCGTGCCGAGCTTGGCGCGCAGCCGCCGCACGTGCACGTCCACGGTCCGGGTGCCGCCGAAGTAGTCGTAGCCCCAGACCTCCTGCAGCAGCTGGGCACGGGTGAACACCCGGCCGGGGTGCTGGGCGAGGTACTTGAGCAGCTCGAACTCCTTGAACGTGAGGTCGAGGACCCGGCCGCGCAGCCGGGCGGTGTAGGTGGCCTCGTCGATCGACAGGTCACCGCTGCGGATCTCGTCGGGCACGTCCTCCGCGGCCGCCTGCGAGATGCGGCCGATGGCCATCCGCAGCCGCGCCTCCACCTCGGCCGGACCCGCGCTGTCGAGCAGCACGTCGTCGACCCCCCACTCGGCGGTCATCGCCGCCAGCCCGCCCTCGGTGACGATCACCAGCAGGGGGCAGTCGATGCCGGTGGTACGGATCAGCCGGCACAGGCTCTTGGCGTGCGCCAGCTCCTTACGGGCGTCGACCACGACGGCGTCGGAGGGTGGCGCGTCGATGAGCGCGGACGCCTCAGCCGGCGCGACGCGGACCGAGTGGAGCAGCAACCCCAGCGCCGGCAGCACCTCAGCGGACGGCTCGAGGGCGTTGGTCAGCAGGAGCAGGTTGCTCATATCGGCCTCCTCAAACACGCAAGGACCCGGGGGCTACGTCGCCCAGGTCCTGTAGGCGAGGATATCCCACGAGTAACCGGAGTCCATTGCGCGTCCACCGAGTGAACAGCACCTACCGTGAAACGGTCAGGTTAATCGCGACGCACAATGGTTCCCGAGCGAGGGTGAGGAGCCTATGGCCATGGGAAAAGTGCGATATTGGGCGGCGGCGAAGGAAGCGGCCGGAGTCGCCGAGGAGTCGTTCCACGCCGCCACACTGGGCGAACTCATGACGCAAATCACAGAAAACCGCCCAGAGCTCGCGCGTGTCGTGACCAGATCATCGTTTCTGATCGACGGTTCTCCGGTGGGAAAACGACCGCATGACGAGGTGATTCTCGGCGACGGGGCGACGGTGGAGGTGCTGCCGCCGTTCGCGGGCGGGTGAAACGGCCGCTTTGGTGGGCAATGAGGCTTGAGTCTGGTCGATAAGCTCATGACCCCCGCATGAGACAGGAGCCCGATGCGCAAGCTGCTCGTATTCCTGATGGTGTTGATCGTCCTTCTCGTCGTCGTCGACCGGGTCGCCGTCGCCGGCGTGCAACGTGACCTCGCCAACAGGATCGCTGCGTCGGCCGACCTCGACAACGCCCCCACCGTCACCATCGAAGGCATCCCCTTCCTCACCCAGGCCGTCTCCGGGCACTATCCGGAGGTGCGGTTCGACCTCGGCACGGTTCGCTACGGTGACGTGCCGGTCAGCGGCCTGCGCGGCGCCGCCTACGGCGTCACCGCCCCGCTGGCCGACGTCCTGCAGAACCGGGCCGACATCAGGGCCGAGCGGCTGACCGTACGAGGCACCCTGAGCAGGGCGACGATCGACGCGCACGCCCCGAAGGGCGTGAAGATCAGCGGGAACGGCGAGCGGCTCGTCGCCTCCGGCGAGCTGACGGTCGGCGCGAACAAGGTGAAGTTCGACGCCGAGATGCGGGTCGAGCTCGTCGACGGCGGCATCAGGCTCCAGGCGGAGAAGATCGAGGGTGTGCCCGACCAGGTCGCGGGCTTCGTCAACTACACGATCCCGTTCCAGGGCAAGCTGCCCTTCGACGTGAAGGTGACCGGCGTGCGGAACGTGGCCGACGGCCTGGAGTTCACCGCCGAGGCGACCGACGTGCCGCTGCGTGGATGACCGCTGTGGATGACCACCGTGGATGACCCCGTGGATGACATCTGTGGCTGACATCGAACCGGGACGCCGTGCCGTACGTCATGAGGGTGTGAGCCCAGCTGACACCGCCGACGAGGAACTCGTGAGGACCCTGTTCGACGAGCACGCCGGGCCACTGTACGGATACGTGCTGCGACTGACGGGTGACTCGGGACGGGCGGAGGACGTCGTGCAGGAGACGCTGCTGCGGGCCTGGCGGCACCCTGACGCGCTCGCCGACCGCCCCATCCGCGCGTGGCTGTTCACAGTGGCGCGCAACATCGTCGTCGACCAGCACCGGGCGCGCAAGGCGCGGCCACCGGAGATCGGTGACGAGGCGCTGGCCGTGCTGCCCGCCGACGACGAGCTGGAGCGCGCGGTCGAGTCGTGGGCCGTGGCGGAGGCGCTCGCGGCCTTACGGCCCGAGCATCGGGACGTGCTGATGGAGGTCTACTACCGGGGGAGATCGGTGAGGGAGGCGTCGGCGAAGCTCGGCATCCCGCCGGGCACCGTCAAGTCGCGCACCTACTACGCGCTGCGGGCGCTCAAGCTCGCGCTGCAGGAGCGGGGGCTCGCGCCGTGATGACGTGTGAGGAGGTCAGGCTGGCGCTGGGCGCGCACGCGCTCGGCGCGCTGGAGCCCGAAGAGGCCGAGGAGATCGACGCCCATCTGGCCACCTGCGAGGAGTGCGGCGCGGAGCTGCTGGACCTCGAAGGGGTCGCGGGGTTCCTGGGCAAGGTCTCGGAGGCGGACGTCGCGCTGGTGGCCAGCCCGCCGCGGCAGGTGCTCGACCGGCTGCTGCTCGACCGGGTGCTGCGGGACCGCGCCAGGCGGCACAGGCGCGGGCGGCTGCTGATCGCCGTGGCGGCCTCCGCGGCCGTGATGGTCGTCGGCGGCACGGTGTGGACCGTCACCCAGCAGAACGGGGGCGAGCAGGGCGCCGCCTCGGCTCCCGTGGCCGACAGCCCTCAGCGGGAGGCCGCGCCGTACGTCGCCTCGGAGGACAGGAGCGCCGAGGACGACGCGAGCGCGTCCGACGAGGCCGACGCGTCCGTCGAGGCCAAGAGGGCGCTCCCGAGTGCGAGCCCGAAGCCGACCCCGAGCCGGTCCGAAGCGCCCAGTCTGCTGCGGACGGTGGAGGGCGAGGAGTTCGCCGGGGCCGACGAGGCCGCCGGCTACCGCGCCACGGTGTCGGCGAGCCCGGCGGGTGGGGGGACGGATCTCCTGGTACGGATCGACGGCGTGCCCGTGGGCACGACCTTGAGGCTCCTGGTCGTCGGCGCGGACGGGCAGCGGGAGCGCACCCAGTCGTGGACGATCAGCCGCAAGACCTACGAGGACAAGGCCGTCTTCCCGCGTTCGACGCGGATCCCGATGGAGTCGATCGTGCGGTTCGAGGTCGTCGACGCGACCGGCAGGACGCTCGTCACGGTGCCTGTGCGGAAGTAAACGGCGCTCTGGGTGGTTGCACCGGAGATGACGGGTTTGTGGGTGGTGCTGGCGACGCTGGCGCTGGGGTCGGTGATCGGGCTGGTACGGCTCCGCCGCGACGGGCGACTGCGCGACTTCACCGCCCGGCGCGGGCCGGCGGGGTCCTCGCGGTGGCGGGGCGGATCCTCGACCCGGTCTGTGGGTGTTCCGGCCGATGAGGACGGTGAGCGGATGGCGGGCGGTTCGGCTGACCGAGCGAGTGGTGGCTCGGGCGCTGGTTCGGGTGAGGCGGAGGGCTTGGGCGCTGGTTCGGGTGAGGCGGGGAGCTCGGGCGGTGGTTCGCCGGATGGAGTGGGGTCGGTGAGCCGGCTCACCGGGGGTGATCTGGGGGCGCCGCTGGGGGAGCGGGCCACACTGGTGCAGTTCTCCAGCGCCTTCTGTCAGCCGTGCCGGGCGACACGCCGGGTGCTGGCCGACGTGAGCGCTCTGGTGCCCGGGGTCGCGCATGTGGAGGTCGACGCCGAGTCCCGCCTGGACCTGGTGCGGCGGCTCGACGTGCTGCGCACGCCGACGGTGTTCGTCCTCGACAGTTCCGGAAATATCCTGAAAAAGGCCTCGGGCCAGCCACGCAAAGCCGACGTGCTGAACGCGCTCGCCCAGGCCGTCCCCGCCGCCCTTCCACAGAACCGCCCGTACGACCCGTCTCATGGCACGTCTCAGGACTCGGACGAGATGTGACAGATGCCGAGACGACGAGTACTGTCGTCACCATGAACCCATCGACAGAGCTGCTGACGAAGCGGCGCGCGGTTGATTTCTGCCGCGTGGCCACCGCGCTCTGTCGCGCTGCCTGAGGACGGTCTCGCGCGGATATTCGATCCGCCCCAATCCGACCCCTTCAGGGAGCATCCCACGATGCGTACCGACCCTAGAGCGTTGCGCTTCGGCGCGGCCTTGACCACTGCGATCCTCGCCCTCGTCCTGGTGACGGGCAGCGCCTGGCTGCTCGCCGCCCAGACGGTGGTGTTCGCACTCGGCACGACCGGCCGCTCGCCGTACGGAATGCTCTTCAAGGCGCTCGTCAGGAGCGTCCCGAAGGAGACCGAGGACGCCCGCCCGCCGCGCTTCGCGCAGGGGGTGGGGCTCGTCTTCGCGGTCGCGGGGCTGGCCGGATACGCCCTGGGGATCACACCGCTGGCCATGGTGGCCACGGCTGCGGCTCTCCTCGCCGCATTCCTCAACGCAGCCTTCGGATTCTGCCTTGGCTGCGAGCTGTACCTGCTGATTCGCCGTCTACTACCCGCCGCCAAAATGGAGGTTTCCCAATGAGCCGCTCTGCCGTCCTGGTAGATGCCGAATGGGTCGAGTCCAACCTCGACACCCCCGGGATCGTGCTCGTCGAGGTCGACGAGGACACCAGTGCCTATGACAAGGGCCACATCCGTGGTGCCGTGAAGATCGACTGGAAGCAGGACCTGCAGGACCCGGTCCGCCGTGACTTCGTCGACAAGACGGGATTCGAGGCCCTGCTCTCCGAGCGCGGCATCTCCAACGACGACACCGTCGTCCTCTACGGCGGCAACAACAACTGGTTCGCCGCCTACGCCTACTGGTACTTCAAGCTGTACGGCCACGACCAGGTGAAGCTGCTCGACGGTGGCCGTAAGAAGTGGGAGCTCGACTCCCGCCAGCTGGTCAAGGACGTGCCGCAGCGCGACAAGACCCAGTACGTCGTCTCCGGCGAGGACACCAGCATCCGCGCCTTCCGCGACGACGTGGTGGCCGCGATCGGCAAGCTCAACCTGGTCGACGTCCGCTCGCCCGACGAGTTCACCGGCAAGCTGCTCGCCCCGGCCCACCTGCCGCAGGAGTCCGCGCAGCGCGGCGGCCACGTGCCCACCGCCCGCAACATCCCGTGGTCGAAGGCGGCCAACGACGACGGCACCTTCAAGTCCGACGACGACCTGCGCAGCCTCTACGAGGCGGCCGGCGTCGACTTCGCCAAGGACACGATCGCCTACTGCCGCATCGGCGAGCGGTCCGCGCACACCTGGTTCGTGCTGCACGAGCTGCTCGACCAGGCCAACGTGACCAACTATGACGGTTCATGGACCGAATACGGCTCGCTCGTGGGCGTGCCGATCGAGCTGGGAGAGGCCCGCTGATGACTGCACAGGGTTGCGGAGCGCCGGAGCAGACGATCGCGCTGCCGGCCGGAATCGATCTTTCCAACCAGGCCGTGATCCAGGGCCGGGTCACGGGCGCCGGCACCGCCTACGCGCGGCTGCTGGACCACACCGGTGAGTTCACCGGCGAGGTGGTCGTGTCCGACGAGGGCGTCTTCCGCTTCTTCGCCGGTCCCGGCGACTGGACCGTCCGTATCATCGCGGGCGGCGGCGTCACCAGGGACGTCCAGGTGGAGGCCAAGCTCGGCGAAGTGTCCGAGCTGGCTGTGGCCGTCTGACCCGTTCTTCAGTGAAGGGCCCGCGTTCTCCGGACGCGGGCTTTTCGCGTGCAACGAGATCGAGGCGCGCGGTGTTGTACCTGATGTGAGCCACATGGACTGTCTCGATCCCGTGCGCAAGGCGCTGCTGGACGACCTCGACGAGGGGTTCGCCGAGCTGTTCGCCGCGCACCGCGGGCTCGTGTTCACCACCGCGCTGCGCCTCAGCGGCCGGTGGGCCGACGCGGAGGACCTGACCGCGGAGGCGTTCCTGCGGGCCTACCGGGCGCTGGCCGGATACGATCGCGACCGCATCGCCGAGTTGCAGCCGAGGGCCTGGCTGATGACGATCCTGATGAACCTCTGGCGCAACTGCGCCCGGACCAGATCCCGTAAACCGCCCCCCGACCTGCATGAGGTCCCCGTCGAGACAGCCGACCCCCGCGAGAGCGTCGAGGACGCGGCCGTGCGCCGCGAGACGGGCGACGAGCTGCAGGCACTGCTCGGCCTGCTGCCGGCGGAGCAGCGAGCGGCGGTCGTCCTCCGGCACGTTGTCGACCTGCCGGTGAGCGAGATCGCCACGGTACTCAAGATCCCGCAGGGGACCGTGAAGTCGCACGTATCGCGCGGCCTGAAGCGGCTGCGCGCACTGGGAGGCACCCGATGACCCCGCGACCGACAACCCCGGACCCGACGACCGGCGAGGATCGGGACCCGTTGCTCGCCGGGCTGGCGGCGTTGGCCACCGACGCGCCCGAAGGGCTGCTCGACCGGATCGCGGCGCGCCGGGTGCGCGTGCCGGGGCCGATCGGGGAGGTCGACGTGGCCTTCACCGACCACGGGATCGTGTACGTGCACGAGGGCGTGGACGGGTTCGCCGAGTCGTTCAGGAAGCGGTTCGGCCGCCCGCTGCTGCCCGCCGCCAGGCCACCGGCGGGCCTGGTGCCGGCCCTGCGCACCGGCCGCGCCGCAGGGCTGCGGCTGGACCTGCGCGGGCTGAGCGACTTTCAGCGTGACGTGCTGCTCGCCGCCCGTGCCATCCCCAGAGGCGAGGTACGGCCGTACGCCTGGATCGCCCAGCGGATCGGCAGGCCGAGGGCGGTCCGAGCGGTGGGCACGGCCCTGGCGGGCAACCCGGTGCCGCTGCTCATCCCCTGTCACCGGGTGACCCGCTCCGACGGGGGCGTAGGGGAGTACGTCTTCGGCCCGGCCGCCAAGGAACGGCTTCTCGCAGCCGAGGGCGTGGACCTCGACCGCCTCCGCGCCCTGGCCCGCGAGCGGGTCTTCTACCTGGCCAGCGACACCACAGGCGTGGTCTGCTTCCCGACCTGCCACAACGCCCGCCGCATCACCCCCGCCCACCGCCACGGCTTCCGCACCCTCGGCCAGGCCCGCACGGCCGGCTACAGGCCCTGCCGCACCTGCCGGCCCGCCGCCGCCTGACGGTCAGTAGGCCTGGAGGTCCGCGGGCGGAGCGGCGTGAGGGCGTCCGGGGGTGGCGGCGTAGCGCATGAGGAGGGTGGCGTGGACGACCTCGGCGCCCGTGGCGCGGTAGCCGTGGGGCACGTCGGAGCGCCAGCAGATGTGGTCGCCGGGGCCGGCCGTCAGGGGCGCGTCCAGCGGGCCCGCCGTCAGGGTGCCGTTGAAGACCGTGATGTGCTCGCTGGCGCCCGCGAGATGCGCCGGGGAGGTCTGGGTGATGCCGGGCGGCACGCGCAGGCGGTAGAGCTCGTAGGTGACCGTCTCGTCCTCGAACACCTCCAGCAGCGCCGCCTCGACGGCCGTGCCCCGCACGATCCGGGGCTCGGGAGGTGCGTCGAGGATCGCCCCGATCGGCACCCCGAGCTGGGCGGTGATGGCCCAGAGCGTCTCCAGCGTGGGGTTGCGGGTGCCGGTCTCCACGCCGGAGAGCGTGGCCTTGCCGATGCCCGCTCGTCTGGCGAGCTCCGACAGCGAGACCCCGCGCGCCTGGCGCAGTTGCCGGACCCGTTGGCCGACCACGCGCGGGTCGGTGTCCAGTGCGGGCTGCGGCTTCATCCCGCCATCGTGCCGTACCCACGCCCGGATCGGGAGCCCACGCCCGCACCGATCCCGGCACCGTACTCCCATCCCGCTCGCCGCTGTCCCGGCGCCGTAAGCCGATCCCGCATCCTGCCGCCGCCGCACCTCGATCGCGCTGGAGGCGGTGGGGCGGAACCGCTGTGAGGAGGTCGGCGGGGCGTCGATACGCTGCAGAGATGGACCGTAGGGAACGTGCCGTGGGCGCGGTCGTGGGATCGGCCGTGGGTGACGCGCTGGGAGCCCCCTTCGAGTTCGGGCCCGCCGGCGCGTTCAGCGGCCGGTTCCCCGCCGGAGGCGGGGAGATGTGCGGTGGCGGGGGCTGGGAGCCTGGAGAGGCCACCGACGACACCCAGATGGCCGTGCACCTGGCCGAGTCGCTGCTGGAGTGCGGCGGGCTGGACCTGCCCGACGTCTTCGCCCGGTTCCAGCGCTGGGCCGCCGACGATCCCAAGGACATCGGCCTGCAGACCGAGGAAGTGCTCACCAACGGCATGCCGTGGGACCTGGCGGCGGGCTTCCACTTCCAGAGCACGCGCCGCGCCGCAGGCAACGGCTCGCTCATGCGGGCCACCACTTCGGCCGTCTACTTCGCCGCCGACGGGCGTGAGGCGACCATGGACGCCGCCCGGCGCATCGCGGCGCTGACCCACGGCGACCCGGCCGCCTGGGCGGGCACGGCCGTCTACCACGAGCTGCTGCGGGTGGCGCTCGACGGCGGCGATCCCCTCGAAGCCGTGCCCGACGTGCTCACGCATGTCCCCGCGCAGCACCGGGAGCGCTACTCCGTCGTGCTGGCGCCGGACTGGCACCCTGATCAGGCCACCGAGTTCAACGGCGCGATCTGGCCCTGCCTCGGTTCGGCCGTGTGGGCGTTGCGCGGCACGTCGGGGCTGGAGGAGGCGCTGCGGGCCGCGGTCGACCTGGGCGGCGACACCGACACGGTGGGCGCGGTGACCGGTGGCCTGGCGGGGGCGGTCTACGGTTTCGCGGCGATTCCGGCGCGCTGGACCGAGCCGCTGCACGTGCCTCTGCCGGGGGCGGGGGGCCGGGTGCTGCGCCTGCCGGAGCTGGTGGATCTGGCCCGGCGCCTGGAGAGCCGCGCCTAGCGGGCTGTGCACGTTGCTGCTGCGCCAGATGGAGCAGAACGATACGATTCAGCAGATGTCCGGATCGTCAGGTGTGATGGCGCCTCCCCGACCTGGGCCTATACCGGCTCAGAAGATGCCGTCCCCCTTCTCGTTGCCCCTGCACGCCCTCAGGCTTGCGGGGCGATGCGCGCTGCCCCTGATCCTCTGGTTCTCGGCGGGTGAGCTGGCTCGCTGGGCCACGCTCTACCTGGCCTCGGAGATCCAGCACGGCGATTTCTACCAGGCGCGCCTGGTCGCCGCCTACGTGCTGCTGACCGTGGTGATCCTGATCTCGATGACGATGATCACGGGCATGTTCCTGTCGCTGCGCCGCGTGCTCTGGGAGACCCAGGCGCGCCACGCGGACGGGCAGCCGCCGGAGAAGCTGTGGCGTTCGCTCAACCGGGTGGCGCCGGCCTTCGCGGTCATCTACATGGCCTGGTCGCTGCACATCGAGGACGCGGCCGACTTTCAGCAGATGGACCTGCTCCACAACCTCGACGACAACTTCTACACGCCCATCCTGAACAACGCGGCCAACGGTACGAACGAGGCGGTCACGTACGGCGTGGGTCTGGTCAGTCTGGACTGGCGGGTCTCGCTCGCGGCGATGGCCGTCACCTTCGGGCTGCGCGCGCTGTTCTCGCGCATGGTGGAGAACGGCAAGGGCGGGGCCACCGGCGTCGCCGCCGCCTTCGCGGAGTTCTCCTTCGTGTTCTGCGCGCTGAACGCCCTCTACAACCTGTCGGCGCTGCGGGGCGACTGGGCCGGTCAGCGAGCCGTCGTGGGCGGCGCGACGGACGCCTGGGAGCAGGCCAAGGAGAGCGTCCCCGGCTGGGAGGCGTTCTGGGCCTGGGTCGCCGACGTGTGGCCGTACGCGGTGGACGCGCTCGCCGTGCCGCTCACCTGGCTGGCGGTGGCCGTGCTGGTCTTCGGCGCCTCCGTGGACGACATGCGCAGGGCGGTGCGCGGCACAAAGCTGGAGAAGGGCGTCGACAAGCTGGAGGGCAGCCACTCGATCACCCAGCGGGCCGTGGACCGGGTCGTGGGCGGCTTCGTGGAGCGCTGGGTGCCCGTGGTCAACGCCTTCAGGATCACGGTGAAGGGCGGCGCGACGCTGTTCGGCCTCGTGTGCCTGCTGTACACGGGCCTCCACGTGGGCGTCGACTATCTGACGCGGGCCATCTACACGCTGATCGGTTCGGACGTGCCGTTCATGTGGCTGTTCGTCGGCCATCCCGTCGGGTTCGTCCTGGACCTGCTGGTGACCGCCCTGTCCTTCAGCGTGCTGGCCGCGGCGTTCGACATCGCGGCCACCAGGGCACGGCTGCGGGGCGAGGACATCACCGCCTGAAGATCAGCACGTCGTTCCTGGCGGCCTTCTCCTCGTCCTCCGGCTTGACCTCCAGGAGCTTCTCGGTGGGCGTGTCCGAGCGGTAGGTGATGTTCGGCTCCAGGTGCAGCTCCACCTCGTCGGCCACCGCCTTGGGCACCACGGCCAGCGCGGTGTAGTCGTAGGCCCGGTGCACCTCGTGCTTGTCGGTGGGCAGGTTGTCCTCGATGATCTCCACCTGCCAGGTGCGCTCGCGCTTGTCCCGTACGGTCAGCTCGGGCCTGCCGGTGAGGACGGTGCCGGCCTCGTCGGCGGCCTTGCGGGTGACGGTGATTTTGAGCCACTGCTTGTCGGGGGTGTTGTGCGTGGTGCCCGCCGGTGGCGGCGTCGGCTCGACCACCGTCAGCCACGTCACGTGCTCGTACGTCACCTGCTGTCCGACCGGCACCACGTGCACGGTCTCGCCCGGCTGGCCGCTCTTGTAGAACAGGTAGCGGTCGGCCGTCGGCAGGCCCATGCCCAGCGTGAAGGCGACCACCGCGCCGACTCCCAGCAGCAGCGTCCGGCCCCGCCGGGCGGGCGGCCGGACGGCGGCGGGCTCGGAGGCAGGCGCCGGTTCGGGCGTCGGCCCGGGCGCCGGCTCTTGTGGAGGCGGTTCTTGTGGAGGCGGCGGCGAGGCGGGCGGGGTCGAGGACGGCAGCGGCCCGGCGCTCGTGATGGCCGGGATCGGCTGGGTCGCGGCGTTGACCGACTGCTTCCGCGGCGGCGGCCACACCTGCTGGTCCGGGAACGGGGCCGTGCCACGGGGCCGCCGGGGCGGAGCGCCGGGCGAGAAGGGCTGACCGCCCGGCTGCCGATGCTGCCCCCGGCGCGGCCGAGCCGGTCCCTGGGGGGCCTGGGGCGCCTGCGGGTCCCGGGGCGGCGGTGCGGGCTGTGGTGGCTGGGTGGGCTGGCTGGGCGGTGGGGCGAACCAGTCGCGCTCCGCGTCGTTCGTGCTCATGGCCTACTTCTTCTCGTCCAGGTCGACGACGTCCGCGGGCGCGGAGCTGAGCTTCTTGGCGGTGGCCGCGTCGATGCCGAGGTCCACCTGCGCCTCCGGCGGCAGCGGCTCGACGTAGAAGCCGCCGGTCGGCAGCTGGAACACGGCCTGCGCGCCCGGCAGCGCGGCGGGCGGCACCTCGAAGACGAACCTGCCCGACGCCCACCAGCCCGGCTGGATCCACGGGTTGACCAGCGTCTGGCTCTCGTCGACCTTGTCGGTGGCGACGAACTTCTTGCCGTCGGCGGCGAGCAGGGTGGGCGGCGCCAGATGTACCGGGTCCTTGGGCACGGTGGCCTCCGCCTCGATCACCAGGAACACCTGCTCGGTTTCCACGATCTTGTCCCGGCTCTTGACCGTCCTGGCCGTGGACACCTTCTTCACGCGAACCGCGAACCGGCCGGCGTCGACCGCCTCGTCCTTCGCGCCCACGTAGGTGAGCGGCGCGTCCATCTCCGCCTGGGACATCTCCCGCGACTGCACGGCCACGGCGCCGGCGACCAGGACCAGGCCGACCAGGGTGTTGACCACCGTGGCGGCCGCCCGGCGGCGCGGGCGCTCCCGCCGCGCGCCGGGCGGGGGCTCGGTGCGCACCTCGTCGGTGGTCGTCATCACGTCCCCTCCTGCTTCACGGGCAGGGTGACGGTCGCGGCCACCTTCTTCACCTCCGCCTTGCCGACGAATCCCCCCTCGGACGGCACCAGCCAGGTGACGACACCGGTCAGCGGGTTCTCCATCTCCTCGTACGCGGCCACGTCGTAGGTCACCTGCTCCGGCGGGGTGGCCGTACCGTCCAGCTCATAGCGGGCGATCACGGTCGCGGCGACGTCAGGATGCAACTGCGAGGACTGTACGCCCTTGGACAGGACGAACAACCGGCCCCCGACCTCGCTCTTGATCTGCGGGGTCATCTTCAGCAGGGCCCCGCCGAAGCTGTAGCCGGAGCTCTTGTCGGTCGGCAGGCTGCCCACGAGGAGGGTCTTGTCGGTCTTGTTCGTCACCTTGAACACCACGTCGAGGAAGCGCTTGTCCTTGGCGAACTGGTTCGCGGCCGGCTCGATCGTCATCGTGGACTCGATGAACTGGGCGTCGAACTGGCCCAGGTCCACGCTCTGCCCGGCCTTGAGCTTCGGCGGCGGGGTTTCAGGGCGCTCGTCGAGGCCGCCCAGCAGAGCGACGACGCCGACGGCGGTGAGGGTCACCAGGGCGAGCACGGGCACCACTACGGGGCGTCTGTGCCTGTCGCTGCCGCCGGAGGGTTCCGTCATGGGTATCGATGGTAATAGGTCACACTTGTCCCACTCACCCCAATGCGCCCATTGTGCTGGTCGAATTGCCGAGAACCCTGCCGCAGCAGGGGTTGTAGCTCATACGCTGTCACGGAGCGGAGGGACACCGACCCTACTGACGACACAGCGCAGCCGGAGGGGGTCACGTGGCGGACGTGCATCCCGATCACGCACAGCTGCAGGCTGACCGTATCTACCTGGGCTGGCAGTACATCCTGGTGCACCCCGACCCGGGGCCTCCCCCGAAGCGGCCGTCGCCCGCCGAGGAGAGCGACTCCGTCAAGGGCGACACGGACGCGGAGCAACAGGCCGAGCTGCTGCGCCGCGAGCGCTTGCAGGAGGACATGCTCAACCGGCCGGTGCGGCGGGTCCGGATGTTCATGCTCCTGCTCACCCTGTTCCTGCTCACGCTGGCCATGACGGACTATCTCGGCTGGTCCTTCGCGCTCATCGGCGTGCTGGCGACCGGCGGCGTGGCGGCCATCTGCAGCTACGCCCTGCTGCAGGGCGACCGTGCGGTCAAGCACCGGGTCCACGAGCAGCAGGCGAGGGATGACAGACAGCGTCAGGAACGTGACAAGGAGCTGTTCCGCGCCCAGGAGGAGCACGCGCAGCGCTACCGCGAGTGGCAGGAGGTCAAGGAGCGCCACGACCGCCAGCTCACCTGGTACGCCGTCGCGGTGCCCGACGACATCGACCGCATCGACGTGGCCGGGGGCACGCTGCCCGGCTGGTCGGCGCTGATCACGCTGCTCGGCGCCACCCGGCTCTACAGCGGCGGCCACCTGACCGTGCTCGACCTGTCGGAGGGCGCGATCGCCAAGGACCTGATCGAGCTGGCCCGTAAGGGCGGGGACGATCCGCTGGTGTGGGTGCTGCCGGTCGACCTGCCCAGGCTCGACCTGGGCGCCACGCTCAAGCCCGAGGCGTTCGCCGACGTCCTCGCGCACGTGGTCAGCGTCAGCGAGGAGCACCGCAGCACCCGCGACCTCAGCTTCGACAACGCCATCCTGGAGCGGGTGCTGGAGGTGCTCGGCGACAACGCCACGATCAGTCAGGTCACGGCCGCGCTCCGCGCGCTCGCGCAGGTCGGCGACCCGCGCGAGGACCTGCGGTTCGGCCTGATCACCGCCAGCCAGCTGGAGCGGATCGGCACCCTGTTCGGGCGCGGCGTGAGCGACCGGGTGGTGATCGAGCGGGCCTGGGCGCTGGAGTCGCAGCTGCGCAAACTGGAGACGCTCGGCACGCAGGCCGTCCGCCTGCCGCCCGCCAGGCTCCGGGTCGTCAGCATGGACCGGCAGGCCGGCGTGTTCGGCAACCGGGTGCTCGGGACGTACGTCGCGACGGCCCTGACCCACATCCTGCGCCAGTCGCCCGCCTCCGACCGGCCCTGGTACCACACGATCATCGTGGCGGGCGCGGACAAGCTCCGCGGCGACGTGCTGGACCGGCTGATGGACGCCTGTGAGACCTCCAGGACAGGGCTCGTGCTGACCTACCGGTCGCTCACCCCGACCGTCCGTGAGCGGCTCGGCAGGGGCCACGCCGCGGTCGCCTTCATGCGCCTGGGCAACGCCGAGGACGCCCGGGTCGCCAGCGAGCACGTCGGCACCGAGCACCGGCTGGAGCTCGCCCAGCTCACCGAGACGATCAGCGAGTCGCTGCCCGGCCTCGACGGCGGCTACACCTCCACCATCGATCAGCTCGACGACTCCGCGGAGCAGCGCGCCGAGAGCCACGCCGACCTGGCCGAGGACATCACCGAGTCGACCGAGTGGGGCCGGACCGCCGACAAGATCTCCGAGAAGGAGCGGGTGCTGCAGCGCTCGCGGGAGTTCCTCGTCGAGCCGCACCAGCTCCAGCAGCTGCCCACCACGTCCGTGATCGTCACCGACGCCACCGCGGAGGGCAGGCGGGTCCGCCTGGCCGACGCGAACCCGGCCATACTGACCTTCCCCAAGACCACGCTCGGTGAGCTGGACGACGTCCGCGAAGCCCGCACCGCCGTCGAGCGCGCAGCCGGCAACGGCGCCGGCAGTGCGGCCCGCAGCGCGGCCGGCAGCGGCGACGCGGACCCCCCGCCGAACCTCGGGCCACCACCGCCACGCCTGGACTGGCGCAAGGACAGGCAATGACGGTCAATGAAATGGTCAATGTCGAGGTGATGCGCTGACGGGCGGCGGAGTTTTACTAACAACCGTCTGTGGGGGGATGAAATGCAGTCGAGTGTGTCGCTGAGCGGTCCCTGGTACCGAATCCAGTCGATCGCCGCACCCTCGCGTAGCTCGTCGGCAGAGTGGGATTTCGTCACCGTGCTGCCCGCCGTGCTCTCGGCCGCGCAGCGCGACCGGCCGTTCGTCATCGGCTGGCTCTCCCGGGGCTCCGGCGCGCCGCTCGAACTGATCACCAACGCGGGGCCGCTGTCACCGCCGCGCCAGCCGCGCCGGGCGCACGACGCGCCCGGCCGGCCGGGCGGCCCGCAGCCGTTGCTCTTCCCCGGTGGCGCGCGCGGCGTCGAGCTCGACGAGGAGTACCTCGCCGACCTGGCCGACCTGGTGTGGACGCCGTGTCCGGGCCGCCAGGCGCCGCCGCTCGGCGGCCGGCGTGAGTACGGCGGCGATCCCGATGAGCTGAAACGCCCCACCCTGTTCGAGTCGACCCTGGTCACGCTGATGTCCCGGCCGTTCGCCTGGCTGGTCGTGGCCGAGCCGACCGACCTGCTGGACGCCGAGGTGGCCCACCTGCGCACCCAGCTCAACGTGCTCAGACAGTACGGCGACGCCTCGGAGCGGTCCAGGTTCGACGCCGAGCGAGCCGAACGGCGCATGCAGGAGCTCGACGCCTTCCGTGAGGCGGGGCTGTGGAACACGCGGGTGCTGGCCGGCGGCGCCACCGCCGAGGAGCTGCGCCAGATCGCCCCCGTGCTGGTCGGCTCGGTCGAGATGAGCCACCACCCCTACCGGCTGCGCAGCGCCCAGGGATCCGTGTACGCCCTGGCGGACGCGCTGGCGATCACCATGCAGGACCCCGCCGACGGCGCCGCCGCCCCGTTCGCCGCGACGGCCGGAGCGCTGGCCGCGCTGGCCGGGCTGCCCCGCCGCGAGGTGCCGGGCGTACGGGTGCTCGACTCCGGGTTCTTCGACGTGACCTCGGAGGCCGAGGACGGCGAGCTGGAGCTCGGTGAGATCCTCGACGGCCAGGACCGCGCCGTCGGCTCGTTCCGGGTGCCGCTGGCCACGCTCAACCGGCACGCCTTCGTCACCGGCGCCACCGGCTCCGGCAAGTCGCAGACCGTCAGGCACCTGCTGGAGCAGCTCAGCCACGCGAACATCCCCTGGCTGGCCATCGAGGCCGCCAAGTCGGAGTACGCCGCCATGGCCGGCCGCGTCGAGTCGCACGGGCCCGTCACGGTGATCAACCCGTCCGCGCCCGGCGGCGTGCCGTTCAGCATCAACCCGCTGGAACCGGAGCCCGGATACCCGGTCCAGGCGCACATCGACATGGTGCGGGCGCTGTTCATGGCCGCCTTCGACGCCGAGGAGCCGTTCCCGCAGATCATGTCGCTGGCGCTGCAGCGGGTCTACGAGGCCACCGGCTGGGACGTGGTCACCGGCGGCGCGGTTCCCGGCTCGAAGGTGCCGCCCAGCGTGCCCACCCTGGAGCAGCTCCAGCAGCACGCGATGGACGTGATCAAGGAGATCGGCTACGGGCGCGAGGTGCAGGCCGACGTCGAAGGCTTCATCTCGCTCCGGCTGCGCTCGCTGCGGGTCGGCTCCGCCGGGCGCTTCTTCGAGGGCGGCCACCCGGCCGACATCGGCGGGCTGCTGCGGCGCAACGTGGTGCTGGCGATCGAGGACGTGGCCAACGACGAGGACAAGGCGTTCCTCATGGGCACGCTGATCATCAGGATCGTGGAGCACCTGCGGATGCGCGCCAGGCAGGAGAAATCCACCGACCTGCGGCACGTCATCGTCATCGAGGAGGCGCACCGGCTGCTGCGCGACCGCGGCGCCGGCCGGGCCGCCACCCACGCCGTCGAACTGCTCGCCGGCATGCTCGCCGAGATCAGGGCGTACGGCGAGGGCATCGTGGTGGCCGAGCAGATCCCCACCAAGCTCGTCTCCGACGTGGTCAAGAACACCGCGCTGAAGGTCGTGCACCGGCTGCCCGCGGAGGACGACAGGCAGCTCGTCGGCGCGGCGATGAACCTCAGCGAGGAGCAGTCCCGCCAGGTCGTCTCGCTGCCGCCGGGCGACGCGGCCGTGTTCGCCGACGGCATGGACCGGCCGCTGCGCGTGCGCGTGCCGCTCGGCGAGAGCCGCGAGAAGCTGCTGACCAGCCCGCCCCCGCCGATCCGCGGCCGCAGGTCGGCGGCGTGCGGCGGCCAGTGCCGCACCGGGCAGGCGTGCACGCTGGTCGAGCTGCGCGAGGCCGACGTGCTGGCCGACGCGCCGGAGTGGGCCTGGCTGCGCATCTGGTGCGACACGGTCGTGCTCGCCTTCGTCAGCAACCGGCCGCTGCCCGGCGTGCCGCGCTCGCTGGCGGCGGCCTGGGCCGAGCTGCCGGCCCGGCGCAGGGAGTGCCTGCTGGCCACCCTCGTCGAACGCTCGGTGCAGCGGCGCGCCTGGTCGCTGCGGAGCTGGTTCGACCCGGCGCTGCTCACCGAGAAGGCCGCGGAGACGGCCACCCGCCTGCTCGCCACCCTGGACACCGGCGGCGAACGCCCCGGCGCCTCGTGGGTCATCCCGCAGGTGCGCTGGCTGCACGAGGTCGACAGACTCTTCCCGTACGGCCGGCCCGCGCCCGACCTGCGCAGCCCCGCGCCTCCGATGGAGTATTCGCTCTTCCGCCGGCAGCCCAACGGCGACAGCCCTGGTCCCGGCGCCGTTGCCGGCGCCGGCGCCGGCAACGGCAACGGCTCGGGCGACCTCGCGCGCACCGAGCTGCTCGGCCACCGTGCCAAGGCCCTGCGTCACCACCCGCTGTCGATGGAGGTGGACCACAACAGGGCGCTGGCGTGGCGGGTCATCCTGGGCGACGACGAGAGCGAGAGCGTCCAGCGGGACATCACCACGGTCGCCGTGGGGATCGAGACGCAGGCCCGGCTCCGCCACGTCGGCCAGACGATGGGCGCCGGGTGGCTGGAAGGGGTCCTGTCGTGGCCTCGCAGGTTCGTGCTCCCGTTCGAGCAGGGCGGCACTCCGGAGATCTCCTTCGCTGAATCCAGCTGACTTGCCGAATCACCCGAATCGGACGTGTCGCCGACCGTCAGATGGAGGTGCCACACCCCCGATGACGACTAGGATCCCTGTACATGACCCAGCTTCCACTACGGGCTCAGCTCGCGAGCGCCCTGGGCCGCAGTGCCGCGACGCTGTCCAGGATGACCGGGCGCGGCGACGGCTCGGTGATCGGCGGACGGGTCGGCCTGATGCTCGAGCCCGACCTGCTCCGCCAGCTCGCCCGTGATCGCAAGCTGGCCCTGGTCAGCGCGACCAACGGCAAGACGACCACGACGAGGCTGATCACCTCGGCGCTGCTGCGGCTGGGGCAGGTGGCCACCAACGCGTTCGGCGCCAACATGCCCGCCGGTCACGTCTCCGCGCTGTCGCAGCAGAAGGGCGCCCCCTACGGGGTGCTGGAGGTCGACGAGAAATACCTGCCGGAGGTCCTCGACACCACCGGCGCGAGCGTCGTCTGCCTGATGAACCTCAGCCGCGACCAGATGGACCGGGCGGCGGAGATCTGGCTCCTGGCACAGAAGTGGCGCAAGGCCCTGTCGGGCAAGCCCACCCACGTCATCGCCAACTGCGACGACCCGCTCGTCACCTGGGGCGCCTCCACCGCGGCCAAGGTCACCTGGGTCGCCGGCGGCCAGCGCTGGAAAGAGGACTCCTGGAGCTGCCCGGAGTGCGGCGGCCCGCTTGAGCGCAAGGACGTCGACTGGGCCTGCCGCGAGTGCACCTTCCACCGGCCCGAGCCGCAGTGGATCCTCGACGACGACGCGGTCATCGACCCGCGCGGCGAGCGGTGGCTGCTCGACATCCAGCTCCCCGGCCTGGCCAACCGCTCCAACGCCGCGATGGCGCTGGCCGTGGCCGAGGCGTTCGGCCTGCCGGTGGATCAGGCGTTGCCCAGCCTGCGCGAGGTCACCTCGGTCGCCGGCCGCTACACCACGGTCGAGCGCGACGGCCGCCAGGCCCGGCTGCTGCTGGCCAAGAACCCGGCGGGCTGGCTGGAGGCGTTCGACGTCAGCGACCCCGGCCTGCCGATCATCCTGTCGGTCAACGCCAAGGGCCCCGACGGGCGCGACACCTCCTGGCTGTGGGACGTCGACTACCGCATCCTGCGCGGACGTCCCGTGTTCATCACCGGCGAGCGCCGGCTCGACCTGGCGTTGCGGCTCGAAGTGGCCGACGTGCCGTTCGCCACCTGCACCTCCTTCTCCGAGGCGCTGGCCATGCAGCCGCCCGGCCGGGTCGACGTGATCGCCAACTACACCGCCTTCCAGCAGATCCGATCGGAGTTCGGTCGTGCCGTCTGACAGCGCCCTGCGCATCGTCTGGATCTACCCTGACCTGCTGAGCACCTACGGCGACCAGGGCAACGTGCTCGTCCTGGAGCACCGGGCGCAGCGCAGGGGCATCGAGACCGAGACCATCCACGTCCGCTCCGCCGACCCGGTGCCGGAATCGGGTGACATCTACCTCATCGGCGGCGGTGAGGACCGTCCGCAGATCCTCGCGGCCGAGCGCCTGCGCCGTGACGGCGGCCTCCACCGCGCCATCGCGCACGGCGCCGCGATGCTGGCCGTGTGCGCCGGCTATCAGATCATGGGCAGCACGTTCGGCGGCGAGGAAGGCCAGCCGGTCGACGGCATCGGCCTGCTCGACATCGCCAGCACCCGCGGCCCCGCCCGCGCCGTCGGCGAGCTGGTCGCGGAGGTGGACGCCAACCTCGGCCTGCCCACCCTGACCGGCTTCGAGAACCACATGGGCGTCACCAGCCTCGGCCCCGGCGTCAAGCCTCTGTCCCAGACGATCAAGGGCGTCGGCAACGGCGACGGTTTCGAAGGCTGCTACGCCGGCCACGTGGTCGGCACCTACCTCCACGGCCCCGCCCTGGCCCGCAACCCCGCCCTGGCCGACCTGCTGCTCTCCTGGCGGGCCGGCGAGCTCGCCCCCCTGGACGACACCCGCTACGAGCAACTCCGCCAGGAGCGCCTCAGCAGCGTGCTCGCCCAGTGACCCCAGGTCAGTAGACCAGCGCCTGCGCGCCCTCCGCGATGGCCTCCTCGACGAACGTCGGGGCGCCGGCGATGCGGACACCGTCGATCACGTCGTCGACGGTGATGTCGCGGCGGGCCGCGCACTGCGTGCACAGGGTCACCCGGCCGCCCGCGAGGACGGCGTCCAGGAGATCCGGCAGGGGTACGGCGTGCGCAAGGGTGAGCTCCTTGGCCTTGCCCGGAAGGGCGAACCAGGCGGACTCCCCAGTCAGCCAGAGCGACACCGGGACGCCGCTCGCGAGGGCGGCCGCCGCGACCGTGAACGCCTGGTTGCAGCGCTCGGGTGCGTCGGCGCCTGCTGTCACTTTGATCACCAGTGATCGTGCCATGCCCGTCACCTTAGTCCCCGGCGGAGTCAATAGGGTTGGGCACCATGGGAGTAGAACACGAGGAGCCGGTGCCGGTGCACCCCGACCTGGAGCCGATCGCCTTTCTGCTGGGCCGGTGGGAGGGCGCGGGCGTCGGGGGCTACCCGACGATCGAGAGCTTCAACTTCGGTCAGGAGATCGAGTTCGGCCACAACGGCAAGCCCTTTCTCAGTTACGTGAGCCGCACCTGGCTGCTGGACGAGGACGGCAACCGGGTCAGGCCGCTGGCCACGGAGTCCGGCTACTGGCGGTCGCGGGCCGACCGGCAGCTTGAGGTGGTGCTGGCGCACCCGACCGGCGTCGTGGAGGTCTACGTCGGCGAGGTCGTCTTCCACAAGATCGAGCTGCAGACGGACGTGGTGGCGCGCACGGCGACGGCCAAGGAGTACACCGCGGGACGCCGCCTGTACGGCCTGGTCAAGGGAAATCTGATGTGGGCGTACGACATGGCCGCCATGGGACAGCCGCTGACGTCGCACATGTCGGCGGAGCTGAAGAAGGTGGGTTGACCAGATGAGCTCTCCGTTCACCGCGGACGCGGTGGAGGCGATCAAACGCCACATGAACGACGATCACGCCGACGACGCATTGATCATCGTGCGGGGTCTCGCCGGCAGGCCGGAGGCCACCACGGCGGTGACGAGCGGGGTCGACGCGGAGGCCATCGAGTTCACCGTCGACGGCGGCGAGCAGGTCAGGGTGGCATGGGGGGAGAGCCTGACCGAGCGCGCACAGGTGCGCATGGCCGTGGTCCGCCTCTACCGCGACGCCTGCCGTGAGCTGGGCATCCCCGCCAGAGGAGAGCACTAGCCCGCGGCTTCCACGGCGCTGCCCATCCGCGGCGTGCATTTCGTGCACCGGGACACTGACGACGGCGACGCAAGGGCCGACGCCGATCTGGCGCTCCTCCGCGTCGCCGGCGGGACCCGTCCCGCCGCCGCGCCCCAGGCGGCGGCCTAGCGGCCGATGTGCACGGCGCGAGAACGTTGACAGATGCGTCGGCGGCTGGCTGAATGGGCGTCCGCGTCTGGAAGGAAATCCGTGCGTCTCGCTCGCCCTCTCGCCGTCACCATGCTCGTGGCCGCCGCCTTATCCGCCCCGCAGCCCGCGCAGGCGGCCGCGTTCAAGCATCCCGGCGTCCTGGTCAGCCGCGCTCAGCTCGACTTCGTCAGAGCCAACCTCGGCAACGAACCGTGGAAGTCTGCCTGGAAAGCCCTGCAACGCAGTTCCTATGCCTCGCTGTCCTACACGGCCAAGCCCCGCGCCGTCGTGGAGTGCGGTATGTGGGGGAAGCCCGACCACGGCTGCTCGGACGAGCGTGAGGACGCCAATGCGGCCTACACCCACGCCCTGCGGTGGTACCTCACCAAGGACTCCCGCTACGCCAAGAAGGCGATCCAGATCATGGACGCCTGGTCAGCCGTGATCACCGAACACACCGGGAGCAACGCGCCGTTACAGACCGGCTTTGCCGGCGCCAACTTCTCCCGCGCCGCCGAGCTCATCAAGCACACCTACACCGGCTGGACCCGGGCCGACCGGTTCGCCGGCAAGCTGCGCACCGTGTACCTGCCGACCTTGATCGCCGGTATGCCCAACCACCAAGGCAACTGGGAACTGATCATGACCGATGCCGCCATCGGCATCGCCGTGCACCTGGACGACCGCGCCTCCTTCAACCGAGCGGTCACGACCTGGCGCGGCAGGCTGCCCGCCTACATCTACCTCGCGACGGACGGCTCGCTGCCCAAAGCGCCACCGAACAGCAAGCACGACACCAAAGCCGAGATCATCGACTACTGGCACGGGCAGACCAAGTTCGTGAACGGCCTGGCCCAGGAAACCTGCCGCGACTTCGGGCACACCGGATGGGGGCTCGCGGCCATCTCCCACGTCGCAGAGACGGCCCGCCACCAGGGCGTGGACCTGTACGCCACGGCCAAGCACCGGCTGCGATTCGCGATGGAGTTCCACGCTCGCCTGCAACTGGGCGCGACGGTGCCACCGTGGCTGTGCGGCGGAACGGTCACCCTCGGCCTCGGGCCGAACCTCGAAGTCGGCTACAACGCGCTGCACCAGCGTTTCGGATACGACATGCCCCATGCCGAGAAGTGGGCGAAGCAGAAGCGCCCGGTCGGCGCCTCGCGCTTCCTGGCCTGGGAGACCCTCACCCACGCGAAGAACCCGCGCTAAGCGGCGGACTGGCCGTCGGCCTGCGCGACCGCGGGAAACTCCGCGGGCCTGTGGAACCCCGCCTACCCGGCGCGACAGCCGGGCACCCACGCTGACCACAGCTGGCTCAAGAAGAATCGACGCTAGAACTGAAGAAGGGCCCCAGGCAACGTTCCGCCTGCCGAGCAGGTGGGCCGGATGGACTAAGGCCGGGATCGGATCCCGTCCTCCGGCTGCCAGGGGCCCCGGTGGTTGCCTCGTACTCGCGAACGACTCGAGACAACAAGTCCGCGTCGTTAGCGGACAACCACCTCGCTAGTCCAATCATGAATCACCATTGTTTGGACCACCTCCTTTCCGCGTACTGCAGAAGCTATGCGGTCACGCGCGGACGAGGCAAGCGAATAACCATCGGCCGTACACTCGGGACATGACGGAGACGCAGTGGCATGAGGAGCTTCGCGCCAAGGGCTATCGGGTGACTCCGCAGCGGCAGCTCGTGCTTGAGGCGGTCAAGGAGCTGGAGCACGGCACTCCCGAGGAGATCTGCGTCAAGGTCCGCCAGACCGCCCGCGGCGTCAACATCTCGACCGTCTACCGCACGCTGGAGCTGCTCGAAGAGCTCGGCATGGTCACCCACACCCACCTCGGCCACGGCGCCCCCACCTACCACCTGGCGGCCGAAGCCGACCACGTGCACCTGGTGTGCCGGGGCTGCGGCGAGGTCGGCGAGGTGCGCCCGCAGCTGGCCGAAGGCCTGGTCAAAGGCTTGGACGACGAGTTGGGTTTCGAGGCCGACGTACGACACCTGACCGTCTTCGGACGCTGTCACAACTGCCGTTAACCTGGAGGCATGCGTAGCCCTCTGCTCGATCTGCCCGGCGCCGTCGCCGCCGACGGTCCTGACGCCGACGTCGCCGCCCACTACGGCGACCTGTTCGCCGAGCAGCGCGTCCTGGTCAAGGGTGAGGCGGTCGTGGACCGCAGCAACCGCGAGGTGATCCGCGTCGCGGGGGCCGACCGGCTGAAATGGCTCAACGACCTGACCTCCCAGAAACTCGACACCCTGGCCCCCGGCGAATGGACGCAGACGCTCCTGCTCGACGCGCAGGGCCGGCTGGAGCACCACCTGACGCTGGTGGACGACGGCACGGCGGTGCTGGCCCACGTCGAGCCGGGCGCCTCGGCGACGCTGATCGACTATCTCGACCGGATGCGGTTCATGCTCCGCGTGGAGGTGTCCCTGGCCGAGGACCTGGCGGTGCTGTCGTCGGCGACCGAGGACTTCCTGGTGTCGCGGGCCGAGCTGCCCGACCACCTGGGCAGGCCGCTGGCCGGATTGTGGGCCTACGAGGCGCTGCGGATCGAGGAGCACCGGCCGCGGGCCGGCTTCGACACCGACCACAAGACGATCCCCCACGAGGTCGGCTGGATCGGCTCGGCCGTCCACCTCAACAAGGGCTGCTACCGAGGTCAGGAGACCGTCGCCAGGGTGCACAACGTGGGCCATCCACCGCGCCGCCTGGTCTTCCTGCACCTGGACGGCAGCGTCGACACGCTGCCCCCGCACGGCGCACCGGTGATCTTCGAGAGCCAGGAGGTCGGCACCGTCGGATCCGCCGCCCGCCACTACGAGCTGGGGCCCATCGCCCTGGCCCTGGTCAAGCGGACCGTTCCGGTGGACGCGACGCTGCTGGCCGGGGGAGTCGCCGCCGCCCAGGAGGTCATCGTGCCGCCCGACGCGGGCCGCAACGTCACCATCGACCCGGCCCTGCGCCGCCGCATCCGCTGAGGGTCAGACGTCCTGGATGATCGGGCCGTCGTCCTGCGGTCAGACGTCCAGGACGAGGGTGATCGGGCCGTCGTTGACGAGGGAGACCTGCATGTCGGCGCCGAAACTGCCGGTCTCCACGTGCGCGCCGAGCCCGCGCAGCTCCTCGATCACGGCGTCCACCAGGGGCTCGGCGACGGGGCCCGGAGCGGCGGCCTGCCAGGTGGGACGCCTGCCCTTGCGCGCGTCGCCGTACAGGGTGAACTGGCTGATCACCAGGAGCGGCGCCGAGACGTCGGAGCAGGACTTCTCGCCGTGCAGGATGCGCAGCCCCCACAATTTGGCGGCGAGCCTGGCCGCCTCCGCGCGCGTGTCGGCGTGAGTGACACCGACCAGCACGAGCAGGCCGGGCTCGTCGATCGCGCCGATGACCTGCCCGTCGACCGTCACGGACGCTGAGCTCACTCGCTGTACCACTGCTCGCATGGGATCCCATTCTGGCTCAGATACGGCGCTCCGTAGACTCTGCGCGAAAGGGGTGGCAGATGTCGCTGGTTGTGGAGGTCGTCCGGTCCGGGTTCGTGGAGTCCAGGCACCAGGCCCGGATGCTGACCTTGGACGCGGCCGGCCGTCCTGTCGAGGCGCACGGCGCGGTGCACGTACCGGCCTCGCCGCGTTCGTCGATGAAGCCGCTGCAGGCGCTCGGCATGCTCCGCGCCGGGCTGGGCCTGAGCGGCGAGCTGCTCGCCCTGGCCTGCGCCTCCCACGCGGGCGAGCCCTATCACGTCGAGGGCGTCAGGAAGATCCTGGCGGGGGCCGGGCTGGATGAGTCGGCGCTGCGCTGCCCGGAGGACTACCCCGAGGACAGAGCGGTCACCGACCGGGGCCGCGTCTACATGAACTGCTCCGGCAAGCACGCCGCCATGCTGGCCACCTGCGTACAGAACGACTGGCCGCTGGCGACCTACCTGGAGCCGCCGCATCCGCTGCAGCGGGCGATCCGCGCCACCGTGGAGGAGTTGACGGGCGAGCGGATGGTGGCCTCCGGCGTGGACGGGTGCGGGGCACCGCTGTTCTTCGTCTCGATGCTGGGCGTGGCCAGAGCCTTCGCCTCCCTCGCACTGAGCACAGAAGCGGGCACAGACGACGGTGTGGGTGAACACACCGAGCACGACACTGTGGGCCGTGCTGAGGGCGGCACTGACGAGGGCCCACAGGTGGACCCTGCGGGCACCGTGGGCACCGTGGGCACCGTGAGCACCGTGAGCACTGCGGGCAGGCGGCCGCGGGTCGTCTTCGACGCCATGCGGGCTCATCCCGAGTGGACGTCCGGCACCCACCGGCCCGAGGCGGCGCTCATGCGTGCCCTGCCCGGCCTGGTGGTCAAGGCAGGGGCGGAGGGCTTTCAAGCCTTCGTGTTCGAGGACGGGCGCGCGGGCGTCATCAAGGTCGAGGACGGCGCCGGACGCGGGCGCACCCCGCTCACTGTGGCGGCGCTGCGCACGCTCGGGCTAACCTCGCCCGAACTGGACGCGCTGGCCACGCAGCCCGTACTGGGCGGTGGCCGCCCGGTCGGCGAGCTCCGCGTCCGTTAGAGCGGCCCCTGGCAGCGGCTCCGGTGGTGCTGCGCGCCTGTGCGAGCTGCGCGCCTGTGCGAGCTGCGCGCCTGGACGAGCTGCGCACCTGCGTGCGCTAGCCCCTGCGCGTCCGCTGGCTCTGCGTGCGCTAGCCCCTGCGTGGCGCTAGCGCTGCGCGTCCATTGGTCCTCGCGCGTCCGTCTAGAGCTACGCGCCTGTTGGAGATGCGCGTCTGTAAATCCCGCGCATCCGCTCCCGCTGCGTGTCCGCCGCTAGAGGGTGCGGAACTGGCGGGTGGCCGAGATCGCGCCCGAGGTCGTCGTGGTGAACGTACGCATCGAGCCGGCGAACTTCGACAGGTCCCACTCGGCCGGCCCGTGATACCAGTAGAGGTTGTCCGAGGGTGAGCCGTTGCCGGTGACCGAGGCGACGACGCGCGACCAGTGCTCCACCCCGTCGAAGATCACGGCGTACGGCAGATAACGCGAGAACAGCTCCACCCGCTGCTTCTCCGGCACGTCACCCAGGTCACCCGAGAAGAGGAACTCGCGGAACCCCAGGGTGTGCGCCAGCGCCGCCGAGCCCTTGGCGGTCTTGGCCGGCATGTACTGCCCACCCACGGACAGCGCCCCACCCGCGATGATCAGCGCCAGCCCGATCAGGCCGTAGGTCGTCAACCAGGCCAGCGCGGCCGTGGCGAGAACGCCCACGACCATGACGACCGCGCCGATCGTGGTCCAGCGGGTGCGCTCGGCGTCGGGGCGGCGGGCGAACCAGCCCTGCGAGACCACGTCGGCGTACAGCGCGTCGCGGACCTTGCCCAGATGGGCGGCGAACGAGCCGGACAGATGCGACAGCAGCACCGCGTCCCGTCCGTCGAAGATCGCGTCGTACAGGGCCCGCTCGTAGGGGAGCAGCGCGGCCACAGGCGCGTGGGGCTGCTTGACCAGCATCCAGTCCGGGGCGTCGTACGTCTGCCGCTGCTGCTCGTCGATGCGGAGGTAGCCGCGTACGGCGAGGTCCACGATCGTGGCCGTCACGTCGACCACGTCGGCCTGCTCGTCGACCAGGGTGCCGATCTGGCCGGGCCGCACCCCGTCAGGCGGGGAGAAGTGGCCGTCCCGCACCGGGTCGACCGCGCCCCTCTCATGGTCGACGATCCGGGCGTCCCGGCCGCGCGTCCAGTACAGCGCGGCCAGGCCGCCGAGGAGCAGCACCAGCAGGGCGGCCAGCGCGCCGCCGGTGACCGGGCTGAGGGCGAAGGCGCCGGCCAGCGAGAAACGCCTGTCGATGATCGGCTGCCCGCCGCTGGCGCCCTTGGGGAAGCCGACGACCACGGTGAGCGCCTGGCCGGGGGCGAGGCCCGCCTGCTCGAAGTCGGCCCGGGTGGCGGAGTGGTCCATGGAGGCGGAGGTGCAGCCGATGGCCGAGGTCAGCTCACCGGCGAAGCACGACAGGCTCTGCACCTGGCCAGGACCGTTGATCTTGACCGTGGCCTTGGCGACGGCGGTGTCCCAGCCGTTGACCGCGAACCAGCGCAGCTCCTCCATGCCGCCCGTCGCGGTCACGGCGCCCTTGACGTCGTACTCGACGGTGGCCGGAGCCGTCACGGTCAGCACGTCGCCGGTGAGCTTGCCACCCTTGACGCCGGAGATCTCGTACAGCCGGTCGCTGGTGTCGTCATAGCGCGTCCTGGTCAGGAACGTCCGCTTGAGCTCTCCCTCGGCACCGCTGATCTTCTCTACGACGTGCAGGGTGCCACCCTTGCCGAGGGTCATCGTCACTTCGTCGGTGATCCCTGCCGCCGCCATGGCGGGAGTGGCGGACGCAGGGGCCACCGCCAGAGCGATGGCCCCCAGCGCGGCCAGCATGTGCCTGAAACCCGTCATGGCCGCACATGCTAGCGGTTCCCCCCGACAACCCCCGAAGATGGAGTCCACATGCGCAGGAGGAACCGATGAGCAGCACTCCGCACGCGGAGGGGCCGATGGGCGGGCCCGGCGCGGTCCAGGCGATCCGGTCGGGTGACGTGCTCGCGCTCCGGCGACTGCTCGCGTCCGACCCGGCGCTGGCCACCGCCCGCGTGGACGGATCTCGTACGCTCCTGCACGTGGCCACCGACTGGCCGGGCCACTTCCCGAACGTCGCCGAGACGATCGCCGCGCTCGTCGACGCGGGCGCCGACGTCAACGCCCCCTTCGGCGGCGACCAGCCCGAGCACCAGGAGCGCAGCGAGCACGACGAACACGGCGAGTACGACGAACACGGCGAGTACGACGAACACGGCGAGTACGACGAATCCGACGAACGAGGCGCTCGCGGCGGGCATGCCGAGACGCCGCTGCACTGGGCGGCGAGCAGCGACGACGTCGAGGCGCTGGACGCGCTTCTGAACGCGGGCGCCGACATCGAGGCGCGGGGTGCGGTCATCGCGGGCGGGACGGCGCTCGCGGACGCGGTGGCGTTCGCGCAGTGGGAGGCGGCCAGGCGGCTGGTGGCGCGGGGTGCGGCCGTCGAGCCTCGCCACGCCGCCGCCCTCGGCCTCCTGGACCAGGTCACGGTCTCCGGTCAGGACGAGGTCGACCTGGCTTTCTGGTACGCCTGCCACGGCGGCCGGCGTCAGGTGGCCGAGCATCTGCTGGCGCGGGGCGCCACCGTGGACTGGGTGCCGTCCTGGGAGCCGCTGACGCCCCTGGACGCGGCCGAGCGCCACGGCTTCACCGCCGTAGCCGCCTGGCTACGCAGCCTGGGCGCGCACTCGTACCAGGACCTCTGAGCGGCGCGGCCGAGCAGGGAGCGCTGAGCGGGCGCGCTCAAGCAGGGAGCGCTGGCCGGGCGCGGTCGAGTAGGGGGCGCTGGCCGGGCGCGGTCAAGCAGGGAGCGCTGGGCGGGCGCGGTCAGTCGGCGATGGCGATGCGGAGGCGGCGGAAGCCGCGGCCCTTGCTCTCCACCTTGGTCACCTTGACGCGGCCGATCTGCTTGGTGGAGGCGACGTGGGTGCCGCCGTCGGCCTGGGTGTCCAGGCCGTTGATGTCGACGATGCGGACCTCCTGCACCTCCGGCGGCACCAGGTTGGCGGCGGTGCGGATGATGTCGGGGATGGCGAACGCCTCCTCCCGCGGCAGGACGCGCACGTCGATGCGCCGGTCGGCGACGATCTCGGCGTTGCAGGCCGCCTCGACCGCCTCCTTGAAGCCCGCCGGCACTTCCGGCAGGTTGAAGTCCATCCTGGCGGTCATCGGCTCCATGTTGCCCCCGGTGACCAGGCAACCGTAGTCGCGGAAGACGACCCCGCAGAGCACGTGCAGGCCGGAGTGGGTGCGCATGAGGGCGGAGCGGCGCTCGTCGGCCACGGCCGCCCGCACGACCGTGCCGACCGGGGGCACCGGGTCGCCCTCTGCCGGAATCAGGTAGAGATCGTCGCCTTTGCGCACCCCGACGATGCGAGTTTCCACCCCTTGCCAGAGGAGAACTCCGTGATCCGCAGGCTGGCCGCCGCCCCCTGGATAGAATGCCGACCTGTTCACCACGATCCCCTCAGGGGTGGAGTCGAGGACGACGGCTTCGAAGTCGCGAAGGTTCTGGTCGGACAGCTCAAGCCGTTGCGTACGCCCGTGGAGATCGCTGGTCATACCAGCAGCCTAGAGCTTTCGAGGTGGTACATGCGTGGTCTGATGCATCTCCCCTTCATCGCCCGGGCAGCCGCCTTAATGGCGATTTATGGCACTACGTCGGCCTGTAGTACGGCGGCGGCGGCACCCGAGATCGCGCTCCGGACGCCCGTCCGGCAGGGCGCACCGGTGGTGATGTTCGTCGGGGACAGCTTCACCGTCGGATCGGGGCCGGTCCCTCGCTGGCACGCGTACGCGACCGAGGCCGCCCGCCTGCTCGGCTGGCAGCCGATCGTCGCGGGCGCGGGCGGCACCGGCTATCTCAGTGAAGGGCGCGTGGGACGTACGTTCCAGCAGTCGTTCGAGGCGGAGCTCGCCTGGCGGCCGGCGCCCGACGTGCTGGTGATCTCCGGGGGGCACAACGACTGCCGCTGGTCCTCGCCCAAGGTGCGGCGCGCGGCCACCACGCTCCTGAAGGACGCCAGGGCCACCTGGCCACGGGCCGAGGTCGTCATGGTGGGCCCGATCTGGATGGGGCGCGCTCCGGCGAAGGCCTATCGCGTGCGTGACGTACTGGCCGAGGTGGCGGAGCGTCAGGCGGTGCCGTTCCTCGACCCGATGCGCGAGCGCTGGACCGCGGGCGGAAAGGCGGAGATGACGCTGCCCGACGGCGTCCATCCGACGCACGCCGGGCATGTCCGGCTGGGGACGTGGCTGGCCGGAGCCTTGAGCCGGCTACCTCACCAGGGTCCGTAGGGCCCCTGGTTGCCGCCGCGCCCGCCCATGCCCTTCACCGCGGGCTTGACGTCCACGATGTAGACGGTGGCGGCGATGACGGCGATGATGGAGAAGATCCCCAGGCCGATGCCGAGGAAAGCGGCCCCTCCGATGACGAGGAAACTCGTCAGATAGCCATAGGCGCCCGCCGCCGAGAACAGCGTCGCCAGGATCAAGATGATCAGCCAGATGTTCTTCTGCAGCTTCCCCGCCGACACGAACGCGTCGTTCGACACGCGTACCGCGTGCGCCAGCGCGTACGCCGCCATGCCGAAAATGATCACGGAGAGCACGAGGAAGAGAAAGTTGAAGACGAGATTGATGATTTCCATATAAAGGCTCCGCCCGATGCCGCGATGAGTCGGCCCCAGCCTAATAGGCGCCCCCGGCGCACGGGAGCCACAAAACGAAGGCCCGGCTCTCGTGAGAGCCGGGCCTTCGGTCAGGTCAGGCCTGGGCCTTGGTGGTGCGGGTCTTCTTGACAGGGGTGGCGACGGGCGGCTCGGCGGCCTCCGACAGCTCCTCCAGCTCCAGGGCGGCCTCGCCGGTCGTCTTGCTGACGACCTTGCGGCCCCTGCTGGCGAAGTCCTCGTAGGCCTCCACCGCGCGGTGGGTGAGCACGTCGGCGTACTCGCGCGCCTTCTCCGGGAGCTCCTTGGCGATGCCCTCGGCCTTGTCGGCGTAGGTGCGGGCCCGGACCGGCAGGTCCTTGGCCAGCTCGACACGACGCGACTGCAGCTTCTGCAGCTGGTCGGGCAGCTCGCGCAGCTTCTCGACGGCGAAGTCACCGACGCCGGCGACCGCGTAGAAAGGCTTGGAATCGGTGAGCTTCTTGACCTCGGTGGCCAGAGTCATGGGTTAACCTTCCTTGGTTTCCTGGTTGACGGCGCCGTTGTCCGCGCTCGCCGCATAGGGCTCGAGTGCGGCGAGCAATTCCGGTGGCAGCGGCCGCTCGTCGTCCGTTTCGGAGTCGCGCTGGGGATGGGCGTTCTGGGAGGTCTGCTCATCCCCGGCGAGATGCTCCTTGCGGAACGATTCGTAGATATCGATCAGCACCTGACGTTGCCGCTCGGTCAGCAGGGTGTCGGCCCTGATCGTGGCGATCACGTCGCTGGGCGGCTCGCGGTCCTCGATGAGGCCGGCCTGCACGTAGAGCGCCTGCGAGGAGATGCGCAGACCCTTGGCGATCTGGTTGAGGATCTCCGCGCTCGGCTTGCGCAGCCCGCGCTCGATCTGGCTGAGGTAGGGGTTGGAGACCCCCGCCGCGGCCGAGAGCTGGCGAAGCGAGATCTTCGCCTGCTGCCGCTGCTCACGGATGTACTCGCCGATCGAGCCGACCTTCGGTAGTGCCATGCCTCTAGTGTGCCTCGCCGTGCTTGCAAATGCAAACACAGTGGTAGCAGGAGCAAGCGCTAGAGCTGGATGACCCAGAGGAAGGGGGTGGAGGTGACCAGGCCCACAGACAGGGCGAGAACCCCGTAACGCAGGCTCACGGGCAGCTCGGGGCCCGGCTTGAGCAGCCGGTCCACCCTGGCCATGACGTGGTGCGCGTGCACGCCCAGCATCCCGCTGGGCGTCGGCATCGCGCCCGCGGTGCCGAACCTGAGCAACGCGGTGGCCAGGCGGCGCGGCGAGCAGTAGCGGCGGGCCCGGTCGTCGGCCGCCATCTCCACCAGCAGCTCGACCTGCTCCTGCGCCTCGCGGACCACCTTCGCCCAGGGCAGCGCCCTGCGCAGCGCGGTGAACGGCAGCAGCACCAGATCGTGCCGCTCGCGTACGTGCGCGGCCTCGTGCGCGAGCACGGCGGTCAGCTCGTCCTGGGACAGCAGCTTGAGCGCGCCCTCGCTGACCACCACCTGGGAGCGCAGCCCCGGCACGCAGTAGGCGGCGGCGCTCGGGTGGTCGAGCACCCGCACACCGGGCACGCCCGGATCGTCACGGGAGATCAGCGCCAGCAGCACGCGGTGCCGCCGCCGGGCGCGCAGCGCCTGCACCCCGGCCGAGATCAGCACCACGACGAGCACGGTCAGTGCGGTGAGCCCGGCGATCATCGCCAGGACGTGCAGCGGGTCCCACGCCACACTCGGCGCCTGGCCGTCGGCGAAGGCGAGCAGGCCGGACAGCACGCCGATCTCGTAGGGCTGCACGCCGAAGGCGAGCATGGAGCCGGTGGTGGCCAGGCCCCAGGCGACGCCGAGTGACTGCCAGAGGATGATGGCGGTCCGTGGCGCGCGGGAGGTCCAGCGGGCGGTGGTGAGACGCCAGGAGCCGATCGCGCACGCCATGGCGAGCGCGGCCAGCACCACTGCCGTGATCACTCTTCCTCCAGCTCCGTAAGGACTCTGCGCAGGACGTCCGCCTCGGGCCCAGAGACGGCCTGGGCGAAGCGGGTCAGGGCGGCGGACCGGTCACCGGTCATGCCCAGTGCCTCAAGCATAAGCTCAGCGACGTAGCTGTCACGGCTTTCGGCGGGTTCGTAGCGCCAGGCGCGCCCGTCACGGGTGCGGTGCAGGAAGCCCTTGCGGGTGAGACGGTCGAGCACGGTCATGACCGTCGTCGGGGCCAGGTCGCGGTCGGCGATGAGCCTGCCGACCTCGCGGGCGGTCAGTGGGTTGTTCTCCGCCCACAGGATGTCCATGATGCTGCGTTCAAGCTCCCCAAGACCCTTCACACTCTTCAGCGTAGTACTACGACGTGTCGAGCAGCCATCCGGGATGCTGAAGAGATGCACATCACGCTGGTTCTGGGCGACATCACCGAGCAGCAGGTCGACGCCGTGGTGAACGCCGCCAACTCCTCCCTCATGGGTGGTGGCGGGGTCGACGGCGCCATCCACCGCCGTGGCGGCCCGGAGATCCTCCAGGAGTGCATGAAGCTGCGCGCCTCGCAGTACGGCAAGGGCCTGCGGACCGGCCAGGCGGTCGCCACGACGGCGGGCAGGCTGCCGGCGCGCTGGGTCATCCACACCGTCGGACCGGTTCACTCCGCGACGGAGGACAGGTCGCACCTGCTCGCCTCCTGCTACCGCGAGTCGCTGCGGGTGGCGAGTTCGCTGGGGGCGGCGACGGTGGCCTTCCCAGCGATCTCCACCGGCATCTACGGCTGGCCGCTCGACGACGGCGCGCGCGTCGCGATCCGCACGGTGCGCGCCGCCGAAGCGCCTGTCGAGGAGGTGCGTTTCGTCCTGTTCGACAAGGCAGCGTACGCCGCGTTCGAGGCCGCGCTCTGACCCTCAGGCGTCCAGTACGACGACCTCAGGCGTCCGGTGCGACGGCGGCCCAGGGGAGCGTCACCTCGCCCAGTCGCCAGCGGCGCCGGCCGCCGAGCGGTGGCCGGCGCGCGATGGGCCAGGACCCGGCCAGCGCGCCGACCGCGGCCAGCCAGCGCTGACGCAGCCCGTGCGCCCCGTACGGCGCGCAGACGGCCCAGGCGTGGTCGAAGTCGCGCAGGAAGGCGTGGATCGGCTCCCCGGGCACGTTGCGGTGGATGAGCGTCTTGGGCAGCCGGTCGGCCAGGTCCGACGGCCGGTCGAAGGCGTCGAAGCGGGCCGAGAAGGTCAGCGTGCGCGGCCCGTCGCGGTCCAGGCACACCCACACCGCCCGGTGTCCCGTCTCCGAGCAGGTGCCCTCCACCAGCAGGCCGCCCGGGGCGAGCCGGGCCCGCAGGAGGTCCCAGTAACGCCACGCCTCGGCCTCGCCGTACTGCCTGAGGACGTTGAAGGCGCGCACCAGCGCCGGCGGCCGCGCGACCGGGAGCTCGAACCCGCCGAGCCTGAAGCTCAGCCCCTCCCGCTCGTACGGCTTGGCCAGCGCGACCCGGACCGGGTCGATCTCGACGCCGACGACCTCGACGCCGGGCACGACGACACGCAACCGGGTGAACAGCTCCAGCGTGGTGGCGTGCGAGGCGCCGTAGCCCAGGTCCACCACCAGCGGGCGGTGGGCGGCGCGCAGCGCGGGGCCGTGCGCGGCGGCGACCCACCGGTCCGCGCGCCGCAGCCGGTTGTGACCGGTCGTGCCCCGGGTGATCGCCCCGACGGGCTTAGCCACTGACGCGGTGCACCTTGTGCTGGGCGGCCTGGGCGCGGGGGCGCAGGACCATGCGGTCGACGTTGAAGTGCGCGGGCCTGGTGACGCACCAGGTGATGGCGTCGGCCACGTCGTCGGAGGTCAGCGGGTCGGGGACGCCCTCGTAGACCTTCGCGGCGGCGGACTCGTCGCCGCGGAAGCGGGTGACGGCGAACCCCTCGCTGCGCACCATGCCCGGCGCGATCTCGACGACGCGCACGGGCTGCCCGACCAGCTCCAGCCGGAGGGTCTCGGCCATCGAGCTCTGCGCGTGCTTGGCGGCGCAGTAGCCGCCGCCGCCCTCGTAGGAGACCAGGCCGGCGGTGGAGGTCAGCATCACCAGCACGCCGTCGCCGGACTCGACGAGCCGGGGCAGCAGGGCCTGGGTCACGCGCAGGGTGCCGAGCACGTTGGTGTCGTACATCGCCTGCCAGTCGTCCAGCAGGCCGTCCGCGACGGACTCCGTGCCGAGCGCGCCGCCCGCGTTGTTGACCAGGACGTCACACCGCTCCAGCGAGGCCGCCAGCGCCTCGACGGAGTCCTGGGAGGTGACGTCGAGCGTGACGGGCCTGATGCCGGGCACCTCGGCGGCCAGCTTGTCGAGCCGCTCGCGCCGCCTGGCGCCCGCCACCACGTCGTAGCCCTCGGCGGCCAGCCGTCGCGCCGTCGCCTCGCCGATCCCGCTGCTCGCGCCCGTGACCACAGCAGTTCTCTTCATGCGCCATATCCTGCCAGGCCCTCCCGGAAGCCACCCGCCGCGACCTCAACCGGGGGTCCTCCCAGAAGCCACCCGCTGTGATCTATGAGAGGGAATGCCGGGAAGATCTCCATGGTTGTAATTCGTTCGGGAGGTGATGTCGGGTGAGGCGACGACGGGTCAACCGGGTCGCGACCATCAGCATGCACACGTCACCACTGGAACAGCCCGGGACGGGCGACGCCGGTGGCATGAACGTGTACATCGTTGAGTCGGCCAGACGGCTAGCGCAGCTGGGTGTGGAGGTGGAGATCTTCACCAGGGCCACGGCCAGGGACCTGCCACCGGTCGCCGAGCTGGAGCCGGGAGTCGTGGTCCGCCACCTGACCGCGGGACCGTACGAGGAGATGGACCGGGCCGACCTGCCCGGCCAGCTGTGCGCGTTCCTGTCGGAGGTGTTGCGCACCGAGGCCATGTACGAGCCGGGCCGCTACGACGTCATCCACTCGCACTACTGGCTGTCCGGCCAGGTCGGCTGGCTCGCCAAGGAGCGCTGGGGCGTGCCGCTGGTGCACACCATGCACACCATGGCCAAGGTCAAGAACCGGTTGCTGGCCGCCGACGACAGGCCCGAGCCGCAGGCCCGCGTGGTGGGCGAGGAGCAGGTCGTGGAGATCGCCGACCGGCTCGTGGCCAACACCCGCGACGAGGCGCGCGAGCTCATCGAGCTGTACGGCGCGTCCGAGCAGCGGGTCGCCGTGGTCAACCCCGGCGTCAATCTCACCGTCTTCCAGCCCGCTTCACAGGACGAGGCCCGGCGCAGGCTCGGCGTCCCCCGGGACGCGCACATGCTGCTGTTCGTGGGCCGGATCCAGCCGCTGAAGGCCCCCGACGTGCTGCTGCGCGCCGCCTCCCGGATGCTGATCGACGACCCCTCGCTCCGCGGCCGCCTGGTGGTCGCCTGCGTGGGCGGCCCCTCGGGCAACGGCCTGGCCAGGCCCTCGCTCCTCACCGAACTGGCCGCCGAACTCGGCATCGCCGACGTGGTCCGACTTGTCCCGCCCGCTCCGCAGCAGGAGCTCGCCGACTGGTACCGCGCGGCCGACGTGACCGTGGTGCCCTCGCACAGCGAGTCGTTCGGCCTGGTCGCCTTAGAGTCACAGGCCTGCGGCACGCCGGTCGCGGCAGCCGCCGTGGGCGGGCTGCGCACGGCGGTCCGCGACGGCGTGTCCGGCCGGCTCGTGGACGGCCACGACCCCCACGACTGGGCCAGGGCGCTGAGCCGCTTCGTGACCGAGCCCCGCTGGCGCGACACCCTGTCGGCCGGCGCCCGCGAGCACGCCGCCGCCTTCGGCTGGCAGGCCACCTCCTCCCGGCTCATGGAGGTCTACGCCGAGGCCGTCGCCAACCTGCACCGGCAGCCCGTGGCGATCAACTCATAGGCTGTACGGCATGCGCGCCGTCGTCGAAGCCGCGCTCACCGCCGCGGACGTCACCTTTGACGAGCCGCGGCCGGGGGCGTTCCTGGTCAAGCTGCCCGGGCAGCACAAGCTCGCCACCATGGTCTGGCTGATCGTCGGTGAGCGGGCGCTGCACGTGGAGGCGTTCTTCTGCCGTCAACCGGACGAGAACCACGCCGAGTTCTATCGGTGGCTGCTCGGCAAGAACGGCGGCATGTACGGCGTCCACTTCTCCCTCGACCCCGTCGGCGACGTCTACCTCGTCGGCCGGACCCCGCTGGCGGCGGTCTCCGAGGGGGAGATCGACCGGCTGCTCGGCTGCGTGCTCACCTACGCCGACGACTGGTTCGACCGGGCGCTGGAGCTGGGCTTCGCCTCGTCCATCAGGCGCGAGTGGGAGTGGCGGGCCAAGCGCGGCGAGTCGCTGGCCAACCTGCGGGCGTTCGCCCGCTTCGCCGATCCCGAGCGTGGCTAAGATCTTCAGCTGTGACCGAACCCGGCAACTTAGAGCCTCAGGGACACGCGGAGCCGAACGTCGCGCGGATGTACGACCACCTGCTCGGCGGCACGGACAACTCCGCCATCGACCGTGAGGCGGCCGACCGCGTCCTGGAGATCCTGCCCGGCATCCTCACCGGCGCCCGCGAGAACCGGGCCTTCCTCGGCCGAGCCGTACGCTTCCTCGTCCGTGACGGCGTCCGCCAGTTCATCGACATCGGCGCCGGACTGCCCACCCGGCGATGCGTCCACGAGGTGGCCGCCGAGGAGGCCGCCGGCTGCCGCACCGTCTACGTGGACAACGACCCGGAGGTCGTCTCGTACGCCCGTGCGCTGCTCCACGGCACCCCCGGCGTCCGGTTCCTGCACGGTGACCTGCACGCCCCCAAGGAGATCCTCGGCCACCCCGGCGTCCAGGAGCACCTCGACCTCGACCAGCCCGTCGCGGTCCTGCTGCTGACCATCGTGCACGTCGTCGCCGACCCGCGGCCGATCATCTCCGACCTCATGGCGTCGCTCGCGCCGGGCAGTCATCTCGTGCTGTCCCACATGGCGGGCTCCCACATGCCAGGCTCTCACATGTCGGGCGGGGTCCAGCCCGCCGTGGACCAGATCTACCAGGGCGCACCGGCCCGGCCGGCCCAGATCGCCGGCTTCTTCGACGGTCTCGAACTGCTGCCGCCCGGCGTGGTCAACCTGGCCGAGTGGCGTCCCGAATCCCCCCAGCTGGTCCGCGCGGCCGGGGCGGCGCCGTACATTCTCTGCGGGGTCGCCCGCAAACCGTAGGATTGACCGCATGGCGACTTTGGTGCTGCTGCGGCACGGCGAGAGTGACTGGAACGCGAAGGGCTTGTTCACCGGGTGGGTGGACGTCAGCCTGTCGGCCAAGGGCGAGGACGAGGCCCGCCGGGGCGGCAGACTGATGACCGAGGTAGGCGTCCACCCGGACGTCGTGCACACCAGCCTGCTGACCAGGGCCATCCAGACGGCCGAGCTCGCGCTCGGCGAGGCCGACCTGCGCTGGCTGCCGGTCAAGCGCAGCTGGCGGCTCAACGAGCGCCACTACGGCGCGCTCCAGGGCAAGAACAAGGCGCAGACGCGTGAGGAGTTCGGCGAGGAGCAGTTCATGCTGTGGCGGCGCTCCTACGACGTGCCGCCGCCGCCGATCGAGGACGGCGCCGAATACTCCCAGGCCGGCGACCGGCGCTACGCCTTGCTGCCCTCCGAGCTGATGCCCCGCACGGAGTGCCTCAAGGACGTCGTCGACCGCATGCTCCCCTACTGGTACGACTCGATCGTCCCCGACCTCGCGGCCGGCCGCACGGTTCTGGTGGCCGCGCACGGCAACTCGCTGCGCGCCCTGGTCAAGCACCTCGACGGCGTCAGCGACGAGGAGATCGCGCACCTCAACATCCCCACCGGCATCCCGCTGCGCTACGAGCTGGACGCCGACTTCCGCCCGCTGCGGCCCGGGGGCGAGTACCTCGACCCGGAGGCGGCCAAGGCGGCCATCGAGGCCGTCGCCAACCAGGGACGGTAGGGCCCCGGCGCGAAGGGGGCGGTCAGCGCCCCCTTCGCGGCCGTCAGACGGTCCGGGTGCCCGTCACCAGATAGACGACGGACGTGGCCACGCGCACCGCGTGGTCCGCGTAGCGCTCGTAGTAGCGCCCGATCAGCGTGATGTCGATGGCGGGCTCGACGCCGTGCGCCCAGTCCTTGGACAGGATGGTCTTGAACAGCCGCCGGTGCAGCCGGTCCATCGCGTCGTCGTCCTGCTCCAGTTCCATGGCCGAGTCCACGTCGCGGGAGGCGACGCAGCTGCCGGCCTTGGTGACCAGGTTCTCGGCGATCTGGCCCATCTCCAGGATCGTGGAGCGGATCTCCGCCGGGATGGCCGAGTCGGGATGACGCAGGCGGGCCACCTTGGCCACGTGCACCGCGAGATCGCCCATGCGCTCCAGGTCGGTGCCCATGCGCAGCGCGGTGATCACCCGGCGCAGGTCCATCGCCACCGGCTGCTGCCGGGCCATCAGGTCGAAGATGGACGTCTCGATCTCCTCGAAGAGCGCGTTGACCTCCCCGTCGCGGGAGATGACGCTCTCCGCCAGCTGCAGGTCGGCGTCCAGCAGTGCGATGGTCGCCCGGGAAATGGCCGAGCGGACGAGCCTGGTCATCTCGACCAGTTTGTCCGTGAGAGCGTCTAGTTCTTCGTGGTAGGCGTCGCGCATGCCGTCACCGTATGTGGCGATCGATGAACGAACTCCGACGCGGAGGTGAACTTTCCGGGAAAGGCGGGTTCATCCCCAGGTGAGAGGGCTGTCCGCAGCCCGGCGACGCCTACCATCGTAAGCATGAGTGAGATGGCCATGAGCTTCGCGGCCCTGGCCGGCTTCGTGGTGGGGGCTCTCGCGGTGCTGTTCTACCGCAATCAGATCGAGGCTCCCAGCAGCAAGTCAGGCGAAAGCGCCGAGACCGAGGCCGGGGCACTGCCGCAGGGCATCGCGTCCGTGCTGGCCGTGCTGCCGTCGTCCGCAGTCGTGCTGGACGCGCAGGACCACGTGCTCCGCGCCAGCTCGGCCGCGCGCGCGTTCGGGCTGGTCAAAGGCGATCGGCTGATGGCCGCGGAGCTGCTCGCGCTGGCGAGGCAGGTACGCCGCGACGGCGAGATCCGCGAGACGGAGATCGACGTCGCAGCCCACAAGTTCGGACACGAGAACACCAACTTCGCGGTCCGCGTCGCCCCGCTCGGCTCCTACGGCCAGGTGCTCGTGCTGGCCGAGGACCAGACCGAGCGGCGCAGGGTCGAGGCCGTGCGCCGTGACTTCGTGGCGAACGTCAGCCACGAGCTCAAGACCCCGGTCGGCGCGCTGAGCCTGCTGGCCGAGACCGTCCAGGACGCCGCCGACGACCCCGAGGCCGTCACCCGCTTCGCCGGGCGCATGCAACACGAGGCGGCCCGGCTCACCTATCTGATGCAGGACCTCATCACCCTGAGCAGGATCCAGGGCGCCGAGGAGATCCCCACCCCCGAGCAGGTCTCCATCGACGAGGCCGTCCAGGTCGCCATCGACTACTGCAAGACCAGGGCCGGCGCCAAGGACATCACACTCGTCACCGGCGGGACGGAAGGGCTGCGCATCTGGGGCGACGACGAGTTGCTGATCACCGCGCTGCGCAACCTCATCGACAACGCCATCGCCTACAGCCCCGAGCACACCCGCGTCGTGATAAGCGCCAGACCGGCGGGGGACAGCGTCGAGGTCAGCGTCAGCGACCAGGGGATCGGCATCCCCGAGGAGTCGCAGGAACGCATCTTCGAGCGCTTCTTCCGCGTCGACGCCGCCCGCTCACGCGCCACCGGCGGCACCGGGCTCGGCCTGGCCATCGTCAAGCACGTCGCCGCCGCCCACGCGGGCGACGTGACGGTGTGGAGCAAGGAAGGCTCCGGCTCGACTTTCACTCTCCGACTGCCCGCCTTCGGCGGGACGGCCCTGGCCGCACCACCCTCGATTCCCCTGGAGGTCGCTCCGTGACCCGAGTCCTGGTCGTGGAGGACGAGGAGTCCTTCTCCGACGCCCTGTCCTACATGTTGCGCAAGGAGGGCTTCGAGGTCTCGATCGCGGCGACCGGCCCCGACGCGCTCGACGCCTTCGACCGCAGCGGCGCCGACCTGGTGCTGCTCGACCTGATGCTGCCCGGCCTGTCCGGCACCGAGGTGTGCCGCTCACTGCGGCAGCGCTCCAAGGTCCCGGTGATCATGCTGACCGCCAAGGACAGCGAGATCGACAAGGTCGTGGGCCTGGAGCTGGGCGCCGACGACTACGTGACCAAGCCGTTCTCCTCCCGCGAGCTGGTGGCCCGGATCCGCGCGGTGCTGCGCCGCCAGGGTGACGTGGTGGAGGAGCTGGAGACGGCGGTGCTCGCCGTCGGCCCGGTCCGCATGGACGTCGACCGGCACGTCGTGGCGGTCCGCGGCGAGCAGGTGCAGCTGCCGCTCAAGGAGTTCGAGCTGCTGGAGGTGCTGCTGCGCAACGCCGGCCGGGTGCTGACCCGCGGCCAGCTCATCGACCGCGTCTGGGGCGCCGACTACGTCGGAGACACCAAGACCCTCGACGTGCACGTCAAGCGGCTGCGCGCCAAGATCGAGGCCGACCCGTCCAACCCGCGCTGCATCCTGACCGTGCGCGGCCTCGGCTACAAGTTCGATGCCACCGAGGAGTCCGCCTGACAAAACCCTTGTTCAGGTACGGGTCCCGTACCTGAACAAGGGTTTTCGCGTGCGCTGAGCGCGGTCAGTGAGCCGGTCGGTGGGCGCGGTCAGTGGGCCTCTTCCTCGGCCGGCGTCGGCGTGGCCGAGGGGGTGGGGGCCGGCACGGCGCCGGGGACCGCGGGGTAGGCGGCGAACTCACGGCTGCGCGTCACCACGGGGACGTCCATGGACACGGTGCCGGCGTTGGCGAACTGGAGGTCCAGGCGGATGCTCTCGCCGCCTCTGAGGCCCTTGGAGAGGCCTTCCAGCATGATCTGGGGGGCCGGCTTGCCGGTGTTGACGAGCTGGTTGATCGGCAGCTGGATGGGCGCGGTGAGCTTGGCCTGGGCCACGGTGCCGGCGCTGACCGCCGTCAGAGTGTCCGGGGCGGTCCCGGAGTTGAGAATGTTCAGGTAAAGGGGGACGGAGCCGCGCCAAGGGATCTGCCCGCCCGAGTCAGGGCCGAGGATGAACGCCTGCGGGACGAAGATGCTCTGCTTGCCGTAGGCGCCCTGCTCGATGAGGGCCGCGCCCTCGACCGGGGCGTACGGCGTGTTGGTGTTGGCGTCGAATCCGACAGAACAGCCGGCCACTACAGGGGCTGCCAGGAACGCGGCGGCGGCGACAATCCAGCGACGGCTGGTCACGACGGGTTCTCCTAGGGTCTCGCGCATGCGGGATGGGCAGCGCCTACCATATCGACCTGATTCCAAGGTCATATCCGCACCCCCGCAGGTCATTAGCTATGTGTGGATATGCGATTCATAGAGTTGACCGCTTGTCAACCCCCAATATGCGCCTTTGACCTGCAGTTATGATGATTTCACTGTTCCGGGAGGCTGTGGACGCGTGGTACTCTGGAGTACAGCGGAAGGGGTACTTGTCACATGACTTTCCAGGTCGGCGACACTGTCGTCTACCCCCACCATGGGGCTGCTCGGATCGAAGCAATCACCAAGCGATCCATCAAGGGTGAGGAAAAGACCTACCTGGTGCTCAAGGTCGACAAGGGCGACCTTACCGTCCAGGTGCCAGCCGAAAACGCAGAACTCGTCGGTGTGCGCGATGTTGTTGGTCAGGAAGGCCTTGAGAGGGTTTTCGACGTCCTGCGAATGCCGCACACGGAAGAGCCGACCAACTGGTCTCGTCGTTACAAGGCCAATCTGGAGAAGCTCGCCTCCGGCGATGTGAACAAGGTCGCTGAAGTCGTTCGCGACCTGTGGCGGAGGGACCGCGAGCGCGGCCTGTCCGCTGGGGAGAAGCGCATGCTCGCCAAGGCTCGCCAGATTCTGGTCAGCGAGCTGGCACTTGCCGAGAAGACCAATGAGGACAAGGCGGAAGCCCTGCTCGACGAGGTTCTCAACTCCTGAACACGAAGCTTCCACGGGTGGGCGTCGGTGTCGACGTCCACCCGTTCTCATCTGGCCGGCAGCTCCACCTCGCCGGCCTGCACTGGCCCGGCGAGACCGGGCTGGCCGGACACTCCGACGGCGACGCCGCCGCGCACGCGGCCTGCGACGCCCTGCTCTCCGCCGCCGGTCTCGGCGACCTCGGCGGGCTGTTCGGCACCGCCGACCCACGCTGGGCGGGCGCGTCCGGGATCGCCCTGCTGGAGGAGGCCGCCCGCAAGGTGCGCGAGGCGGGCTTCGAGATCGGCAACGTGGCCGTCCAGGTGATCGGTAACCGCCCCAAACTGGCTCCCCGGCGCCAGGAGGCCGAGAAGGCGCTCAGCGCGGCTCTGGGGGCCCCTGTGAGCCTCAGCGCGACCACTACGGACGGGCTCGGGCTCACCGGTCGCGGCGAGGGCGTCGCCGCCGTCGCCACCGCCCTCGTGGTCAACCATTCGTAGGCGTCGGGCGTCTGTAGATGGGCGGACTCCGCGTACGGTCCGCACACCCTGGGCGGCGGCGGTCCGTCACTGGCGCGGTACGGATCGCCGTCTACCAGGGATAACCTGCGCTTTTGTCGGGTAGGTCCCCTCAAGACATGTGACCGTCTCGGGGGGAGCTACCACATGATCGGCGCGATCGTTTCCGCAGTAGTCATCGGCGCCATCGTCGGCGCGCTGGCCCGGCTGATAGTGCCCGGCAGGCAGAACATGTCCATCGGCCTGACGCTGATCGTCGGCATCGTGGCCGCCCTGCTCGGCACCCTGCTGGCCCAGGCGTTCGGCTGGGCCGACACCAGAGGGATCGACTGGATCGAGCACATCCTCCAGCTCGTGCTGGCCGTGATCGGTGTGTCGATCGTGGCGAAAATGGCTCAAGGGAAAACCGGCGGAACCGGCCGAACAACCACCTGACCTGCCCAAACAATATTCCCGCGCATAAAGGCCGGGGATCGGGTATCCACCACCCGTGAGGATGAACGGCTCACCCTCACGGGGAGGTTTGTGTCATGACAATCCAGTCCATCCTTGGCGCCATCCTGATCGGTGCCGTGATCGGCGCAATCGGTCGTCTGCTGCTTCCCGGCCGGCAGGCCATCGGCTGGATACTCACGATCGTCGTCGGTATCGTGGCCGCCCTGATCGGCACCGTGCTCGCCCAGGTACTCGGCGTCGAGACGACCCCCGGCATCGACTGGATCGAGCTGGTGATGCAGGTCGTGCTGGCGATCGTCGGTGTCGGCCTCGTCGCGGGGCTACGACGTGGTAGCAGCGTCTGACGACGTGCCGGACCCCCATCGGCACGGCACCACACGCACCAGGGCCCGCTCGGCAAGGCCGAGCGGGCCTTCCACGTCTTCACGGGTGCTCGCCTAGGGCGGATCCGCGTCACTCTTGACGCTGTGGCCGCCGTGCGCCAGGGCGTTTCCTTCTCGGCCGGGGGGCGGGGGTGACGCTCGGGGCGCGCCGCTGAGTGATCCGCTTCATCCTTCCGGCTTCCGGCGGGTGGGGGCCGGGCGTCTTGGGCGGCCCGGGTCGTCCTTCAACTGGAGGGCGGGGGAGGCGTACGGGTCGCCTTGAGGGACCCGTTTCACCCTTCCGGGGGGTGGCTGGGTGATCGTTCGCCTTGGCGACCCGTGCTCTCCTTGGCGGAGAGTGATGGGGGGTGCGTGGGCCAGTGGGTTCACCCCAAGGCCTGCGTCGCCATGCCGCGCCGGAGCGGGCTGTGCAGCCCGCTTTGCGGCGCTCGCTTTGCGCCGCACGCTCTGTGTCGCACGCTCTGTGCCGCCCGCTCTGCATCGTCTGTTTCTGACTGGGTCGTTCTTCGGGCGTTTCGGGCTTTTATGGCGCTTCGGGTTCTTCGGGTGGGAGTGGGGTGCTGCGCAGGCGGCCTGAGGGGGCGTCCTGGGCGGCTCTGGCGGGGCCGGAGTCCGGGAGGACCGGGTGCGGGGCCGTGTCCTCCATCGACTCGTCTCGTAACTCCGCTGCTCCGCCTGCCCTGGGGGAGTCGGTGACGCGGCGCTCGTGATCGTCCGCCGCTTCCGCGCCGTGGTGGGGGTCCGGGGCGCGACCTTCCTGGGAGGCCGCCGAGCCCTCGGGGGTGGTCGGCGCATCGGCGCGGGAGGACGGCGTGTCGGTGATGACGGCGACAGGCTGGGTGTCGACGTCCTTCTCCGCAGCCCTGCTCTGGCGGGGGTGCACCAGCACGTCGGTCGGCTTGACGCGGTCACCCCAGCGAACCGGACGCCGCAAGCCGGGCTGCCGCTCGGCGTCGACCGCTGCCCCGCTGTCGGGCGTGACGTCGACCTCGGACTCGGGCTCCCGCCCCGTGAGCTCCCGCTCCTCCCGCTCTTCGGGTTCGTGCCCTTCGCGCTCCCGATCTTCGGGCCCGTGCCCTTCGCGCTCCCGCCCGTCGGGCCTGTGGTCCTCGTGCTCCCATCCTTCGAGCCCGCGCCGCTCGTGCTCGGCGGGCTCTCGCCCAGCGGGCGTCGGCTCGGGCTCACGCTGGGGTTGGGGCTCTGGTTCGGGCTGGGGCGCGGGGTCGAACCGGGGCTCCGGCTCCGGCTGGGGAACGTGCTGGGCGTCGGGCTTGGACGCCGGCTGTGGGGTGTCGTCTCGCTCGTGGCCGCGCGCTGCTCCCGAGCCTTCCGTAGGGTCGAGGTCCGGGTCTCGGGCGGGCTCAGGGGTCGCGTGCCAGCGGGTGACCTGTTCCGAGATGGGCGGGGTCTCCGGTGCGGCCGTCGGGCCGACGACCGGGGTCGCCTCCAGCGGGGTGGTCACCGGCCTCCTGGGCGGCGGCACGGCGTCGGACGGCGTGACGAGAGGCGGCGGGGTCTCGTGGTGCCCGCCGGGACGTGGCGCCGCCTCAGTGCGTACGCCTCCGTCGAACGGCACGATGTCGTGCGGATCCGTACCGTCATCGCCGGTCGGGGCGGGCCTGCGAGCCTGCACGTGCTTGATCAACAGCAACCACAGCCACAACGCGACGGCCAGCATCGCCCACGGCGCGACGGCCACGCCCACCGCGGTCGGCGAGATCGGGAACTCGTAGCGCAGCGCGGCGAGAACGTTCACGGCGGCGGCGGCCACGATCAGCAGGACCAGCACGAGCGCGGCCTGGGCGCGTACCAGCGTGCGGGCCGAGCGGACGAGCAGCACGCTGATCAGCGCGACGGCCAGCAGGGCGTCGAACGCCGCCGGATAGAGGTAGGCGAGGTCCGGTCTGGCCTCGCCGCGCACGGCGAGGCTCCGGAGATCGTCGAACGACAGCACGCACGCGGCCCCGGTGAGGGCGGCGACGGCGAGCCCGGCCAGGGCGATGCCCAGGCGGCGCAGCGTTGAGGGGGGAGTCACGTCCATGGCGCTTTCGAGCCTACAGAACAATGGGGGTCAGGACCGATCAAGGGGAGACACATGGCTGAGCTGCCTGACCGCGCTCGAGAACTGCTCGACGCGCCGAACCACGCGGTGGTGACCACGCTCAATCCTGACGGCGGACCGCAGTCGACGGTCGTCTGGGTGCGTACCGACGGCGACGAGGTGCTGTTCTCCACGGTCAGGGGGCGACGTAAGCCGCGTAACTTCGACCGGGATCCGCGGGTCAGCCTGCTGGTGATCGACCCCGAGAGCCCCTACCGCTACGTGGAGGTGCGCGGCCGGGTGACCGTGCAGGAAGACCCGGAGGGCGCGCTCATTCAGGAGCTGGCGCACAAGTACACCGGAAAGCCGTGGACGGAGCATCCGGGTGCCGAGCGGCTCATCGTGCGCATCCGACCGGACAAGGTGACGTTGCGGGGATGATTATTCGGCATGTTATGCCGGCTGAGGCGTTAGCCTAGCCTTCGTGAGCCTGCACCTATACGACACCAGCGCGCGCGCCATTCGTGAATTCGTTCCGGTCGAAGCCGGCCGGGCGTCGCTCTATCTGTGTGGCGCCACCGTGCAGGCTCCTCCTCATATCGGACATATCCGCTCCGGCGTGAACTTCGACGTGCTGCGCCGCTGGCTGTCGCGTTCCGGGTACGACGTGACCTTCTGCCGCAACGTCACCGATATCGATGACAAGATCATCCGCGTGGCCGCCGCCGAGGGCGTGCCCTGGTTCGTGGTGGCCGAGCGCAACCAGCGCGCCTTCACCTGGGCGTACGACACGCTAGGCTGCCTGCCGCCCACCGTCGAGCCGCGCGCGACCGGCCACGTGCCGGAGATGATCGTGCTCATGCAGCGCCTCATCGAGCGCGGCCACGCCTACGCCGCCGGCGGTGACGTCTACTTCAACGTGATGTCATACGAACGCGAGTACGGCAAGCTGTCCAACCAGAAGCTCGCCAACATGCGGCCCGCCGCCGACACCGACGACGAGTCCTGCAAGGGCGACCCGCGCGACTTCGCGCTGTGGAAGAGCGAGAAGCCCGGCGAGCCCACCTGGCCCACGCCGTGGGGTCCTGGCCGCCCGGGCTGGCACCTGGAGTGCTCGGCGATGGCCACCAAGTATCTGGGGCCGACGTTCGACATTCACGGCGGCGGCATCGACCTGGTCTTCCCGCACCACGAGAACGAGCTCGCCCAGTCCCAGGCGGCCGGCGACGGCTTCGCCCGCTACTGGATGCACAACGGCATGCTCAAGATCGGCGCCGAGAAGATGAGCAAGTCGCTGGGCAACTCGCTGCTGATCCCGGACCTGGTGCAGAAGGTACGCCCGGTCGAGCTGCGCTACTACCTGGCGACCCCGCACTACCGCTCCTCCATCGACTACTCCGAGGAGGCCCTGCTGGAGGCGGCGGCGGCCTACCAGCGGATCGAGGGCTTCGTGGCCCGTGCGGCGGAGGTCATCCACGACGTCGACGCCGACGCCCCGCTCCCGCAGGCGTTCGTCGACGCGCTCAACGACGACCTCGGCACCCCGCAGGCGGTCGCCGTCGTGCACGAGGTGGTTCGCGAGGGCAACGTCGCCCTGGCCAAGGGGGACAAGGAGGCGGTGGCCCGCCTGCTGGCCGAGACCCAGAACATGCTCGACGTGCTCGGCCTCGACCCGCGAGCCCCGCAGTGGCGCGAGGCCGGTTCGGACCTCAGGCCGGTGGTCGACGCCCTGGTGGCGGTGGCCCTGGAGCAGCGCAAGGCGGCCCGTGCCCGCAAGGACTACGCGGCCGCGGACGCCATCAGGGACCAGCTCGCGGCGGCGGGCGTCGTGGTGGAGGACACGCCCCACGGGCCCCGCTGGGAGCTCAGCCGCTAGCGTTCGGCATGAGCTGGCCGGTGGCCCGAGTACCCTTGGTGCCATGGCAGCTGGTAGATCGTCGGGTAGGCCCGCGAAGAAGAAGGGCCCGTCCAAGGGCACCGGCGGGCAGGTGCGCCGCGGGCTCGAGGGCCGGGGCGCGACCCCGCCTGCCGAGATGCGCCACTGGTACAAAGACAAGGCCCGCACCGAGCGCATCGCCCGCGAGGACCGCGGCGGCGCCCGGCGTCCCGGCGCGGCCAAGCCCAAGCGCTCCGAGGACGCCCCCGAGTACATCGGCGGTCGCAACCCGGTCCTGGAGGCCCTGGTCGCCGGCGTCCCGGCCAACGCCCTGTACGTTGCCCAGCGCCTCGAGAACGACGACCGCGTACGCGACGCGATCCGGGTCGCCACCGAGCGCGGCATCGCCCTGCTCGAAGTCACCCGCGACAAGCTCGACCGCCTCACCGAGGGCGCCGTGCACCAGGGCGTGGCACTGCAGATCCCGGCCTACGACTACGCGCACCCCTCCGAGCTGGTCGAGCTGGCTCATGACGCGGCCGAGGTGCCTCTGATCGTGGCCCTCGACGGGGTCACCGACCCGCGCAACCTCGGCGCCATCGCCCGCTCCGCGACGGCCTTCGGAGCCCACGGGCTGCTGGTCCCGTCCCGGCGCTCCGCCGGAGTCACCGGCGGCGCCTGGAAGACCTCCGCAGGCACCCTGGCCAACCTCCGGGTGGCCCGAGCGGCCAACCTGACGGCCGCACTGCGCGAGTACCGCGAGGCCGGACTGTTCGTGATCGGCCTGGACGGCGAGGGCAGGGTCGACATCGGCGACGTCGAGCTGCTGGGGGAGCCGCTGGTCGTCGTGGTGGGATCCGAGGGGAAGGGGCTCTCGCGGCTGGTACGGGAGCATTGTGACGTCGTGGCCAGGATTCCGATGCGGGCGGCGGCGGAGTCGCTGAACGCGGGAGTGGCGGCTGGGGTGACGTTGTACGAGGTGGCTCGTCATCGTCGTGGTTGAGCGTCTACACTGGTAGGCCGTGCCGACGTAGCTCAATCGGCAGAGCATCTGTCTTGTAAACAGAAGGTTTGGGGTTCGATTCCCCACGTCGGCTCGCAGCTAGAAGGCCCCTTCCGGGATTCGGGAGGGGCCTTTTTGATCTCCATACAGCAGTGCTGTACAGCAGCAACGTGGGCATAAGACTCCTGCCCCTGGCAGCCGTTCACTCCGCACCCACCGTTCCCGGCTCCTTCCTGCCTGCGGCCACGGCTACGATGCATCTGATGTGCGCCGGCGAACTAGAAGGCCGCGCACCACCTCGGGTGAACCCCGTTCAGCGGCGGCATGTAGCGGCCGTACGTGGAAGTACCCGCCGGGTGGGGATCGGCGCCCGCGTCGAGCCGGGCGCGGATCAGACTTAGGTTCGTCCAGCCATCCCAGCCGATTCCGGACTGTCCGGTTCCATTGTTGACGACCATGACTCTCCTTGAGGGACGTTTGAGTGCTGTCTTTGACGGCCGATCATGGCGTACGGAGCCGACAGCTTCCGGGCGGGCCGTCGCGCTCGCCGTGCATGAGAGGCGCGGCGTTTGCGCCAGTATTACCGCATGGACCATCAGAAACTTCGTGAAACGATCAGTGAAGCCTGGGCGACGGACGTGCTGCCCAGCCTCTCCGGGTTGATCGAGATTCCCGCCGTGTCGTCCGCCTACGACGCCGCATGGGAGGAGCACGGTCATCTGCGGGCCGCCGTCGAGCACGTGCGGGGCTGGGTGGCATCGCGGGGCCTGCCCGACGCGCGGTGCGACGTCTTGCAGCTCGACGGCCGCGCCCCGCTCCTGCTCGTGGACGTGCCCGCGACGCCGGGCGCGGCGGCTACCGGGACCGTCCTGCTGTACGGGCACCTCGACAAGCAGCCGCCGCTCGGTGGCTGGTCGGAGGGCCTGGGCCCGTGGCAGGCGGTGATCCGCGACGACCGGCTCTACGGCCGAGGTGCCGCCGACGACGGGTACTCGGGCTACGCCGCAACGACCGCGCTGGAGGCCGTACGCGAGGCAGGCGGCGAACACGCCCGGGCGGTCCTGCTGCTGGAGACCGGCGAGGAGTCCGGCAGCCCGGACCTGCCCGTGTACCTGGAGCATCTCACCGGTCGGCTCGGCGAGGTGTCGCTGGTGGTCTGCCTGGACGGGGGCGGCGGAGACTACGAGCGGTTGTGGCTGACCTCCAGCCTGCGCGGCGCGGTGCAGGCGACCGTCACGGTGCGCGTCCTCGAGACGGGCGTCCACTCCGGGCTCGGGAGTGGCGTCGTGCCGAGCTCATTCCGTGTCATGCGCCGGCTGCTCGATCGAGTGGAGGACCCGGAGACCGGCGAGGTCAAGGTGGCCGAGATGGTGGTGCCCATCCCGGAGGACCGGCGCGCGGAGGCGGCGGAGCTCGTCGCGCTCCATCCGGAGATCGCCGTGCCCCGGTTGCCGCTGCCGCCGGGAATGAGGCGAGCCTCCGACGACGACGTCGAGCTCGTCCTCAACAACACCTGGCGGCCGACCCTGTCCGTGACCGGCGCCGGCGGGCTCCCGGACCCCGCGGTGGCGGGCGCCGTGCTGCGGGCCTGGACCTCCTTCCGGCTGAGCTTCCGCCTGCCCCCCTCGGCAGACGCCGAGGCGGCGCGGGCCGCGCTGGAGAAGATCCTCACGACCGACGTGCCGTACGGGGCGCAGGTCGAGGTCGGCGACTTCATGGTCATGAACGGCTGGCACGCGCCGGCGCCGGCCCCCTGGCTGGCCTCGGCGTTGCGGCAGGTCGGTGATCGCGTGTTCGGGAAGCCGTGCCAGAACTTGGGCATCGGCGGCGGCATCCCGTTCATGGAGATGCTCGGCAGGCGGTATCCGCGGGCGCAGTTCGTCGTGACAGGCGCGCTCGGTGGGGACTCGAACGCGCACGTGCCGGACGAATGGCTGCACATCCCGTTCGCCGTGCAGGTGACCGAAGCGGTCGCGCACCTCCTCGACGCGCACGCACGCGCCGGCGGGCATGCGTGACCCGATCCGCCATGATGCCTGAACGGCGGCATCCAGGCTCACACCCCATCCGGCTCGGCGCGCCGGCTCGTCCGGTTCACCCACTGGGCTGTGGATAGGCGTCATGAGGGCGTATGACGATGGTGCTGACTGTGCCGTTGCCCCAGACGGTGGTGTTCAACTTCATCCGCCCGTCCAGGGACGCCATCATGAACTCCGGCAGGGAGGCGTACGTGAATCCACGCGATGTCATCGTCCCCAGTGCCGGTTTCCCAGTATCTCGCGTAGCAGACTGAGAGCAGGAACTCACGATCTTCGTTGAAGAGCCCGTACTCGGCTGCCATGCGGAACCAGCCCGCATTGACCTTGTCGGGCATGTCCGCGTCGTCGACATCGGCTATCTCGTCCGGGCGGGAATCGAACCGGCCATGCTCCGGTCCTGCACTCGCGGCTGAGTGTCCCGGTGGCAGCGGAGGCAATCGGACGCTCTCTTGGTTCATCCGCTTGACGAACAGGAGGCCGGCTGGTGCGAGAAGAGTGGTCACATCGGCATCGGTAAGCGTCACAGCCGTACGGTAGTCCTTCTTACCCGATCACATGCCGACGTTCCACGATCACCACTTGAGCACGACTGTCGCGCGTTGACGAGGCGCCTGCCCTGCCCTTGTGAACAGAAGGTTCGGGGTTCGATTCCGCTTGGCGCTCCCAGGTGGAACGCCCTTCGCGATGATCGCGAGGGACCTTTGGGTTCATACGGCACGATATGCAAGTGCAGGCTAGTCGGATTCTGTTGCTGGTGCAGAACCACTCTCCAGATTGGGAGGCGTGACAGCAAGATCCGCTCTTGGTGGTGCCATCCACGCGCTGACGGTCGATGACGGCTGCTGGCCGTCCGCGCTCCGCTCATGGCGGATAACAAGCGACTCCAGGGCCTATTGCCGTCGCCGCCTCCGGCCAGCCGCTCAACCGAGCCCACTGGTACGACACCCTCACCGAAGAGCAGCAGCACGTAGCCCAGGACCGCCGTACCGCCCGCCTCGAAGTCGGCCGCCAGGCGAAGGGCCTGGCCTATAACCTGGTCGGGCGAGCAAAATGCACATCGGGTCCCGCCCACGACAGGCGGGACTCGATGTGGCAGGGGTGTTATGTCAGGAAGCTTCGAACCGAACGGACTTGATTGTCGTCAGGCCGCCGTCCCATGTTTCGTTGGGGATGAGCGCATGATGCAGGTGTGCTTCGTTGCACGAACGCGTCGTGTAGAGCAGGGCCTTGAAGTTGGTTTTGTTGTGCGCGAAACTGGCATCCGATTGTAGATCGTAGCACCTCTCCGTTGGCTCCTGGATTGTGGTCCAGGAAGTGTCGGAGACGGCGCGGTAGTGAAAAGCCAAACTCACATGAACCACCTCTCACAATTCCGCGTGACGGGCCGAAGATGCGCCCCGCAGCTATTTGTGCATTGGCTATAGTGGCAATCTGACCTGTGCGGTCTAACGCACTTTCACAGCTTTTCGCTCGCCATTCAGATGCCTGTGCAATCTCAAGTACCCTTCCCAATCGCCCATACCCTGAGATCGAAGCAATCGTTCCTAAAAAACTCATCAGAACGGGACGCAGGGTGAGGACACGGATGGAGCCGCAGGCGCGTACCAAGGGCCCGAGTGGGCCGATGCGGGCCAAGCTCGTTGAGCAGCTGTCGGACGTTCACCACCGCGGCGCGGCAGGCGGGACGGCTCGTGCGGGGGCTGGGACTTCGACTCGGCGGGCGACGTGACGAACCTCTTGGCCAACTATCCGGCGACCGACCATCCGGACGAGACCTCGTACCAGAGCCTGCTGAGTCAGGCGGTCGAGTGATCACAGGTGCCAGCCGAGCAAGTTCCAGTGCCGGCAGAACCAGAGGAGGGCGAGCAGTCCCGCCAGCACGACCACCTGGTGGCCGCGGGCCAGGACGCCCGCGCGCCGCCAGGCCCTCACGGTGGTGGCGACCGCGGCGACGGTGAGGGCGAGGACCAGCAGCGGCAGCACCAGGAGTACCTGGACGTTGGTCGGCACGCCGTACAGGATGCTCGTGTCGCCGGCCAGGACCAGCGTGAACAGCACCACGAACACCAGTCCGACCGCGGCGGCGAGCCCGGCCAGGACACGTCCGGCGCGCCAGACACGCGGAACGGGACGCTTCTTGGCCCCGCGGACCACAGCGGCCACCGGCAGGCCGAGCACGGCGGTCAGGGCGGTGACGGCGAACAGCAGGACGATGACGACATTGACCGGCGGGGTGTCCCACCAGGGGACGCGTTGGTAGGTGGGGCCGTCCGTGGCCACGTACGCGACACCGCTCCCGCCGGTCACCAGAGCCAGCCGCTGCGTGCCGCCGTTCTGCTGATACAGCCCGGGCCCCAGTGAGCTCCACGTCGAGCCCCTGAAGGTGAGCTTCCCGCCCTCCACCCGCAGCGCGGTGGAACTGGTCAGGGCGACCACCTTCTCGATGCTGGACTCGGCGGACCGGGTGAGCTTGTAGAAGCCTTCAACAGGCATGACGGAAGCACCGCCGTCGGGCACGGAGCGCTTTCCGGGCAGGAAGCGGTCGAAGAAGGCAGGAATGATCTCGGTAGCGGCGTCGGCCCCGCCTGGACTGTTCGTGGAGACGAACAGGCCGAGGTCGGCGTCGGGCACCAGCAGCAACGCGCTCTGGAAGCCCTCCCAGCCGCCGTCGTGCATGAGCACGCGATGCCCGTTGAGCGTCTGCTCCTTGAACCCGTGGGCGTACCCGTCGATGCGCGGATCGGCCGCGAACGTGCGCCGGTGCATGAGCCGGGCCGTCGGCTCGTCGAGGATGCGCTGGTCGCCGACGCGTCCGTCCCGCAGGTGAGCGATCATGAACTGGGCCATGTCGTTCGCGGTGGCACTGATCGACCCGTCGGGGGCGAGGTTGTCGAAGACGAACGGCTTGCGCCGATACGCCCCGCCCTCGTGGTCGTAACTGCGCGCCAGATCCGCGGCCAAGGGGGCGGGGACGGGCTCGGCGGCCGTGCTGTGCCGCATCGCGAGCGGGTCGAGGATGTGGTCGCGCACGTACGCGTCATACGGCTGCCCGCTCACCCGCGACACGATGTATCCGGCCAGCGCCGCCCCATAGTTCGAGTACGCCGACACCTCGCCGGGCGGGCGCACCCGCGCGGGCATGTTGTCGGCGAGATAGTCCGCCAAGGGCGGCACGTCGTCCTTGCTCCGCGCCCCCACGCCGATCGTGCGGTCCTCGAACCCGGCCGTGTGGTCCATCAGGTCCTGCAGCGTGATCGGCCGGGGGTAGGTCGCGGGGATCCGGAACGCGGTGAGGTAGCGGTTCACGTCCGCCTTCAGGTCCAGCTTGCCCTGCTGAACCTGCTGCATCACCGCGGTCCAGGTGAACAGCTTGGTGATCGAGGCGATCCGGACCATTGAGGTGTCCGGGTCAAAGGGCCTGTGGTTCTCGACGTCGGCCAGTCCGTACCCCTTGCTGAAGAGCGTCCTCCCACCGCCCACCACCGAGACGACCGCGCCCGGCACGTGGTTGGCCGCCAGCGCGTCCGCCATCGCGGCGTCGAAGAAGTCTGCTAGAGCACGTTCGTCCGGAATGTCGGTAGCTGCCGCGGCGGGACGCGGGACGAGGATCATCAGCGCCGCGCACACCGCGACGAGCATCGAACGGAAGACACACACGGGACGACTCCTGACCTTGTCGAGGCCATCCACGATGCGGCCGGCGAGGGTGCGGCCACATCGTCATCGCGGCCACGGGCGTCTCCGACGAAAGTCGGAGACCGCCCGGCGTCCGGCATCGACCCCGGTATGAGGTGGCGCGCCGCCGCCCTGGCTACGCTGGATCGATGCTGTCGTACCGCGCGGCGCTGCGGCGGGTGGCCGCGCCCGGGCCACACGCGATCAGTGCGGCCTCCGTGGCGCTCTGCCTGTTCCTCACCGTCCTGGCAGTCAAGACGCCGTGGGCGCCGCTGCCGCGACCCGTCATCGCCGCCGCCGGGCTGGCAGGCACGGGTGCGGTGTGGTTCCGGGGCCGGTGGCCGGTCGCGGTGGCCGTCGTCGGGGCGGGCGCGTACGTGCTGTCGGGCAATCCGGGGCCGCTGCTGATCGGCCTGTTCTCCGGCGCGGGCACGCGGTTCCTGGCGCTGGCGGCGATCGGCATGGCGGGGTTCCTGGCCCAGCAGTGGGTGGACGGCGGCCGGTTGGGCACGGACGCGCTGATCTCGGCGGTGACCGCCACCGGGGTCACGCTGGCGGCAGGGGCGTACGCCACCACCCGCCGCGAGCTGACCCGATCGCTGCGCGAGCGCGCCGAACGCGCCGAGACCGAGCAGCGTCTGCGCAACGAGCAGGCGAGGTCCGCTGAGCGCGGCCGGATCGCCCGGGAGATGCACGACGTGCTCGCGCACAAGGTCACGCTCATCTCGCTGCACGCCGGCGGCCTGGAGGTGAACGCGAGCGCAGGGCCCGAGCGCGTCGAGCGGGAGGCGGCGCTGATCAGGGTCAGCGCGCAGGAGGCGCTCGGAGAGCTGCGCAAGATCCTTGGCGTGCTGCGCGCCGGGCCCGACGATGACGACGACGGCTTCCCCGACCTGCGGCGGCTGGTGGACTCCTGGGTATCGGCCGGCGGGACCGTCACCCTGCACGGCGATATCAGCACGTGGCCACCGGAAACGGCCAAGGCCGCGCATCGCCTCGTCCAGGAGGGCCTGACCAATGCGCACAAGCACGCCCACGGGGCCCCGGTCACGGTCACGGCCACCGGGAGCAGGGAAGACGGCGTCACGATCGCGGTCGCCAACGGACGATCGCTCCAGCCGAGTACGGAGACCGGCGCCGGGGTCGGTCTGGTGGGCCTGGCGGAGCGTTTCCGGCTGATCGGCGGAACGGTGCGCGGCGGGCCGGACGATGCGGGAGGCTGGCGACTTGAGGGCCGGCTGCCGTGGCACGCCGCGGACGCATCCCCAAGGGAATCACATGATCAGGACACTGCTGGTTGACGACGAATCGCTGATCCGCGCGGGGCTGCGGTTCATCATCGAGTCCGCACCCGACGTGGAGGTCGTGGGCGAGGCCGAGGACGGCAACCAGGCCGTCGACGCGGTCCGCCGCCTGGGGCCCGACGTCGTCCTGATGGACGTCAGGATGCCCCGGTACGACGGCCTGGCCGCCACCGGGGCCATCCGCCGGCTCGCCCGGGCACCTGCGGTGATCATCCTCACCACATTCGACAGCGACGAGCACATCTTCACCGCCCTGGAGGCGGGAGCCTGCGGGTTCCTGCTCAAGGACACCTCGCCGCACGACCTGATCCGGGCGATCCGTCTCGCGAACGGCGGCGACTCGATGCTGTCCCCGCGGGTCACTCGGCGGCTGATCCACCGCATCACCACCGACCAGCCCATTCGGCGCCGCCGTGACGCGCTCGCCCGGTTGGAGGCCCTGACCGGCCGCGAGCGCGAGGTGCTCACCGAGGTCGGGCTCGGCCGCTCCAACACCGAGATCGCGGCCCGCCTGAACATGAGCGAGGCCACGGTCAAGAGCCACATCTCCCACCTGTTCGACAAGCTCGCCGTCACGAACCGCGTACAGGTGGCCATCGCCGCCTACCGCGCCGGCCTGGTCGACTGACTCAGCCCAGCCCAATGCGTGGGTTAGGGCCGTTGGCCTGCTTCCGTTTCGGCACCGGACATGGGTGTACGTCCTTGCAGCCGATCAAGTTGACGAGGCCGCAGAGCAGCCGCCGGTGCAGGAGTGGGCCGCCGACCCCGGTGAGCACGATGCGCGAAGCACTGTCTCGGGGGCGTGGTGTCATTGCCACGGCTCGAGATGTGGAGGCGGTGCTCAAGGCGTACCCGGACAAGCCTGCCGGGCTGCTGGCGGTGACTGCGGACGTCACTTCTCAGGAGCAACAGCAAGCCGCGGTTGATGTTGCGTGCCCAGGGATCAGGGTGCGTCCTGAACATCGGTTCGGTGGCCCGGGTTCGCGACGGCTCCGGGCACAGGCCTGTACGGCGCGACGAAGTTCGCCCTCGAAGGGATTTCCGAAGCGCTGTATGGCGAACTGGCACCCCTCGGTGTGCGGGTCGTCATTGTCGAGCCGGGCGGCTTCCGCACAGATTTCCTCGATGGCGCAAGCCTTCAGGTCCAGCCCGCATCCATTTCGGACTATGACGCCGGTACGGGTCCGACCCGTGGGGCCTTGGCCGCCAACAACGGCCGGCAACCAGACGATCCGGCGAAGGCCGCCACCGCGATCGTGGACGTTGCGGAGGCCGCCGAGCCCCCGTTGCGCCTGCAACTCGGCGCCGACGCCATCGAACGGGTGGAGGCCAAGCTTGACCTCGTCCGCCGTGAGCTGGACCAGTGGCGGCTCATCGCCCTATCGACCAGCTGGTGGACAGGTTGACGAGCTGGCTTTCTGCCAAGCGCCATGGCGATCATGGAGATGGACAGCGGCGCGTCAGGGCAGAGCCGGCACGGCAGGCTGGGAGTCGGTCCAGCCGACCTCGATCAGCGTCGTGTTGGTCGTGCTGTAGGGCAGGCCTGCGGATGCCTTACCGTCGACCGTGCCCAGATAGTTCTGTGACAGCAGCACCATCCTGCCGGTGTCGACGATCAACCTCTCCCTGGTCGAGTGCGCCTTCTTTCCCGTCCCGCTCGTGTGGTCGAGCACGACGGCGGCGCCGGGTCTGCCCAGGTCGTCCTTCGCGTTGCCGTCGGCGCGGGCGCCCGGCAGCGTCAGCAGGGCCTGATAAGCCGCGGCGCGGACCTCCTTCGGGGCGGGAAGATCGTGCAGGAGCTGGGACAGGGTGTATTTGAGCCAGCCAGGCATGTCGATCTCTCGACCGGCCCGGCCCGCATTCGTGAGCCAGTCCTTCAGACGGCTCGGGTCGGCGGGCAGGCGCTGAACCTCGTCGTACGTCAGCCACTGCCCCGCGAATTGGAACTTGTTCCATTTCGTCGGCTCTGGTCCAACGTGGCCTCTGGCGGGCTCGGCGGACAGCTTCACCGTCTTGCCGTCGATCGACGTGCTCCACGTGGAGGGGGAGCCGTCGCGCCGCCATGCCTTCTTGTCGGCCGCGGTCCCCGGCAGCGTCCCGAGCTCCCGGAACCCGAACCAGCTCCTGCCGTCGGGGGTGCTCCACCGTTCCGAGATCTCCCGCACGACCAGCGAATACGGGGCCGACTTGGAGCCGAACCGCAAGGGATGGGTGGACGTCGTCAGCGTCCTGGTGTGCCAGTAGGCCCCCTCGGGGGGAGTGGCCGCGACGGCTGCCGGCGCGCCCAGGACGGTGGCGCCCACGGCCAGGGCGACGCCGAGAGTGATCAGCCGCCGGGCCGGCGCGGTCGTGAACGTCATCAGATTGCTCCATGGATTCGAAGTCACGACCATCCATACGCCTGGGCCGCTCGAAGGGTTGCCCGCGAAAATATTCTGAGCGAGAGGGCAACGGTCGCGAAGGCCGAGGCGTATTAGAAGGCGTGATATCGGACAGACAGCCGTGAACGGCGGCGAACACGACTTCGGCGCCTTCGTGGCCACGCGTGCCACGAGCCTGCTGCGGGTCGCCTATCTCGCCTGCGGTGACAAGACAGAGGCCGAGGACCTGCTGCAGGCAGCGCTGGAGCGTACCTACAGGAACTGGGACCGGGTGGCCCGCCACGACAACCCCGAGCCCTACGTGAGGCGCGTCATCATCAACGCCGCCATCAGCCGCGCCCGCCGCCGGGCGATCTTCAGCATCATCCCCATGCACAGCCCGCCAGAGACGCCGGCCCGTGCGAGCGACCCCGACCTGCTCCATGTGCTCATGGAGGCGCTGCGCGCCCTGCCGCCCCGGCAGCGGGCGGTGATCGTCCTGCGCTACTGGGAGGACCTCACCGAGACACAGACCGCCGAGGTGCTCGGATGCGCGGTCGGCACGGTCAAGAGCCAGGCGTCGAAGGCCATGGCCAAGCTCCGTTCGGTGCTCGGCCGGGAAACACTGGAAGGAGCGATCAAGGATGCCCACGCTTGAGGACGAGATCCGCCGGCTCATGGCGGATGAGACGGCGAGGCTGCACGCCGCGCCTGACCTGGCGGAGCGGGTCATGCGCTCCTCCCGCAGCAAGCGGCGGAGGGCCAGGGTCGCGGCGCTGGCCACGTCGGTTGCCGTCATCGCCGCCGCGCCCATCGGGTACCTGACCGTCGGCTCGGTGGCCATGACCGGGCAGGAGCCCACGATCTCCGTGGTACCGGAACCGCCTCCCATCGACGACACCCCACCCGTGCCGACAGAGCCGCCGAACCTCGGGGACCTGGGCGACGGGAGGGAGTTCGGGCATGTCAGGGTGGGATACCTGCCCGAGAGGCTGCAGTGGTCCCAACGGTCGGTGGACAACGGCGACAGATACTCGACCACGTACAACTACAAGGGCGACGACAAGGGCTCCTATCGGGTGCGGATTCACATGTACGAGGAGGAGGCCGTCCAGGAGGCCGACGACCAGATCCAGGCTTATCGCGGCGAGGAGGACGGCGAGGAGGTGACCGTCGGCGCACGGAGCGGCTACCTGGTCGTGCAGAACGTCGGTGAGGACGGCATGAAGGGCGCTCCGACCCTCTTCCTCAGAATGGGCGACAGGCAGTGGGCCGAGATCATGTTCAGCCCTGTGTACGCGGAGGAGTTCTCCAGCGCTGAGGCCGTCGACGCCGAGCTGAAGAGGATCGGGGAAGGGCTCACCTCCACCATGTGATGCCACGTTCGAACCGGGCTCTTGTACACATAAGAGTTGCTGGGCAGCCTCCTTGAACGCGCCGTAGCGGGTTGCGTCGGGCAGTCGTGCCAGACTCAGCGGACCTGCTGACGCTGGAGCGCAGTCGAGGTCAGCGGATGTCATCCTCTCGGCATCTGACGGCACGAATTGAGAGAACAGGCACGGTACGTCTCACCGGCGGTTCACATCGAAGTGGCCTTGGCGTTCGCCTAATCCGTCACAGTGATCATGAAGTATTCGTCGAGGGCTGAGATGAGCCGGTCGGCCGGCCCCGGGGTGGTGGTCGCCGCCCATTGCCGGGCGAGGTCGAGGAACCCGGAGAAGTGCTGTTGGGCTGTGGTGAGCAGGCTGGAGAGCTCGCCGCGGGTGATCTCGATGGACGGAGAGTCCCCGTCGTCCTGGAAGAGCCGGATGACGTGACCCACATGTGTGATGTGTGGCGTGGGGTCGTGGCCGAGCCATGGTTCTTGCCCGCGAGCCACGTCCCACCAGTCCCGCCAGTTCTCCAAGCCGAAGCAGCAACCGGGCGAGATGCTGACGCCCGTGGTGGTGTCGCGGAAGCGCAGCCCGCCTGGAGCGATCAGGGCTCCCGCTTCGGCGAGATGCTGTTCCAGGTGGGCCTCGGTCAGGTCGGCGGCGTGGGCGATGGCGATTCTGTTGTAGCTGAAGATGACGGCCATGGCCGTCCCGACTTCGAGGGGAGACATCCGGCCGGAGAGGGCGAGAAGGCGGTCGCTCGATGGCTCCGCGATCGGCCAGGCCGTGAAATCCACCGCGTCGTAGGTCTCCATGACGACGTTGACGATGACCATGGTCGCCAGTATCCAGCCATTGCGCGGGTGTGCGGTTGCTGGAGTGTGAAGCGGGCTCGTCGGAAGGTCGAGGGGAGTCAGCGGGTCAATAGAGGATGCTGGGCAGGTACGCTCCGGCGGGCTCGCTGTAGAGCCCGATGGTCATCAAGTTCGCCAGCTGGGTCACCTTGAGGCCGTGGTCCAGGCACCACCCGAGCAGCGCGGTGTCGCTGGCCGGTACGAGGATGCCCGGCCCGTTGAAAGCGGAGGCCGAGGCGATGAGCGCCTTGAGATCTTCCGGAGTCTCGCCCACGGCGTGGGCGAAGTAGGCAAGGTCAGTGGCGTACCCGGTCACCCGGCCACCGTGCTCGACCACACGGGCCGTTCCCTGCTGGAGCGCGTCGCTGACCTCGCCGCCGCGGTCGATCCCGTGCACCCGCCGGCATACCTGGTTGCATGCGGGCAGGTCCGCGTCCGTCGCCGGCCGTACCTTGTATCCGGGGATGGTGGACCCGATCGGCGGGCCCTGCAGGCATGCCATGGTCTCGCGGAACTCGAAGCCCAAGCTCGCGTACAAGGCGAACGACCTGCAGTGATAAGCCGCCTGCAGTAGCCGGATGCTCGGTACCCGCCGTGCTTCGGCCCGGTGCATGACGTCTTCCATGAGCCGACGGCCCACACCGGCGTTCTGGCATGCCGGATCGACGGTGACCGGCCCGACGCCGACGGCATTCGAGCGCTCATCGAGGAAGTTGCTGCCGACGATCCGTCCGTCCAGTTCCGCGGTCACGCTGTAGAAGCCCGGGTGGGTCAGGAGCGAGTCCACCAGGCCGGTCGCGGTTTCCACGTCGGGAAGGTCGCCGGTGAAGCCGTGCTCGCGGGCTATCTGGTCGAACGCTTCGAAGCAGATCCTTCCGCACTCAGCCGCATCTGTGCGCGCCCCGGGACGCAGGAGAAGATCCATGGAGACCGCCTCCGTCTCCGCTGGTCGTCAGATCGGATACGCCTCCGCGCTGGGATGCGGAAACGCCCCCTTTATCCATCAAAGCACCATGCCCGTTGCACGGTGAAAGGGGTAGCCTGTTCCAGCGCCCGCACAGAGGAAGGCGACCCCTGGCACCGGGTGGCCATGGCTGAGGTGACAGGAACTTCCCCACACGCCGACGCATCCAGGAAGGTCAGACGACGTGCACGTCAGTCGCGTCGGCCGTCGAGCCGTTGGCCCCTGGTCGATGCCTTCGTATCGAAGCCTTTTGTGATCAACCACATGGCCAGGACCAAGCCTTGTAGGGCCAGTGGTGCATTTATGGCCAGGTAGATTGGCGTGACGACATCGGCCAGGCGGAGAAGCACCATAAAGCTCGCCGACATGGCTAGTCCGACCCCAATGATTCCCCACGCGGACAGCCGGCGAGGGATAAATCTCGACCGATACAGAATGCAGAAGAATAGAAGATCTCCGAGACTCAGCGAGATGATGAGCGCGACGTGATTGACCAGGTCGCGCGCCGTTCGCAGCAGCTCGCCCAAGGTTTCCAGGTGTGATGTGCCTGACGCGCCGGCTTGGGCATATTCCTGTCCCAGTACAAGGAACAAGGGTAAAAGAATCACGCCCATGAAGTGGAACGTGGCTGCTATCAGCCTGAATCCAAGGAAGCCCAGACTGAGTGCTTCACTTTCGATCCTCAATATCGGATGCAGATACAGCGCAAATCCGATAGAGGTGGGGATCATCAGTGCCTGACAGACTGCGCCGACGAGTATCTGGGTCTTGTGCGCAGGAACCAGATCGAGATAGTTGGGCTCCTCCAGGACGGGAACAACACTGAGCGCGCCGGCGATCATGCCTACGATGATCAGTGTGCCCGCGATTTTCGTTGCTCGCCTGCTTGTTTTCATGAAACTCTCCCGACTTGGTCGGCGCGGGTCGGCCGTGCGAATGAACTTACAACTGTAAGGACGCGGCCAACGCTACCCTTACATGCGTAAGGCTGCAAGCGGTCTGCTGCAGAAAGAGGTTCGGGTGCCCGGGGTGGCGGGTCCTGTTGATCTCGGCGGCCAAGGTCGAACTCCTCGTGGTACGTGCTGTGTCCTGATGGGGAGACCGTCGCCGGAGACGTGCAGACGCTTCCCGATCGGCACTCACCCCAGTTCGAGGCGGTCGGTCGCTGTCCCAGGGCCCGTACTCGATGAGAGCGTCATCACAGCGGGTGGGGTCGAGGGTCGCGGACTTGTCGGCGGTAGCCGTAACGGGAACGCGTTCGGACGGAAGCCTCGCCGGCTTCCGTCCGGGCGGGGGTGCTTCAGCGATGGGCGGGTGCGTCGACGAAGGTGGCGCCGATCTCCAGCATCCGCTCGACCGCGTAGCCAGGGTCGATCAATGCCTCCGGGGTGTGGATGCCCGGCGTCACAGCCCCACCACGCAGGCCGAGCAGTCGTTCGACACCGAGGGCGATGCCGAGTCCTGTCAAGGGGCGCTGGCCCTCCGGGTGGATGAGGTAGCGGCTCGTACGGAGTGGTGCGCCCGTGAGATCTGCGCCTTCGAGGTCGATCCTGACCTCGGTGGAAGCAGCCTCGCCGCGGCGCCTGCTCGCGGATTCTCCGACCGCGAAATCGAAGCGGACGTTCGGTGCGCCCGTCGCGATGGCCAGGCTCGGCAGGTCGAGGGTGGGAATGCTCTGGCCGGGCAGGACGGTGCCGTCGACGCTGACCACCTCCGCCTGCGCGTCAGGGCCGCTGACCCAGGTGAAGACGCCGTCGCGCCGTACGAGCCCCGCCGAGGTGACGGTCAGCAGGCGCTGCACATCCTCAAGAGCCGCAGGCCCGCCGCTGTCCAATTCATCCAGTACGGCACTGACCTGGATGGTGTCGAGCCTGCCGAATGCCTTGGCGAAGTCCTGTGCGGCGAGCACGACGAGTCCCGCGTACCAGTGACTGGCCAGCAGGATCGGCGCGGCGCCGGCTCGCTGGCCGCCCGCGATGACCTCGGGCGCGATATCGGTCAGACCGTTGGAGATGCTGAGGTACGGGAGCCCGCGGTTCTGCGCATGGCGGAGTCCGTGCAGGCAGCTGTCCCACACCGCCGCGACGACCGCTGAGTGGTCATGGTCGGCCGGGAGGCTGAGGTCGCTCCGCCGCAGATCGATGGTCGCGGCTGTCGCGCCGCCGAGCTTGTCGGCAACTCGCTGCGCGCGATCGAGATCACGGCCCGCGATGGTGAGCGGCAGCGTCGGGTGCCACTGGCGCAGGGTGGACGCGGTCGCCGCGCCTGCCTGCCCCGAACCGCCCATGATCAGTACTGGCTTCACGGTGTTCCCTCTCGAATTAACCTACATTTTGTAAGTTACATTTTGTAGCCTAAGCTGAGCGGCAGTGCAAGGGAGGACGATGACCACCGCATCGACGCGGCTGTCCAAGCCGGCCAGGCGGGAGCAGTTGCTCGACACCGCCATGACGATCGTGCGCACCCAGGGCACCGACAGCCTTACCCTGCTCACCCTGGCGGAGGCCGGAGGGGTGAGCAGGCCGATCGTCTACGACCACTTCGGCACCCGCCCCGGCCTGCTGCTCGCGCTCTACCAGCGACTCGACGACCGACATCGGGCGGCGTTGACGCAGGCGTTGCGGGGTGCCGCATCGGCTCCTCGGGAGATAGCCGGTGTCATGAGCGCCGCGTACTTCGCCTGCGCCATCGACATGCCGGAGTGGAGCGCCATTTCCGCCGCGTTGAAAGGCAATCCGGAAATGGAGGCGATCGAGCGCGAGATGTTCGACGGCTACACGGCCTTGATGGCCGCCGCGTTGCAGCCGCACTCCGGCCTCATGCCGGACCGCCTTCAGCTCCGCTGCATCGGCGTGCTGGGGGCGGCCGAAGCGATCGCCGCGGAGCTGAACCGAGGGCGGACCACTGCCGCCGAGGCGGTCACGGCGCTGACCGACCTGATCGTCGGCAGCATCGACGGCCACTGAGGGGACCGCAGGACGCCGGTTCAAAGAGGCAGTTCGTCGACGGGGCGTTCTCAGACCGGAAACTGGCCCGCTAACCGAGCGCGGGCTCTGTTCCGGGCACGGATGATCTCAGTCCGGCGGTGCGGGGATGATGTGGAAGATGCGCTGATGGGGCAGGCCCGGGACGCTGCTGATGTCGCGGGTGGTCCAGCCCTGGTCGGCCAGGGCACGGGCGGCGTTGCGGACGGCGTCGCGTTCGGCTTGTTCGGCGTGGAGGCGTGCGGCGCGTGCACTGTGGACGTTGTTCAGAGCGTCCGCGGCTTCCTGGTCGGCGGGGGTGAAGAGGAAGCCGGCGGTGTCGGAATTGTGTCCGACCAGGGCGGATACGTTGTCCATGACGTTGTCCGCCGCTTCTCTCCAGGTCGCGCCCTGAACCTGGACGACGTGATGGTCCGGCAGGTGGGGATGTCGGGCTGGTCCCAATTGTGCTGCTCCTGCTGATGCTGGCCTGGCCGGTGCCTGCCGTCGCGGCTCTCGTACTCATGGCGCTCGCGTTGCGCGACCGTGGTCGCCGGCGAGCGGGATGGTCGCTGTCAGCGGCGGCGCTGTGCGCGGCGATCGCCGCCTACGGGTACGGGCTGGGGTCGACGACCTTCGGGGCGTGGACGGACCCCGACGACCGGTGCGGGCTGGTCCGGCCGGACCTCTACGCCTACGGCCACCGTGGCCCGGAGGGCGGGGCGCAGAGCATGTGGCCGCTGCACGACACCACATGCGGCCCTGACCTGGTGCCGGGCTTCGTCAACCCACTGGTGGCCGGGTCGGTGGCGCTGTGTGCGGCGTCCCTATTGATCATGGTGGTGGTGACGATCAGAGCTCGCCGCCGGGCTGCTTAGCGGCAGCAGGTGCTCGGTCGTTCGGCACGGTATCGGTGGATACGACGTAGGGTCCAGGGCAGGCCGTACCCACGGCGGCCCTGTGCGAGATGGAAGCCCGCATGACTGTCACTCCCGAGCACCTGACCGTCCTCGCGAGCCGTGCCGAGGCGCTCACCGCCGAGGTCCTGGCACTCTGTGACCGCGTCCCGAACGCGTCGCCGGAAGCCGAGCACCTCGCGGTGGCACGGCATGCCGCCACCTGGCTGACCCGAGGCGCGGAGGACCTGCGGCGCGCGGCCGCGGACCTGGCCAAGCTCCAGGCCCAGCCGTGCGGCCTGCCGTGGGGCGTCTGCCCCGAGCACGGCAACACCCTCTCCACCAGAGGAGGCATCTCCACGTGCCGGGTGTGCAGCCGCACCTGGAACCATGACAGGCTCGGCCTGCCGTGCCCGGAGCCGGTGACGTGGAAGGTGATCGACCAGGCCGGAACGGAGACGAGGATGTGCGACGGGCACGTCCTCGGCGCCCGCGCCGCCGCCGGTGGCGCCACTTTCGTACGCCTCCTCGACGAGAACGGCGTACCTGCCTGACTCCAGCGCCCCCTGGGCGGACGGGATCGCGGCGCCCGCCAAGCCGAGCGGGAGAGCGAAAGTTTCGGAATGCCCAGCCGAGATGGCCCCTGTATCAGTTAGTTTCCGAAACTTCCCGACACCGAAGCATGTATAAGCGCATGCCACAGCTTCTTGTAGCGCCTAACAGCTGAAACATTTCGGTGATGCGTTGACATATTTCGGGCTGATTCTCAGAATGATCGCCAACACCCCCGCCCGGAAGGGAGAGCCCTGGTGATCACCAGCTCGGAAGCCTGTTCGAGGGTCCTCACGCTGCTGGTCGCGGTGACCCTCTCGGTCACCGGAGTGGTGGCCGTGGCCCCCACCGCAGCCGCGGCTGTCGCGGCGGTCGCGGATGAGAACGAGGGCGCCGACTGCGTGGTGACCGGCCTGCCCAGCGAAGGATCGCTGCCGACCGACTCCAGGCTCCCCGACCCCTTCACCAGGCTGAACGGCACCCGTATCGCCGCCAAGTCCGACTGGCGGTGCCGGCGGGAAGAGATCAAGAAGCTGGCGGAGAGGTTCGTCTACGGCGAGAAGCCCGCGAAGCCGTCGAGCGTCACGGGCACGGTCTCCAGCAGCAACATCACGGTGAACGTGAGCCACAACGGCAGAAGCTCCACCTTCTCGGCGAGCGTCTCCCTGCCGAGCGGCTCCGGGCCCTTCCCCGCCGTCGTCGTCCTGGGCGGGTTCGGCGCGGACACCGCCGCCATCCGAGCGGCCGGCGCCGCCGTCATCAACTACGACCCTTACGCGGTCGGCCGGGAGGGCACCCCGCGCACCAACAAACAGGGCGCGTTCTACAGCGTCTACGGCTCATCGAGCAGCACCGGGCTGCTGATGGCCTGGGCCTGGGGCGTGAGCCGGATCATCGACGTCATCGAGCAGTCCGGCGGTACCGTACTCAAAGCCGACGCGACCGGTGTCACGGGGTGCTCACGGTTCGGCAAGGGCGCCTTCGTGGTGGGGGCGTTCGATCAGCGCATCGCGCTGACCATGCCGATCGAGTCCGGCAGCGCCGGTGTGCCCATCTTCCGTGGCATTCCCGGAGAGGGCGCGCAGAGCCTGAGCAGCGCTTACGGCGAGCAGCCGTGGCTGGGCGACGCGTTCGGCTCCTTCACCGGAAATCCGAACAGGCTGCCGGTGGACACGCACGAGATGGTGGCCATGGTCGCGCCGCGCGGGCTGTTCATCATGGACAACCCCCACATCACCAACCTGGGCCCCAGGTCCGCGAGCGTGGCGGCCCTGGGCGGCGCGGAGGTCTACAAGGCGCTCGGCGCGGGCGAGAACATCACCTACTGGTCCGACGTCCAGGACGGCAGCCACTGCGCCAACAGGTCCGAATGGCGGACCCCGCTGCAGCAGAACATCCAGAAGTTCCTCCTGAAGACGGGCAACGCGCCCGGCGCGATGAGGATCTCGTCCAGGGCGCAGGGCAACCTGGCGCAGTGGAGAGACTGGCAGACCCCGACCCTCGGCGACGATTCCAGTGACACCACCGCGCCGAGCACGCCGGGCACCCCGGCCGCGTCCGACGTCACCGCCACCAGCGCCACGCTGACCTGGAGCGCGTCCACCGACCAGGGCGGTTCCGGCCTGGCCGGCTACACCGTCCACCGCGAGCAGGGCGCCACCGACCCGCAGCTCGGCCAGTCCACCACCGCCTCGACCACCCTCACCGGACTGGCCGCCAACACCCAATATCAGGTGTACGTACGGGCGCGTGACGGCGCGGGCAACCTGTCCGGCAACTCGCCGGCGGTCACGTTCACCACGACCACCGGCGGCGGTGGCGACACCTCGCCGCCCACGGTCCCGACCGGCCTGACGGCCTCGGGCACCACGGCCACGGGCACGAGCCTGAGCTGGACGGCCTCGACGGACGACAACGGCGTCGCCGGGTACGACGTCCTGCGCGCGCCCGGCGCGAGCGGCGGCACGTTCGCCCAGGTCGGCACCTCGGCCACGACCTCGTTCAGCGACACGGGCCTGACCCCGGGCACCACCTACCGTTACCAGGTCAGGGCCCGGGACGCCGCGGGCAACACCTCGCCAGTCTCCAGCACCGCGCCGGTCACCACCCAGCCCGGCTCGTCCACCGGCACCTGCACGGCCGTGCCGACCGTGCAGACGCAGTGGAGCACCGGGTACGTCATCCAGCCGCTGACCATCACCAACACCGCCACCTCGGCGATCACCGGATGGACGGTCACCTTCACCCTGCCGGCCGGCCACACGCTGACCGGCTCGTGGAACGGCGGCGTCACCGTCAGCGGTCAGACCGTGACCATCGAGAACGCCGCCCACAACGGCGCCCTCGCCCCCGGAGCCAGTACCGGCAGCGTCGGTTTCCAGGCGACCCGCCCGAACGGCGACACCGCGGTCCCGTCCGGTTACACCTGCGCGGGACGGTAACTCTCCCGATGTCCGCTCAACAGGCGCGCGACAGCGCCTTGGCCACCCTGTCCACGTCGTCCTCCGTGGTGCGCCAGCTGCTGAAGGCCGCGCGCAGCGCCGGTACGCCGTCGTACACGGTCGTCGTCAGGAACGCCTCGCCCGAGTCGGTGACCGCCTGGGCCACCCGGCCGATGCCGGTGGGGTCGCCGGCGAGGGTGAAGCAGACCACGTTCAGCCTGACGGGGGCGAGCAGCCGGTAGGCGGGCATGGCGGCGATCCGCTCGCCCAGCCGGCTCGCCAGGGCGAGGTCGCGCCGGACGATCTCGGCGTGGCCTTCGCGGCCGTACGCCGCCAGGGTGAACCAGGCCGCCAGCGCGCGCAGCCGGCGCGAGTTCTCGGGGGTCAGGTGGACGAAGTCCGGGTCGTCGCCCGGAGAGCCGAGGTAGGCGGCGGAGTTCTGGAAGACCCGGGTCTGCAGGTCGCGGCGGCGGGTGAGCTGGATGGCGCTGTCGTACGGCACGTTGAGCCATTTGTGCAGGTCCACGCAGATCGAGTCCGCCTCGGCCAGGCCGTCGAGCAGGTGGGCGTGGCCGGGGGACAGCGCGGCGAACGCGCCGAAGGCGGCGTCGACGTGCAGCCAGAAGGGGTGGCGGTCGCGCAGGGCGGCGATGGCGCGCAGGTCGTCGAAGTCGCCGGTGTTCACCGTCCCGGCGTTGGCGACCACGATGGCGGGCTCGCCGTCCAGGGCTTCGAGGGCCGAGGCGAGGCGGGATACGTCGACCGCCTCCCTCGTGGGCAGCACGTCCACCGGGCGCAGGGCCGCGCGGCCCAGGCCGAGCATGGACAGCGCCTTGCCGACGCTGGAGTGCGCCCTGCCGGACAGTACGTGGACCGGTCCGAGGGCAGCCGTGCCGTGCTCGGCGATGGAGACACCGCGCTGTTCGCCGAGCCATTCGCGGGCGATGGCCAGGCCGGCGAAGTTGGACATGGTCGCGCCGCTGACGAAGGCGCCTTGGAGCGCGGCGGGCAGCCCGAGCAGCTCGCGCAGCCAGGCGATCGTCTCCCGTTCCAGGTCGGGCGCGGTGGAGTCGAGGCCGGAGGTCGGGTTCTGGTCCAGGACGCCGGTCAGCCAGTCGCCCGCCAGCGCGGCGGGGGTGCAGCCGCCGGTGACGAAGCCCAGGTAGCGGGAGCCCGCGCCGGCGGAGAAGCCGGGCTCCCACCGCTCGGCGAACGCCGCCAGCGCGCCCCGCGTCCCGGCTCCCGGGGCCGGCAGGGGGAGGGGCTCCCGCCGCGCGGGCGGTCGCGCGACGGGGCGCTCGGCGAGGCCGTCCAGGATTCGTACGGCGTACGCGCTGGTCGCGTCGATCAGTTCCGGGATCTGGGCGAGATCGTCACCGAGGCGGGAGTCCATACGGCCACAGTAGAAGCCTGCCTAACGCACGGCGCAGAGCAGGCGGTTGTTGCCGCGCTGCCAGAGGGTGCCGATCTCGCTGAAGCCCGCCTCCCGCAGCGCGTCGGTGTGCTGGGACAGCAGGTGGGACTCGGAGCCGTGGTGGTCGGCCCCGGCGGTGGTGCGGGCGGCGTTGAGCGCGGCCATGGCGGGGTCGGCCTCGACGGCGTCCCACCAGGCGCGCCAGTCCTCGGGCTGGTCTCCGGCGAAGGTCCGCTCGGTCTGCTTGTCGTGGACGGCGCGTTCGAGCCGGGCGAGGGTGGGGGTGGTGTCGCCCGCGTCGAGGTGGTCGCCATTGAGCAGCAGGCCGCCGGGGCGCAGGGCGGTGGCGAGCTCGGCGTACATGCGCTGCAGGTCGGGCGGCGAGATCCAGTGCAGCGCGGTGGTGCTGACGGCGGCGTCTGCGGGACGGTCGAGGCCGAGCGCGGCCGTCCAGCCGGGGGTGCGGAGGTCGGCGGCGACGAAGGTGAGGTGCGGGTAGGCGGCCCGGCCCAGGCCGAGCAGCAGCGGGTCGGCGTCCACGGAGATCACCCTGGCCTTGGGCAGGCGGCTCAGGAGGCGGGCGGACAGGGAGCCGGGGCCGCAGCCGAGGTCGATGACCAGCGGGTCGGGGCGGTCCAGGGCTTCGACGGCGTCGATGAGGGCGGTGAAGCGCTCCTCACGGTCGGGCAGGTAGCCCTCCTGCTGACGGTCCCAGCGCGCGATCCAGTCGAGTGCGGCATCGTGGGTGAGCACAGAAGTCTCCTTGTGACTGTCGTTTAGACTTTCGATAGTCACAAGCTAAAGCAGAAAGCGTAACTGGTCAATTGGACTTCAACAGTCACACGGATGGGGTCATCAAGGTGGCCGTGGGGCTGGTCAACAGCCTGACCCCCGGTGAGCGGCGAGGCCGGCCCGCGCCGCCGCCCGCCGACGTCGCCGCGGCCGCCACCGAAGGGCTGCGGGTCGGCTACCCCGATCATCGGCCCGCCACCGAGGCCGAGGCCGCCGAGCTGGTCGGGATCGCGCTGCGGCTGCGCGCGGTCTTCGAGGCGGTCGCGGCGGGAGACATCGACGCCGCCGCGCTGCGGGTCAACACCCTGCTGGCGGAGACCGACGCCAGGCCGACGCTCCAGCGGCACGACGGTGAGCCGTGGCACCTGCACTTCCACGGCCCCGGCGGCGCCATGGCCGGGGACTGGGCGGCGAGCTGCGCCACCGGGCTCGCGCTCGTGCTGGGGAGCGAGTTCGGCGACCGGCTGGGGGTGTGCACGGCGCCGCACTGCGATCGGGTGTACGTGGACGTCTCGCGCAACGGGACCCGCCGGTTCTGCTCCACGCCGTGCCAGAACCGGGTCAAGACCGCGGCGTTCCGGGCCCGGAGCAAATCCTCATAAGGCGGGAAAAGCTGCCATGGCCTGCGGAAACTGTCGGAGCGCCAGCCGGTCGAGAGGACGCGAACAAGACTCGCGGAGGCACCTGACGTGCGAGAATGGCGCCACTGTGATCTCCTCCCCGCCATTCCCCGTTGACCTCGTCGGCATGCCCAACGGCGACCTGCTGATGTTGCCCGCCGTCTGGCCCGTGCGGCTTTCGCCGGAGCAGCGGCGCCAGCTCGTGGAGCGCCTGCTCGCCGCCGACCCGGACGGCGACGAGGTGCTGCCCGGTCACGCCGACTGAGCGGCGTCCGCACGGCGGATGCCCCCTGCCCCAGCTCCCCGGCGTCACCCGGGGAGCTGGAGCCCGTTCATTCGGCGGCCAGCCGTTCCGCCTCTTCGTGCAGCGCCGCGATCACCAGCAGCTCCAGCCGGAGCTCGTCGAGATCGGTCGCCGCGAGACCGTCAAGGACGCGCATGTGGGCCTCCCTGACCTAGAGACGGCCCAGGAGCCACAGAGGTTCACAAGCGATAGGCGAACGGTCAGGCCACGCCGGACAGGCGGTCGCGCTCGATCTGCGCCTGAAGGATCTCCTGCCGCTCCTCGTTGATCCTGCGGCAGATGATCACGTACGCGTTCAGCACCTTGGCGTAGGCCTGACGGGCCTCCTCCAGCTCTCCGGTCAGGGTCAGCACCCGCCCCGCGTCGCCGCTCCGCTCGGCCTCGGCGAGCAGCGCGCGCGCCTCGTCGACGATCTCCTCCGACCGCAGCCTGGTACGTCGGAGCAGCGCGGAACATTCGTAGAGCTCTCCCAGCCGAGCTGAGGAGACGATGAATTCAGCAGTGTGCACAGCCGACCCTTTTCCTGCCATCCGTGTGCGGAGAACCGATCCCATAGCCGCCACCTCCACCGTCAAGGTTGCCTAACTGTAGACGCGTTACCCGCTCCTGTGGATCACTCGCCGGTGGCGGGGGGTACGGCACTGTTCCCTCGGAGAGGTTCTCTCCTCCCCAGGGGGATAACAACGCCCCTGAAGCCGATTCGGTGCCGGCTGAATGTGGTAATTGGCGGTCTTACCAGGGCATTTTTGGGGATTGCGATGAATGGCCATCCTGAGCAAAGCCGGAGTACCAAGACCCTCGATCGCCCCACGCCGCCCTGGCCCCTGGTCACATACTGATACGAGGCGCAAGCACGCTGTGACGCCGAGGGGCGGGTTGATAGTGGCGATGGTGACAACCGGCAGCGACGACGCGATTGATGTGAGCATCATCATTCCCGCCCACAACTGCCGGGCGTACCTGGACAGATGTCTCACCTCCGCGCTCGTGCAGCGCGTCCGTAAGGAGATCGTCGTCGTCGACGACGGGTCGACGGACGGCAGCGCCGAACTGCTCGAGCTGTACGCCGCCTACCACCGCAGCATCGTCAAAGTCATCCGGGTCGAAGGCGGCGTCGGCGCCGGCCGGCCGCGCAACGTCGGCCTCGACCACGCCGGCGGACGCTACGTGTTCTTCTGCGACGCCGACGACCACCTCGGCCCGGAGGCCCTCGAACGCCTGGTCGCGATGGCCGACAGGAACGACTCCGACATCGTGCTCGGCAAGATCGTGGGACATGGCAGGCGGGCGCCGTCCTCGATGTTCCAGCGCAGCGCGGACCGGGCGGAGCTGGGCGACAGCGCTGTCTACAACAGCTTGAGCTGCTTCAAGCTGTTCCGCAGGCAGATGCTGGAGCGGCACCGCATCAGGTTCCGCGAGGGGGTGCTGGTCGGCGAGGACATCTACTTCAGCGTGCACGCCTACTGCCACGCCGAGGGGATCTCCGTGGTCGCCGACTACGACTGCTACCACCTGGTCGCCAGGGAGGACGGCAGCAGCGTCATGCAGCGTCCGGACAGCCGGGATCCGGTCGCCTGGCTGGCCATGATCCGCGGGCCGATCCAGCTCATGGCCGAGCACATCCCGCCGGGGCCGCTGCGCGACCACCTCCTGCTGCGTCACTTCAGGCTGGACGTCTTCGCGCAGCTCGGCGCCTCGTTCCTGGCCGCGGGGGACGTGAAGCGCAAGGACATCGCGCAGGCGGTGGCCGGCCTCTGCGACCAGTGGCTCACCCCCGGCGTCTACCAGCGGCTGAGCGGCACCGACCGGCAGCGGCTGGCCGCCCTCGGCGACGTCGACCGGCTGGTCCGGCTGGCCGACATCGAGAGCGCGACCGTGCGGCGGCGGCTGACCGGCCTGCGCTGGGACGGCGACCGGCTGGTGGTGATGGGCGTCGCCGCGCTGGCGGGGGTCGGCGCGCACGAGGCCGTGTCCCTGGTGCTGCGCTCACGGCAGGAGCCGGAGTGCGAGCTGGTCGTGCCGGCCGAGCTCACGGGTGACCGGTTCACCGCCCGGATCGACGTGGGCGCGCTCGGCTCCGGGGTGTGGGACCTGCGGGTGGCCATCGAGCTCGAAGGCGTCGTCAGGTCCGGCAGGCTCGGCGCGGACCGGGAGGACGGGCTCACCCGCCCGGCGCCCCGGCTGCTCGACGGCGTGGTGGTGCTGCCGTACTTCACCAGGGAGAACGGCAACCTCAGCATCGACGTCGGCGGGTACGTCGTCGGGGTGCCCGGCAGGGTGCGCATCACCAGGACGAGCTGGTCGTTCGGCCGGCGGCTGGTCGTCGACGGCGAGATCACCGTGGTCGGGACCGTCCCGCCCGCCTCCGCCGTGCGGCGGCTGGTCTGGCGCGAGCGGCGCAGCGGCCGTGAGCGGGCCGAGCGGGTGGTCTCGCTGCCCGGCGGCGGATTCGTCGCCAGGCAGGCCATGGGGCGTTACACCCCCGGCACCTGGGACGCCTATCTGGAGCTGGAGCTCGGCGGGCCGCCCGCCAGGTTCAGGATCGAGACGGACGCCGAGACGGTCGCCGCGCCGCGCCGCTGGCTCGGCGGGACCGTGCTGCGGAGCGTGCGCCCGTACGCGACCTCGGGCAAGGGGCGGCTCAGCACGGTCGTGCGGCAGCTCACCGCGCGGATGGTCTTCCGAAGAATCATGCGCTAATGCCACCTATGTGCAACTGCAAGACGATGTCCTAAAGTAGGGACGTTTGTACTCTTTGTTCGGAGGATCGTCGTGCACGTACCCGATGGCTTCTTCAACGCGGCCGTGTCCATCTCGGCCGGGGCGGTGGCGGCCGCCGGGGTGGCCGTCTGTCTGCGCGGGGCCAAGCGCGAGCTCGACGACAGGACCGCGCCCATGGCCGGGCTCGTCGCCGCGTTCATCTTCGCCGTGCAGATGCTGAACTTCCCGGTCGCCGGGGGGACCAGCGGTCACCTGCTGGGCGGCGCGCTGGCGGCCATCCTCGTCGGGCCGTATACAGGCGTGCTCTGTATGACCGTGGTCCTGCTCGTCCAGGCGCTGTTCTTCGCCGACGGCGGGCTCACGGCGCTGGGCGTCAACATCTTCCTCATGGGCATCGTCACGGTGCTGGTCGGCTGGGGCGTCTTCAAGCTGGTCACCAGGTTCGCCACCGGCCGGGGCGGGATCGGCGCGGCGGCCTTCGTCGCCTCGCTGCTCTCCGTGCCCGCCTCCGCGCTGGCGTTCACGGCGCTGTTCTGGATCGGCGGCACCGCGCCGATCGACCTGGCCGCCGTCGCGGGCGCGATGGGCGGGGTGCACGTGCTGATCGGCATCGGCGAGGCGCTGATCACCTCGCTCACCGTGGGGGCGGTGCTCGCCGTCCGTCCCGACCTCGTGTACGGCGCCCGCGGGGTCACCCGGCCGCTGGAGCTGCGCGGCGCGGACGGGACCAGCACGGTCACGCCGCAGGAGCAGGCCGAACCCGCGCCCTCGGTGTCCTCGGTGGGCAGCAGGCCGTTCGTGTTCGGCGCGCTCGGGCTGACGCTGCTGCTGGCGGGCGTGGTGTCCTTCTTCGCCTCGGGCGACCCGGACGGGCTGGAGGCCGTGGGCGAGGAGCAGGGCTTCCTGGCCCAGCAGACCGACCACCTGTTCGGCACCTGGAGCCTGGCCGACTACGGTGACGTGGGTGGCATCCCCGTGGGCGTCGCCGGGATCATCGGCGTCGGGGTGACGCTGCTGGTCGCGGGGGTGCTGGGCTACGCCGCGCGGAGCAAGGACAAGACGCGGGTCTAGGCGATCGGAAGGCGGCGAGCGAGCCGATGGGGGCGGGGCACAGGCATCAGCTCTACCGGCCGGGGGATTCGCCCGTGCACCGGCTGCCGGCGCAGTGCAAGCTGCTCGCCGTCCTGTGCTTCGCCATCGTGGTGGTGGCCACGCCGCGCGAGCGGTTCTGGGCCTTCGGGGTGTACGCCCTCCTCCTGGTCGCGGTGGCGGCCGTGGCCCGTGTCCCGGCGGCGTACATCCCGCGCCGGATGGTGATCGAGTTGCCGTTCGTGCTGTTCGCCTTTCTCATCCCGATCGTCGGGCTGGGGGAGCGGACCACCGTGCTCGGGCTGTCGCTGAGCGTCCCCGGCCTCTGGGCCGCCTGGAACATCCTGGCCAAGGCGACGCTCGGCGTGGTCGCCTCGATCCTGCTGGCGACGACCACCGAGCCGCGCGCGGTGCTGCTGGGGGCGCAGCGGCTGCGGGTGCCGGGCCTGCTGGTGCAGATCGCGATGTTCATGCTCCGCTATCTGGACGTGATCCTGGAGGAGATGCGGCGGATGCGGATCGCGCGGGAGTCCCGAGGGTTCGAAGCACGAAATTTCCGGCAAATTCCGGTGATTGCCCGGTCGGCCGGGGCGCTGTTCATCCGCTCGTACGAGCGCGGCGAGCGGGTGCACCTGGCCATGCTCAGCCGGGGCTACTCCGGACAGATGCCGCTAATTCAGGAAATTTCGGCATCTGCCGGACAATGGGGTGCCGCGCTCGCTCTGCCCCTCGCGGCCCTGGCAGTGTTGGGACTCTCGCTGTGACGCATCAGAAACTCTCTCTAGAGGTCGACCGGCTCGCCTACGCCTATCCCGACGGGACACAGGCCCTGTACGGCGTGGACCTCGCCATCAGGCGCGGCGAGCGGGTGGCGCTGCTCGGCCCGAACGGCGCCGGCAAGACCACCCTCGTCATGCACCTCAACGGCATCCTCACCCCCGGGCACGGCAGCGTGGCGGTGGCCGGCACGCCGGTGCGCCGGGACACGCTCAAGGAGATCAGGCAGCGGGTCGGCCTGGTCTTCCAGGACCCCGACGATCAGCTCTTCATGCCGACGGTCCGGGACGACGTGGCGTTCGGCCCCGCCAACTCCGGCCTCCGGGGCGAGGAGCTGGAGAGCGTCGTCAGGGCCGCCCTGGAGCGCGTGGGCATGCTGGAGGCCATCGACCGGCCGCCGCACCACCTGTCCTTCGGCCAGCGCCGCAGGGTGGCGGTGGCGACCGTGCTGGCGATGCGGCCGGAGATCCTGGTGCTCGACGAGCCGTCGTCCAACCTGGACCCGGCCGCCCGCAGGGAACTGGCCGAGATCCTGCGCTCGCTCGACGTGACCGTGCTCATGGTCACCCATGACCTGCCGTACGCGCTGGAGCTGTGCGAGCGCTCGCTCATCCTCTCGGACGGGGTGATCGCCGCCGACGGCCCCACCCGCGACCTGCTCGCCGACCCCGAGCTGCTCGCCCGCCACCGCCTGGAGCTGCCCTACGGGTTCGCTATTCCAGCGGCGATTGAACGTGCATGAGCACCAGGCGGTCGCTCGCGCGCAACTCCGCGACCCCGGGGTCGGCGTACGTCATGATCTTGCCGTCGCGCACCACGGCCACCACCAGCTCCTCGCCCTGGACCAGTGGCTTGCCGGTCTCCGACGGCAGGACGGCCCGCTCGTACAGGTCCAGGCCCTTGCCGTAGGCGAGCAGGTCCTCGATCAGAGAGCTCACGGCCGGGCTCTGCGTGGCGACACCGAGCATGCGCCCGGCGGCCTCTGCCGAGGTGATCACCACGTCGGCGCCGCTCTGCCGCACCAGGGGGTCGTTCTCGGCCTCGCGGACGGCCGCCACGATCGTGGCCCTGCTGTTGAGGCTGCGGGCGGTGAGCGTGACCAGGGCCGTGCTGTCGTCGCGGCGGGTGGCGATGATGATCTCGCACGCCTCCCGGATCCTGGCGCGGTTGAGAACGTGGCTGCGGGTGCCGTCGCCGACGATGCCGGCGAAGCCGTCCTCGGCCGCCTCCGCGATGACGACGGGGTCGGGGTCGACCACCACGATCGACTCCTTGGAACGGCCGTTCTCCAGCAGGGTGCGGCTCGCGGCGCTGCCCTTGGTGCCGTACCCGATGATCACCGTGTGGTCGCGCAACCTGGCCCTCCAGCGTTCGATCAGAATGGCGTCCCTGGTCCGCTTGGTGAGTACCTCCAGCGTCGTGCCCACGAGCACGACCAGGAAGGCGATGCGCAGCGGCGTGACGGCCACGATGTTGACGATTCTGGCCGCCTGGCTGACCGGGGTGATGTCGCCGTAACCGGTCGTCGAGATCGACACCGTCACGTAGTAGAGGGCGTCGATCAGGGAGACGTGGCCGTCGGCGTTGTCGCGGTAGCCGTCGAGATCCGCCGCTACCAGCGCGAACATGGCCAGCAGCATCCCCAGCGCGATGGCCATCCTGCGCAGCACCGCCCGCAGCGGGCTCAGCCGGGCGGACGGCATGCGGACACCCAGTGCCGTCTCGTCCTCGTGCATACGACTGATCGTAGTTTGTGCATGCTCGGTATCAGGGCAAGTCGAAGTACAGTGGCTCATCGAGGAGGGGCCAATGAAGCTGCGGCTTGCGCGACACGCCCTCGGTGACGCCGTGGTGGTGGCCGTTGCGGGAGAGCTCGACCTGTTCACCGCGCCATTCCTCCGGGACGAGGTGCGCGACGCGATCAAGCAGGACAGCGCCAGACTCGTCCTCGATCTCCAGCAGTTGTCCTTCATGGACTCCAGCGGTCTGTCCGTGCTGATCGAGGCCTGGCGGCTGGCGACCAGCGAGGGCGGCGGCGTCTCGCTGGCGGCTCCGCAGGCGCCGGTGGCCCGGATTCTGCGCACGACCGGCCTGGACCGGCGCATCAAGGTCTACTCCGACGTGGACAGCGCCGTGGGAGGAATTTGACCCGCCCCCGAGTAGAACTTCATTCGGTTGGCGGGTTAGGGTCCGTGCTATGGACGTGAACGGATCTGCAGCAATCATTTCCGGCGGTGCCAGCGGCCTCGGTGAGGCCACGGCCCGAGAGCTGGCGCGGCTGGGCGCCACCGTGGTCATCGCCGACCTCAACGAGGAGCGTGGCAAGGCCGTCGCCGACGAGCTCGGCGGCGTCTTCGCCAAGACAGACGTGTCGGACGACGAGCAGGTGCAGGCGGCCGTGGACGCCGCCGTGGCCACCGGCAAGCCGCTGCGCGTGGTGATCAACAGCGCCGGCATCGGCTGGGCGGAGCGCACGGTCAACCGCGAGGGAGCGCCGCACAACCCGGCCTCCTACCGCAAGGTCATCGAGGTCAACCTGATCGGCACGTTCAACCTCATGCGCATCGGCGCGGCCGCCATCGCCAAGACCGAGCCGGCCGACGCTGACGGGCAGCGCGGCGTGGTGATCAACACCGCCTCCGTGGCCGCGCTGGAGGGGCAGACCGGCCAGCTCGCCTACAGCGCCTCCAAGGGCGGCATCGTGGGCATGACCGTGCCCGCCGCCCGCGACCTGGCCGCCATCGGCGTGCGGGTCAACACGATCTGCCCCGGCATCATCGACACCCCCATCTACGGCTTCTCGCCGAACTCCGAGGAGTTCAAGGCCAAGCTGGTGGCCCCGGTGGTCTTCCCCAAGCGCATGGGCCGTGCCGACGAGTTCGCCCACCTGGTGGCCTCGCTCATCGCCAACGACTACATGAACGCCGAAGTCGTCCGCTTCGACGGCGGCATCCGCTTCCAGCCCAAGTAGGCCGGCCAAGACAGAGTGAGGTCTCGTGTCTGACGAAGTACTCGTCGAGGAGTCCGACGGCGTAGCCGTGATCACCATCAACCGTCCCAAGGCGCGCAACGCCATCAACGGGGCGGTCGCGCGGGGTGTCGCGGAGGTGCTGGACGCACTCGACGCACGTCCCGAAATTTCGGTGTACGTCCTGACCGGGGCGGGTGGCACGTTCTCCGCCGGGATGGACCTGAAGGGGTTCCTGACCGGCGACCTTCCCGTGGTGAAGGGGCGTGGCTTCGGCGGCCTGACCGAGGCGCCGCCCAAGAAGCCCGTCGTCGCCGCCGTCGAGGGGTACGCGCTCGCGGGCGGCTTCGAGCTGGCCCTGGCCTGCGACCTCATCGTGGCCTCGGCGGAGTCGAAGTTCGGCCTGCCGGAGCCCAAGCGCGGCCTCGTGGCGGGCGCGGGCGGCATCATGCGCCTGCCGCGCAGGATCCCGTACCACGTCGCCATGGAGCTCGCCCTGACCGGCGACCACTACCCCGCCTCCCGCCTGTACGAGCTGGGCCTGGTCAACCGGATCACCGAGCCGGGCGCGGCCCTGGAGGGGGCGCTGGAGCTGGCCCGCAAGGTCGCCCAGAACGCGCCGCTCGCGCTCGCCGCGACCAAGAAGGTGATCATCGAGTCGCAGGACTGGTCGCTGGATGAGATGTTCGCCAAGCAGTCCGAGATCATCAACCCGGTGTTCGGCTCCAAGGACGCCATGGAGGGCGCCGCGGCCTTCGCGGAGAAGCGCGCTCCCCAGTGGAAGGGCGAGTAGCCCGGCACCCTCGCACCACCGCCCCCTCCCGCCATCGGCCACCTCCGATGGCAGGAGGGGGTTTTTACGCGGGCTTGCGGCTTCCTACGTACGGTTGAGGGACACGACCTCTTTGGGAGACGCGGATGAGCGACTATTCGAGATCCCCGTTCGAGTCCGCCAAGCGCGGCGCGGGGACGCTGCTGTCAGGTGCCCTGAGCGCGTTGCTCCTGATGGTGGCCGTGCTCGGTGTCATGTGGCTGATCGAGATCTTCGACTACGTCACGCCGGGTGACCTGGACGCGGAGTTCGCCATCGTCGGCGGGGAGCCTGCCGGGCTGATGGGCATCTTCACCGCGCCCTTCATGCACGCGGGCTTCGGGCACCTGATGGCCAACTCGCTGCCGCTGCTGGTGCTCGGCTTCCTGGCGGGGCTGCGCGGCATCGGCAAGTTTCTCGCCGCCAGCCTTCTGATCATCGTCATCGGCGGCATCGGCACCTGGTTCACCAGCCCGAACGTCTTCACCGTGGGGGCCAGCGGGCTGGTGTTCGGCTACTTCGGCTATGTCGTGGCCCGTGGTCTGTTCGACCGGCACCTGTTGGACATCGTCATCGGCGTCGGGGTCGCGATCGCCTACTGGTCCATCCTGGCCGGCGTGCTGCCCAACCAGCCGGGCATCTCCTGGCAGGGGCACCTGTTCGGGCTCGTCGGCGGGGTGATCGCGGCCTGGGTGCTGCGCCGCAGCCCGACCGCCAAGCCTGCCTACTGAAACAGCGAACCGGCACCGGCGCGGGCCGGTGCCGGTTCGCGTGCGACAGGCTAGAGGCGCTCGACCACGTGGTCGATGCACGCGGTCAGCGCCTCGACGTCGGCCGGGTCGATGGCCGGGAACATCGCCACCCGCAGCTGGTTGCGGCCCAGCTTGCGGTAGGGCTCGGTGTCGACGATGCCGTTGGCGCGCAGCACCTTGGCCACCGCCGCCGCGTCGACGCTGTCGGCGAAGTCGATCGTGCCGACGACCTGTGAGCGGAACTCGGGGGCGGCGAACGGGGTGGCGTAGGACGACTTGTCGGCCCAGGTGTAGAGGCGCTGGGCGGAGTCGGCCGTGCGGGAGGTGGTCCAGGCCAGGCCGCCGTTGCCGTTCATCCAGTCGAGCTGGTCGGCCAGCAGGAACAGGGTCGCCACCGCCGGGGTGTTGTAGGTCTGGTCCTTGGCGGAGTTGTCGACGGCCACCGGCAGGCTGAAGAACTCCGGCACGTAGCGGCCGCTGCCGGCGATCTCCTCGACCCTGGCCAGGGCGCGCGGCGACATGAGCGCGATCCACAGGCCGCCGTCGGAGGCGAAGCTCTTCTGCGGGGCGAAGTAGTAGACGTCGGTCTCCGACACGTCCACGGGCAGGCCGCCCGCCCCGGAGGTCGCGTCGACGAGCACGAGGGCGTCGTCGCCGCCGACCCGGCTGATCGGCATGGCCACGCCGGTGGAGGTCTCGTTGTGGGTGAGCGCGTAGACGTCGACGCCGTCCTCGGCGACCGCCCGCGGGTGGGTGCCGACCTCGGAGGTGATCACCGACGGCTCGCCCAGCCAGGGGGCCTTCTTGGCCACGGTGGCGAACTTCGAGGAGAACTCGCCGAAGGACAGGTGCTGTGACCGGTCGCGGATGAGCCCGAAGGAGGCGATGTCCCAGAAGGCCGTGGTGCCGCCGTTGCCGAGCACGACCTGGTAGCCCTCGGGCAGCGAGAACAGGTCGGCCAGTCCGGAGCGCACCCGGCCGACCAGGTTCTTGACCGGCTTCTGGCGATGGGAGGTGCCCATCACGCTCGCGCCGGCCGCGGCGAGCGCCGCCAGCTGCTCGGGGCGAACCTTCGAGGGCCCGCAGCCGAAGCGGCCGTCGGCGGGCTTGATGTCAGCGGGAATCACGATGTCAGCCACGTCACCAGGTTAGCGAGCTTGGGAAACTGCCCGAGCCAGGGTCCGGATGGTGAGAAATCTTCCGGTCAGTGATCCACCGGGAGCCGGTCACGGGAGTTGATCGAAAGTTCCGTGGATCACGGGCGATTTGCCATGGAATCGATGAGGATGGGGGGAGCCTCGGGGGCGGCTGCTACAGGGAGTTCTCATGGCGGGGAGTGAAATCGGCAGGTCCCTCGAAGATCTGTTTCGCAGGCTGGTCGAGCGGCCCGCCCCGTGGCGCGGCGACTCGCCGCTGCCGCAGCTGACGATCTTTCTGGACGGCCCGGACGACGTTGACCTCGAACCGGTCATGGTGCCCGACGATCCGAGCATACCGATCTGCTCGCTGGACGCGGGCGAGGCCGGGGACGTGCGGGCGGTCGTGCGGAAGGCCGTGGACAAGCTCGGCCAGCGGATCGGGCACAAGGGGCTGCCGCCGATCCGGTTCCAGCTCACCGAGTTCGTGCTGCTGGTGATCGAGCGCAAGCTCGCGGGGGAGACCGAGATCCCGCAGATGGAGAAGGCGCTCTCCGCGCACCGGCCGGGACGGCTCCAGGACGGCCAGGAGCGGCCGATCGTGGTCTGGCTGGACTATCTGAGCAGGCTGCTCACCGGCTGGATCCCGGCGGCCTCGCTGCTCGCCGCCCTGGCCGGTCAGCTGATCACGATCGCCGGCTGGGCGCTGAGCGTGGCGGGCGCCACGGTGGTGGCCGCCGGCCACGCCGTGCTGCTCGCTCGCACCCACATCAGGAGCTCGTGGTTCCGCCGCCAGCGGCTCCGCCCGCGCCACCCGTGGGAGCGGCTGCCCGCCTACGCCGAGAGGCTGGCCAGGCTCACGCCGGAACAGCTGGAGATGGTGCTGGTCAACGCCTTCCTGGAGGATCTCCGGCAGGCCTACCGGCGGCGCCGGCTGTTCCTCTGGCCGTCCTGGGCCCGCGCTTACTACTGCACCGTCTACCTGCGCAATGTGGGCGGCGCGCAGCCCCCGCCCTTCCTCACCCGGGTGAACGACGTGCGCCGCCAGGTGGCGCGCTGGGATCCCCTGCTGGTCGTCACCTCCGGGCCGAAGCGGGATGACCTGCTGCCCAGCCTACGGACGGTGCGGGTGAACGCCGCGCGGCGGGGCGAGCCGATCGGGGACGAGGCGTACCGGGACTGGCTGCACCAGGCACGGCCCCGGCACGGCCCTTCCTCTCTGGTGATCGAGGGGGTGGCGCTGGACGAGGTCAGGCAGGCCGTCGCCCAGGACTCGCAGCGACAGTCCAAGCTGGGCCACAAGCGGGTCAGGGCCTACTGGGTCGTCGTGGCGGCGCTGCTGGTGGGGCCGCTGGTCGCGTCGGGAGCGTACATCTGGAACCTCGACAGGACCTACTGCCAGAGCCCCGACGTGTGGCGGGACCAGGGCGAGTGCATCGGCCTGTCCGACGGCGGCCACGTCTTCCACGAGCGGCTGGCCAGGCCGATCGGGCTCATCGCGGCCGAGAACGTCAAGGCGGTGGAGAGCGGCCGCTACGTGGAGGTCGCCTACATCGGTCCGATGACCGGCTCCCCGCAGGCGCTGCTGGCGGGCTCCCATGGTGAGCTGTTCGGCATCGCCGCTTACCAGCAGGCGTTCAACGCCGCCACCGGCTCGCGGCCCAAGCTCCGGGTCCTGCTGGTCAACCCGGGGCAGGTGTTCAGGAAGGTCGTGGAGGCGGCTCATCAAGTGGTCGACCGGCTGGAGTCGGGCGCGCCGGTCGTCGGGGTGATCGGCATGGCGCAGAGCAGGGCGCGCAACCAGGAGGCCATCGCGGTGCTGAACGCCGCCGGTCTCCCGGTCATGGTGACCGTGGGCACGGCCGACGACCTGGCCGTGCACCAGCGGGTGCCCGCGCCGTACTTCTTCAGGATGGCCGCCGCCAACGGCCGGCAGGCCCGGGCGACGGCCGAGTGGATCAAGGCGGGCACCGGCGACCTGCCGCGGGCCAGGACCGTGGCGCTGCTGGAGGACGTCACCGAAGGCGACCTCTACAGCACCGGCCTGTCGCGTGACTTCGCCGCCGCCTTCGGCGAGGACAAGGTCACCACGCTGCGGTACTCCGGCGGCGAGCAGCTCAAGACCCAGGTGAAGCAGGCCTGCGACGGCGACCACGACCTGATCTTCTACACCGGGCGCGGCGACGACTTCGCCACCTTCGTCGAAGGGCTGAACGTGGGGTGCAGCCAGGCCCGCACCCACCAGGTACTCGCCTCCGACGACGTGACGAAATACGTACAGGACAACCACCAGGCGCTGGGCGAGCACCCCAACATGCGCCTGCACTACGTCACGCTGGCGTGGGAGGGAGCCTGGGAGTCACCGTGGGCGGGGGAGGGAAGGGGAGGCAAGGCGCAGATCGCCAGGATCCTGGCACTGATCAAGGCCGACCCGCAGCCGTCGAAGCTGCACTCCATGCTCGCCTACGACGCCACGCTCGCCCTCGGGCTCGCCATCGGCTCCGCCTACGGGGGCACCGGCTCGCTGCCCGACAAGGGCACGGTCCTGTACGGCCTGGGCGCGCTGGGCACGCAGTACGGGACGACGGGGGTGATCGAGTTCACCCGGGGACGGGAGCCGCACGAGTCGGTCGGCAAGGCCGTCATGCTGGTCCAGGTCCCGGAGCGGGCGGTCGGTCAGGCGAAGGAGCAGCGCCTGGTGGGCCTGTGCGGCAGGCTCACCGAGCTGGTGCCGCCGCGGCCCGCCTGCCCGGACGCGGCGCTGCGCGGGGGGTGAGAACGGAGAACGGCCCGCCGGTCGGGCGGGCCGTTCGCTGCGAAGCCGAGATCGTGCCGTGATCGGTGGTGCGGTGATCAGATGGTGCCGGCGACCTCGGTGGCGCCGGGCACGTCACTGAGCGGACGCGACGCCGGGCCGATGTAGTTGGCGCTGGGACGCACCAGCCTGCCCGTGAGCTTCTGCTCAAGGATGTGCGCGGCCCAACCGGCCGTGCGGGCGCAGGTGAACATCGACGTGAACATGTGCGAGGGCACCTCGGCGAAGTCCAGGACCACCGCGGCCCAGTATTCGACGTTGGTGGCCAGCACCCGGTCGGGCTTGCGGGCGTGCAACTCCTCCAGCGCCGCCTGCTCCAGCGCCGCCGCGACCTCGTACCGCGGCGCGTCGAGCTCCTTGGCGGTGCGGCGGAGCACCCGGGCCCGCGGGTCTTCGGCGCGGTAGACGCGGTGACCGAAGCCCATGAGCCGGCTGCCCTTGTCGAGCTCGCTCTGCACGTACTTCTTGGCGTCGCCCAGCTTCTCGACGCCCTCGATCATGCCCAGCACGCGGGCCGGAGCCCCGCCGTGCAGCGGCCCCGACATCGCGCCGACCGCGCCGGAGAGCGCGGCGGCCACGTCGGCGCCGGTGGAGGCGATGACACGGGCGGTGAACGTGGACGCGTTCATGCCGTGCTCGGCCGCCGAGGTCCAATAGGCGTCGATGGCCCTGACATGCTTGGGATCGGGCTCACCGCGCCAGCGGACCATGAAGCGTTCGACGATGGTCTTGGCCTCGTCGACGCGGCTCTGCGGCACCATCGGCAGGCCGAGGCCCCGCGCCGACTGCGCCACGAAGGACAGGGCCATCACGGAGGCGCGTGCGAGCTGGTCGCGGGCCTCCTCGTCACTGATGTCGAGCAACGGCTTGAAGCCATAGGCCGGAGCCAGCATGGCCAGCGCGCTCTGTACGTCAACGCGGATGTCACCGGAATGGACAGGGATGGGGTACGGCTCCGCCGGGGGTAGACCCGGTTGGAACTTGTTGTCGACCAGCAGGCCCCAAACGTGCCCGAAGGGGACACGGCCGACCAGCTCCTCGATGTCAACGCCCCGGTATCGAAGGGCGCCCCCTTCTTTGTCCGGTTCCGCGATCTCGGTCTCGAAAGCTACAACGCCCTCGAGGCCGGGTTTGAAGTCGGACATTCTCGGCCGCCTCCCTTTCTTGCCATGTTCCGGCAATGCCTTGATGTCGAGATACCGGCGGGTCAATTTAACCCCCTCCCGCCCGGTGGTCGCCCTCCGGACCCGCCGAAACGCCATAACAGCTGGTGAGAGGCGGTGTGAGGGTTCTGCCCCCGAGCGCGGGAGAATACCGCTTGTGGATGCCACCTCGCGCCCGCCCTCACTGGCGGGGCTCCGCCGCACCTACGAGGGCGAACCGCTGCTCGAAGCCGCCGTCGCGGCCGATCCCATCGCGCAATTCACCGTCTGGTTCGGGGAGGCGCTCGACGCCGGCCTGCCCGAGCCCAACGCCATGGTGCTGGCGACCGCCTCCAAGGCCGGTCGGCCGAGCGCCAGGACCGTCCTGCTGAAGGGCTACGACGAACGCGGGTTCGTCTTCTACACCAACTACGAGTCCCGTAAGGGCCGCGACCTGGCGGAGAACCCGCGGGCCTCGCTGCTGTTCCCGTGGCACCCGATGCGCCGCCAGGTGCGCGTCGAGGGCTCGGTTGTGCGGCTGCCTCACGAGGAGTCGGCCGCCTACTTCGCCTCCAGGCCGTACGGCTCCCGCATCGGGGCCTGGGCGTCACGACAGTCCGCCGTCGTGCGGTCCAGGGAGGAGCTGGACGCCCGCTACGAGGAGCTGGCGGCCCGCTGGCCGGACGATCCGCCGGTGCCCGACTTCTGGGGCGGCTATCTGGTGGCTCCGGTGGAGATGGAGTTCTGGCAGGGGCAGCTCGACCGGATGCACGACAGGCTTCGCTACCGGCGCACCGGACCCCGGTGGGTGGTGGAGAGGCTCGCCCCTTAATGTCCATCAAGTGGCTTTCGGGGAGTTCGTCAAACGTCATCTGGTAGACACCCGGCCACTGTCGGTGCCCGCCTACCGGCGGCTGTGGGCGGGCCAGGCCGTCTCCCACGTCGGCCTGGCGGTCACCGTCGTCGCGGTCAGCCAGCAGGTCTACGAGCTGACCGGCTCGTCGTTCTGGGTCGGCATGCTCGGCCTGGCCAACCTCATCCCGCTGGTGGTGTTCGGGCTGTGGGGCGGCGCGGTCGCCGACGCCGTGGACCGGCGCAAGCTGCTCGTGGCCGGGTCGCTGGTGGCCTGGGTGAGCACCGTGCTCATCCTGATCCAGTCGCTGCTCGGGGTGCCCGACGTGTACGTGCTGCTCGGCACGGTCGCGCTGGGCGCCGCCGGTTTCGCCATCAGCTCCTCCACCAGGGGCGCGATCATCCCGAGACTGCTGCCGCCCGAGCTGGTCCCGTCGGCCAACGCCCTCAACTCGCTCGTCTACAGCATGGGCGCGGTCGGCGGGCCGATGCTCGGCGGCGTCGTGCTCGTCCACGGCGGCTTCGCCGCGGCCTACGCGGTCGACGCCGTGCTCTTCACCGCCGGCCTCTACGCGGCCCTGAGGCTGCCCTCGCTCGCGCCCCTGGGGGCCGTCTCCAGGCCGGGCTGGCGGTCCGTGGCGGAGGGGCTGAGGTTCATCCTCACCACGCCGGTGTTGCTGATGTCCTTCGTCGTGGACATCATCGCGATGGTCTTCGCGCTGCCCCGGGCGCTCTTCCCCGAGCTGGTCGACCTGCGCTTCGGCGGGTCGCTGTTCGCGCTGAGCTGGCTGGTCGCCGCGATGGCCGTCGGCTCGGTGTTCGGCGGGCTGTTCTCCGGCTGGGTCACCCGGGTCAAGCGGCAAGGGCTGGCGCTGACGCTCGTGATCGCCGTGTGGGGCCTGGCGGTCGCCGCCGCCGGGCTCTCCCAGCAGCTGTGGCTGGTGCTGCTGTTCATGGCCGTCGGGGGAGCGGCGGACGTGGTCTCCTCGGTGTGGCGGCAGTCCATCCTGCAGCTCTACGCGCCCGACGAGATGCGCGGGCGGATGCAGGGCGTCTTCATGGTCGTGGTCGCGGGCGGTCCCCGGCTGGGCGACGTGCGGGCCGGCGCCACCGCCTCGGTGTTCGGGCTGACCACCGCGTGGGTGGGAGGCGGCCTGGCGTGTGCCGTCGCCGTCCTGGTCATCGGCCTGTCGGTGGCCGGCTTCAGGACGTACAGGGCGCGCTGAGGGCGTTCAGGACGTGCTCAGGACGTGTTCAGAACGTACAGAGCGCGCGCTGAGGGCGTTCAGGCGGTGCGGGCGGCCACCTGGAGGTCGGCGAGGAAGCCCGCGTAGGCGGCGTCCCTGTCGGGGGCGCGCAGCACGGCCGAAGGGTGCACGGTGGCCACCGCCACCGCGGTCACCTCCGCCGGCACGTCGTCGCCCAGCGGCACCGGCTCACCGCGCTGCCTGGTGACGCGGAAGTCCCGGCCGAGCACCGCCCGCGCGGCCGTCGCGCCGAGCACTACGACCACTTCCGGCCGCACCACGGTCAGCTCGGCGTTCAGCCACGGACGGCAGGCGTCCACCTCGGCCGCCGTCGGCTTCTGATGGATCCGCCGCTTGCCCTGGGACGTGAAAGAGAAATGTTTGACCGCGTTCGTCAGATAGACCTCGTCCCGGTCGATGCCCGCCTCCTCCAGACCCCGGTCGAGCACGCGCCCCGCCGGGCCGACGAACGGGTGGCCCTTGAGGTCCTCCTGATCTCCCGGCTGCTCGCCGACCAGCATGAACCTGGCTTCGGCCGGGCCCTCGCCGAACACCGTGCGGGTCGCGTTCCGGTACAGGCCGCAGCCTTCGCAGCCGGCCGCCGCGCCCCGCAGGGACGCGAGATCGAGGTGGTCGGGAAGGAACCGGGCCGCGGAGTTGTTGCCATCCTTTGCCATCGTCAGTCGTTCTCCCCATAGGCTTTGGCACCTGACTTCCTGTGCCCGTAGCGGACGGGCTCAGTCCCTGCCCTGACCGGCGTAGCATTTCAGTTGGGAGGAGCCTTGACCGCACACGGCCTGATCGACACTACGGAGATGTATCTCCGTACGATTTACGAGCTCGAGGAGGAGGGCATCGTCCCCCTCCGCGCGCGCATTGCCGAGCGCCTGCAGCAGAGCGGCCCCACCGTGAGCCAGACCGTCGCCCGCATGGAGCGGGACGGCCTCGTTCGCGTGGAGGGTGACCGCCACCTGTCCATGACCGAGCTGGGGCGCACACTCGCCACCCGCGTCATGCGCAAACACCGGCTCGCCGAATGCCTGCTGATCGATGTGATCGGGCTTCCGTGGGAAGAGGTGCACATCGAGGCGTGCCGCTGGGAGCACGTGATGTCGGAGTCCGTTGAGACGCGCCTGGTCAAGCTGCTCAACAACCCCACGTCCTGCCCCCACGGCAACCCCATTCCGGGGCTCGCCGAGCTGGGCGCCACCGAGCCCGTCGAGCACGTCGGCAGCGCGCTGGTCGCCATGACGGAGCTCGCCGGAGCTCATGGCGTCCCCGTGGTGGTCCGGCGAATTAGCGAACAAGTGCAAAGCGATCCCGCTCTCATGCTTAAACTCAAGCAAGTTGGGATACAACCCGGACGCGAGGTGACGCTCGCGGCGAGCGACGACGGTGTGCGGGTGACAGGTGACGGTGACGCGAACGACTCTCTCGCGGAGATTCCGCGTGACGTTGCCGCGCACGTTTTCGTCACCAAGCGCTGACGCACGCGCGGCTGATTGGTTGAATCCCACCCGGGAGACACTCCACTCCCCCCCGGCCAAGACTGTTGCAGGAGCGCCCGTGGTCCGCTTTTCGCGCATGCCTCCCCGAGGAGTGGTTCCCGGATGAAGCGATGGGGGGATCTTTCCCAGGACGCGACCGACCAGCTCACCGCCGCGTCTGTCCTCGATCACGCCGACATGGCCGTGGTCGTCACGGACCGCTTCAGCAATCTCCTTTACTGGAACCCGTTCGCCGAGAAGCTGTTCGGCAGGCCAGGCAAGTCCGCGCGCGACGCGTCGGCCCTGTCGCTCGGGATCATGGAAAAGGACCACCCGCAGGCCATCGAGCTCGCCAAGCACGTGCTCAAGGGCGGCGTGTGGGAGGGCACGGTCGACGTCCGGCGCCCCGACGGCACGATCGTCTACGTCCGGGCCCAGGCCGTGCCGCTGCGCCACCCGTCCGGCTCGGTGACCGGGATCGTCATCAGCGCCCGGGAGGCGCTGCGCAGCAACGAGCGCGAGAAGGACCGCTTCGGCCTGCTGGAGCGCATCGGCGAGCGGCTCGCGGGCTCCCTCTACGTCGAGGAGACGCTCAAGCGGGTCGCCGAGATGCTGGTGCCGCAGTTCGCCGACCACTGCTTCATCGAGCTGATGGAGGGCGACCGGCTGGTCCGCCGGATCTCCCAGCACGTGCAGAGCTGGGAGCCGCCGCCCGGCACCTGGAAGCCGGTGGGCGCGGAGATCCGCTATCCCGCCGGCCACTACGCCGACGCGGCGATGCGCCGCCAGGAGACCATCCTCGTCGACGACTTCGCCGCCAACAGCTTCCCCGCCCCGTCCGAGGGCAGCGCGCGGCTGTGCGGCGAGGTCGGCATGAACTCCGCGATCGTCGCCCCGCTCAGCGTGCGCGGCGAGACGCTCGGGCTGATGTACCTCGGGCTGTCCAACCTCACCGAGCGCCGCAGCCCCCACTACGACGCCTTCGACCGTGACTTCGTGGGGGCCATCGCCACCCGGGTCGCGCTCGCGATCGACAACGCGCTGCTGTTCGAGGAGGAGCGGCACACCGCCGAGTCGTTCCAGAAGCACCTGCTCCCCAGGGCGCTGCCGCAGCTCGACGGCCTGCAGATCGCCGTCCGCTACTACCCCGCCGCGCCGCTCGCCTCCCACGGCCAGGGCATCCAGACCCAGGTGGGCGGCGACTGGTACGACGTGATCCCGCTGTCGGCCGGCCGGGTCGGCATCGTGATCGGCGACGTGGAGGGCCGGGGCGCCAAGGCGGCGGCCATCATGGGCCAGCTCAGGGCCGCGCTGCGCGCCTTCGCCCAGGACGACAAGTCGCCCGCCGACATCCTGGCCAGGCTGGACGAGTGGACGCGCATCATCGCCACGCCCGAGCGCGACGACAGCGGCACCGACGTGAGCGTCCCGCCCATCGTGACCTGCCAGTATCTCGTCTACGACGCCTGGTCGCGGCAGCTGTCCTTCGCCAACGCCGGGCACGCGCCGCCCCTGCTGCTGGCCGACGGTCAGTGCGTGGAGCTCGACATCGAGGAGGTCGGGCAGCCGCTGGGCGTGCGCGCCAAGGGCCTGCACGCCGACCTCGTCTACAAGGAGGAGACCCGCACGCTGCCGCCCGGCGCCGCGCTGCTCCTCTACACCGACGGCCTGGTCGATCGCCGCCCCAACCGCCACGGCCGGATGCCCACCGACGCCGAGACGCTCGGCGTGCTCTGCGAGAAGCTCGCCAAGATGACCGACGCCGAGGTCGAGCGCATCGCCGACGTCGCGACGGTCGCGGTGCCCGGCGAGATCGACGACGACATGGCGATCCTGGTCGTCCGCTCCAGCGACCATGAGCTGGACGTGGAGGAGCGCACCTTCCCGGCCCAGCCCATCATGGTGGGGGAGGCGCGCCGGATGGCCTCGGAGGCCTTCGCCGACTGGAATGTGCCCGAAGAGCGCGCGGAGCTGGCCTGCCTGCTGGTCTCCGAAGTGGTCACCAACGTGGTGCTGCACGCCTCCACGGCGAGCGTGCCGCGCAGGGAGCTGGTGGTCGAGGGGCCGCCGCTGCCGTTCGAGGAGTCCTGGGACGTGCCGGGCTTCGAGGACGAGGTGGCCGGCGACAAGGAGTTCACGCTGCGGTTGCGCCGCGGCGGGGAGTCGGTCTGGGTCGAGGTGTTCGACCAGGACCTGCGGCTGCCCCGGATCCGCAGCGCGGGCGAGAACGACGAGGGCGGCCGCGGCCTCTACCTCGTCGACCAGCTGGCCAAGCGCTGGGGCTCACGGCCGACCAGGGAAGGTAAAGCCGTCTGGTTCGAGATTCCCACCCGTAGCCGTTGAGTGGTCTACTCGGGGCCATGGAGCTGGCCTTCGAACGCCGCGGCACCGGCGAGCCGCTGATCCTCATGCATGGCATCGGCCATCACTGGCAGGCCTGGCTGCCCGTGCTGGACCGGCTGGCGGCCTCGCGGACGGTGATCGCCGTCGACCTGCCCGGCTTCGGCCGCTCGCCCGACCTGCCCGCGGGCGTCCCCTACACCGCCGAGACGCTCGCGGACGCGGTGGAGGGGTTCTGCGCACTGCTCGGCGTACGTGAACCGCACGTGGCGGGCAACTCCCTGGGTGGCTATCTCGCCCTGGAGCTGGCCTCGCGCGGCACGGTCCGGTCGGCCACCGCGCTGTCCCCGGCGGGCTTCTGGTCCCGTGCGGAATTGCTCTACTGCCGAGGGGTGCTGCGCGCGATGCGGGCCTCGGCCCGGTCGATGCCGCCGGAGCAGGCGGAGATGACGGCGGAGAGCCCGTTGGGGCGCGCCCTGACGGCGGGGCTGCTGGTCGCGCACCCGGCCAGGCTGACGCCGAGCGCCCTGATCGCCGCCACCCAGGCGCTGGGGGAGTCCACCGGGTTCGAGCCGACGCTGGAGTCGTTCGCCAATGTGCTGCCGCCCGCGCCGCCGAAGTCGCCGATCACCATCGCCTGGGGCGAGCACGACCGGCTCCTGCCGCGCCGCCAGGCGGTGCGCGCCGCCAAGTGGTCAGGGCAGCGGGTCAAGCTGCTCAAGGGGTGCGGGCACGTCCCGATGTGCGACGATCCCGGCCTGGTGGCCGGCGTGCTGCTGGCGGGCAGCGGCGGTTAGGCGGCGGCGGCGCGCCGAGCTTCAGCGCATGGTCTGGCCCCACAGCAGGAGCATGACGATGATGAACACGATCATCACCCCTGCGTAGCCGACAGGGCCGAGCTTGATCGCCCGGCGCACGCGGTTGAGGCACCAGGCGAACAGCAGTGCCAGAAAGACCAGGAGGATCAGGCCGCCGTCCATCAGTTCCTCCCGAGGGGACCGTCACCTTTAGGCGACGGGGGAATCGGGAGCGGGAGGGCCGTCAAGGCCCGAGCGTGCCCTGACCTGTCAGGTCCGCGCATCACGGATGTCCTTCCGGGTTTTGTCGGCGCCAGCCGATATCGTGGTGGTGTCGTTACCGAACGTGAGGGGAGGTGGGGTGTGCGCAGGTCGTTCACGTTCCTGCTGCGTCCCACCGCCCGGCAGGTGGTGGCGCTGGCGGCGTGTCTGGAGGACCACCGGCAGCTGTACAACGCCGCCCTGGAGCACCGCCGTACCGCCTACGCCAAGGCGGGCGTGAGCGTCCGCTACGGCGAGCAGTCCGCTGAGTTGAAACACATCCGGGGTGATGACCCCGACGGGCAGGGCCGGTGGTCGTTCTCCTCCCAGCAGGCCACCCTGCGCCGTCTGGACAAGGCGTTCACCGCCTTCTTCAAACGGGTCCGCGAAGGCCGTACGCCGGGTTTCCCCCGGTTCAAGGGCCGGGGCCGGTTCGACAGCGTCGAGTGGCCCAAGGACGGGGACGGCTGCCGGTGGGACTCCCAGCCGCAGCACCCGACCGCGACCTACGTGCGGCTTCAGGGCGTTGGGCACGTGCGGGTCCATCGGCATCGCCGCGTGTCCGGCACCGTCAAGACGATCAGCGTGAAGCGTGAAGGCTCCCGCTGGTTCGTGGTGCTGTCGTGCGCTGAGGTGTCCGCAGGACCGCTGCCCGCCACGGGTGCGGTCACCGGGATTGACCTGGGCGTGGCCTCGCTCGTCACCACCAGCGACGGCGAGCATCTGGACAACCCGCGTCACCTGATGGGTTCGGCCGGCCGTCTCGCCGCAGCGCAGCGGGACCTGGCCCGCAAGAAGCGGGGCTCCAAGCGGCGGCGCAAGGCGGTGGCCCGCGTCGCCGCGCTGCACGCCAAGGTGCGTAGGCAGCGCCTGGACGGCGCGCACAAGGCCGCGCTCGCCCTGGTCCGCGCCTACGACGTGATCGCGCACGAGGACCTGCGGATCACCAGCATGACCCGCAGCGCCTCCGGCACTCTCCAAGCGCCGGGGCGCAACGTCGCCGCCAAGTCCGGGCTCAACCGTTCGATCCTGGATGCGGGCTGGGGGGTGTTCCTGACGATCCTGTCGCACAAGGCTGAAAGCGCCGGTCGAGAGCTGATCGCGGTGAATCCTGCCGGCACCTCCCGCAGGTGCGCCGAATGCGGGCACTGTGCGAAGGAGAACCGCGTCAGCCAGGCCGAGTTCGCCTGTACGGCGTGCGGGCATGCCGCGCACGCCGACGTGAACGCGGCGATCAACATCTTGAGGGCAGGGCTTGCCCTTCGTGAGGCTGCGCAAGCGGCTTAGCGAGAAGCCGCTCCCTTGAGGGAGCGGAGGAGTCACGCTGACCAGTATGCGCCGCTGGACGGCCGGGCGCGCGGCGGTTCAGAAGCCGAAGGATCGGCCGATGATCTCCTTCATGATCTCGGTCGTGCCGCCGTAGATGGTCTGCACGCGACTGTCGAGCCAGGCCTTGGCGACCGGATACTCCATCATGTAGCCGTAGCCGCCGTGGAGCTGGAGGCAGCGGTCGATGACCTTGGTCTGCAGCTCGGTGGTCCACCACTTGGCCTTGGCCGCGTCCACCGCGGAGAGCTCCTCGGCGTTGAGCGCCAGGATGCACTTGTCGACGTAGTGGCGGGCGATCTCCGTCTCGGTGGCGAGCTCCGCCAGGACGAACCGGGTGTTCTGGAAGGACCCGATGTTCCGCCCGAAAGCCTGCCGGCTCTTGCAGTACTCGATCGTCTGCTCCAGCACGGTCTCGGCCGCGGCCACCGCCGCCACCGCGATCGACAGCCGCTCCTGGGGCAGGTTGTGCATCAGCTGGATGAAGCCCTCGCCGTCGTTCGGGCCGAGCCGGTTGGCGATGGGCACCCGCACGTTCTCGAAGAACAGCTCGGCCGTGTCCTGCGCCTTCATGCCGACCTTGTCCAGGTTGCGGCCGTGGCCGAACCCGTCCATCCCGCGCTCGACCACCAGCAGCGTGGTGCCCCTCGCCCCGGCCGACGGGTCGGTCTTGGCGACCACCACCACGAGGTCGGCGTTGATGCCGTTGGTGATGAACGTCTTCTGCCCGTTCACGAGGTAGTGATCGCCCTCGCGGACCGCCGTGGTCCTGATCCCCTGCAGGTCGCTGCCGGCGCCCGGCTCGGTCATCGCGATCGCGGTGATCAGCTCGCCGGCGGCGAAGCCGGGCAGCCAGCGGCGCTTCTGCTCCTCGTCGGTCAGGTGGACGAGGTAGGGCGCCACGACGTCGTTGTGCAGCGAGAAGCCCAGGCCGGACGCGCCCTGCCGCATGATCTCCTCAAGGATCACCGCGTTGTAGCGGAAGTCCGTGATGCCGGCGCCGCCGTACTCCTCGGGCACCGAGAAGCCGAAGACGCCGATCTCGCCGGCCTTCTTCCAGACCTCGCGGGGGACGATGCCGTCCTTCTCCCACCGGTCGTGGTGGGGGGCGACCTCACGGGTCAGGAACTCCCGCACGGTGTCGCGGAAGAGCAGGTGCTCCTCGTCGAAAAGATCTCGCCGCATATCGCCTCCAAGCAGGGGAAATGTGACTGCAGAATACTATTCTGTTACTCGTACGTATAACTGCGCTGATCGGATGGTTTCCGGTGCGGACACGGGTTCATCACAAGTGATGGTAGATGTACTTGTTGCACGGCTGCCGACCCTAAGATCTACCTTCGGTTTACTGTGTGATCGGAGTTGCCGTGAGTCGGTGGCGCAAGGCGTGGATCGCCGCAACGTTCGGCTTGGCTGCCTCGGCCTCGTTCGTCGCGATACCCGCCGAGGCCGAGACGTTCAGCCTGGTCGTGGACTACAGCTGCACCGGCGGGATCGCCGGGAGCGCCACGGTCAATCTCAAGGCCCGCGTGCAGATCCCGACCACGGTGCAGCGGGGCGGCATGCTCAAGCTGGGCTGGTCGATCGAGCAGGTGGGCACCACCCGGTTCAAGTCTCCCGACTACTACGCCGAGGGCGCCCAGGTCTCCCTGATCGGCAACGTCAAGCTCGACGGCGCGTGGAACGGCACCCTTGAGGCGCACGGCAGCGAGGAGCAGGGCGCGCTCAAGCCCCACCTGCCGTTGACGCCCCCGGAAGGCCTGTCCTCCGAGGCGCACATGACCGAAAGCGGCGTCATCAAGCTCACCCCGCAGGCCATGAGCGTGGACTTCGTCCCGCCCGCCGGTGAGGTCGTCGTCAACAACGACGACCCCCGGGTGATCTATCGCAACAACTGGGCTCTTGAGGGTCACACCAACGTCGAGTACGGCGACTGGCTGCGGGACGTGCACGTCACCACCACACGCAAGGACGAGGCGATCATCCGGTTCCGGGGCACCGGGTTCGAGTACATCGGCCGCGAGCAGCCCGGCCTGGGCCAGGTCAGAGTGATCATCGACGATGACAACGGGACGGTCGTGGACCCGACCCTGGACTCCAGCGGCAACCCCACCGCCTCGATCAAGGGCAACGTCTCCCTCTGGGAGCGCACTGACCTCCCGTACGGGCTGCACACCGCCCGGATCAGGAGCATCGACGACGGCAAGCCCATCTACCTCGACGCCTTCAAGCTGCACACGCGCGAGCTGATCGACCCGCCGACAGAGCACCGCTCCACCTGCACGATCACCAACAATCCGGGCACCGTCGAGATCACCGTGGGCGGGGGGACGACCCCGGACCCCACGGACGAACCGACCGATGACCCTACGGACGAACCCACGGACGACCCGGATCCCGACCCGGATCCGGACCCGGGCGACGACACGCCCCCGCAGCACAACACCTTTCCCACGGGCAACCACGTGACCGTGGTGGTGCCCGGCAGCACCAAGTCGCCCACCCCTAGCCCCTCGGCCTCCGCCAGCCCCACCCCCACGAAGGCGCAGGTCGCCAACACGCCCAAGGGCGGCGTGGACACCGGTGAGGCGCCCGAGCCGGGGGCGGCGGGACCGTACGGGCTGATCGCGGGCGGATCCCTGATGCTCGCGGGGAGCGTCACCGGAGGGCTGTTGCTACGGCGGCGGCGCGCGCGACACGCCGGAGGGACGATCTGATGACCGAGCAGAAGTCACTGCTGACCAGGGCCACGCCGGCGCTGCTGATCGCCGGCTCGCTGGGCGGCGTGGGCGCCATCATGGTGGGGCTGCTCGCGCTCGCCCCCACGGTTGACGACGGTTCGGCGTCGGTCCCCGTGGTGGCGCAGGACCAGCCGAGCACCCTGGAGTACCAGAACGCGGGCGCGTTCGAGCTGCCGCCGAGCGTCGGCCCCGGCGGCAAGAACGTGCCGCTCACCCCGGCCCGCCTCGACGCGCCCCCACCCCTGGCCGCCGCCCCGGTCGTGGCCGCGATCCCGCCGGCCAAGACCAAGGCCGCCAAGGCCAAGGCCAAGCCGCTGCGCATCCGGATCCCCAAGATCAAGGTCAACGCGCCGGTCGGCACCGTGACGGTGTCCAAAACCGGGGTTCTGGGCACGCCGCCGCTGAGCAAGCCCAACCTCACCGGCTGGTACCGCCACAGCCCGCTCCCCGGCGAGCTCGGCCCTTCGGTGATCAACGGCCACGTCAACACCAAGAAGGGCGCGGCCGTCTTCAAGCGCCTCAGTGAGCTGGCCAAGGGCGACAGAATCTACGTGTACCGCTCGGACGGCAAGGTCACCCGCTTCACGGTGAGCGGCATCGAGCAGGTGGGCAAGAAGACGTTCCCGACGGCCCGCGTCTACGGCAACACGGCCAACTCCCAGCTCAGGCTGATCACGTGCGGCGGCATCTACAACAAGTCGGCGCACAGCTACACGGACAACATCATCGTGTACGCGACGCTGTCGAAGAAGAAGGGCTGACTGCGGGGTTTTGGTCTTTTACAGAAGATTGACAGGATAAGTTCGTATGATCTAAACCCAACCGTGACACGCGGCTGGAAGCGTGAGTACGCCCTGTAGTGAACTGTGCTGAAATGGAGAAGGACAGTGCTGACGTCCAAGGCGCGGCGCCGCCTCGCCCTCAAGACATCTGCTTTTGCCCTCCTTGGCGCAGGCGTTCTTGGTGTCGTACCGGCGGTGGCCGCAATTGCAGCGCCGGTAGAGGTTGTCTACTCGTGTACCCCCACGGGGGGTACGGCGACGAACATCCCCTTCCAGATGGAGCTGAGAGCTCCGGTCGCGACTCCGGTCGCCAGCGCGACGGTGACGATGACCTGGGACATCCGGCAGCCCACGAGCACAGCTAGCCAATTGAAGGCCACGGCTGAAATCACCCCAAGGAGTACCGTCGTAGCAGAAGGCACTGTCACTCCCAGCGGCAGTCCGGTGCCGAGCACTCCAGTGACAGCGGTCGCGACCTTAACTCCACAGACTGCCGTGCCTAGCGGTTCTCCCATGTCGATACCCACCATGAACGTCGTGGTCAGGCCCACCGCCACCGGCACCGTCGCGGTGAAGGCCAGCGGGTTCGCGCTGAAGGTGAACAACGCTGTGTGGTACAACTGCACGCCCCCAGCATCGGGTGGCCCTTCCGTGAATCTGGTCGTCGGCACCGGCACACCTACGTCCACCTCCACCTCCACCCCGACGCCGACCCCCACCCCCACCACGCCGACCCCCACAGCCACCACCCCCACCCCTACTCCCACCAAAACCACCACCGTGACCGTCACCGAGACGCCCACGACGCGGAAGAGTCCTACGACGCGGTCGTCGCAGACGCCCAAGAAGGGTGCCGCTACCGGTGCCGGTGGGGATGCGGGGCCGGATGGGCGGATGTTCCTGTTGGCCGGGTCCGTGCTGGTCCTGGGCGCCGGGGCCGGTGGGCTGATGCTGCGTCGGCGTAACGTCGCCAGGGGCTGATCGAGGTGGCCAACCACTATCCGTACGGCGGCGCGCCCGTACCGCCGCCGCCCTCGGATCAGGGTGGGAAGGTGCTGCGGGGCGCGCTGCTTCTGGCCGCGATCGCCGGTGTGGTGACCGTGGTCGCCGGGATGCTGATCGTGCTGGGTTCGCCCGAGGAGTACGGCCTGGCCAGCGACCGGGAGGCGCTGCCCCTGTCGGCGCAGCCCAAGCAGGCGCAGCCGGAGCAGGCGATGTTCCAGGCGGCGCCGGATGTGCCGCCGCCGCTGCCGCAGATCGTGCCGGCGGCGGCGATGCTGCCTTCGACGCCGGTCAGGATCTCGGTGAAGCGGCTCGGGATCAACGCGCCGATCAAGTCCGTGGGGCTGGCCGGTGACGGGACGATCCAGGTGCCGCCGTTGAACAACCACAACCTGGTGGGCTGGTACCGGAACATGTCGACGCCCGGCGAGGCCGGCCCGGCGGTGCTGCTGGGGCACAAGGACACGGCGACGCGCAGCGCCGTCTTCAGCCGCTTGCCGGAGCTGGTCAACGGCGACACCATCGAGGTGAAGCGGCAGGACGGCATCACGGCGGTGTTCACGGTGGGCGGCGTCGAGCAGGCGGACAAGAAGACGTTCCCGACCGAGCGCGTCTACGGTCCGCGGGAGAACGCCCAGCTCCACCTGATCACCTGTGGTGGCACCTACATCCGCAGGACCGGGCACTACACCGACAACGTCATCGTCTACGCGACGATGACGAGCTCGTATCGAAGCTGATCGCGGAGGCGCGCAATGGGCTGGATGGCGAAGCGGAGACTGCGTACTGGCCCCACGGCGGCACTGCCCGCCAAGCCGGACCGTGCGACGTTGCTGCGGATGGTACAGCTGGCCGATCCGGGCGCCCGCGAGGACGGTGACGACATCGTGGCGGCGGATGTCAGGGTGCACGCCCCGGTCGAGGCGGAGCCGGATCTGGTGGGCGGCGAGCTGGAGAAGGTGTGGGCGTGCCGGGTGACGGCGGAGGGCCCGCTGCCGTTCGACTACTTCGACCGCTATCTGGCCGAGGGGCTGGCCTTCCGGCTGGGCGGGCTGGCGGTGTGCCGGGGCGAGGTCGCCGATCCGTCCGATGACGGGCACGGGGGCGGGCCCGCGGTGATCCTGCCGGTCCGGCCGTCGGCCGAGGAGCTGCTGGAGCTGCTGGAGGGCGAGGTCGAGCAGGAGGAGGAGTTCGTCTTCAACGCCGGCGGCATCCGGGTCCTGGTGGTGCCGCAGAAGGGCCAGCCGCCCGCCGCGCAGGAGTTGCTGCCGTTCGCGACCGAGCTGACCGCGATCGAGTTGCGGGGCGACGACCAGGCGAAGCTGGGCGCGCTCGCGCTGTCGCTGTCGGAGGCGTTGAACGGCCTGGCGGTGGACCGGTGGCGGTTCCGGGTCGACACCGCGGAGGATCTTCTGCCGCCGACTGAGTAGAGCAACGTTCTGTTGTACCCTTCCTGGTAAGGACCGAATGATGCTCGGTTTACCAGGAGGCACTGTGGCAGAGGCGTACATCGTCGGGGCGGTTCGCAGCCCGGTCGGCAAGAAGAAGGGCGGCCTGTCCACCGTCCACCCCACTGACCTGGCCGCGCACTCGCTGAAGGCGTTGATCGACCGTACGGGCGTGGACCCGGCGGCGGTCGAGGACGTCATCATGGGGTGCGTCATGCAGTTCGGCCCCCAGAGCATGGACATCGCGCGCAACGCCTGGCTGTCGGCCGGGCTGCCGGAGACCACCGCCGGGGTCACGATCGACCGCCAGTGCGGATCCTCCCAGCAGTCGATCCACTTCGCCGCGCAGGGCGTGCTGTCCGGCACGCAGGACCTGGTCGTGGCCGCCGGTGTGGAGTCGATGAGCATCGTGCCCATGGGCTCGTCGATCACCGCCGCGCTGGAGAAGGGCATGCCGTTCCCGTTCGGGGAGAAGTGGGTCGAGCGTTACGGCATGCAGGAGATCTCGCAGTTCCGCGGCGCGGAGCTGATGTGCGAGAAGTGGGGGCTCAAGCGGGACGAGCTGGAGCGCTTCGCCTTCGAGTCGCACCAGCGTGCCGCCAAGGCCATCGCCAACGGCTACTTCAAGGACCAGATCGCGCCCATCAACGGCGTCGACCACGACGAGGGGCCGCGCCCCGACTCCACGCTGGAGAAGCTGGCCTCGCTGAAGACGCTCAAGGAGGGCGGCCAGATCACCGCCGCCACCTCCTCGCAGATCTCCGACGGCTCGGGCGCCCTGCTGATCGCCTCCGAGCAGGCGGTCAAGGACCACGGGCTCACTCCCCGCGCCCGCATCCACCAGCTCGCGCTGATGGGCGACGACCCGGTCTACATGCTCACCGCGCCGATCCCGGCGACCCAGAAGGCGCTGAAGAAGGCCGGGCTGTCGATCGACGACATCGACGTGACGGAGATCAACGAGGCGTTCGCGCCGGTGCCGCTGGCGTGGCTGAAGGAGCTCGGCGCCGACCCCGCCCGGGTGAACCCCAACGGCGGCGCCATCGCCCTGGGCCACCCGCTGGGCGGCACGGGCGCGATCCTGATGACCAAGCTGCTGCACGAGCTGGAGCGCACCGGCGGCAGGTACGGCCTGCAGACGATGTGCGAGGGCGGCGGCCAGGCGAACGTCACCATCATCGAACGGCTCTGACCTCAGTGGCGATGCCCCGGCCGGTCCGGCCGGGGCATCGCCCTGTCACAAGTGGGTGCCGTAGCCGTTGCCGGCGGGCGGCTCCTCCTGCTCTACCAGGTCGTAGTAAACGGTGACGAACGGCCAGGGATCGCCGTCGTCGTCGGTGTCGGTGTGCAGCACCAGATCGCGGACCTCGATCCGCCCCAGCTCCTCCAGCGTGCTGGCGAGCCTGCGCAGGAGCATGGGCACATCTCCCTGCTCCTCGCCGCGCGGATTGTTCAGCGAGAAGTGCCGCGTCGTGAATTCGAGCCGGTCAGCCATCTATTTCTTCCGTCCTCGCTTCTGCGCGTTCCTGTCTCCCGCGAATTTCTCCGCCTTCTTCTCTTTCTGCGCCGCCCTGTTGAACACGCTGCGGTCGTACGGCTGCCCCGCGTTCTTTGCGTCCACCGCCGCCTGCTCCTCGGCGCTGAGGTTGGCCTCGCTCTCGTTACGTCCGCGCCCGCCACCACGGCCACCCTTGCCACCACGCTGCATGATCCAGGGGGACCGGTCGAAGGAGTCGCGCAGACCGGAGGCGGGCATCCGACCGGGACCCGCGCCCGCCAGGGCGGTACGGCCGCCCCCCGGTGGTCGTAGCCTGTCCAGGATGTCACGCATGGGCTGGGTGACGCGCTTGGTGACCGCGGGAGCCAGCACTCTGCCGCTGCCCTCCGCGGCCTCCCGGAAGACTTTCACCCCCGCGCGCCGGGTGGCGAGCAGGGAAGCGGTCGCCGACAGCCCGGCGAAGGGCCCGCCGCTCAGCAGGGCCATGGCCAGGCGCACCGTGCCGATGGCGGCGATGGTGCCCACGGCGACCTTGGTGCCCGTCACCACCGTGGCCAGCCCGTCCAGCGCCACCGGCGCCACCCGCATGGCGGTCGTGGCCTGCGCCAGGTGGCCGGAGTCGGTGCCGGTCTCCTGCCAGTAGCTCGCGAGCCGGGTGGCGGAATCGCCGGTGTAGCCGGCCAACGCGGCCTGGACCCCGGTGGTCGCCCCGGCACTCGCCTGGGCCGTGCCCGCCTGGACGATCCGGGCCGCGTCGGCGTCGAGGCGGATCTCGTCCTCGTTCACATTCGGGAACCAGAGTCCCGCCAGTTCCAGAGTCGTGTTCAGCTCTGGAGGCAGCATCATGGCCATGGGACGGTCTCCGTCATCCGGCTGGCCTGCTCCGCCGCCTCGACGTTGGCCGGGACCACGGTCAGGCCGTCCCCGACACCGGTGACCGCGCCGCCCAGCGCGGGCACGGCCGTCACCATGGTGTCGCGGGCCTCGCCCCAGGCCACCTCGATGGCGGCGAACAGGCCGTCGTCGCCCCATTTTCCGCTACGGTCCCGCAGCCGTGCGATCGCCGCGTCGTACTCCGACCCGTGTACGCGGACCCGCGAGGCCTGCTGCCGCAGCGTCTCCTTGCCCATCTCAAACCCCGTAGTCATTTTTCTGACAATAGCGGGTCAGTTGTGACTATTGGGATCAATTGTGGAGTCAGTCGAGGAGGCGGCCGAGTCGCTCGCGCAGCGCGGCGGGGTCGAGTGACGTGCCCGGCAGCGCCTCCTCAAGCGACTCCCTGACCAGGGCGTCCACCTGCCGGAGTGCGTCCTGCTGGGCTCGTCGTACCGTCAGGACGATCGCCTCGGAGAGTGCTTCGCTTCCCTCGCGGACCGCGCGCGGCTCGATGGAGATCTTCAGCACGCGGCCGTCGGCGGCGACGGCCGCGTGCACGTGGCCGCCGTCGCCACGGCCCGTGCCGACGATCTCCGCCAGTCGCCCGCCCTCCTCGGCGAGCAGTGTCTCGACCCGCGCGGCCTGCTCGGCGGCGCGCTCGACATCCTGCGGGCGGATGTCGCGGGGATCCAGCTCGAACCCGAACATCACAGCTCCGCCGAGTAGAGGTCGCGGGCGGCGGCGTCCACCCGGGCGCGCACGAAGGTCTCGTCCAGCGGCTCGGGCAGCGCGCCGGCCCCGCCCACGGCCTCGGCCACGATCTCGGCGGTGCGCCGGGTGGCGTCGCCCTGTGCCGCCTGGACGGCCTCGGTCACCGCGGCGCCGAGCGTCGCCACATCCAGCCGCAGCGCGCGCGGATTGAGCTCGATCCTGGTCAGCCCGCCGCGCCCGTCGGCCGCCGCCCGGATCATTCCCTGAGCGCCTTCGCCCGTGCCCTCCACCTGCCCGATCAGGTGCTTGGCCTGGCGGAGCCCGCGCATGGTGGTGCGGGTCTGCTCGATGACCTGCTCAAGGTAGTGGTGATCGTGACGGGGATCGGGAGGGGAAGTCACGTCACAGCCCCTTGTCGGCGATGAATGACGAATTCATGGCCGACAGATTGCCACAAGATGGCCGAGGGGTGTCAAAAACCGGTGCCCCGGCTCCTCTGCTGAGGGGCCGGGGCACCGGTCTGTCGCGGCTCGCCCATGGCGTGGCGGGCGTGCGCCGCGACTTCCACCATCCAGGTAGTGGTCCTAGCGGCCCTTGGGCGGGATCCGCCGGGGTGGCGCGATCGGCCGCTGCGGCATCTTGGGCATCTGCCGGGGCATGGGCGGAAGCTCCCGGCCGGGGTGGCCTGGGACGTTCCGCTTGGTCTTCTTGCCGGATGAACGTACTCGCATGAGAAGGCTCCTTTACGCGACTCACGACGCGGCCGAAGGCCGGTCCGCAAGCTCAGCTGCCGCGTCTGCATGGGCGTGGGCGGTTTCGCTGACTGGCCGGGCCGCTCCAGGCGGCCCCGGCGCTTCACAGGTAAAGGCGCATGTCCTCGACCCTAGGTCGCGGATGTCGTACGGCACAACCGGTTAAATTCGCCGACGCGTCAGCGAGAAAGATTCGTCCAGGGGGCGCAAAGCGCCGCCAGTCGGGCAGTACACAGCAATCTCCATCAGGCGTACTGTCAGCGGGAGGATGCTATGAGCGAGTACGCCAAAGCAAGGGAGCTCGGCGAGCAGGCCCGCGAGCGAGAGTGGACCCGCCCCAGCTTCGCCAAGCAGTTGTTCCTCGGCGACCTGCGGCTGGATCTGGTCCATCCGGCTCCGAAGATCCCCGAGGAGGCCGCCGAGCGGGGCGAGGAGTTCGTCAGGGCGCTGCGGCGCTTCCTCGACGGGCACGTCGATCCGGCGCTGATCGAGCGGACCGCGCAGGTGCCCGACGAGGTGGTCAAGGGGCTGGCCGGGCTCGGCGCCTTCGGGATCACGATCGGTCAGGAGTACGGCGGGCTGGGCCTGCCGTACCTGTACTACTGCCGCGCGCTGGTGCTCGTCGGCTCCTACTGCCCGGCGCTGGCGACGCTGCTGTCGGCGCACCAGTCGATCGGGGTGCCGCAGCCGCTCAAGCAGTTCGGCACCGAGGAGCAGAAGCGGGAGTTCCTGCCGAGGTGCGCGCGGGGCGAGATCTCGGCGTTCCTGCTCACCGAGCCCGACGTGGGCTCCGACCCGGCGCGGCTGAGCACCACCGCGGTCAGGGACGGCGACGAGTACGTGATCGACGGCGTCAAGCTGTGGACGACCAACGGCGTGATCGCCGACCTGCTCGTGGTGATGGCCAGGACGGGCGAGAAGATCAGCGCCTTCGTCGTGGAGGGGGACTCGCCCGGCATCACGGTCAGGCGGCGCAACGCGTTCATGGGGCTGCGCGGGATCGAGAACGGCGTGACGGAGTTCTCCCAGGTGCGGGTCCCGGCCCGGAACCTGATCGGCCGCGAGGGTCAGGGTCTGAAGATCGCGCTCACCACCCTCAACACCGGCCGGCTCTCGCTGCCCGCCACCTGCGCGGGCAGCGCCAAGTGGGCCGTGAAGATCGCCCGCGAGTGGGGTAACGCCCGCGTCCAGTGGGGGCGCAAGGTCGGCGAGCACGAGGCCGTGGCGACGAAGATCGCCTTCATCGCGGCCACCGCCTACGCCCTGGAGGCGGTCTGCGACCTGACCGCGAGGATGGCCGACGACCGGCGCAACGACATCAGGATCGAGGCCGCGCTGGCCAAGCTGTACGCCTCCGAGCTGTCGTACCAGGTGCTCGACGAGCTCGTCCAGATCAGGGGCGGCCGCGGCTTCGAGACGGCCGAGTCGCTGGCCGCGCGCGGCGAGCGCGGGGTGCCGGCGGAGCAGATGCTGCGCGACTCCAGGATCAACCGCATCTTCGAGGGCTCCTCGGAGATCATGCGCCTGCTCATCACCCGGGAGGCGGTCGACGCGCACCTGTCGGCGGCCGGCGAGCTGATCAACCCGGACGCCTCCCGCCAGGAACGCGCGCAGGCGCTCAAGCGGGCCGGCGCCTTCTACGCCCGCTGGCTGCCCGGCCTGGTGACGGGAGCGGGCAACCTGCCCACCTCCTACGCGCCCTTCGGCCCGCTGGCGGCACACCTGCGGTTCGTGGAGCGGACCAGCAGGAAACTCGCGCGGGTCACCTTCTACGGGATGTCGCGCTGGCAGGGCGGGCTGGAGCACAAGCAGTCGTTCCTCGGCCGGATCGTGGACATCGGCGCCGAGGTGTTCGCGATGACGGCGGTCTGCGTCAAGGCCCAGGAGGACGCCCACGAGCTGGGCCGCAGGCCGTACGAGCTGGCCGACGCCTTCTGCCGGCAGGCGAGGCTGCGGGTGGACGCGCTGTTCGACAGGCTGTGGGACAACAGCGACAGCCAGGACGTCCGGCTGGCCCGCCATGTGCTCGGCGGCCGCTACACCTTCCTGGAGGAGGGCGTTCTCGACCCGTCGATCGAGGGACCGTGGATCGGGTCGCCGCAGGGCGGGGAGAACGTACGCAGACACGTGGTCTAGACCGCCGATACCGTGGTGTTGTCAAACCGAGACCAACCGGTATAGACCGGCTGTTGAACAGAGGCTTACTCTGGCGCAAACGCGTCGAGCTGCGTCTCGCGCGGCCCCATCCCCCTGGGCCGGGTCTGGTGACTGGTACGGACCAGTGTGACCCGTCCGACGAGAAGGCGGTACTTACGGTGAGAATGAGACTTGTGGGCGGCGCCGCTCTCGGCCTGGCAACCGCACTGGTCCTGTCCAGCTGTGGCTCCTCCAGCGCGCCCACCACCGAGGGCGGCGACCAGGCAGCCGCGGGCGGCCAGGTCACGCTGAAGATGGTCGCCGCCGACTACGGCGACGGCCCCGGCAAGCCGAACTCGGGCGAGACGTTCTGGAAGGGCGTCGTGGACGAGTTCCAGGCGGCCAACCCCACCATCAAGGTCGACGTCCAGGTCATCAACTGGAACGACATCGACTCGCAGGTCGCCACCATGATCCAGAACGGTCAGGTGCCCGACATCCTGCAGACCGGCGACTACTCCGGTTTCGTCGCCGACCAGCTCCTGTACAAGGTCGACGAGGTGCTGTCACCCGCGACGTCCGGCGACATGCTGGAGAAGTTCGCCGAGTTCGGCAAGGTCGACGGGACCGCCTACGGCATCCCGTTCGTCTCCTCCGCCCGCGCCCTGTTCTACAACAAGGAGCTCTTCGCCAAGGCGAAGATCACCGACCCGCCCAAGACCTGGGACGAGCTCAAGGCCGCGGCCGAGAAGCTGAAGGCCGCCGGCGTCAGCCAGCCCTTCGGCCTCCCGCTCGGCCAGGAGGAGGCCCAGGCCGAGTCGTTCCTGTGGATGCTCGGCAACGGCGGCGGCTACAAGGACGCCTCCGGCAAGTGGGCGATCGACTCCCCGCAGAACGTCGAGACCTTCGGCTACCTCAAGGGCCTCGTCGACGCCGGCCTGACCACCCCGAACCCGGGCACCAAGGACCGCAAGACGGTCTGGGAGGACTTCGGCGCGGGCAAGGTCGGCATGGTCAACGGCGGACCGATGTCCATCCCGATCTTCGACGCGGCCGGCCTGAAGGACTACGGCGTCGCGCCCATCCCCGGCAAGGCCGGCCCGCTCGACACCACGCTCGGCGTCATGGACTGGATCATGGCGTTCAACAAGAACGGCCACGCCGCCGAGATCAAGAAGTTCTTCGACTTCTTCTACACCGGCAGCGCCGCGCAGAAGATCAGCGACACCTACAAGCTGCTGCCCGTCACCAAGAGCGGCATCGAGAAGCTGTCCGGCGACGAGAAGCTCAAGCCGTTCCTCGACGGCCTGCCCAACGCCAGCTTCTACCCCTTCCAGGACCCGAAGTGGGCCGAGGTGAACCCGCAGATCAAGCAGATCATCGGCGGGGCCGTCAAGGACGACCCGGCCAAGGTCCTCGGCGAGCTCCAGAAGACCGCCGCGGCCGGCTGACCATCGAGGGTCCGGTACGGCCGGCGCCTGCCTGCCAGGGCGCCGGCCGTACCTTCATGGAAGGTTCTTCATGAGAAGGTTGCGCGCCCTGGAGCCCCTCGCCTGGGTCGGGCCCGCCGTGCTGCTGATCGCGCTCGTGGTGCTCTGGCCGGTCGTCGAGATGATCCGGTCGTCATTCCTGGAGATCAGCCGGGTCGGCATCGTCCGCGGCTCCAACGGGCTGGACAATTACCACAAGCTGTTCGCCGAGAAGGACTTCGCGGACGTCATGGTCCGCAGCGTGATCTGGGTGGTCGCGGTCGTCGTGCTCACCGTGGTGATCTCGCTGGCCCTCGCCCAGCTGTTCAACCAGCGCTTCCCCGGCCGCAAGGTCGCCCGGTGGGCGCTGATCGCGCCGTGGGCGGCCTCGGTGCTGATGACCGCGATCGTCTTCAAGTGGATGCTCGACCCCGAAGTAGGCGTGATCAACCAGATCAGGCTCAAACTCGGGCTCATCGACGCGATGGGCGGCGCCTCGGCCGACCAGCTCGGCGACGCCTCCACGGCCATGCCGTGGCTGGTGTTCGTGGCCGTGTTCGTCTCCGTGCCGTTCACCACGTACGCGCTGCTCGCCGGACTCGCGACCATCCCCTCGGACGTGTACGAGGCCGCCAAGATGGACGGCGCCCGCCGGATCCGTACGTACTGGTCGATCACCCTGCCGCTGCTCAGGCCCGCCCTCACCGTCGCGGCCCTGATCAACGTGATGAACGTCTTCAACAGCTTCCCGATCATCTGGGCGATGACCCACGGACAGCCGGGCTACTCGACGGCGACCTCCACCATCCTCATGTTCATCCTCAAGGGCTCCGACATCGGCGAATCCGCCGCGATGTCGGTGGTCAACTTCGGAATGGTGCTCGTGATCACCGCGCTCTTCCTCAAGATCTCCCGCTGGAACAGGGCGGTGGCATGATGGCCGTCGAAACGGCTCCCAAGGCGCCGCCGCGCGCCCACGCCAGGCCCAGGCCGACCGGCCCCCGCGCCATGCCCAGGCTCAAGACGACACTCGTCGCGGCCACCGCCTACGTGGTCGCCTTCATCTTCCTGTTCCCCTACGTGGTGATGGTGCTGACCTCGCTGCGTCCCCAGGAGACCCTGCGCGACGTCACCCTGCTGCCCTCGCAGTGGGAATGGTCGAACCTGGTCGACTTCTGGAGCAGTGGACTGGCCGGCAACCTGTTGGTCACCCTCCAGGTGGCGGCCGGCTCGACCGTCCTGGTGCTGCTGGTGGCGCTGCCGGCGGCCTACTACTCCGCCCGGCACAACTTCCGGGGCCGCACCATGTTCCTGATCCTGGTGCTGATCACCCAGATGTTCCAGCCCACGGCCATGCTGGTCGGCATCTACCGGGAGTTCTCGCAGCTCGGGCTCGTCGACTCGATCTGGTCGCTGATCCTGGTCAACGGCGGGTTCAACCTGGCGTTCGCGGTGTGGATCCTGAACGCCTACTTCGCCTCGATCCCGCGCGAGCTGGAGGAGGCCGCCTTCATCGACGGCAACGGCCGCTTCGGCGCGCTGTTCAGGATCACGCTGCCGCTCGCCATGCCCGGCGTGATCACCGCGCTGATCTTCACGTTCATCGCCGCCTGGAACGAGTTCGTCGTCGCCCTGACCCTGACCACCACGCCGGAGAAGCAGCCACTGACCGTGGCGCTCAACTCCTTCATCGGCCAGTATCAGGTCGACTGGCAGAACCTGTTCGCCGGCTCCGTGATCGCCACCATCCCGGTGATCATCCTGTTCGCCCTCATCGAGCGGAAGGTGGTCGGGGGCCTCACGGCCGGGTCCATCAAGTAGCCCTGGTCATCACGCAGGGACGCGGGCCACGCAGAAGACCGTCTGGCCGAACGGGGGGCGGATGAAGCGCTCGATCAGCCGCGTGGCCGGCACCACCGTGCGGTCGTAGATCTTGACCAGGCGCGGGTCAGGGTAGCCGACGCCGCCCCGGCGGACCGCCGCCCACCAGGCGATCCCGCCCAGGAAGTTGATCGGCTTGAGCACATCGACCTCAAGGCCGGCCTTGTCGACCGTGGCGCGCAGCGTCTTGGGCGTGTAGCGCTGGACATGGCCGACCTTACGGTCGAAGTCGCCGTACAGCTGCATGTAGCCGGGCACCCAGATGATGATCCGGCCGCCGGGCAGCGTCACCCGGGCCAGCGAGCGCAGCGCCTCGGCGTCGTCCTCGATGTGCTCCAGGACGTTCATCATCACGACCGTGTCGACCTTGTCCTTCAGCGGGATCTCGGTCGGCAGGCCGAACTGCAGCACGTCGATGTCGTCGCGGCCCTCGAAACGCTTCTGCAGCTGCTCCACGCAGTAGGGGTCGAAGTCGCTCACGACCAGCCGGTCGAGCCTGGGCAGGAACTGGTCGGCGAAGTGGCCGAGCCCCGAGCCGATCTCCAGCATCGAACGGCCGACATGGGGGGCGACCATGTCGAACTCGTACTGCCGATAGTTCTTGGCCTCGTCCCCACCGAGATGGTTCTCCAGGGCCTCGTCACCGGCCGCCGGTTGCACTACACGGTCATACCCAGAAGACATAGTCCCGTTCCTTAGGGGCTCGAGGAATGGCCCGAGTCTAGTGCCAGGCAGGAACGAGAGGTCACCTCATGGACGAAACGCCCTTCCGCGTGGCTTCCGGATGCGGTGGAATCTGACTCGTCCATGGACGACGACGAGGCCATCGGCCGCTCGCTCCAGGGTGACCTGTCCGCCTACGAGGCGCTGGTCGCCCGCTACAGCGCGCTCGCCCACCGCACCGCCGCCGTGCTGGGCGCGGGGGACGAGACCGAGGACGTGGTGCAGGAGGCGTTCGTCAAGGCCTTCAAGCACCTGCGGTCGTTCCGCCGCGAGTCGGCGTTCCGGCCGTGGCTGCTGCGCATCGTGGCCAACGAGACGCACAACCTGACCCGGTCGCGCGGGCGCAGGTCCCGGCTCTCCGTACGGCTCAGCGCGACGGCGGAGCTGACGGCCGGAGACGATCCCGAGGGCACGGCCGTGGCCACCGACCGGCGCGCCCGGCTGCTGGAGGCGGTCCGCACGCTGCCGGAACGGGAACGCGACGCCGTCGTCTGCCGGTACTTCTTACAGCTGTCGGAGGCCGAGACCGCCCAGGTGCTCGGCTGCCCGATCGGCAGCGTCAAGTCCAGGACCCACCGGGGCCTGGCCCGGCTGAGGGAGGAGGTGCGCGATGAGCTCCGATGACCTTGAGGCCGAGCTGCGCGCCCTGGCCGAGTCCCTCGATGTGCCGGCGCCGCCGCCCGACCAGGTGGCGGCGACGGTGCGCGCCCGGCTCGATGCCCTGCCCCCGCACGCCCCTGCGAACGCGCGGCGGCGGGTCAGGTGGAGGGTGGTCGCGGTCGTCGTGGCCGTGATCGTCGCCGTGACCGCCGCCACGCCGCAGGGCAGGCAGGCCGTGCTCACCATCCTGCGCCACGCCGGGATCGAGCTGACGCTGACCAGCGACACCCCGCCCCCTGTGGCCACCCCCACCGTGCTGCCCGGCGAGCGCGCCGTACCCCCAGGACAGGCGGCGGCCCAGGCCCGCTTCCCGGTGCGGACCCTGACCGCGCTGGGCCCGCCGCGACGCGTCACGGTGAGCGACGGCGGCCGGGTGGTGTCGATGTTCTGGCCGGGCGGCATCCGCTTCGACCAGTTCGACGGCGGCATGGACCCCTACTTCTTCAAACGCCTCGGCCCGCCGTTCCCCCAGGACGTCCCGGTGAACGGCGTCACCGGCTGGTGGCTGTCAGGTGAGCACCCGGTCGGCTACATCACCAGGCCGGACGACACCGAGATCCCGCTGCGCCAGGCGGGCCCCACCCTCGTCTGGCAGACCGGCGCCGTCGGCTACAGGCTGGAGGGGGTCACCGCGATGGACCGGGCCGTCGAGCTGGCCCGCTCACTCGGGTGAGGCCAGCCAGTCGTCGATGCCCCGCATCAGCTCCTTGCGCACCGAATCGGGCGCGGCCGACGACCTGATCGACTGCCTGGCCAGCTCCGCCACCTCCGCGTCGCTGAAGCCGTACGCCTCCCGCGCCAGCTCGTACTGCCGCAGCAGCCGCGCACCGAACAGCAGCGGGTCGTCCGACCCCAGCGCGATCGGCACCCCCGCGTCGAACAGCCTGCGCAGCGGCACGTCGGACGCCCGCTCCACCACCCCGAGCCCCACGTTGGAGGTGGGGCAGACCTCGCAGCAGATCTGCCGGTCGGCCAGCCGCTCCATCAGCCGCCGGTCCTCCGCCGCGCGCACGCCGTGCCCGACCCGGTCGGCGCCCAGGTCGTCCACGCACTGTGCCACGCTGCGCGGCCCCAGCAGCTCACCCCCGTGCGGCACGGCCAGCAGCCCGGCCCGCTTGGCGATCCTGAAGGCCCGCTCGAAGTCGCGCGCCTGGGCCCGCCGCTCGTCGTTGGACAGCCCGAACCCGACCACGCCCTGGTCGGTGTACTGCGAGGCCAGCCGGGCCAGCGTGTTGGCGTCGAGCGGATGCCTGGTCCTGTTGGCGGCCACGACCACCGCGATGCCGATCCCCGCCTCGTCGGCGGCCCGCCGCGCCGCGTCCAGCACCAGCTCCAGCGTGGCCGTCAGCCCGCCGAACCGGTGCGCGTAACCGGACGGGTCCACCTGGATCTCCAGCCACCGCGAGCCCGCCGCCGCCTCGTCGCGCGCCGTCTCGCGCAGCAGCCGGTAAACGTGGTCCGGCCGGCCCAGCACGGACCTGGCGATGTCGTACAGGCGCTGGAAGCGGAACCAGCCGCGCTCGTCGGTCGCCCGTAGCTTGGGCGGCCAGTCCTCCTCCAGCGCGTCGGGCAGATGCAGGCCCTGCTCCCTGGCGAGCTCGATCAGCGTGGCGTGCCGCATCGAGCCGGTGAAGTGAAGGTGCAGGTGGGCCTTGGGAAGCGTGTGCAGGGACCGTGCCATCGCCATATTTTGCCACCCGACGGGCCTGGCCTCGGCCGAACGGTCTTGCCGCCTCGCCCCCGGCTCCTGTAGGAGACTAAGGGCCCTATTCCCGACGTCCACCTGAAAGTCATGGTGTTGTGATGCGGCGCCTGGCGGCAGCGATGCTGGTGCTCAGCTTGACCGCGTGCGGCCCCACCACGCCGAGAACCCCCGTCGCGCGGCCGAGCAACGCCCCCATCTCCCAGTCGGGCTTCACCCTCGCCTGCGGCGCCGTACCCGTCACGATCGGGACGATGCCTCCGGGGTCGGCCCGGTCCGGTACGTTCCGGCGGCTCGGGTCGCTCACCGAGCGCCTCAAGGTCAAGGGACAGATCTGGAGCATGGGGGACGAGCGGTTGTACGTGGGGGTGGTGTGCGGGGTGCGGTCACCCGAGCGGTTCGCCTCCCTCGTCATCAAGGCGGGGCTCGTCATGCACCAGGGCAAGCCCGCCCTGCACTGGCGGACCCGCGGCGGGATGCGGCACTTCATGTGGCTCGAACACCCCGGCACCGCCGTCTACATCGCCGCCACCCGGGGCATCACCGGGCAGATCGCCAAGGTGGCCGCGAGCGTCGAATAGGCCCTCCGCGCGCGGGCCGCCCGCCGGCCGGTGGCGGGCCGCCCGCGCGTCGGACTAGTGCGCCTCGGCCAGCAGCTTGGCCAGGCGGCTGACGCCTTCGACCAGGTCGTCGTCGCCGAGGGCGTAGGACAGCCGGAAGTAACCGGGCGTGCCGAACGCCTCGCCGGGGACGACCGCCACCTCCGCCTCCTCCAGGATCAGCTCGGCCAGCTCGGCCGAGGACTGCGGCCGCCGGCCGCGCAGCTCCTTGCCGAGCAGGTCCTTGACCGTCGGGTAGGCGTAGAAGGCGCCCTTCGGCTCCGGGCAGAACACGCCCGGGATGTCGTTGAGCATCCGTACCATCGTCTGGCGGCGGCGGTCGAACGCCTCCCGCATCTCCGCCACCGCCGACAGGTCGCCGGAGACGGCGGCCAGCGCGGCCATCTGCGACACGTTCGCGACGTTGGAGGTGGCGTGGGACTGCAGGTTGGCGGCGGCCTTGACCACGTCGGCCGGGCCGATCAGCCAGCCGACCCGCCAGCCCGTCATCGCGAAGGTCTTGGCCACGCCGTTCAGGATGACGACCCGGTCGCCGAGCTCCGGGACGGCGGTGGCGATGCTGGTGAACTCCGCGCCGCCGTACGTGAGGTGCTCGTAGATCTCGTCGGTGACGACCCAGAGGTCGTGCTCGGCCGCCCAGCGGCCGATCGCCTCGGTCTGCTCGCGCGAGTAGACGGCGCCGGTCGGGTTGGACGGCGAGACGAACAGCAGCACCTTGGTGCGCTCGGTGCGCGCGGCCTCCAGCTGCTCGACGCTCGCGAGGTAGCCGGTGCTCTCGTCGGTGACGACGTCCACCTGGACGCCCCCGGCCAGCTTGATCGCCTCGGGGTAGGTCGTCCAGTAGGGGGCCACCACGAGCACCTCGTCGCCCGGGTCGAGCAGTGTGGCGAACGTCTCGTAGACGGCCTGCTTGCCGCCGTTGGTGACCAGCACGCGCGACGCGTCGACCTCGTAGCCGGAATCGCGCAGCGTCTTGGCGGCGATCGCCTTCTTGAGCTCGGGCAGGCCGCCCGCCGGGGTGTACTTGTGGAAACGCGGGTCGCGCGCCGCCTGCACGGCCGCTTCGACGATGTAGCCGGGTGTCGGGAAGTCGGGCTCGCCGGCGCCGAAGCCGATGACCGGCCGACCGGCGGCCTTCATCGCCTTCGCCTTGGCGTCCACGGCGAGGGTCGCGGACTCGGAGATCGCGGAAATCCGTGTGGAGACACGGGGACGGGTGGACATGTCCCCATGCTTTCATGGGCGTGTGACCTGGGCGATCGGGGATCAGTTCGACGTGGCGGCCAAACACCCCTACACTTTTTCCTGGTCGTGCCGCCGCATGTCGGTGTGCGGTTCGGTCCAGGCAGTGAGTCGATCAGGGTAGTGTGGTTGACGACATAGGGCACTGGCGCAATTGGTAGCGCACCGGTCTCCAAAACCGGCGGTTGGGGGTTCGAGTCCCTCGTGCCCTGCGAGTGCGGTCCGCGCAATACTTGGCGTGTAAGCGCGCCGCAAAACTGCGTTGGATACGACAGATCAGGTGGGGACTGTGGCGATCGACACGCGCGGCGAGACCGCAGGTAAGCCTGGTGGAGAGAAGAAGAAGCGAACTTCTCCCGCCCTCTTCTATCGGCAGATCGTCAGCGAGCTGCGTAAGGTCATCTGGCCGACACGCAATGAGCTCGTCACGTACACCTCCGTCGTCATGGTATTCGTTGTGATCATGGTCGGCATCGTCTACGCGTTGGACGCCGGCTTCGGCTGGGTCGTTCTGCGTGTCTTCGGCGGGGCCTGATCCTGACGCCTCCGGTGCATCCTGACGGAGTCGCCATTCTTTACGACGAAAGAGGAAGAGTCACCGTGTCCGAGTCTTCAGTGCCGGCGGACGAGTCCCGCGAGCCGGAAGAGGCCTTCGAGGCCGCTGAGGAGACCGTCGAGGACGTTGCCGACCACGACGAGGAGGCCGTCGTCGAGACAGACGACGACGCTCCGGTCGACGGCGACGAGTCCGCCGACGCCTCTCCCACCGTCGACGAAGACGGGGACGTCCTGCCCGACGTCGATCCGGTCGAGGAGTTCAAGCGCGGCCTGCGCGGCCTCCCCGGCGAGTGGTACGTCATCCACTCCTACGCCGGTTACGAGAACCGGGTGAAGTCCAACATCGAGAGCCGTAACGTCTCGCTCAACATGGAGGACTTCATCTACCAGGTCGAGGTGCCCACGCACACCGTCCAGGAGTTCAAGAGCGGCAAGAAGGTCCCGGTCAAGGAGCGCGTGCTGCCCGGCTACGTCCTGGTGCGCATGGAGCTGACCGACGAGTCCTGGGCCGCCGTCCGTAACACGCCCGGCGTGACCGGCTTCGTGGGCCTGTCCAACAAGCCGAGCCCGCTCAGCATCGACGAGGTCGGCAAGCTGCTGGCCCCGGAGCCGAGCGAGGAGAGCAAGAAGGCCGCCGCCAAGACCAGCACCGGACCCACCGTCGAGTTCGAGATCGGCGAGTCCGTCACGGTCATGGACGGCCCGTTCGCCACCCTGCCCGCCTCGGTCAGCGAGATCAGCCCCGAGTCGCAGAAGCTCAAGGTGCTCGTTTCGATCTTCGGACGGGAGACCCCGGTCGAGCTGTCGTTCAACCAGGTCTCGAAGATCTAAGACGATCACCTACACTTAGACGTTCGGCCGGCCGCCTTTCGCGAAGGGCGGCCTTCCGACATGTCCGGGCGCATCCGCGTCAGGACAGCATCACGATCAGGACCCGGAGAAGGACTCATGCCTCCGAAGAAGAAGATCGCGGCTCTGGTCAAGGTCCAGCTTCCCGCTGGCCAGGCCACGCCCGCCCCGCCGGTCGGTACCGCACTCGGTCCCCACGGCGTCAACATCATGGACTTCGTCAAGCAGTACAACGCTGCGACGGAGGCCCAGCGGGGCAACATCATCCCCGTCGAGATCACCATTTTCGAAGACCGCAGCTTCACCTTCATCACGAAGACGCCCCCGGCGCCCGAGCTGATCAAGAAGGCTCTGGGCCTCGACAAGGGCAGCGCGGTCCCGCACAAGGACAAGGTCGGCAAGCTCAGCCGCGAGCAGCTGCGCAGCATCGCCGAGACGAAGATGCCGGACCTCAACGCCAACACCGTCGAGGCCGCCGAGAAGATCATCGCCGGCACCGCCCGGTCCATGGGCATCACCGTCGCCGAGTAAGACCTTTCCCGACACCGTGGGAGGGCCGGATGCGGCCCGCGCACCACAAGGAGACAGACATGCAGCGCAGCAAGGCGCACAAGGACGCGGAAGCCAAGATCGACCGCGACAAGCTCTACACGCCCGCCGAGGCCGCGAAGCTGGCCAAGGAGACGTCCGCCACCAAGTTCGACGCGACCGTCGAGGTGGCGTTGCGGCTGGGCGTCGACCCTCGCAAGGCCGACCAGATCGTGCGCGGCACGGTCAACCTCCCGCACGGCACCGGTAAGACCGCCCGGGTCCTGGTCTTCGCGACCGGCGACCGTGCCGAGACGGCCCGCGAGGCGGGCGCCGACATCGTCGGCGCCGACGAGCTGATCGACGAGATCGCCAAGGGCAACCGCCTCAACGAGTTCGACGCCGTGGTCGCCACCCCGGACCTCATGGGCAAGGTCGGCCGTCTGGGCCGCGTCCTGGGCCCGCGTGGTCTCATGCCGAACCCCAAGACCGGCACCGTGACCCCCGACGTCGCCAAGGCCGTGACCGAGATCAAGGGCGGCAAGATCGAGTTCCGCACCGACCGGCAGGCCAACCTGCACTTCGTCATCGGCAAGACGTCGTTCCCCGAGCTTCAGCTCATCGAGAACTACGCCGCCGCGCTCGACGAGGTGCTGCGTCTCAAGCCGTCGGCCGCCAAGGGCCGCTACGTCAAGAAGGTCACCTTCTCGACGACCATGGGCCCCGGCGTCCCGGTCGACCCCAACGCCACCCGCGGCCTCACCGCCGACCTGGAGGCGTAGGACAGGCCCTGCGGGGCCGTCAGACCCGTACAGAGCCCCCGCCGCGCACCGCGGCGGGGGCTCTGTCGTGTCTCGGGGGGAAACGTCGTGTCTCGGGGAGAATCGCCCTCAGGGATAACCCTTAGTTTTCCATGAGATGTACGGGGAAGCCGCTCCTGACAGATCTCCGGCACGTAGGGTTCAAACCATGCTGAAGCGCAGGATTTCTCTCGCCACTGCCGCGGCCGGCGCCGCCCTTGTCGCGGTCACAGTCGCCGGTTGCGGAACGACCGCGCAGCCCATCCAGGTCAATCTGGCCGCCTCGGAGGTGCTGGCACAGGCCGCGCAGAAGACGGCCGACGTGAGCTCCTACACCGTTGACGCCGTCGTCAACGTGACGGACCCGCAGAACGGCGCCGGCAAGGCTCAGGGCCGCATGCTCTTCCAGAGCAAGCCCGAGCTCGCCGTGGACCTCACCATCGACAGCGCCGACTTCGGCGGTCAGAGCCTGCCCGGCGGGGCACGGGTCGTCCTGCAGGGCGACACCGTCTACCTGAAGGTCGACGCCCTCAACAAGGTGCTCGGCGCGACCAAGCAGTGGGTCAAGGTGCCGCTGAGCGAGGCCGGCGCCGACCGCGGCCAGATCGACCAGGTGCTCGGCCAGATCCAGCAGTTCGACCTGGCCGGCGTGACCGAGATGGTCACCGCCTCGCAGGACGTCAAGTCGGTCGGCACCGAGAACGTCGGCGGCGAGGACACCACCCACTACGCCGGCACCTTCCCGGTGGACGCGGCGCTGAAGCAGCTGCCCGCCGAGAAGCAGGAGCGGGCGCGGACCAACCTGGCCGAGCTGAAGAACGTCAAGTTCGACATCTGGGTCGGCGCCGACAAGCTGCCGCGCAAGGTCACGATGAGCGGCTCGGAGAAGGGCGCCTCGATGGACGCGGCCCTGATGTTCAAGGGCTACAACGAGCCCGTCAACATCCAGGCCCCGCCCGCCGACCAGGTCGGTGAGCTGCCCAAGGGCACGACCAACTAGAGAGCGATTTGGAAACTCGGCGGCCACCCCGTAGTGTGGTCGTTGCCGAAGACCGCCGGTCGTCGTCAGGTGCCTCAAAGCCTGGCGACCGAAGGATCCACGACATGTGGACGGCCCGCGCAGGTGTGATACGAGTTTCCCCGCATGACGTGAGTCATGTGCGTGAGCCCCGTGTGCGCCCTGCGCCCGGGGCTGTTCTCATGTCAGGGGGCCCTTCGCCGGTGGCACATCTGGAAGGAGGCCCATGGCGAGGGCGGATAAGGCGACAGCAGTTGCCGAGCTCAGAAGCGAGTTCGAAGGCAGCGCTGCGGCCGTTCTGACCGAGTACCGCGGTCTCACCGTCGCCCAGCTCAAGCAGCTGCGCGTATCTCTCGGTGAGAATGCGAAGTTCGCCGTGGCGAAGAACACCCTGACCAAGATCGCAGCGGACGAGGCCGGTCTTCCCGGCATCGGAGAGCTGCTGACCGGTCCGACCGCGATCGCGTTCGTCAGCGGAGACGTTGTCGAGGCGGCCAAGGGTCTGCGTGACTTCGCCAAGGCCAATCCCCTCCTGGTGATCAAGGGAGGCGTCCTCGACGGCAAGAAGCTGGACGCCACCGAGATCACCAAACTCGCTGACCTTGAGTCCCGCGAGGTTCTTCTCGCGAAGCTTGCTGGTGCGATCAAGGCGAAGCAGAGCTCTGCTGCTGCGATGTTCGCCGCGCTGCCCACCAACATGGCTCAGCTGGCCGATGCTCTTCGCGCCAAGCGCGAAGAGTCGGGCGAGTAAGACGGGGATTGCCGCAACACCCGCGGTCCCGTTCCTAAATTTCAAAGTCCCATACGGAGGAAACCATCATGGCGAAGCTCAGCACCGACGAGCTGCTCGACGCGTTCAAGGAGATGACCCTCCTCGAGCTTTCCGAGTTCGTTAAGCAGTTCGAAGAGGTCTTCGACGTCAAGGCCGCCGCCCCCGTCGCGGTCGCCGCCGCCCCCGTCGGTGGTGCCGGTGAGGCCGCCGCCGTCGAGGAGCAGGACGAGTTCGAGGTCATCCTCGAAGGCGCCGGCGACAAGAAGATCCAGGTCATCAAGGAGATCCGCGCCCTCACCTCCCTCGGCCTCAAGGAGGCCAAGGACCTGGTGGACGGCGCTCCCAAGTCCGTCTTCGACGGCAAGGTCAACAAGGAGCAGGCGGAGAAGGCCAAGGCTGCCCTCGAGGGCGCCGGCGCCAGCGTCACCGTCAAGTAACTCGTTCGCTCAGAACGCGTCACGAGGCGGCTCAACGCTTCATCGCAAAGGGGCGGTCACACCCAGGTGCCGGGTGTGCCGCCCCTTTCGCATGCCCGGACGACAGGCGTACATCCCTGTAAGCGTGCCCGCGCGACATGCGTACAGGGATGCCACCCGAAGAGGGCGCACGACTGCTGCGACCCCGCTTGCGGGCGCTCAGTGAGGGCTGACACGCCCTGGCGGCCCGCCGAGGCGTTTCCCGGAGTAGGGCGGGCGCTCACGGCCTCAGCGGCCATCTGAAGGCTTCCGGACCGCTCGTAGCCTGATCAAGGCCCATATCGACGGCATCGGTTGGTTCGCGCACCCCTGCCGAGGCCCGCGGGTTATGATCCCGGCGAATCGGTGCCGGGAAGGGGGCGTACGTGGCTGAGATCTTCGCTCGGCTGGGCCGCCACGCGGTCCCGGCGCTCGCCGTCGCGGCGGCGCTGCTGATCGCCGCCGTCGTCTGGCTGGTCATGCAGGCGCGCGACGCGCAGGCCAGAGCGGACGAGCGGCAGGCGGCGCTGCTCGCGGCGGGCACCCACGCGGTGAGTTTGCTCTCACTTGACCACAAGACCGTAGAGGCCGATCTGCAGCGCATCCTGGTCACCTCGACGGGCCCGGCGAAGGCGGGCTACGAAGCCGCCGCGAGCAAGCTCAAGAGCACCACGGTCGCCAACAAGGTCGTGCAGGAGGGCGTGCTGCGCGCGGCCGGGCTGGTGTCGATGTCGGAGAGCACGGCGAAGGCACTCGTGGTGGCCGACGTGGAGATCCGCTGGGACGGCTCCGACAACGCTCCACAGGAGCGGTTCTACCGGTGGTCGATGGACCTGACCAAGGTCTCCGGCGCGTGGCTGGTGTCGAAGGCGGTGCAGGTCTCGTGAGGAAGGCCGGGGTCGTCTCGCTGGCCGTCCTGGTGCTGGCCCTGGCGACCGTGACGGGCGTGCTCTGGCTGGACCTGAGCGCCATGCGCGACGGCGAGGCGGCCGGCGCCGAGGCGATGGCGGCGGCCAGGGCCGTCGCGCCCGATCTGCTGTCCTACGACTACCGCACGATCGAGCAGGATCTGGCGCGGGCGGCGGAGCACACGACGGGCGCGCTCACCAGTCACTACAAGGAGCTGTCCGGCACGCTGGTGGCCAAGGCGAAGGCGCAGCGGACCGTGCAGACCGCCGCCGTCGCGGCCGTCGCCGTGGAGCGCGCGGAACCCGGTCGCGTGGAGGTTCTGATGTTCGTGAACACGGGTACGGTAAAGAAGATCACCGGGAAGGCAGAGCAGCAGCAACAGGTCAGCCAGAACCGGGCGAGGTTCGTCATGGTCAAGCAAGGATCGCGCTGGCTCGTGGCCGACCTGTCGACGCTGATCGGGACCGCGTGAGGCGCCGGGCGCGCCGCTTACTTCAATTGTTACTAAAAATCAGGTTTGGCGGAGCCCAGGTCACGGGTATCTCCTTCGCAGCTACACCGGTTGTCAGCATGGGTTCGACCCCCGGTGTGACGGAGCGTTAGCCGCCCCCGTTCGCGGGTATCGTCTTGGGCCGGGCGGTAGGCGACCGATCACACAGGGGAGAAAACCCAGCGTCCAGGCCCCGAGACGGCTGAAAGTCGAGCTTTCGGGCTTGACGGATCCGCTCGGACGGGCGATGCTGCGACCAACGTGAAGCATGCAGCGAGAGCGAAGTGGACAGGCGTGTGCCGTTCGGCTACACTGCCCCTTTGCGCTGCCCTTTGACGACCCGCTCCGCTGCTCACGTTGCGAGGTTGTCTGGCGTGCGTGTAGTCAGTCCGCCGCGAGCCCTCGGAAGGACATCTGTTGGCAGCCTCGCGCAACGCCTCCGCCGTACCCGCCGGTCCCAGTCGCGTCTCGTTTTCGCGCATCCAGGAGCCCCTCGAAGTTCCTGACCTT
>NZ_JBITLM010000008.1:282603-518200 GCF_044465295.1 Nonomuraea sp. NPDC049714 | reverse complement strand
GGCCGACAGATCCCGTTGAGGACCTCGAGGTCAGTCAGTCGGTGGGTCAAACCCTGGCGGGAAGCGCTCACCTCCATCATCACTGTCAGTCGGTGGTGGGTCTGCGGGTGAAGGTGGCCTCGATCGTGACGCCGGGGGGCGCCTCCAGCAGGGTCCGCACCGGGTTGCCCTGGAGGTCGATCACGCTGACCCGCCTGCCGGTGTCCGCCGGCTGCCAGCAGTACAGGTGGTTCTCGTCGTACCAGCCGAGCACCCTGTCGCAGGCGGAGGTGATGGTGCCGGTCTGCTGACCGGTCTGCGCGTTCCAGACGCACTGCGTGTTCGGCGCGCCGCCGGGGCAGTCGGTGACGAAGGACGCTCCGGAGGGGGAGAAGAAGTCCATGGTGTCCGGCACCTTGCCGACTCCCTCGATGGTGCGTACCTGCTTGCCGTCGGTGTCGTAGAAGCGCAGGGACCGCTGGTCGCCGTCGCCGGCGACGGCGACCGTGCCGCCGGTGTTGCCCGCCCAGCCGTAGGGCGACCGGTTCACGGCGGCGTCGTCGTTGGCGACCACGTTGGCGGCGAGGTCCTTGACCGTGAGGATGACGAAGCCCTCGGTCGTACGGTTCGCGCCGGTTCCTCGCTGGATGGCCAGCAGGAGGCGGGCGCTGTCCTTGGACCAGCGGCCGATGGCGGCGGTCCTCGGCTGCTGCACGGTCCTGACCGTGCTCTGCTTGCCGGTCTCCCTGTCGACGATCGTCACCGTGTCGTAGCCGTAATCGCCGGCGGAAGCGCCGTGGACGGCGAGGTAGCGGCCGTTCGGCGACACCACCGCCTCCGATTGATCCTGATATTTCGTGAAATCGCCGGTTAGGGAGTCGCGGGCGTAGCCCACCTGCCCTGCCGATCCCGCGCTCTGGATCTCGTACGAGGTGAGCGCGAGGGGGTCGGCCGGGTCTTCGTAGAGCTTGGCCTCCCCGCCACCGGGGAGCGGGATGACGGTCCCGCCCTTCGCGGGCGCGGACGAGGCGCCGGTCTGCGGGCCGGCCTGATCGCCGCCCTGGCCGCGCAGCGCCACCCCGACGAGGGCGCTCACCAGCACGACCGCCAGCACGCCGCCCAGGACAAGGGCGAGTGTACGGCCACGTCGACTCGATCCCTCTTTGCCTGGTGGAGGCGGGATGGACGGCGGAGCGGGATGGGGGTGGCCGGGGCCGGTCGGCGGGTGATGTTGCGCGGCGGCCTGAGGGAATCGGCCCTGATGGCCGGGCTGGGTGTACTGGTTGGGTTGCGGGGGCAGCGTGTACTGGTTGGGCTGCGCGGGGTGGGTGTGCTGGTTGGGTTGTTCTGGCTGGGCGTACTGGTTGGGCTGGATGTCGGGGTGCGGGTTGGGGTGCGGGGCATGGACGGGCGGCGGCGCGCTGTGCCGGCTGGGCGCCACCGGCGTGGAGTCCACGACGGTTTCCGGGTAGGAGGGCCGGTCCACCACGGTCTCCGGGTAGGAGGGCCGGTCGACGACCGTCTCGGGGTAGGAGGGCCGGTCTGTGATGGTTTCGGGGGGCTTGGTGCCCGTGGGCGGCGATGGGGACTCGACCGGGGCCGCCACGGCGGCCGCCTCCTGGAGGAGGGCGGGGTCGCTGGCCGTGACCGGGCTCTGGATCAGGCGCAGGATCACCTGCTCGGCCGACGGACGCTGCTCCGGATCCTTGTTCAGGCAGGCGGCGACGAGTTCGCGCAGCGGCCCGTCCAGGGAGGACAGGTCCGGCTCCTTGCTGAGCACGCGGTGGATCACCGCGGGCAGGGTGTCGCTGCCGAACGGGGCCTGGGCGGTGGCGGCGAAGAGCGTCGTGGCGGCCCAGGAGAACATGTCGGCCGCCGAGCCCACCGTGTGACCGAGCAGTTGCTCCGGCGCCATGTACGCGGGCGTGCCGATGGGTGAGGAGCTGAGCGTCGAGGTGGCGTCCAGAGCCCTGGAGATGCCGAAGTCGATGACGCGCGGGCCGTCGGGGGCGAGGATCACGTTGGCGGGCTTGAAGTCGCGGTGCGCGATCCCGGCCTGGTGGATGGCCGCGAGTGCGGTCGCGGTGCCGATGGCCAGGCGTTGCAGACCGGGGCCCGTACGAGGTCCCGTCTGGGTCACCACGCTCTGCAGCGTCGCGCCCTCGATGAACTCGCTGACGATGTACGGCCGGTCGTCCTCCATCCCGCTGCCGAGGACCTGGGCGGTGCAGAAGGGCGCGACCCGCTTGGCGACGGCGGCCTCGCGGATGAACCGCTCGACCATGACCGCGTCCTCGGCGTACTGCGCGCGCAGCCATTTCACCGCCACCTGTCGCCCGGACCCGTCGGTGGCGAGGTAGACGACGCCCTGTCCGCCTTCGCCGAGTCGCCCGAGGAGCTCGTAGTCTCCCAGCTGGGACGGGTCTCCTGTTCTCAAAGCTGTGAAATGTGGCATCAGGGGGAAGCTCCACCTCTGGTTCGGAGATACGCGCGCATGTACGGGCCGGTGCTCGCCGACGTCATCCTGGGAGCGATCGCCTGGGAACCACTCTGGTGAAACCTGCCAGAGACTCCTCCGGCACGGCCGGGATCGGCGCATCCTGCTGGTAGAAGATGTCGATGTCGACCTCCTCGCCGCCGACGATCAACGTGTCCCACGCTCCGCTGCGCACCAGGGTGCGCACCGTCTCGCCGCTGAGCCTGCCCAGATGATCCCTGAGGGTCGCGTCATCGGGCATGCCGGGAATGCGTGGCGCCAGGCGGCTCCGTACCGAGCGCAACTGCTCCATGAGCGCGTCGATGGCCGCGTCCTTGCCCAGTTCCTGGCCGGTCTCGTCGATGCTCTGCGCGATCTTGTCCTTGATCGCATGGCTGACGCCGTGCTCGTCGGCGGCCACCATCGCGTTCCACGCGCGGCTCTTGTGCCGGTACTGCAGCATCGACATCGCCGCTTCGTGGCGGACGAAGTCGGCATCGCGCAACGGCTTGCCGCGCCAGGCGTTGCTGAGCGACCGCGCCAGCGAGATGGCGGACCCCAGACCGCTGTTGAGCCCGCGTCCCGGCCAGAAGTGGATCGCGTTGGCGGCGTCGCCGAGGAGGAATCCGTACGTGCCCGGGCTGGTCGACGTCGCGGGGAACAGCCGCGCGGTGAACCGCGGCCGCTGCACCATGTCCAGCCGGAACGCGGTGACGGCCCTGAGGTTCCCCTCGGCGACGCCGAAGAACGTCAGTCCTTCCCGGACGCGCCTCCACAGTGCGGAGCCCCTGATCAGGGCGGGCAGGAACAGCGTGCTGTGGGTCGAGCACTGGAAGTCGCCGTGCTCGTCGCGTGCCATCACACAGGGGCGTGAGGCGATGCAGTCCTCGAACACCTGCCGGACGGGGTCGATCCCGACGACCTCCTTGGCCTCGGCGTCGGTGAGGCGCATGTTGAGGAAGCCTTCGCCGCGCAGGGAGTTCAGCAGGAAGCGGTTCTGGGCGACGGTGAGCAGGACCGTCATCGGGTCCGACAGCTCCGACTTCACCCGCAGGCCCAGCACGACGTCCTGGATGTGCCGGCCGTCCAGCGAGTAGATGGACTTGTCGCCGTTGCCGAACTTGTCGGTGAAATGCTCCCGCGTGCGCGAACGCCCGCCCTCGCAGACGGCGAGCACATGGTCCCTGGCCGCGTTGCCGTCGTATTCGGCCGGATTGAACCGGGCGGGCACGAGCCGGATGCGGCCGGATTTCTCGTTCGCCAATTCGAGCAGTTTATCCTCGATATAGGCGATGCGAATGTTCCGCGGGCTGTAGCCGCGAATGGAATCGGGCCCTGCGGGCCACATCTCGGTGTACGACCCGGCGTCGAACAACCGATCCTGCACTTCTTTCGGGAGATTCAGGAATTGGCGGCTCTGAACCGTCACCACTTGCTGCCGGCGGACGTTTCCCTGGCTTTCGCTCTTCCAGACGACCCGCGTCCCGTCCTGGGTCCAGCGACCGTCGTACACGGTGATGGACACGCGCTCGCCCATGAGGTGCTCGAGTAACAAGGCGAAGCTCAGGCCGACGGGCCCGCCGCCGGAAACGGTGACGTTGAGCACTCTCGGATCAACCGGGGCGGCGGATGCCACCATGTCCTGGACGGCGGCCGGATCGAGGATCGTCTCCAGCGCGCCGGGCACCTCGAACGAGAACGTCTCGTCGCCGATCGTGATCAGGTCGCCTGGCTGGAGGACATGTGAGGTCACGCGCTTCCCGTTGACCAGCGTGCCGTTGCGGCTGCCCCGGTCGTGCAACACGTAGCCGCCGGCCTCGGGCACCACCTCCGCGTGGAAGCGTGAGGCCCTTCCGCTGTCGATGACCACACTGTTACTGTCCATACGGCCGAACGTCACCGGCGTGTCACCCATCGGAAATTGCTCTCCGGCGAGCGGGCCCTCGCGCCCGACGATCGAAGGTGCCATGGGTCACTCCTTTTCACAGGTCAGAGCCTTGCCAGTGCCCATGACCGGCCAACATCGCTGATCCCGGACGCTCGGCCATAAGTATGTCAGCGTATTCACGATGCTCATGCCCGACTACGTACAAATCCACGCATATGCGACACGCCACCTGAATGGTCGCATGTCCCCACGCGAATAGTGCACCACAAGGCCGCGGCGGATGGACGTGACGAATGCGTGGCTCTGTGGTCAGGCCAGGACCGCCAGGCGTGGAGCCCGGTCGATCCGGGATCAGTGGCCGACGCTCTGGTAGTGGTCGAGCTGGCGTCGCCAGATGAGATAGGCGAGCCAGACCAGGACCACGCCCAGCAGTGGGGCGGCCGAGGCCCACGGATCGTCGAGTCTGCCCAGGACGACGCTCGCGGGCACGTAGGCCACGAAGGCCACCGGCAGGACGAAGGTGAGCAGCCATTCGACCGTGCCGCCGAAGATCTTCATCGGGTACGAGCCGAACTTGCTGAAGATGTCGTCGACGAAGACCCGCAGGGCGAAGGTGTCGATCATACGCAGCGACAGCGAGCAGAAGGCGAGGAAGAACGCGGCCTCGATGAGGGCGCCGCCGATGATCGCCAGGAAGCAGAAGGCGATCAGCCAGGCGTGCCACTCGACCTGTGCGCTCCGGCTCGCGACGGCGAGCAGCGTCACGCCCACGACCAGGTCGCCCAGCTGGGCGATGCCCATCCTGTTGCCCATGAGCTGGACGAGGGGGTTGAGCGGGCGGAGCAGGAAGCGGTCGAACTCCCCGTTGCGCACCACCCATTGGATGTCGTTCACGCTCATCAGGGGGATCATCGCCAGGGCGTGGGCCGTCAGGCGCAGGCCGTACAGGAAGGCGATCTCCGCCAGTCCCCAGCCCGCCAGGGAGGGGAAGGTGTGCATCACCACCCAGACGAAGGCGAACCCGGTGCCCTGCCAGAGCGCGCCGCTGAGGATGCCGATCACGGTGTTCAGGCGGTACTGCATGGCGCCCCGGGCGGAGGCGCGCTGGAGCAGGACGTACAGGCGTAACGCGCGGAGGACCTCAGCCACCCTGGATCACCACCCGTCGCCGGGCCCGGGACCAGGTCAGCACGAGCAGCCCCCACAACCCCGCGATCCAGGCGAGCTCCACCGCGACCGGCCCCGAGACATCGGGGATGTGGCCGATGTAGACGGCCGCGGGCACGTAGCCCAGATACTTGAACGGCAGGATCTCGGCCACCGTGCCCAGCAGGCCGGGGAAGAAGGCGAGCGGCACCATCGTCCCGGCGAAGAACTGGCTGACGAGCCGGTAGAGCAGGGAGACGGCCCCGGTCTCCATCGTCCAGAAGCCGATCAGGCTGATCAGCAGCGCCAGCTGCACGGCGATCACGTATCCGAGGACCAGCGTGATCACATAGCCCACGCCGTTGACCGGCACGGTGATCGAGCCGACCAGCAGGACCACCGGGATGACCGGGGCGAGCAACAGCAGCCCGCCCCAGGTGTTCCCGACCTGGAAGGCGGCCATCTGCCTCAGGTAACCGACCGGCCGGGCCAGGTCGAAGAAGACCATGCCGGTACGGATGCGGTGGTGGATGGTGCGCGAGACGACGGTCTGGGTGGCGAAGGACTGCAGGTTGGCCAAGGTGAGACAGGCCAGCAGCGCCTCCAGCGTGAGCCCTGCGGCGGCGGTGCGCGATCCGTACACCGAGGTCCAGATCATGCGCAGCAGGAACACCTGGGCGACCAGGGTCACGCAGGTCATGATGATGTCGCTGCGGTAGGCCAGCGCGAGGCGGAAGCCGATCCGCGTCATCGGGCGTAGATCCCTTTGATCACGCTCTCCAGGCCCGGTTCCTCGATCGACAGGTCGCGGATGGCGTGTTCGGCGGCGATCGAGGAGATCAGACGCGGCAGATCGTCGTGGATCTCGAAGACGTAGCGCCCTTCGGCGTCCCGCGAGACGCCACGTACCTCGTCCGGTTCGGACCGCAGCAGGACCACCAGCCGCCGGGGCTGGTTCACCAGCGCGTCGATCGCGCCGTCGAAGAGTACGCTGCCGTGGTCGATGAGGATGATCCGCTTGCACAGCGCCTCGACGTCGGCCAGGTCGTGCGTCGTCAGGATGACGGTGGTGCGCCCGACCCGGTTGGTCTCCGTGATGAACTCACGCACCACCTCCTTGGCCAGCACGTCCAGCCCGACGGTCGGCTCGTCGAGATAGAGGAGCGGCGGCTCGTACAGCACGGCGGCGGCCAGGTCGCCGCGCATGCGCTGGCCCAGGCTCAGCTGGCGCACCGGGGTATCGAGGAACTCGTCCAGGCCGAGCAGGTCACGCAGCTTCTTCAGCGACGCCCGGAAGCGCGGAGCGGGCACGTCATAGAGCGAGCCCACCAGCCGTAACGACTCGATCAGCGGGAGGTCCCACCACAGCTGGCTGCGCTGGCCGAAGACCACGCCGACGTTGCGTGCGTTGGCCGAGCGGTCGCGCCAGGGCACCAGGCCGTTGACCTGCACGGTGCCGCTCGTCGGGGTGAGGATGCCGGTCAGGATCTTGATGGTGGTGGACTTGCCGGCGCCGTTCGGCCCGAGGTAGCCCACGACCTCGCCCTCGTCGATCGCGAAGCTGACGTCGTCGACGGCGGTCTTCTCCACGTACTGGCGCGTGACCAGCGTGCGCAACGTCCCGAAGGCGCCCGGGAAGGTGCGCGGCCGACGGAACACCTTGGTCAATCCCTCGACCCGGATCATGCAGAAAGTTTTTCCGCATGGGGCAGGCTTCGCAAGTTCTTTTCAGCGCCGTCCGGGTCGGCGGCAGCGGCTCAGGACATGCCGCGGATGACGCACGCCCGGCACGGGGGCTGGCCGCACGTGCACTGCATGATCGCGTCGAGCACGTCATGGGTGTGATAGAGGCACTGGTCCATGCACGTATGGCGGGGCACGAAGCCTGCCTGGATCTCGTCGGGCCACGGCTCGTGTCCCTCGCGGCAGCGGACGAACCGGTCGGGGTCCGACGCGTGCAGCCCCTGCATGCGCTCGCGGGCCTGGCTCTCCAGCGTCCGCGTCTCCTGCACCATGGTCTTGAGCTGCTCGGCGATGGCGGAGTACTGCTCGTCCCCGGTTCGGACCTGTGCGGCCCGCAGCGCCATCACCGCATTGGTCAGGAATCGGTTGGCGTCCTGGAGGTCCGTGGTGTGGTGCATTTGCATGCCGGTCACGCCCCGGACCCACACGGCGTCGTTCTGCATCGATCAACCTTTCGGAACGTTTCAACCTTTCGAACGTTTAACGTGAGTTTTACCAGCCGTTCGTTGCTGATCGATGCAATATGCTGACGTATTCCGTGATATTTTGCCGAGATATTAACCATTTCGTGAACGGCGGGCCCGGTTCGGGCCCGCCGTCGCGATGGTCAACTCGTCACGGCACACCGGCCGCGGTCCTGCTTGACGGGTCCTTCCATGTTCGGGCGTACGTCGAAGTCGAAGATCGCGGTGGGCAGGTAGAGCGAGCAGCAGGCGTTGGGAATGTCGACGATCCCGCTGACCCGCCCTTCGATGGGCGCCGAGCCGAGGAGCAGGTAGGCCTGTTCGCCGCTGTAACCCCACCTCTTGAGATACTCCACGGCGTTGAGGCAGGCCCTGCGGTAGGCCACCGTCGCGTCGAGGTAGTAGTTCGTGTCGGTGTCGTGGTCCACCGAGATCCCGATGAACGAGAGAAACTCGGAGTACCTCGGCTCCACGTTCCCCGGCATGAAGAGCGGGTTGGTGGTGACGCCGTACTTCTCCATGCCACCCTTGATGAGGTCGACGTGGAAGTCGATGTAGCCGCCCATCTCGATGGCGCCGCAGAAGGTGATCTCCCCGTCGCCCTGGCTGAAGTGCAGGTCACCTCCGGAGAGCTTGGCGCCAGGGACGTGGACCGGGTAGAAGACCCGGGCGCCACGGGTGAAGTTCTTGATGTCGTGGTTGCCGCCGTTCTCCCGCGCGGGCACGGTGCGTGCGCCCTCGGCGGCGATCCGCTCCGCCACGTCGCCGGTCGCGGTGCCGGCGAGCGTGTGCTCGGGCATCGGCGGCAGGCCGAGCGGTGGTACGCGTTGCGGGTCGGTGTCGATGAGCGCCTGCTCCCGGCGGTTCCAGGAGCTGAGCAGTTCGGCCGACGGCGCGGTGCCGAAGAGGCCGGGGTGGGTGATTCCGGTGTACCGGACTCCCGGCAGGTGACGGGATGTCGCGACCTGACCGTGGAAATCCCAGATCGCCTTGTAGGAATCGGGGAAGTAGTCGGTCAGGAATCCGCCGCCGTTCCGTTTGGCGAAGATGCCGGTGTAGCCCCAGCCCTGTCCGGGTGCGTCCCCCGTCTGCTGCGGAACCGCGCCCAGGTCGAGGATGTCGACGATGAGGAGGTCTCCGGGCTCGGCCCCTTCGACCCCGATGGGCCCGCTCAGCATGTGCGCGAAGCTGAGATCGACATCGCGTACGTCGTTCGCGGAATCGTTGTTGCCGATCTGGGCGTCCGTCCACTCACGGCATTCGACCCGGAACTCATCTCCGGGCCGGACCATCTCCGCCACGGGAACATCCGGGTGCCAGCGGTTGTGACCTGGCGTCGCCTGGTCCTTCATCGGCTTCGACTGGTCGACGGTGAATACTACTTTCGGCATGATAGCCGCCCTTCCTTTGTCGTTGACTCCCTTCACGGTCGGCGTTTCGCCTCACCTCTTTCCGGGCTCCGTCACGTCCTGCGGAAGCGATGCATCCTGGTGGGCTCCGCGGGCGCTTCCGGTGTTTCACCGGCCGGCTCCGCATGTCTCGTCAGCGGCCACAGCACGGCGAAAACCACCAGGCCGAACACGGCGAGAATGATCGCGAGCAGGCCGGTGTCCCGCCAGGCTCCGGTGAGGATCATGAAGGCCGGGATGGCCGCCGTGACCCAGCCCTGGATCGCCGTGACCCAGCCGGTGTACCTGGTGATCCGCGTGCGTTTCAGGCCGAGCAGGACGAAGAAGAGCGCCCACAGGAAGGACCAGTAAAGCCAGATGACCCCGAAGGCCGGGTCGCCGAGGAGCTGGAAGTTGGCGTACGAATAACCGAGCGCCATGATGGCCACGAAGAGCGAGAAATAGCCGACCCCGGTGGAGTCGAAGCCGCCGAGCAGATTGATCCCCACGTACAGATACGTGAATCCGAAGAGATAGATCCCCGACGCGCCCAGGATCGTGGCCGTGTCGGCGGGGTTGAAGACGATCAGCAGGGTCGGCGTGATCACCTGCAGAGCTCCGACGAAGAGGTTGAAGATCCCGGTTGCGCGGGGGTCGACCTTTCCCAGGAGCATCAGGCCGTTGAGGAAGAGCACTGCGCCCACGTACAGGAGTCCTACCGCTCCCATCGACACACACCTCCTCGCGCCCAGGACGGGCGCGAACGCCGTATGCGACGTTCTTGATGTCTGCTAGGGCCGGGGCAGGCGCGAGAGTGCCGGATGCTGCGGCGTTCGCCACCGCCGCTCAGCGGGCACGCGCGTGACCACCTCGGGTGTTTCCCGGCTCTGTTCCTCTCGGGTGAACGCGGCGGACGTCGCCGGGGAGAGCCGGGCCAGGCTTGGCGCGGTGAAGACGCGACGAGCAGCGGAGCGGCATCCCGGGCAGTCGGTGACCGCCTCAGCGGTCCCTATCGGCAGGCGCACCTCGAAGGGCCCGCAGTCCGGACAGCGGTACGCATACGTCGCCATGGCATCCCCGTGAAGATCCGAATTCACTGATATGAGCCATATCTTCAGCGAACATCTGGATTTGTCGCCATGTCAAGGCGTGTGTCAGGGGCGGGTGGGACGGGGAAAGGCCCGTCGAACACGCAGCATGCGGGCCCAGAACTGATCCTTACGCACAAAGACGTAGCCATATTTTAGGATGCAGCATGCGATTTCCGGACACCGGCTGCAAGTTGCCGGAGGCGCAGGGTAAGAAGCCGAAATGCGGTGGCGTGGCCGAATGGAGATCATCCAGGTGCGGACCAACCTCGGCCTGGTGCCCGGCGTCGAGCGACTCGGCGGCGCCCTGCTCGACGAGGGGCTGGCCGAGGCTCTCGACGCGAGCGTCGGGCCGGTGGTGGAGGCTCCCGCGTATTCGGGGGAGCGCACCCATCCGAGCCGGCTGCTCAATGCCGAGGCCATCGCCCAGGTCGCGCTGCGCCAGGCGGCAACCGTAGGGGACGTGCTCGACGCGGGCCGCTTCCCCGTCGTGCTCGGCGGGGACGACAGCGTCATCTTCGGCAGCCTGCTGGCCCTGCGCCGCAGAGGCGCTCATGGCCTGGTGTTCCTCGACGCGCACACCGACTTCTACCCGCCCGAGGACTCCCCGACCGGTGAGGCCTCCGACTCCGAGCTGTACCTCGCCTTCGGTCACGGCGCCGACCTGATCGCGGACCTGGCCGGCGCGAAGCCGTTGATCGTCGACCGCGCCGCGGCGCTGATCGGCCACCGCGACCCCGGCGAGGAGCGGGACACCGGCGCCGCCATGAGCGCCACCGACGCGCTGGTCATCCCCCTCGGGGAGATCCGCGACACAGGCGCGGAGGCCACAGCCAGGCGGGCGCTCGCCCACCTGGACGGCGCGGGCGTCGAACGCTTCCTCCTGCACATCGACGCCGACGTCCTCGACGACGCCCTCATGCCGGCGGTCGACTACCGCCTGCCCGGCGGGCTCGGCAGGCGGGAGTTCGCCCTGCTGACGGGGACGTTGCTGGCCGACGATCGGGTCGCCGCCCTCGACGTCACGATCTACAACCCCGCACTCGACCCCGGCGGCGCAGCGGGCCGCAACCTCGTCGGCTGCCTGCTCGACGCGTTCGCCCACGCGGCAGCCCGTACCTGCTGAGCCGCGGCCGCCATCGCCGGCCCCTGGAGGTGGCGCGCCGGGACGAGGATGATGTGCTGCTGTACGAGGTGCGCCGGGCCGTCCTTGCCGGTGCCGCGGGCGGACGGTTGCTGGAGGAGCGCTGTGATGAAGAACGATCCCAGGAGGCCGCGCGCGCGGAGCGACGGTCCCGCACCGGCGGCTTCGGCTCCGCTGATCCGGAACAAGCGCCAGCGGGCCGCCTCCATGCCGCCCCGGGAGTCGCCGCCCCGGGAGCCGCCGCCCCTGGAGTCACCGCCGCGGGAGTCGCCACCCTTGAGTTCGCCTCTCCTGGACGGGGACAGATTGGCCGGGTTGATCGTCGAAGGACTGGAGCGCAGCGCTGACTTCGATCTCGCGATTCTCGTGGACGAGCTGAACGCCCAGTACCCGATCGAGGACGAGACAGAGTGGATCATGGCCGAGGTGATCCTGGGGTGGCTGCAGGGGCCGGTGCGGGACGCCGGCCGGATGCTGAGGCTGCAGCCCCTGCACAAGCGGGCGATCCTGGACGCTCTGGCCGCCGTCGTCGTCGCTCCCAGCACCGCCGCGGCCTTCTCGGAGCAGATGGACGACCTGCTGCACGAAGCGCAGCGGAAGCAGGCCGCCGCAGCGCGGTCCATCCGCGAACGCGACGCGCGCGAACTGGCCGGCCTGCCGCTCAGCGTCAAGTGCGGCCTGCTGCGCGACCTCGTCAGTGGCCACGACAGGGCCATCGCCGACGAGGCTCTCATCCTGCTCTACCCGCTCCTCGACCTCGACCCGGACTTCGCCGCGGCCGATGCCGTGAGGCGTCGCCAGGCGGGCGAGACGCTGCACGTCCAACTGCGGAGCGAGGTCCGCCACTGGGCTCGCTGCGACGACAGCGCGCGGCTCGCGTTGCTGAATCGAGCCCTGTCCATCCACTGCTCGGTGCTGGGGATGGCCGGTCGGGAGCCGACGCTCGTGCTCGTCTACCTGGAGGACGAGCACCTCGACGGCGAGTGGCTCGACTCGTGCGGCAATTTCGACCCGGTGACGGGAGTCATCACGTTGAACCCGCGCTCGTCCCTGTGGAACGACATCGACCAGATCTTCAACACGGTGATCCATGAGAACACGCACAACTACCAGATGTGGCTGGCCGCCCAGCTCACTCCCGAGCAGATGATCGACCCACGCCACCTGCAAGCCACGCTCTTCGCGCTCAACAGGTACGGATATCTGAAACCGTCCGCAGGCGAACACGTATACAAGCGTCAGCCCGTCGAACGGCACGCGTTCCTCGCGGGGGACGAGGTCATGGGGCTGTGGCTGGAGGAGGCGCGCGAAGAGGGCGAGGCCATGCTGGCCATGCTGGCGAAGACTCAGCAGCAGGCTGCGGCGGCGTACCATACGCGCCTGTCCGCAGCCCTTGAGGCGGGTTCGGTCAGCAAGATCTTCATCGCGATCGACAGCGCCCAGACGTTCCTGGACTGGCTACCCGGGGAGGCGGCCGTCAAGCAGCTCCAAGCTCTGGAGCACCACCCCGGACGCACGGTCATCCTCGAAGCGCACCGCCTGGTGCTGCTGGCGGAGCTCGGTGAGCTCCGCCGCTACTCCAACCCGGGCTCGCTCAAGACCGCGATCGCCCGGCTGCAAGATGAGTACGACACGACACGGCCGGGCCCGCCCCCTCGATGAGCGTCATCACTTCGCATCTCCTGGCCCAAGTCCTTTCACTGAGCCCGTACCCGTGGAGAGCCCGGCACTAAGAAAGCCTCTATGGGATCGAGAGCGTCGAGGTGGCTGCGGGCCGACCCCTGGCGGGCGCTGCTGATGCTGGTGGCCGCCTGCTACGGGATCGCCCAGCTGATCGCGGTGGGCCCCGGCATGGGGCTGGGCTGGGACGAAACGGTCTACGTCAGCCAGGTGGATCCACGGGTGCCCGCCGCCGAGTTCATCGCGCCCCGGGCCCGCGGGATCACCCTGATCGTCGCGCCGGTGACACTGGTGACGTCCTCGACGGAGGTCCTGCGGGTCTACCTGTGCCTACTGTCGGCCCTGGCGCTGTACGGGTCGTTCGGGACCTGGCTGCGGCTGCGTCCGGGGGCCGTGGTGCCGGTGGCCGCGCTGCTGTTCGGGTCGCTGTGGCTGGCGCTGTTCTACGGCAACGAGGTCATGCCGAACCTGTGGGTCGCCTTCGGCGCGGTGGCCGCCGTGGGGTTCTTCCTGCGCTGCGTGCGGCCGGGCGGCGGTCGCGGCTGCGTGGCGGGGCTGGCGGTGTGCGTGGCGGCGGTGGCGCTGCTGCGGCCTCCCGACAGCGTCTGGCTCGTCCTCCCGCTGGCCCTCGCGCTGGCCAGGCCGCGCTGGTGGCGGCCCCGGGTGGCGCTCGCGCTGGTCGCCGGCCTGGTGGTCGGCTGGGCGGACTGGATCATCGAGGCGTACGTCCGCTTCGGCGGCCTGCTCGCCCGCTGGCACGCCGCCGAGGCGGCCAACGAGACCGGCCTGCACTTCTCCCTGTACGACCACGCCCAGGCGCTGAACGGCCCGCTCCTCTGCCGGCCTCCCGGCGGCTGCGGTCCCGCCGAGCCGTCGTGGGTGCTGTGGTGGAGCGCGATCCCGGCCCTCGTCCTGCTCGGCCTGTACGCGGCCCGCCGGGCTGAATCGCTGCTCCCGGCCGTCGTCGCCGTGTCGCTGGCCGCGCCGTACCTCTTCCTGGTCGGGTACGCCGCGCCCCGCTTCCTGCTGCCCACGTACGCCCTGCTGACCTTCCCGATCGCGTACGGCGCGGTCGGGCTGCTGGAGCGCGCGCGGGGGAGAGCACCGAAATGGGCCGTCGCCTTCCTGGTCACGGCCGGTTTCCTCGCCCACCTCACCCTGCAGGGCGGCACCTTGGACGAGGTCGTCACCCCCCGGCTCGCCAAGCGGGAGGGCGACGCGCGGGCCGCCCGCGCGCTGGAAGGGCTGGGCGTCCGTCCGCCGTGCCTGGTGTACGGCGAGCAGGCGGTGAAGATCGCTTACCGGATGGGCTGCGCGGGGCACACCGTACTGACCTGGCCGGAGCAGAGCGACGTGCCTGCGGCGGTACGCGACGCCGAGGCCGCGGGGAAACAGGTGATCGCCGTGGACCGGGGCCGCCCGGTTCCCGCGCCGTTTCTCCTGACCTGGGACAGGCGGCACCTGCAGAACGTCCAGCCGGGACGGTGGTTCGCCTACACCCCGCGCTGACGGACGCCGGCGACGTCGCTATGCGCGCAGGACGGTGACCTGGCGGCCGGACGGTGTGGTCGCCTGCTCGAAACTTCCGCGTTCCTTCCAGGGCGGGGCCTCGGGGCGCCGGTCGAAGACCACCAGCACGCCGGTGGTGAGGCTGAGTCGGTCCAGATACCCGTCGAGCTGGACGAGACCGTCGGGCAGCGGGTCTTCCCGGCCGGTCCGCCATACCTTCAGCTCCATCGCCTCCCGCTGCATCAGCCGCTCGCCGTCCGGGCCGGTGTAGGGCCAGCGGACCAGCACGTCCAGGCGCTTGGTGCCCGCGGCGTACTCCCGGTCGAGCCGGCCGCCGCCGTTGACCAGCCGGTGCAGGAAGGCCATGAGGATGATCTGGCAGGCGGCCTCGTGGTAGCCCTCCTGCCGGATGAGCACCTCGCCGTGCTCACGCCAGAACACGACGAACTCCTTCAGCAGCCGCTCCAGGTCGAAACGGCCGTCGGGCAGCACGAAGCTGCGCGGATCGGCCTTCACGAATCGCTCCGTGCGATCTCCCAGGACCCGTAGCAAGACCTCTCGGTAAATCGGGTTGGCGATCTCCAGTTCTCTGGTCCCCCGGATAAGGCCTAGATCGTGAACGTAGGAGACGTCATCGTCGAAGGATGTGTCCGTCTCTGGCCACGTTCCCGCCATGATCGGTTCGATCACCCGTTCCACCCGGGGTTCGTGCAGCCGCGCCACGAGGGCGTCGAGATGGGTGGCGCGCGCCCGGATCAACCGCTCCTTGGCGTCCTCCACCTGCCCGGCGGTGATGGCGCCGGTCACCCCCATCTGGAAGGTGATCTCATGGGCGAGGGCGTTGACCAGCCACGGTTGTCCCTGCGTCAGTTCGAACGCCCGGTCCACCGCGTCCTTGGTGAACTCCTGGCCGGTCGCCTGCGTGTGCTGGCCGTACAGCTCGCCGATCTGATCGGCGGTGAAATCGCCGAGGCGCAGCGACTCGGAGACGATGTTGAACGGGCTGGTGGGATTGCACCGGCCCGGATCGGCGCCTACGGCGACCTTGTAGTCGCGGACGTCCCGCAGTCCGCACAGAATCACGGACGTGGGGAACGGGTGCCCGTCGGGCCGGGCGTTGTGGCCGTCTCTGAGCTGGCAGAGGAAGCTGACCAGGCTGTCGCCCTGCAGGGCGTCGATCTCGTCGAAGAACAGCACCACCCGGCGCGGGCTGCGACGGCACCACTCGCTCAGCGCGACGTCGATGCGGCTGCCCGGTGTGGCCTCTGGCCAGGGATCCGGGGGCAGCAGTTCTTCCGGCCAGCCCGATCGCTCGGCGGCCGCACGGATCGAGTCCAGCAGCATCGACTCTCCCCAGCCGACGTCGTCGCGGGCCACCTTGGCTCGTTCGCAGGAGAACGCCAGGGCCGCGACGGCCCCCTCGGCCGTCAACTCGGACGCCAGGGTGCGCAGACCTGTCGTCTTGCCGGTCTGCCGGGGCGCGTGGACCACGAAGTATCGGTCCATGTCGATCAGTGCTCGTGCCTTGGGCAGCCGCGGTGTGGGAGGCAGCATGTAGTGGCGTTGAGGGTCGCACGGACCGGTGGTGTTGAAGAACCTCGCTCGGGGTGGGCGCATGGTCACATACTGTCATCGAGCCACCGTGTCAGGCGTCTACCTTGTCCAGATAAAACCTGCTGAAGATGAAGCGGCCCTCGTGGGCGCGCAGGATGGCCACGCCGCAGGCCAGATGCTCGTCTCCGTCCCGGGTCTTGCCGCTGAGCTCCCACTCGCTCCACACCTGGCCACCGTCCACCACCGACTGCAGGACGGTCGCCGTCATGTCCGGGACATGCGCGAACAGGCCGGCCCAGTTGGCCCGCACCCGATCCTGCCCGACGAAGCTCTGCTGCGGGTGGTGCGGCAACTCGGAACGGTAGTCTTCGGCGAAGCAGCCGACCAGCGCCTCCAGGTCGTGCTCGTTGATGGCTCTTTCCGTCCGGGCCAGGATCTCGGTAGCGTGCACGCTTTTCTCCCCGTGGTCATGGTTGACGTGACGATCGCCAACCATGCCGGCCCACCGCCGAGCGGTCGTGGCCCGACTTGTACCCCTTACGGGGTCGGCACGGTGATGTCGCGGAAGGTGAGCAGGTCCCAGTCGGCGGTGATCTCGCCCGCCACCGGATGATCGATGGTCACCTGGTCATCGTGATACCGGGGCGTCGATCCGCTCTCCCAGAGCTCGCCGAAGGTCTCGCTCACCCGCCTGAGATCATCGACCAGCGCCGCCACCTGCTCGTCCGCCGGGTAGCGCAGCATGGCCGCACGCAGATCGGCCACCAGCGTCGATGCGAACCTCGCCCGCCGCTCGGGCGTTCGCCGTGTCGGCCCCGGAACCTCGGTGAAGGCACGCCATGCCACGTTGCGGTCCCACCGGTGTCCTGTCGACGGTCCGCGCGACCGCGCACAGGTACTCGTAGTCCGCGCGATCCAGCCCCAGCGCGCGGGACAGGCAGTTCACCACCCCGGCGGACGGGTGACCGCGCCCCTTGCTCAAGACGCTTGATGTAGTCGACCGACACCCCGGCGAGCTCCGCCAGCTCCTCGCGGCGCAGCCCCCTGGCCCGCCGCCGTCCCCCTCCGTCGAGACCGGCCGCGACAGGGTCCGCCCGCTGGCGCCACGCCCGCAGCAAGGCCGCCACAGAACCATGTTCCGGCATGGAAGCCATTCTGTTCCACCTGCCCGAGACAAGGCCGGTGAACCGGAGCCATGACCACGGGGAGGCGGGCACACTAGGTGCTGTGCCTGACCTGCGGAGAGTGATGATCTGGCTGGCTTTGGCGGGGTTGTTGGCGGGATGTGGTGGTGGGCCGCGGCCTGAGCGCCAGGCGAGTTCCCCGGCCGTCGCCGGCCCGACGGCCGCACCCGAGGGTTCCGCGTCCGCCGCCCGTTCCTCGGGTGCGTCTCGCGCCGCTGCGGGGCGGGCCGACGACGTCAACGGGGACGGGCACGCGGACCTGGTCGTCGAAGTGGACCTTCCCCGCGCTGACAGGCGTGACCTCGTGATCGTCCTTGGCTCCGCCCGGGGCCTGGACCAGCAGAGGCGGACGATCGTCCCGTCGGGGACGTTCTGGTCCTGGTTGATCGACGCGGGCGTCAGGGCCGATCTCGACGGGGACGGGTTCGGCGACGTCCTGGGATACGGCCGGTCGAACGACGCCGAGCGCATGCGCCCGCACATCTTCTGGGGCGGCCCGCGCGGGATCGACCCCGGGCTGCCGCCGACCCCGATGCCGCTGCCCGGCCAGAGCGACGTGGCGTCCTACCGTACGGTCGCCGGAGATTTCGACGGGGACGGCGCCGCGGACGTCGCGATGTCCACCCCGAGCGGCCGGAACGACACCAGCCTGACGATCCTGTACGGCCCCTTCACCCGCGAGGGCGTCGCCGCCCGGGAGAGCGTCCAGCCGTCGCCGACCGGCTCGGACTTCTGGCGGATGTCCGTGGACCGGATCGACGGGCGCCGGGCCACGGCACTGATCGTGTACGAAGGCGACGACGGCGAGCAGACCTCCGGCTGGCTGCTCGACGCCGGGCCCGGCGGCCTGGCGAAGGCAGGACGCAAGCTGAACAAGGGGATGGCGGCCGCGTTCGGCGACTTCGACGGCGACGGCACCAGGGACGTGGCCGTCGGCGACGACGGCGGTCGCAACAACGAGCCCGGCTACGAGACGGAAGCGCCCTCGGTCGATCAGACGTTGACCGTCTACTACGGGGATGGCCGTACCAAGGCGTTCACCGGCACTTCAGGCCCGGCGGTCGCCGGCGACTTCGACGGCGACGGGCGCGACGACCTCGCCTTCGGCGGCCGGAAGCGTCCCGTACAGATCTTCTGGGGCGGTGCGGGCGGTTTGCGCGCGGGTGGGGGAGTCGACGGGACAGGCCGGGCGGTCGTGCCGCTGGCGGCGGGGGACTACGACGGCGACGGCGACGACGAGCTCGCCCTGGCCGCCCGCGACGACGGCTACGAGGTCGTCGTCACGGACGGCAGGAGAGCGCTGAGCCGTTTCCACCCGTAGGTTCACACCGCCGTTTCGCGGAGTGCGGCGGCGTCGGCGATGCGCCGGTGCGCCAGCCGGATCGCCGCCTCGTACGGCACGATCCCCGCCGCCGTGGCCTCGCGGTAGACGTCGGTCAGGCGGTCGCCGATCTGGAGGGTCGCTTTCCGCGCCTCCTCGGGGGTGCCGCCGGCCATGTCGATGATCGTGCCGTGGATGACGCCGCCCGCGTTCACCACGAAGTCGGGCGCCCACACGATCCCGCGCCGGGCGAGCTCGTCGGCAACCGAGGGGGAGCCGAGCTGGTTGTTGGCCGGTCCGACCACGGCGGCGCACCGCAGCCGCGGCACGACCTCATCGGTCAGCATCCCGCCGAGCGCGGCCGGCACCAGGATGTCGGCCTCGGCGGTGAGCGCCGTCTCCGGGTCCACCCAGCGCGCGCCGAGCGTTCGCGCCAGCTCCTCGCGGCCCGGATCGATGTCGGCGACGGTCAGCTCGGCCCCCGCGTCGGCCAGCAGGCCGGCGAGCCGCCCGCCGACCTGCCCCAGGCCGACGATCGAGATCCGCTGCCCGGCCAGTGACGAGGTGCCGGCGAGGTGCCGCCAGGTCGCCTCGATGGCGGCGAACGTGCCCACCGCCGTCAGCTCCGACGGCTCACCGCTGCCGCCGTGCTGTACCGGCAGGCAGTGCACCCACGGCGTGCGCTCACGCGCGACCCACATGTCCTCGGCGCTGGTGCCGACGTCCTCGCCGGCGTGGTAGCGCCCGCCGAGGTCGTTCACCGCGTCGCCGAAGTCCAGCAGGGCGTTGCGGCGGCGCGCGCCGAGCGACGCCGTGCCCGGCGGCAGCACGATGACGGACTTCCCTCCGCCGAAGTCGAGCCCGGCCGCCGCGCACTTCAACGTCATGGCCGCCGACAGGGCGAGCGCGTCCGCCAGGCCCGCCTGCCAGTCCGGGTAGGGCCACACCCGGCAGCCGCCCACCGCGTCCCCCAGTGCGGTGGAGTGCAGCGCGATGATGATCGGCAGGCCGGAGCGGGCGCCGGTCCGGATCAGGACTTCCTCATGCTCCAGCACGGTGACTCCCTTACTTCGCCGGTACGGGCTTGCCCAGCATGACGCAGATGGCGGCGTCGATGAGCTTGCGGTCCGCGACCGCGAGCTTCTCGTCACGCAGGCCGAACAGGGTCGTGGTGACGACGGTGACCGTACGGCGGCCGGTGCTGTCGGTGTAGTTCTGGCTGGAATAGCCGGGGATGCCGCCGGTGTGCCCCCACACCGTGCCGCAGGAGTTGGTGTGGCGCTGCAGGCCGAGCCCGTATCGGGCGGAGGCGTCGCTGGGATCCTTCACCGTGACCCGCATCTGCGCGAGCTGGGCCGGAGGCAGCAGCTTGCCGGACATCAGCGCGCTGAGGAACCGCCCCCAGTCGCGCGGGGTGGAGACCACCGCGCCCGCCGCCCAGGTGATCGCGGGGTCGAGCCCGACGACGTCGACGTGGCCGACGCGCTGCGGCCCGGTGAACGACAGACCCGCGGCGACCTCGGGAAGGTTCATCTCGGCCAGGCGGGCGGCGTCGGGTTCGTAGCCGTGGGCCAGCCGGTCCCCGTCGCGTGAGCCGGCGTCGGCGGACAGGTAGGTGTGGCGCAGGCCGAGCGGACGCGCGATGCGCTGCTGGATCAGGTCGGCCACGGACCTCTTGGTGACCTTCTCCAGGATCATGCCGAGGGCGATGTAATTGGTGTTGCTGTAGGCGTGCTCCTTGCCCGGGGCGAACAGGGCCGGCTGCTGGAGGCCGAGGGTGAGCAGCTGACTGGGTGTCCAGGTCCGCTCATCCTGTCCGGTGAGCGTCTTGAGCGCGTCCGGGGTCAGCAGGTAATCGGCCAGGCCGCTGGTGTGGTCGAGCAGCATCCGCACGGTGATCGCGCGCCCGTTCTCGATGGCGGGCAGCCACGTGGCCACCGGATCGTCCAGCTTGAGCCGGCGTTCGGCGACGAGCTGGAGGATCAGGGTCGCGACCATGGTCTTGACGTTGGAGCCCATGCGGAACTGGCTGTCGGCGGTGAGGTGGTGGTCGTTCCTGGTCCACGACGCCTGCTCGGCGATCCGCAGCGGCTTGCCGCGGCCGGGGTCGACGCGCACGATCACGCCCGGGGCGCCCGCCTCGATCTCCTGCCGGGCCAGAGAGGTGAGCAGGGAGGCCGGCGTCGGCGCCACGTCGGCGGCCGCCGGGATCGTGGGCGCCACGACCGTCAGCGCGGTCGCCAGGGACAGCCCTGCCACTAATCGCGGGCGGGAATCGCGGTGACGCATGGCGGTTCTCCATCGGTGATGTCACGAGGCCTCTCCCCGCGGCTGGGATCAACGCTAAGACCGCCGGATATGCGGACAACAGCTGCAAATAATGCGACGAATGTTAGTTTTTTAATCGTGGACGCCATCGATCGTCAGATCCTTGACCAGCTGGTGCTCAACGGGCGGGCCAGCATGACGAAGATCGCGTCCGTGGTCTCGCTGTCGGTGCCCGCGGTGAAACGGCGGATCACCCGCCTGGAGCGGGACGGGGTCATCCGCGGCTACACCGCGATCGTCCAGGAGCCGGGTCCGGGCAAGATGCACGCGCTGGTGGAGCTGTTCTGTTCCGCGGACGCGCAGACCAAGGACGCGGCGCAGATCTTCGGAGCCCGGTCGGAGGTGCGGATGGCGTTCTCGGCCGCGGGCGACAGCGACGTGGTCATGCTGGTGCGGGTGGATGGCACCGATCACCTGGAGTCCCTGCTGCTCGACCTGCGCCGCCACCCGATGGTGCAGCGGACGCGGGCGCTGGTGCTGCTCAACAGCCTCGTCGATCGCCTCGTCACATGAGCGGGACGACCAGCCGATCCGCCGAGGCGCGGCGGGTGCGCCGGGAGCAGCTTCGCGACTTCCTGCGCACCCGCCGGGCGCGGCTCACGCCCGGCGACGTCGGCCTGGTGTCGGTGGGCCGGCGGCGGACCCCAGGGCTGCGGCGTGAGGAGGTCGCCGCGCTGGCCGGCGTCGGTGTGTCCTGGTACACCTGGCTGGAGCAGGGCCGCGACATCAACGTCTCGATCGAGGTGCTCGACGCGATCAGCGGGGCGCTGCGCCTCACCGAGCCCGAGCGCGCGCACCTGTACGTCCTGGCCGGCGTCAACCCGCCACCGGCCGATGGCGCCCTCGGGGCCGAGGTCACCCCGGAGTTGCGGCGGCTGCTCGACGCCTGGACGCCCCGGCCCGCGCTGCTGCGGGACCGCTACTGGAATCTGCTCGCGGTCAACGACGCGGCGCAGACGGTGTTCGGATTCGGCGGCACCGACCACAACTGCCTGATCTCGTTCTTCACCAATGCCCGATACCGGGGCATGCACGTCCACTGGGCGTCGGTCGCGCCGTCCGTCGTCGCCGCCTTCCGCGCGGACGCGGCGCACGCGCCCGACGACCCGGAGTTCGGCCGGGTGGTGGACGATCTGAGCGCGGTGAGCCCCGAGTTCGCCGAGATGTGGGCGCGACACGAGGTGGGTGTCCCGGTGCAGGTGGTGAAGGCGGTGCGCCATCCCGAGGCCGGTGAGCTGTTCTTCGACATGACGACCCTGGCCGTGGTCGACAACCCGGGCTGGTATCTGGAGCTGTACAACCCACGCCGGCCGTGAGCCTGGTGGTGCGGCTCACAGGTTGACCACGCTCTGGTCCGGTCGCCCGCCAGTCGGCAGGCTGAGCCCCATGACGCACACCATCTCCCGCTTCGACGGCAAGATCGCACTCATCACCGGCGGCACGAGCGGCATGGGCCTGGCCACCGCGCGACGGTTGCTCACCGAGGGCGCCCAGGTGGTCATCACCGGGCGCGACCAGGCCCGGCTGGACGCCGCGAGCAAAGAACTGGACAGCGGGGACCGGGTCCTGGCGCTGCGCGGCGACGTGTCGCGGTTGCCCGACCTGGACGCGCTGATGGCCGCGATCCGGGACCGGCACGGGCGGCTGGACGTGGTCTTCGCCAACGCGGGCATCGCCTCGTTCCAGCCGAACGGGGAGGTCACCGAGGCCGCATTCGACCACATGGTGGACATCAACTTCAAGGGGGTGTTCTTCACCCTCCAGAAGAGCCTCCCCCTGCTGTCCGACCACGCGGCGATCGTGATCAACGCCTCCTGGACGGTGCACCGCGGCCTGCCCGGCACCTCCCTGTACGCCGCGACCAAGGCGGCGGTGCACAACCTGGCGCACACCCTCGCGGCCGACCTGGCGCCCAGGAGAATCCGGGTCAACTCCGTCAGCCCCGGCTACATCGAGACCCCGATGTTCCACGACAACATCTCCGCCGAGGCGCAGGCCGCGGTCGTCGCCGGGCTGGCCGCCGGTCGCATCGGCGCCGCCGGCGACGTCGCGGACGCGGTCGCCTTCCTCGCCTCCGACGAGGCGTCGTACGTCAACGGGCAGGACCTCATCATCGACGGCGGCCTGGTCGCGGCCGTCGCTTGAGAACCGCTCGCGGCTGCCAGGCTCACCCTTCCTTACGTGACCGGCGTGGAAAGCGTCCGACCTTCTGACCGGCCTGTCGCGCGAAAGTGTGCGACTTTCTGTCCGGCCGGTCGCGCCGGGAACGGGTGGGAGGGGCGGCGCTCGGGCTCTCACCGTCACGCCCCGCGCTGTAGCTTCGTGGCTTCGCCCCCGTCCGTCATGGAGATCGGCTCATGCGCATCCTCGCGCCTCGTGGACGCCTGCCCCGAGGTATTCGGCTGCTGATCGTGGCGCGGGCGGTGAACCGGCTGGGGGCGTTCTCGCTCTCCTTCCTGACGGTCCTGATCAGCACCGACTTCGGGGTGAGCGCCGCCACGGCCGGGCTGGTCTCGGCCGGCTTCGGGCTGGCGACCGTGCCCTCCCGGCTGCTCGGCGGGCATCTGGCCGATCGGCTGGGGCGGCGGCGCACGATCCTGCTGGGGCTCATCGGCTGCGCGGTCGCCCAGCTCGGCATCGCGGCGGCCGGCTCGCTGGCCGTGGTCGCCGTGTTCGCGGTCCTGCTCGGGCTCGCCTTCGAGCTGTTCGAGCCGCCGAGCCAGGCGATGATCGCGGACGGCGTGCCCCCGGCCGACCGGGCGCGGGCGTACAGCCTGCTGAACGCGGCCCTGGCGGCGGCGGGCATGGGAGCCGGGCTGATCGCGGCGAGCGTGGGGCGATGGGACCTGCGGTGGCTGTTCGTCGTCGACGCGCTGACGTGTCTGGCGTGCGCGGTCATCATCGCCGTCGTCGTGCCCGCAGACGGCCCCCGGCCCGGCCGGGCGACGACGGCCGCCTCGTCCTCGGCCTGGCGGGATCCCGCGCTCCTCGCCATGCTCGGCTGCGGCACGCTGCTCGCCCTCGTCTACATGGTGATCATGATCCTGCTTCCGCTCGCGCTGCCCCGGTACGGTCTTCAGGCGGCGGACGCGGGCATCCTCTTCACCGTCTCCGCCCTCACCATCATCGCCGGACAGCCGCTGCTCCGGCTGAGACCGGTGGCCGCGCTGCCCCCCGCCGAGGGTATGGCGGTGGGCGCCGCGTTCATGGCGGCCGGCCTGGCCGGTTACGCGCTCGCCCACGCCCTGCCCGCCCTGGCGGTCGCGACCGTGATGTGGAGCGTCGGCGACCTGCTCATCATGGGGCGCGCGTACGCCGTCGTCGCCGACCTCGCCCCGCCGGAGGCCCGCGGACGCTACCTCGCCGTGTACGGGACCAGTTGGGGGTTCGCCACGGTGGCCGCGCCCATCGCGGGCACCCAGCTGCTCGAACGACTGGGCGCGGAAGGCCTGTGGGCCTGCCTGGCCGGCGTCTGCCTGCTCTTCGCCGCCGCCTCGATGAGCGTCAAGCGGCTGATCAGCCGGCCGAGCACGGCACCCTGAGGGCGACGACCGCCTCGCTCAGCACCTGCGCATCCACTCACGCGCCGAACTGCAGCCATATTTCTTGACTAATCAAGGAATTGAGTAGATAGTCCCATCCATGGCATTACGGCATGCGGTGCTGGCGGCGATGCTGGACGGCGCGTTCTCCGGCTACCAGCTCGCCAAGATCTTCGACGTGGGCGTGTCCAACTTCTGGTACGCCTCCCCGCAGCAGCTCTACACCGAGCTGGCGAAGCTGGAGAAGGCCGGGATGATCGCCGGTGAGCAGGTCATCCAGCTGGACCGGCCGAACAAACGGGTGTTCACGGTCACCGAGAAGGGCCTGGACGAGCTGGCCGCCTTCGCCGCGACCGCGTCCAAGCCGCTGTCCATGCGGGACGACCTGGCGGTGAAGGTCCAGGCCGTCGACCACCTCGACCCCGGCCCCGTGCTGGCCCAGCTCGACGAGCGGGCCGTCGAGGCCGCCGCCAAGCTGGCCCTGTTCGAGCAGGGCATGCGCAGGCTCCGGGGTGATCTGGCCGAGGAGGACTTTCTCCGCACGTCCCCCCGGGTCGGCCCGTACCTGACCTATCTGGCCGGATGCCGCCTGGAGCGGGAGATGCGCGACTGGTGCCTGACCACCGCCGCCCTGCTCCGCGCCCGTACGGCGAGCCACTGTGAGGAGGAGCGATGACCCGCTACACCCGGTATGTCGCGCTGGGCGACAGCCAGACCGAGGGCCTCGGCGACGGTGACGAGGTCCGTGGCTACCGGGGCCTGGCCGACCGCCTCGCCGAGCACCTGGCCGTGGCGTCCCCGGAGCTGCACTACGCCAACTTGAGCGTACGAGGACGCCTCGCCTCGCAGGTCCTCGCCGAGCAGCTCGGCCCGGCGCTGCGGTTACGACCGGACCTGGCCACGGTGATAGCCGGGATGAACGACCTGATCAGGCCCGGCTTCGACGCCGCCGCGGTGGCCGCGAGCCTGGAGGAGATGTTCGCCGCGCTCACCGGGGCAGGCGCGCACGTCCTTACGGTGACATTTCCGGATATCGGGAAGATCGCGCCTCTGGCCCGGCCGTTGCTGCCCCGTGTCCTCGCCCTGAACGAGCACATCCGCGAGGCCGCCGCCCGCCATCGTGTCACCGTGGTCGACACCTTCCCGCACGCCTTCGCCACCGACGCCAGGATGTGGAGCTCGGACCGCCTGCACGCCAGCCCCCTGGGACACGCCCGGATCGCCGCCGCCTTCGCGCACGCGCTCGGGCTGCCGGGCAGCGACGACACCTGGTCGGCCCCCCTCGAACCGGCCCCGCCGCGTGGCCGCCTGCGCAGCACGGGGACGGAGTTCCGCTGGATCGCCGGTTTCGCCGGCCCGTGGATCTACCGCCGCATCCGGGGCAGATCCTCCGGCGACGGCCGCACCGCCAAACGCCCTGACCTCGGCCCCGTACTGCTCCACGGCGAGGAGTGACGCGCGGCGCAGATTGGCCGCCATGGCTGGTGTCGAAAATCTGTAGTGGCGAGAGTAGACATTGGTCGCTGTGGGCGCTAATGTTTCTCACATCGCAAGGAACGGAACGGGCAGCAGGATCTAGCACCACGACGAACTGCCCGGAAAAGACGGAAGTTCAGGCAGAAGGTCGGACGAGACGGGCCAGCGCAGTGGCAAGAGGCCCAGACCGTGGACGCGCTGCCGAAGGTTTAAGTCGGACAGAGTTCAGATGATGCGAAGAAGGGAGTGTTGAACGCCATCGGGATCGCCCGTCGGCTCAGTTCCGCCGCGCGGGCACCGCAGCTCCACAGATAGGACGGTGGTCTACGGTTACGCATCCAAGATCCCGCACAGCCGCCGCCGAGTACGGCGGACGCGGAAGACAGTAAGCCGGCCGACTGGCCGGTAGATGGTGTTTGAACCTCTTCGGGGCCCCGGCGCACATGCGCCGGGGCCCCCTGTTGGCGTGTGAAAGGCATTAATGGATCAAACCCGCTCAGCAGCCGGCGGCGACAGGCACGCTCCCGCCGGCGCCGCAGTCAGTGCCGAAGATCGTTTCGATGACGAGGATTACCCCGCTTACAGCATGGGCGCGGCTGCGGAGATGCTCCAGGTCACCCCGACGTTCCTGCGAGCTCTGGGCACGGCCAAGCTGATCGAACCGCTACGTTCCAGCGGCGGTCACCGCCGCTACTCTCGCTACCAACTCCGCCTCGCGGCCCGAGCCCGGGAGCTCGTCGACCAGGGCACGCCCGTGGAAGCCGCTTGCCGGATCATCATCTTGGAAGACCAGTTGGCCGAGGCGCTGCGCATCAACGACGCCCGCGACCGGCCGGCCGGACCGTAGCTCTCTGCTCTTTCATGCGGACACGAACACGGCCCGGTGTCCTGCCGTGTGAGGCAGGACACCGGGCCGTGACAGCGGCTTCAGGTGCAGTGGCTCAGTGACACCGGCTCAGTGAGGCGGCTCAGCCTGCCGCGCGCCGCAGCTCCAGCCGTACCCTGGCCAGCCACGCACCCCAGCCGTCCTGTGGCCGGCTGTCCTTGATGCGCAGGTAGAACGTCCCCGTCTGGCCACGCAGTTCGCCGAGGTCGAGCGTGCGCTCCTCGCGGTTGGCCAGGTCGCGCACGTTGGCGTCCTCCTGCAGGACGGTCCGCCAGGTCTGGTTGTCGGGGGAGACCTGGACCAGGAACTGGTTGCCGATGTCCAGCGTCAGCGACCCGCCGGTCACCTCGGCCGGCAGCGCGAACCGGTAGGTGGCGTGGCTGTCGCCGTCGGTGAATCGGGCGCGTCCGTCGTACACCTCGCCGTCGAGCTGGGACGCACCCGCCTCCAGGAGCCAGGGCGCCTCGGCCGGGGTGCCGGGTGTGAACTGCACGGTGTCGCCGAGCACCGTCACCGTCGCCTGCGCGCTCGCCGAGCCCGAGGTGAGCTGGATCGGATGGGTGCCGGGACCGGCTGTCGCCGGCACCGCCACCTGGAACTCCACCGTCTGGGACTCGCCCGGCGCGACGGGCCCGAAGTCGGCGGACGCGGGCTGGACGGTCCAGCCCTGCGGCGCGGTCGCGGTCAGCCGTCCGGAGGCGGGCCGGGCGTCGTGGTTGGCCACGGTCGCCGACAGCGTCACGCTCTCACCGGGGGTGCCGAAGACCCCGCCGGCCTCGATGGCCAGCGACGAGGTGGCAGGCGGCTCGTGGGTGAGCAGCTCGACCTCGGCCAGCGAGGTCGGCGACCCAGCGGACCCGGTGAACCTGAGCCGGTACTGGTCGTACGAGCCAGGGCTGTGGATCTTGAACGGTCTGGTCTGCTGCCGCCACTGGAAGCTCTCCCCGGTCCGCTTGTCGATCGTCTTCCACGCGTTGCCCTTGGTGAGCCCTTCCAGCACCCAGCCGGCCGGATTCCCGGTGAGCTCGCCGGTGCCGGAGGTGAGCGTGTAGAAGCGCGCCTGCTCGTCGCCGGGGAAGGTGTACTGGATCCACTCGGGCAGCGTCGCCTGGCTGGCCGAGTCGTTGTCGAACAGCGCGCTCACGTCGGCGTCGCCGAACCCGGTCGCGGTGCCGCGCCCCGGCCCGGTGGCGTCACGCAGCGGCTCGGGGATCCGGTTGTCGTCGGTGATCGAGGGCGGCGCGGCGTCCCGGCCGGTGCCCCACCGCGACGGCTTCGGCCCCATCTCGAACACCAGCTCGCCGCCGTCCGCCAGCAGGTCGTGGGGGAGGTACGTCTTCCCGTACGGCCTGCCGTCGACCTTCAATCCCTGCACGTAGACGTTGCGGTCGCTGTTGCCGTTCGCCCTGACGACCAGCTTCTTGCCGTTCTCCAGACGTACGGTCGCCTTCTCGAACAGCGGGGAGCCGATCGCGTAGGTGGGGCTGCCCATCTGCAGCGGGTAGAAGCCGAGCGCGCCGAAGACCTGCCAGGCCGACATCTCCCCGTTGTCCTCGTCGCCGGGATAGCCCTGGCCGATCTCGCTGCCCAGGTACAGCCGCGAGAGCGCCTCGCGTACCTTGGCCTGGGTCTTCCACGGTTGTCCCGCGAAGTTGTACATGTACGGGATGTGGTGGGAGGGCTGGTTGCTGTGGCCGTACTGTCCCATGCGCACGTCGCGGGCTTCGCGCATCTCGTGGATGATCCCGTTGTACGAGCCGGGGAACGTCGCCGTCTCCTGGGTGGCGAAGAACGTGTCCAGCTTGTCGGCCAGCGCGTCCGCGCCGCCGTACAGGTTGGCCAGTCCGCGCCCGTCCTGCGGGACGTGGAAGGCCATGTTCCAGCCGTTCGTCTCGGTGTAGTCGAAGCCCCACTTACGCGGGTCGTAGGCGCCGGGTTTGTTGCGGAAGGACCCGTTGGCGTTCCGGCCTTGGAAGAAGCGCACCGCCGGGTCGTACATGTGCACGTAGTTGAGCGCCCGGTTGCGGAAGTACTCGTACTCCTCCAGGTAGCGGGCGCGTTCCGCGCCCCGGGAGCGCTCGGCCAGCGACTTGGCCATGTTCGCGATGCCGAAGTCGTTGATGTAGCCGTCCATCGCCCACGACATCGCCTCGCCGGTCGACTCGATGCTCGTGTACCCGAGGAAGGCGGAGGTGGACAGGCCCTTGCGGCCCACGTGGCGGGTGGTCGGGGTGACCGTCGCGTTCTTGACGGCCGCCTGGTAGGCGGTCGCGGCGTCGAAGCCCTTCACGCCCTTCAGGTGGGCGTCGGCGAAGGCGACGTCGGAGCTGGTGCCGACCATCAGGTCCGCGTACCCCGGTGACGACCACCGCGCGATCCAGCCGCCGTCCTCGTACTGTCGCACGAAGCCGTCGACCATCTCGCCGGCCGCCTTGGGGGTGAGCAGCGCGTACGCGGGCCAGGTGGTGCGGTAGGTGTCCCAGAAGCCGTTGTTGACGTACACCTTCCCGTCCGCGACCTTCGCCCCGGTCTCGGTGGGGGTGCTGGGCGGGGTGCTGGTGGCCGACTGCACGGCGTGCTTGTACACCGGCGCGTCCGCGGTGCCGGTGTTCTCGAAGCCGGAGTTGGGATACAGGAACAGCCGGTACAGGTTGGAGTAGAGCGTGACCAGCTGGTCCTTGCGCGCCCCTTCGACCTCGATGACGCCCAGCTTGGCGTCCCAGGCCCGGCTCGCCCGCTCGCTGACCTTCTCCAGCGTGTCCGAGGCGGCGATCTCCAGCTCCAGGTTCCGCCTGGCCTGCTCCACGCTGATCAGCGAGGACGCGATCCGCATGGTGACCGTGCGCGACTGCCCGGCGTCGAAGGCCAGGTAGCCCAGCACGTTGTCGCGGCCCTGGCCGGTCAGCTTGCCGCCGCCGGTGACGGGACGGTCGAAGACGGCGTAGTAGAACATCCGGGTCGCCCCGGTGGACAGGTCGCTGCGCACGTCCGAGTAGCCCGTCACCACGCCGCCGGAGGTGTCCAGGGTCAGGCCGCCGTCGTTGTTCACGTTGTCGAAGACGATCTTGGCCGAGTCGCCGGGGAAGGTGAAGCGGGCGAGCGCCGCGTGATCCGTCGGCGCGATCTCGGTCTTGAGCCCGTTGTCGAACGTGACCCCGTACAGGTGTGGCTGCGCGACCTCCCGCTCGTGCCGGAAGGGCAGCGCGCGGACGGCACGGGACGGGTCCGGCGTCCCTTCGGCCGCCGACGGCATGAACTGGAACGTCTGCCGGTCGCCCATCCACGGGCTCGGCTCGTGGCTGGCGGTGAACGCCTCGATCTCGGGCAGGTTGGCCGCGTTGTTGTCCCGGTGGTACTCGTACAGCCAGCCCGTCGACTCGGCGTTGGTCATCGGTGACCAGAAGTTGAACCCGTGCGGCACGGCGGTGGCCGGGAAGTTGTTCCCCCGCGAGAACCCGCCGGTGGAGTGGGTGCCCCGGGTGGTGATCACGTGCTGCGACGGCCGCTCGTCACCTCGCGTCCGCCGGCCCTCGTACGGCTGCCGCTTGCGCTCCGAGACGAGCTTGATGTCGTCCACCCAGCCCCGGAACCCGGCCTCTCCTTCAGCGGAGTCGTAGGCCACCAGGATGCGGCTGATCCGCTTGCCTCTGGCGACCTTGCCGATCTCGGCGTGCTTGTAGTTCCACTGGTCGGCGTACAGGGTCTTGGACTCGCCCTGGGCGCGCGGCGTCAGCCGGACCCCGTGCTGGTCGACGGCCTTGAGGTCGCTGAGGTAGGTGCCGTCGCTGAAGGCCAGGTCCACGGCGACGTACGTGCCGGGGTAGCGCAGGTCGGCGGCGGTGAACTCGGGGAAGACGACGTACGACAGCTCCATCCGGGACGTGACCGGGATGTCCACCTCGAACACCTTGTTGGTGGAATGCCCGCCGTCCTTCGCGGTGGTGCTGCCCGCGTACGTGAAGGCTCGCGAGCCGGAGAAGCCGGCGCGCGGCTTGGCGGTGAACCCGCGGGTCGGCCCGTCGCCGACCTGGCTGCGCACGTCGCTGGGCGGCCTGGGGCCGCGCTGCCCGTCCGACAGCTCCCACTCGGCCAGCTGCAGGGTGGAGCCGCTGCCGATGCGGGTGATGTTCAGCCGGTAATGGGCGTAGGCGGTCGCGTTCTCGAAGCGGTACTCCTTGCGCTGGTGGCGCTCGGTGAACGTCTCGCCGGTACGGGTGTCCAGGGTGGTCCAGTCCTGCCCGTCCTGGGAGCCCTGCAGTTGCCAGTCGCGGGGGTCGCGCTGGGGCTCGTCGTCGGCGGAGGTCAGCGCGTAGTGCGTGACGGCGACCGGGCTGGACAGGCCGTACTGCGCCCAGCCTGTGCCGGTGAACACCAGCCACTTGGTGTTCGCGTCGGTGTCGGCCAGGTGCTCCTTCATCTCGCCGTTGGCCGCGTACTCGCCGTTGACGCTGATCTGGGTGATCCGGTCGGAGAGGGTGCCCTCGATGCCGCCGATCAGGATGCCGGTGACGTTGGCGGCCTTCTTGACGCCCCGGGCGTCGGTCTCGGGGGTGTTGAGCCAGGTCGGCTGCGGATCGCCGGGCTCGAAGGAGGAGACGAAGGCCGCCCCCTCGTCCCGCGCCAGCTTCTGGCCGTCCTGCGCCGCGCGCCGCTCCACCTCCGCCGACGGCGCCTGCTCGGTCTTCCTCGGGTCGGGGAGCGGGCTGTGGGACGGGCCGGGGGCGGGAGTGCCCGAGGGGCCGGGATTCGGTACGGGATCGGGGCCGTGCCCGGCGGTCAGCGCGGCGGCGGCGGGGGCGGCGAGGGTGACGGCGATGGCGGCGGATAAGAGCGCGGTCAGGAGGGATCGTCGGTGAGGGCGCTTCATGGGGGGAACCTCTCGTGCGTCAGCCGGTACGGGGACTGAGCAGCGTCACGAAGGCGGCTGCGGGGGGTGCGGTTATGACAACGTTGTCAGCGAGTGATCTGTTAAGGAAGTTTTCAAACCGTCAGCGCCTTGTCAAGGGCTGCGTCACGGCGCACCGCATGCTGGTGTGAAACGTCCCTGCCTCAGTCAGCGTCCAAGGCGTAGCGCAGGTAGAAGTCCGGCTTGGCCATGAACCGCCGCCAGTGGTCGACCAGCTGGAGGTTCTCCCACTCCGCCGGGTGCATGCCGTCTTCGCTCAGCTCAATGATCTGAGCCCCTGGCAGGCTGGCGAGGATCGGCGAATGGGTGGCGCAGACGATCTGGCCGCCCTCGCCCGCGACGCGGTTCATGAGGGCGACCAGGCGTATGCACGACTGGAAGGACAGCGCGGCCTCGGGTTCGTCCATCAGATATAGGCCCGGCCCGGACACCATGCGTTCGAGAACGGTGAAGAACCCCTCGCCGTGTGACTGCTCCGTAAGGTCGTCTTCCCAGAATCCGTGCATGCCGGACACGTTCCGTCCGAGGTTGAACAGTGTTTCAGCGCGGAAGAAGAACGCGCGCCGCTTGGGGCGGGGACCGTGCAAGAGCCGCAGTCCCGTTGCGGTGAGTTCGGCATCAAGAACCTCCCCGAGTGGGGTGAGCTCGCCAGTTGAGGAGTACTTGGTCCCCGCCTTGCCGCCCTCGGAGTTGATGCCGCACACATCGGCGATGGCCTCGACCAGGGTCGACTTCCCTGACCCGTTCTCACCCACCAGGAAGGTGACCTGGCGGGTGAAGGCCAGCCCATGCTCGACCAGATGACGCACCGGAGGCAGATTGCCGGACCAGCCGCTTGGCAACCGCGGAGCCTCAAGCCGGGTCAACAGCACCGCTACCGCCTTCCGCCTCATCCAAAGGCACGTCTCGCCTTGAGCGTCCGCTCGGCTCATGATGTCTATCGATACCTCGACCATCCTGTCAGCAGGCCCGAACCTCGGACATCGATGCTCGGGGCCCGTTGTCGGGCCCTGGATCAGACCGCGGCGACGCCGGCGGCAGGCCGTGCGGTGGGCAGGCCAACTGGTGAACGCCAGGCGAATGCGGTGACCTCGGCGATTTTGGGCTGAGTCTTGCCGCGGGCGGGCTCATGAGCGGAGCGAGGCTGTCGAGGGCCATGGTTACCGCCACACCGACGAGCTACTCGGCGATCAGTGTCCTGACGGCGAGTTGCTCCTCGCCGGCGGGGCCGTCGAGGCGGATCGACAGCTCCCAGACGCCGCTCATCGTGAACAGCTCGCCTGCGGCCACGAAGCGGCCGGGCGCACGCTCGGTGGCGGAGATCTCGGGTGTGGAATGTCCCATCTGGGTCATGACCGCCGACAGGGCCACGGTGTCGGCGTCGCCCTCGCTCACCTCGATCTCCACGGTGACCTGGCCGGGAGCCGGGTCCGCGATGTGGACGGTGGCGGTGTAGCGGGCGCCCGTGGTGGTCAGGTCGACCGGTTCTGCGGCCGTGCTCCTGCCCACGACGAACAGCGCCACCGCGGCGGCCACGAGCGTGGCCGTGGCCACCGCCTGCCACCTCTTGATCACGGGGCCTCCATCACGTTCACGGTGAAGGGGGCGGTCACGATGCGGTCGGCGACGGCGTACTGGATCCAGGCGAGGTAGCGGCCCGGTTCGGGGAAGCTGAAGGTGAAGCGCACCCGGGCTCCCGGCGCGCCCATCTCGTGCACGTGGCCGAAGAAGCGGCCGTCCTCACTCCGGATGAGCAGGTGGCCGGTCATGCCGAGCCAGGTCCGGACGCCGGCGGGGGTGTCCAGCTCGATCGTCGTCGGACGGCCCGCGACGGGCACGGCGGGTTGGAGCCGCGGCGTACCGGTCTGCACGGTGGGTTGTAGTCGCGGCGTACCGGCCCGCGTGGCGGGTGCACCGGCTTCACCTGGGGCCTTGGCCGTCCCGCCGACGGTGAAGTCCGCGGCGACGAGCTGCCCGCCTGAGTCCTCCCGTTCGACCTCGACGTGCGCCAGATACCGGCCGGGGCGCTCGGCGCTCAGTCTGACCTCCAGGCGCCCGGGCGCCGTGCGCAGGGGGTGCACGTGGCGGAAGTAACGTCCGTCCTCGCTGGTGACGACCACGTGGGCGAGCGCCTCGTGGTGCGCGGTGAGGTCGTCGACGGGCCGCCCGGTGGAGCCGTCGACGAGATCGACCCGCAGGGTGAACTCCTCACCCGCAGCCGGACGGGCCGGCACCGTCTCCATGCGGACCTGCGCGTACGGCCGCCCCTGGGCCGTCGAGGTCGTGGGAGCGGGGGCGGCGCCGTCAGGCGGGGGCGCCGGTACGTGCGATTCGAACACGATGACCATGGCGGCGACCGTCACCCCGGCCGCCGCGCCCGCGGCCAGCGCCATCGCCCGTCCCGGCCGGGCCGCCGACCCGGTGAGCAGGCCGCCCACCAGCAGGAGCGCGGCCACGAACAGGCCGCCGTAGATGAGGATCGCACCCGCCGACTCGCGTTCGACGAGGACGCGGAACGGGATGACGGCGGTCTGGTCCCCCGCGCTCAGTTTCAGCTCGTGCGGCCCGGTCCGCTCCACCTGGAGCTGCGTGTACTGCGGGTTCGCCGCCGCCTGGGCGGTACCGGTCACCGTGCGGCCGTCCTCGACCGAGTGCACCTCCAGGCCGATGACCGGCCCGGACACCGGCTGGTAGGCGATGACGCCGATCCGCAGCGGCCCCGGCACCCGGGTCGTTCCTTTCACCACCACGGTCACCTCGTGGCCGGCGATCGTCTGGGCGATCCGCAGGTCCGCCCCCGCCGTGACGTTGTGCGCGGCGGCGGGGACGGCCAGCACCAGCACGAGGGCGGCGGCGAGGCACAGAACGCGGATCATGCCCGCCCGGCGCCGGGCCCGACCGGCTCGTCAGCGGCGGCGTCGGCGTCAGCGGCGTCAGCGGCGGCGGCGTCAGCGGCGGCATCGGGCGGGGCCGGCTGGGCGGTGACCGCGTTGGGCAGGAGCAGGGCACCGAGTGCCAGCCCGATCAGCCCGGCGACGATCGGCGCGCCGGTCCACAGCTCCGGCATGGTGGGCAGGCCGCCCCCGGTGGCCGAGGCGACCCCGATGTACAGCGACCAGGTGGCCAAGGCCGACAGCCCGGCGAAGGCCCAGTAGGCGGCGCGCCGCTCACCCGACGGCCGCAGCCGGCGGATCAGCAGGTCGCTGACGAACCCGGCGGCCACGAACGACAACAGGATCGGCACGTTGCTGAACGCCGTCTGGGCACCCGGCATGAGCACCATGATCGTGTACATGACGGTCACCGAGCCGAACGGCAACGACCAGCGGCGCACCAGGAACAGCACCGGGGAGAGCATGACGACGTTGGTGACGACCATGGCGACTGCCACTCGATCGGCGCTCGGGCCCACCGGCCGGGGACCGGCGCCCGGCTGTCCGGCGCCCGAGTCCTGCAGCATGGAGAACGCCTGGACGATGTCCTGGGCGCGGTACTGCATGGCGTCGCCGTACGACAGGAAGAGCGAGACCAGCGTGGCGGCGAACGCGAGCGCGATCAGCGCGGGCAGCAGGCGGCCGAGCGACGGCCGGGAGCCGACGTCGGGGGCGTGCCACGCCGAGCGCAGCGGTGTCGTGATGATGAGCATCATCATCACGACGAGGCCGAGGTGTGACGGGCTGAATAAGATGTCGATGCTCGTCTCGATGCCGAGGACGGTGTGCCACACCATGTCGGCGAGCCCGAAGGCGGCGAACGCGGGCACCGCGACCAGCCCGGCGAGATACCCGGTCGGAACGGCCGCGAGCCCCTGCCGTCCGGCGCGCACGTTGCGCCACACCTGCCAGATGATCCAGCCCGAGATCACGGCGAACCCGGAGTAGAACACCGCGTGCCAGGGCGTGAAGAACGTCTCCAGCTCCGCCAGATTGGTGTGCGCCCACGCGTCGATCATCAGTCCGACCCCGAACCAGATGCCGAGCAGCGCCGTCACCAGGTCGGTCCTGGGGGACACCCAGCTGCGGGGTTCTCCGCTGTCCACCATGAATCGCCGGATACCGGCGGTGTCAGATGCCACGTCATGATTCCTTTCGTCGATCGGATCGATGCGTCCAGACGCCGCCGGGCTGGGCCGGTCACGTCGTTTCGGCGCTGAGGGCCCGTGCTACAGGATGCCGGGCCGCCAGGCGTGCCGGTAGGGCGGTGAGCGCCGCCGTCGCCAGGAGGATCGTGAGCGCGGCGATGAGCAGCCAGGAGGAGGGTGCGTCCACCGCGTTCCTGGCGGCGAAGAGCGAGAGCAGGCCGCCGCCCAGCGGGATACCGATGACGGCACCGGGCAGGCTGGGCAGGAGCTGGGCGATGGACAGCCCTGCGGAGACCTGTCCAGGGGTGGCGCCGAGGGTGCGGGCGATGGCCATGTTCGCCCGGGCCTCCATGGCGGTGGTCCAGGTGAACGTGATGGTGTTCACGACGGCGAGCGTGATCAGCAGGATGGCGACGGCGAGCATCAGCCGGCGATCGTGCTCGCCCCGCAGGTTGGGCAGGACGGAGGAGCCGTCCAGGCCGTAGCCCCTCTCCGGATGGGCGTAGAGGGTCAGCAGGGCGACGATCGCGATCATCGTGGTGGCGGTGGAGCACGCCTGCAGCAGGGCGCGGCCCGGCCGGCGGGCGGTCAGCCGCAGCCCGAGCAGCAGCGGCGTGGGCAGCAGCGCGGACAGCGCGGTGAGCCACGGGCGGTGACGGGGCTGGTGCGCGGTGGCGGTCAGCGCCGTGACGGTCGCCGTACGCAGGGCACGCAGCGTGGGGCGCAGGGTGGACAGCACCGCCACCACCACGGCCAGGACGGTCACCGCCGCGACCGTGGCGGCGGCAGGCCCGGCGGCGTCGCCGATCCGGCTGGCGGTGGGGCTGGCGATGGCGGGCGCGGCCAGGCGGGCGATCACCAGCCCCAGCGCGTCGCCGGCCAGCGCCAGCGCCAGGTACTCGGTGAGCAGGACGGTGGCGATCAGACTCGGGGTGGCGCCGACGGCCTTGAGCAGCCCGGCCCGGCGCGTCTGCTCGACGGCGCGTCCCGCGGCCAGCGCCGCCACTCCGGTGATGGCCAGGAAGCTGAGCAGCCAGCTGCCGACGACCAGGATCGGCCGACTGTTCTCAAGGATGACCATGTCCTGCCCGGCCGTGAACTGCCAGGAGCGGAAGTTGATCCTCACAGGGAAGTCGCGGTGGGCCTCGCGGAAGGCCTCGGTGGTGGCGGGGTCGCGCAGCTTGAGATCCAGGGCCATGGTCACCGGCAGGTCCTGGGACGACGCCAGCGTCCGGGCATCCGATCGGGTCATCCAGGCCAGGCCGCTGTAGTCGCTGCCACCGCCGTACGGGCCGATCTGCTGGGCCCCGGGGTAGACGGAGGTGGCCGCGGTGACGGCGATCCCGGCGACGGGGTACGACCGGCCGGCGATGGTGACGCGGTCGCCGACGCCGACGCCCAGCGCGGTGGCGAAACCGCGTTCGAGGACCGTGCCGCCGGAGCGTACCCAGTGGCCCGAGGTCAGCAGCGGGCGGTTGACCGCGCCGGGCGTCTCGGCGAAGCCGTGCACCACCACGTTGGAGGTGCGGCCGCGTGCGGTGAGGTCGGCGTACACGATGCGATAAGGACCATGGTGGGCGACCACTTCGGGATCGTCCGCCAGCGAGGCCAGGGCCGAGGTCACGGCGGGGCCGGTGTCGCCGGCGAGTGCCACCACGTCCGGCCCGGCGGTGGCCGCGCGGGTCTGCTCGTACAGCGACTCGCTCACGCCGCGCAGGGACAGGCCCAGGGCCATCGTGGCGGTCGCCACGGTCACCGCGAGCAGGAGCATCGCGGCCTGCACCTGGTGCCGGCGCACGTCAGCCAGCACCAGGCGCACGACGAGCACGAGGGAGCCCATGCCGGTCAGCCCTCCAGCCCGATCAGCCCGCCGAGCCCGCGCGGCGGGGAGCCGGCCAGCCGGGTGTCGTCGACGAACATCCCGTCGCGCATCGAGACCAGCCGATCCGCCGTGGCCGCCACCCGCTCGTCATGCGTGACGATCACGAAGGTCTGCCCGGCGGAACGCAGCTCCTCGAAGATCCTCAGCACCTCGAGGGTCGCCGCGGTGTCGAGGTTGCCGGTCGGCTCGTCGGCCAGGACGACCAGCGGTTCGTTGACCAGCGCGCGAGCGACGGCGACCCGCTGGCGCTGCCCGCCCGACAGCTGCGACGGCAGGTGCCGGGCGCGGTCGGCGAGCCCGACCCGGTCCAGCAGCAGGCTCGCGCGCCGCCTGGCCTGGCGGCGTGAGCGCCCGGCCAGCAGCGCGGGCAGCTCCACGTTCTCCGCCGCCGACAGCTCCTCCACCAGATGGAAGGCCTGGAAGACGAACCCCACCGACCGGCGCCGCATGCGCGCCAGAGCTCGCTCGCTCAGCGTGTCGATGCGCCGCCCGCCCACCCACACCTCGCCACCGGTCGGCCGCTCCAGGCCGCCCAGCAGGTGCAGCAACGTGGATTTCCCACAGCCGCTGGGCCCCATCACCGCCAGCATCTGCCCCTCGGGCACGTCCAGGTCGACCTCGTCCACCGCGTGCACCCGGCTCTGCCCCTGACCATGCGTCTTCGCCAGGCCGCGGGCCCGGACCGTGGCACCTGACACGTTCATCCACCCTCGACTTCGTCATCGACCTTGGACCAGGCCCGCTCACAGGCGTCCAGCCAGCGCAGGTCCGCCTGCAACCGCAGCACGACCCCCTCCAGCAGCAGCCCGGCGCCCGACCCCGGCGGCTCGGCCAGCGCCGCCCGCTGCGCCTCGCGCAGGCGGCGCAGCAGCTCACGGCGCTGCGCCGCCACCAGCTCCACCGGGTCGGCCAGCCGGGCCGCGCGGGCGGCGGCGAGCTTGAGATGGAACTCCGCCAGGTCCGGTTTCGGCCAGCCCACCTCGGCCAGCCAGGCGGCCACCCGCTGCTGCCCGGCCGGCGTCAGCGCGTAGACCTTGCGCTCGGGCCGCTCGGGCAGGCCGTCCGCGCGCTCGCAGACGACGAGCCCCGCCTTCTCCAGCCGCGCCAAGGTCACATAGATCTGGCCCCGGTTCATCGACTCGCCCAGCGGGCCGAGGCTCTGCCGCAGGCGAGCATGCAGGTGGTAGCCGTGCGTCGGCTCCTTGGCCAGCATCGCCAGCACCGCGTCCTGCATTCCGCCCCCTAACGGTTAGCCAATAGATAGCGGTTACCCATACAAGGTGTCAAAACGCCCGGCCGGCACCAGGCGACGGGCGACCGGGGTGCGGCACGTAGCCTTGGCCGCATGAGCGAGCTTCACGGATCATGACCAGAGGTCGTCTGCGGGTCTATGTCGGCGCCGCGCCAGGAGTCGGCAAGACGTACGCGATGCTGAGCGAGGGGCGGCGGGCTCGCGAGCGGGGCAAGGACGTGGTGGTGGGTCTCGTCGAGGACCACGGCCGTCGGCACACCGCCGCGCTGCTCGACGGCCTGGAGGTGATCCCGCGCAAGCGCCTGGCTCACGGGAGCGCCGAGCTGGACGTCGAGGCGGTCGTCGCACGGGCGCCGAAGGTCGCGCTGATCGACGAGCTGGCCCACACCAACGCGCCGGGCTCGGCCAACGCCAAGCGGTGGCAGGACGTCGACGTGATCCTCGACGCCGGGATCGACGTCGTGTCCACCGTGGACATCGAGCACCTGGAGTCGGTGAGCGACGTCGCCCAGGCGATCACCGGCATGCCGCAGCCGGAGACCGTGCCGGACGAGGTGGTGCGCCGGGCCGACCAGGTCGAGCTGGTCGACATGGCGCCCGAGGCGCTGCGCCGCCGCCTGGCGCACGGGGACGTGTACGCCGCGGGGGAGGTGGACGCGGCCCTGTCGAACTACTTCCGGGTGGGCAACCTCACCGCGCTGCGCGAGCTGGCCCTGCTCTGGGTCGCCGGCAAGGTCGACGACCAGCTCGGCCGCTACCGCGCCGAGCATGGCATCGCCGGCACCTGGGAGGCGCGCGAGCGGGTCGTCGTGGCCCTCACGGGCGGTCCCGAAGGCGACACGCTGGTACGGCGGGCCGCCCGCATCGCCGCCCGCAACACGGGCGCCGACCTGCTCGCCGTGCACGTGACCCCGGCGGCCGGGACACCCGGCGCCGACCCGCCCGGCCTGGCCCGCCTGCGCATCCTGGTGGAGAGCCTGGGAGGCTCCTACCATCACGTCGTCGGCGAGGACATCCCGCGCGCGCTGCTCGACTTCGCCCGCGGGGTGAACGCCACCCAGCTGGTGCTGGGCGCCTCCCGCAGGGGACGTTTCGCGCAGGTCATGTCGCGCGGCGTCGGCGTCACCGCCACCGCGCTGTCCGGCTCGATCGACGTGCACATGGTCACGCACGAGGAGGCGAGCCGGGGCCGCCCGCAGTGGTCGCCCGCGCGGACGGCGCTGCCCCCGAACCGCCGGCTGGCCGGGTGGGTGATGGCGGTGGCCGGGATCCCGGCGCTGAGTGCCATGCTGTTGCCGGTCGAGGACGACCTGGCGCCCTCCAGCGAGATGTTGCTGCTGCTCTTCGCGGTGGTCGGCGTCGCGCTCACCGGTGGCATGTGGCCCGCGCTCACGGCGGCCGTGGGGGCGTCGCTGCTGCTCAATCTGTTCTTCACGCCGCCGGTCGGCCTCTTCGCCATCGCCGACCCGGAGAACATCCTGGCGCTGATCGTGTTCATCCTGGTGGCGGCGGCGGTCAGCGTGATCGTGGACATCGCCGCCCGGCGCACCAGGGAGGCGGCCAGGGCCGGCGCCGAGGCCGAGCTGCTGTCCACCCTGGCGGGCCACGTCCTGCGCGGTGAGGCCGCCGTCCCGTCGCTGCTCGCGCGCATGCGGGAGACGTTCGGGCTGGTCTCGGTGACGCTGCTGGAACGGCACGCCGAGCCGGCCCCCGACGACCTGGCCGAGCCGGGGCGCTGGCGGATCGTCGCCACGTCCGGCGGCCCGCCCGCCACCTGCCCGGCCGCCGCCGACACGGCCGTGGTGATCGATCCCCAGCTCGTGCTCACGGCTCGCGGCAGGCTGTCGGACGCGGCCGACCGGCGGGTGCTGGAGGCGTTCGCCGCCGAGGCGGCGGTGGCGCTGCGGCACGAACGCCTGGAGCGGGAGGCCGAGCTGGCCCGGCCCTTGGCCGAGGCCGACCGGATGCGCACCGCCCTGCTCGCCGCCGTCAGCCACGACCTGCGCACGCCGCTCGCCTCGGCCAAGGCCGCCGTGGAGAGCCTGGCCGACACCGGCATGCCCTGGACCGAGCAGGACCGTGCCGAGCTGCTCGAATCCGCCCAGGAATCGCTGGCCAAGCTGGAGCGCCTGGTGATCAATCTGCTCGACATGAGCCGCCTGCAGGCCGGGGTGCTGGGGGTCGAGCTCCAGCCGACCTCGCTGGCTGACGTCCTGCCCGGGGCCGTCGACGACCTGGCCCAGTCGCGTGGCCGCGTCGAGGCCGCCATCGGCTCCGGGGTGCCCGACGTGCTGGCCGACCCGGCGCTGCTGGAAAGGGTGCTGGTCAATCTGATGTCCAACGCGGTCCGCTACAGCCCGCAGGGTGAGAAGGTGCTCGTCACCGCGAGCCGGTACGCCTCCCACGTCGAGGTACGCGTCGTGGACCGTGGTCCCGGCATCCCGCGAGAGGCGTACGAGCAGGTGTTCCTGCCCTTCCAGCGGCTCGGCGACCGCGACAACCATTCGGGCGTCGGGCTCGGGCTGGCTCTGTCCCGGGGGCTGGCCGAGGCGATGGGCGGCGTGCTCGTACCCGATGAGACACCAGGGGGAGGTCTCACCATGATCCTCAGGTTGGGCGTCGCCGCATGACCCGCATCCTCGTCGTCGACGACGAACCCCAGCTCCTGCGCACACTGCGGATCAACCTCGTGGCCCGGCAGTACGAGGTCGCGGTGGCCGCCGACGGCGCCGAAGCCCTGCGCGAGGCTGCCGAATGGCACCCGGACCTGGTCATCCTCGACCTCGGCCTGCCCGATCTGGACGGCATGGACGTCATCCACGGGCTGCGCGGCTGGACCAGCGTCCCGATCATCGTGCTGTCGGGCCGGTCCGGAAACCAGGACAAGGTCGAGGCGCTGGACGCGGGCGCCGACGACTACGTCACCAAGCCCTTCGGCATCGACGAGTTGCTGGCCCGCATCCGCGCCGTCTCCCGCCGGACCGGCCAGGAAGAGGAACTGGCGCCCGTCCGGATCGGCGACCACGAGATCGACCTGACCACCAAGACCGTCTCCGGCGAGGTACGGCTCACCCCGACCGAATGGCACATCCTGGAGATCCTGCTCCGCAACCCCGGCAAACTCGTCAGCCAGCGACTGCTGCTGTCGGAGGTGTGGGGCGCCAAGTACGTCAAGGAGTTCCACTACCTGCGCCAGTACATGGCCCAGCTGCGCCGCAAACTCGAACGCGACCCGGCGCACCCGGTGCACCTCATCACCGAACCGGGGATGGGCTACCGGTTCACACCCTGAGCAGAGGTCAGCCGACGTGCACGATCGGGCGGCGGTCGGGGTCGGGCTCGGCCTGGCGGAGCACCTCGCGGGTGAGCGGCGGGATGTCTCCGCCGCCGAAGACCAGATAGCGCAGCAGCGCGCCGATCGGGTTGCCCTCGGCCGCCCAGTGGAAGTAGACGTGCGGCGTCTTCCTCGTCTCGTCGCGCAGGTGCAGCAGCAGGGCGGCGATGGCGTTGGCGACCGTGGTGCTCCGCATCCGCAGCACGCGGAAGCCGTGGCGCTCCTCGCCCACGACGTGCAGCTCGCCGGCGAACTCGGAGGCGTCCGGGATGGTGACCTCCAGGAAGATCGGCCCCTCGCTGGTGCGCAGCCGGTGCAGCTCCCACGCCTCGCGCATCTTGTCGACGTACTCCTTGCTGTTGCGGGCGTGGGGCTCGTTGGCGATGAGGTAGATCTCGCCGACCTCGTTGATGAACTGGCGGGCCTGGTCGTCGAGGGTGATCCGGGTGACCCGCAGCTCGGTGGACCGGGTCGCCCGGGAGACCAGCGAGATCACCACGATGGCCAGCACGAACAGCAGGGCGATCACCAGTCCGTCGGGCCGTTCGATGATGTTGGCCACCGTGGCGTAGCCGAAGATCAGCGTGACGACCCCGAAGAAGGCCGCGGCGCGGAGCCGGCCGCCGGTCCAGGCCGACAGGGTCACGGCGACCGCCGCCGACAGGATCAGGGCCAGCACGCCGGTGGCGTAGGCGCCGCCCTGCACCTCCACCTCCGCGTCGAAGAACAGCGTGATGAGCACGGAGACGGCGGTGAACACCAGCACCATCGGACGGGAGGCGCGTGACCAGTCCGGCGCCATGCCGTACCGGGGGAGATAGCGCGGCACGATGTTGAGCAGCCCGGCCAGCGCGGAGGCGCCGGCGAACCACAGGATGGCGATCGTGGACAGGTCGTAGGCGGTGCCGAACCAGTCACCGAGGTACTCATGGGCCAGGTAGGCGAGCGCCCGCCCGTTGGCCGCGCCTCCCTCGGCGAACTCCCCGGCGGGGATGAGCACGGTGGTGGCGAAACTCGACGTGATCAGGAAGACGCTCATGATCAGCGCGGCCGTGGTCAGCAGCTTGCGCGCGCCCTTGATCCGTACGTCCACCTCGCCTTTGACCAGCGGCATCACGGCGACGCCGGTCTCGAAGCCGGACAGGCCGAGGGCGAGCTTGGGCATGATGTACAGGGAGACCGCCACCATGGCGAGCGGGCTGGCGTAGTCGTCGGCCAGCACGTTCCGCCAGCCGGTCACCCGCTCGGGCTCGGCCAGCACGTGGAGGACCGCGGTGGTCACCACGACCAGGTTGAGCAGCAGGTAGACGCCGACGAGGACGACGGCGATGGAGATCGCCTCACTGAACCCGACCAGGAACACCGCGCCCAGGGCGGCGATCAGCACCAGCGTGACCGGCACCTGCCAGCCCGCCAAGGAGTCCGGGACGAACGGGTTGTGCAGGATGTGCGCGGTGGCGTCGGCCGCGGACAGGGTGATCGTCACGATGAACGCGGTGGCCACGAACCCGAGCAGGAACAGCACCAGCAGCTTGCCCCGCCAGCCGGGCAGCAGCCGCTCCAGCATCGACAGTGAGCCCAGCCCGTTCGGGCTCTCCCCGGCCACGGCCCGATAGGTCGGCAGCGCGCCGAACAGGGTGAGCGCCACCAGCAGCAGGGTCGCGACAGGGCTGAGCGCGCCGGCGGCCAGCGCCGCGATGCCCGGCTGGTAGCCCAAAGTGGAGAAGTAGTCCACACCGGTCAGGCACATCACCTGCCACCAGCTGTGGTGATGGTCCGGCTGCGATTCCGCGAGCTGGCTCTCGGGCCGCTGCAGGCCTTTCAGCATCCACGTGCGCAGCGCCCCTTCCCGTACGGGCTGACCTAATCCGGCCAACTCGGCCACCTCCAGCATCTTTTACGTGCGAAACCGCAAAGGACACTAGTGAGGGTGAGGGCGGCCACCGCATGATCGCGGCATCAAGAAAACGTCAATAATCGGCGGTCAGGGAGGGGAGTAGTCGCCGGGCAGGAGGAGGTTGCGGTGCACCATCTGGTGCAGCCGCACCCGGAACAGCTGCCAGGCCCCTTCGTCAACGGAGGTCACCGTGGTGCCGGTGTCGTCCAGCATGCCGCCCAGGACGAAGGCCTGGATGCACCAGTTCGTGAAGTACAGCGTGTACTTCAGGTCCGCGTCCTTGCTCAGGTGCCCGGCGGCCATCGCGGGCTCGAAGGCGTCCAGGACGGCCCGCAGAAGGGGCACGGTGTAGCGCGTCTCGATCTCGTCCACGTGGATCGCGTCGGCCAGCCAGCGGTGCGTCCGGAGCGCGGAGATGTAGGGGTGGCGGGCGGTGAAGTCGATCTGCCTGTCGATCAGCAGGTGGATCGCCCGCGCGCAGTCGGCGGGGTCGTCGCAGCGGAGATCGTCCAGCAGCGCGTCCAGGGTGACGCGTTCCCGCTCGAAGGCGTCCTTCATGACGGCGACGTAGAGCCCCTGTCTGCCGCCGAAGAGCTCCTGGATGACAGAGGGCTGCACTCCGGCCGCTTCGGCGATCTGCTGGGTCGAGGTGGCGTCGTACCCGAGAGCGGAGATGAGCCGGGCGGCGACCTGGATGATGTGCTCGGCCTGCTGATTGTCCGAAGAAGCCATGCACAGAAACGTACGTTCACCCTGCCGTCCCCTTCGGTGGCAACCCGCGCGAAACGGTCAAGATTCCACAGGGCCCGCCCAAACGGCCCGCCGCTTTTCGGTGAGGAAGGCCCGTTCGGCGTCGTTGCCGGCCAGCGTGATCGCTCGCTCGTACGCCTCGGCGGCCTCCGCCCGGCGGCCCAGCCGGCGCAGCAGGTCGGCCCGGACCGCGGGCAGGTAGTGGTAGGCGGCGAGCCGCTCGTCCCGCTCCAGCGCCTCGACCTCGGCCAGGGCCGCGGCCGGGCCGCTGACCATGGCGACGGCCACCGCCCGGTTGAGCGCCACCACCGGTGACGGCCAGACCTTGAGCAGCTCGTCGTAGAGCACCAGGATCTGCTCCCAGTCCGTGTCGGCGTAGGCCGGCGCGGTGGCGTGCAGGGTCGCGATGGCGGCCTGCAGGGCGAACCGGCCCGGCGCGCCGCCGCGCAGCGCGCCCACGACCAGCGCGTCCGCCTCGGCGACGGCCTCCTGGTCCCAGGCCGAACGGTCCTGCTCCGCCAGCGGCAGCAGGCGCCCGTCCGCCGTGGCGCGGGTGGCCCGGCGGGCGTGACCGGCCAGCAGCAGCGCGAGCAGTCCGCGTGCCTCCCGCTCGTCCGGCATCAGGTCGCGGAGCATGCGTGCCAGGTCGAGCGCGTGCGCGACCAGGTCGTCCCTGGTCAGCGCGGCCCCCGCCGGCGCGGTGTGGCCGGTGGTGAAGAGCAGGTGGATCGTGGTGAGCGCGGCGTCCAGCCGGTCCGGCAGCTCGGCCGGGGCCGGCATCCTGAACGGGATCCCCGCCGCCATGATCTTCTTCTTGGCCCGGGTGATCCGGGCCGCCATGGTCGGCTCGGAGACCAGGAACGCACGGGCGACGTCCGGCGTGCTCACCCCGCAGACCAGCCGCAGGGTGAGCGCGACCTGCGCCTCGACGGCCAGCGCCGGATGGCAGCACAGGAAGACCAGCCGCAGCCGGTCGTCGTACGGCACCGGCTCGGCGGCCACGTCCGGCTCCACCAGCAGGTGCAGCTTCGAGCGCAGCGTGCCGGCCCGGCGCAGGGCGTCCAGCGCGTTGTGCCGGGCGGCGGTGGTCAGCCAGGCGCCCGGCCTGGCGGGCACGCCGTCGCGCGTCCAGGAGTCGAGCGCGGCGGTGTACGCGTCCTGGACGCACTCCTCGGCCAGGTCCAGGTCACGGGTGACGCGCACCGTCGCGGCGAGCAACCTGGCCCACTCGCGACGGTGCGCCTCGGCCACCGCCTGAAGGACGGAGGTCATCCGGTGAGCAGCGGCCGCACCTCCACGGCGCCGTCCATGATCGGCAGCAGCCGGCCGATGGCGACCGCCGTCTCCAGGTCCGCGGCCTCCACCACGAAGAACCCGGCGATCACCTCCTTGCTCTCCAGGAACGGGCCGTCGGTGACCAGGCCGCCCTTGTGGATCGTCCGGGTGGCCGCGCTGGGCTGCAACGCCTGCTCGTGGACGACCGTCGCGCCCATCGCGGCGATCTGCTCGCCGGCGCGCAGGTTGGCCTCCATGACCTCGGGCGGGATGTCGGCCACCCCGCCGGGCGTCTCCTTCTCGTAGATCAGGATCGCGTACTGCGGCATGGCCGCTCCCCTTCGCTCGATCACCAGTTGCCGGTCTCCGGGCCGAGTTCGCCGTAGCCCACCTTGCCACTTCTCGCGTACGTGCTCAGGACCACGCCCGTGCTCGACGTCGTGCTGTCGAGCAGCTTGAGGCCGGCCGTAGCGGTCCTGAAGAGCCGCTTGCCGGAGCCGAGGAGCACCGGGAAGACCAGCAGGTGGAACTCGTCCACGAGGTCGTGCTCGAGGAGCGTCTGGATCAGCTCGCCGCTGCCGTGCACCTGGATCTCGCCGCCCTCGTCCCGCTTGAGCTCGCCGACCGCCTCGGCGACGTCGCCGGTGAGCAGCGTCGAGTTCTGCCACGTCACGGTGTCCAGGGTGCGGGACGCGACGTACTTGCGCAGGCCGTTCATCGTCTCCCCGATCGGGTCGCCGGGGCCGGCCAGCGGCCAGGTGGCGGCGAAGCCCTCGTAGGTCCTGCGCCCGAGCAGCAGCGCGTCGGCCCTGGCGGTCAGCGTGGCCATCCGCTGGATGAGCTCCTCGTTCATGTGCGGCACCGCCCAGCCGCCGTGCTCGAACCCGCCTTCGCGGTCCTCGTCCGCGCCCCCGGGCGCCTGTACGACGCCGTCCAGCGACATGAACGTGGTCACCATCAGTTTCCGCATGATCGTTCCTTGTCAGTCGGTGATGCCTCTCACTGACTACGGCGAACGAGCCCGGCGACAATCGACAGCTCGTCAGGAATGGGAGGCGCGAATCTCCGTCATGGTGAAGTCGTCGACGATGTGCCGGTTCTGCAGCAGAAAGCCGACCACCCCCGCCACCGCCTCCGCGCTCAGCTCCGCCCGGACATGGCCGCTCAGGATGTAGACCAGCGGCGTCGACGGCTGGTCCAGCGCGAACCGGCGGCCGTGGCGGTGCACGTCCTGCAGCGCCCTGATCGGGATCGGCCGTGTGGTGGTGAACCACGCCGCGACTTCCCACAGGGGCAGCTCCGGGTCGGCCGTGGCGCAGGCGTCATAGCACGCGATGCAGCCGTTTCCGGCGTGCTGGCCGTGCGGGCAGGTCCACTTGACGACGTCGGCCGAGCTCTGGTTGCTCAGCGTCGTGGCCTCGGTGATGCGGCGGCGCGCCGGACGCGGCGCGTTCCCGAACGGCGGATATGAGTCGCTGACGATGATGGTTCCCTTCGGGCCCAGTTCGGCGTGGCCCGAGCCTAGCCCCGTGCGACGTCAGGGGGAATCAAGGCCACGCCTGTCGGCCGCCGCCGATGGACAGCCGATGGACAAGGTCTGATCATTGTACGTGAACCGCTGTTGTCACTGGTCAGGGGCGGGCCTCACACGGCGTCGCGCTGGATGGGACAGGTCATGCAGTGGGCGCCGCCCCGGCCCTTGCCGAGCTCGAAGCCCTCGATCTCGATGACCTCGACGCCGTGCTCGCGCAGCTTGCGGTTGGTGGCCTGATTCTTGTGGTAGCCGACGACGACCCCCGGCTCCAGGGCGAAGAAGTTGTTGCCGGAGTCCCACTGCTCGCGGGACTGCTGGGCGTCGTCACCGCCGGTGGGGATCACGTCCAGGTGAGGGATGCCGAGGGCCTCCTGGATCGCGGTGACGAAGCTCGGGTCGCGGTGGACGGTCAGTGTCCCGTCCTTGTCGCCGGGGCGCAGCGAGAAGGTGGCGGCCGTGGCCAGGAACGGCGTGTAGGCGGTGGCCTTGTCGGCGTCCAGGAGGGTGAAGACGGTGTCTAGGTGCATGTAGGAGCGCTGCTTGGGCACGTTCACGGCGATGATCCGCTCGGCCGCGCCGGAGGCGAACAGCGACAGCGCGAGGTGCTCGATGGTGCGCGGGCTGGTGCGTTCGCTGATGCCGATGACGACGACGCCGTTGCCGATCGGCATCATGTCGCCGCCCTCCATGGCGGCGTTGCCGTAGTCCTCCTCGTTGAAGCGCGCGTAGTCGCCCGCGTACGGATACCAGAACGAGAAGTCCGCCCCGGCGAACATCGGATGGTGGTGGTAGATCGTGCTCTGGTTCATGGTCTCCAGCAGCCGGGCGTGCCAGAACATCGGATTGAGCGAGACGCCCGCGTACAGCCAGGCGGCCGGGTCACGCTGGTAGAGGCTGTTGGGCAGCGGCGGCAGGATGAACCGGCGCGGGCTCGTCCACGCGGCCACCAGCGAGGAGCCCTCCAGCTCGGCGGTGCCGAACTCCTCCTTGGTCAGGCCGCCGATCAGATGCCTGGCCAGGTCGGCGCCGCTCCAGGCGGACAGGGTGTCGCGCACGGTGTCGACCAGCGCGGGCCCGACCGTCAGGTGGGTGACGGCCTGCTCGACGGCCCGGCGCTTGACGTCGATGCCGGTGTCGAGAGCCTCGGCGAGCAGCTCGTGGTGGTAGTAGACGTCGATGCCGCGCGCACGCATCACGGCCACGAACGCGTCGTGCTCACGCTGAGCGTGCTCCACCCACAGGATGTCGTCGAACAGCAGCTCGTCCATGTTGCTCGGAGTGAGCCGCCGCAGGCTCAGATCGGGCCGGTGCACGATCACCTTGCGGAGCCGGCCCACCTCGGAGTGGACTCCGAACTCACTCATCCGCTAATTCCCCCTATGTGTCAACATGTCGGGTTCTTTCCATTCCCGTGCATGCTGTTTGTTACACCTGGTCTGATGCGGGGGTCCCCAACCGTTGCGGAGACGCCGGGCTAGGCGAGGCCGGCTTCAGGTCGTACGGCCTGGACGTAGCGCAGCCGGGGTGGCAGCTCGCCCTCGGCCTCGACCCGGAAACCGGCGTCGGGGACGAGCGTGCCGAGCACGTCGTGGCCGTGATGCCGCAGGAGCAGCTCGCCCAGCCGCCTGGCCAGCGCGTTCGCCGGCGGCCTGAGGTCGGCGACGAGCAGCCGCCCGCCCGGCCGCAGCACGCGGAACATCTCCCGCATCGTCTCCTGCCGGGCGTCGGCGGGGATGTGGTGCAGCGCCAGGCTGGAGACGACCGTGTCGAAGGAGCCGTCGGGGAACGGCAGGTCCTGCGCCCGGCCGACGGTGTAGTCGCAGTTGCCGGGAGCGCGGCCGAGCGCGTACTCGATCATGGAAGGGGAGGGGTCCAGGCCCGTCACGTGCCCGGCGGGCGTGACCACCGGAGCGAGCACCCGCGTCAGATAGCCGGTGCCGCAGCCCACGTCCAGGATGCGGTCGCCGGCGCGCGGCTTGGCGAGGGCCGCCAGGCGGGTGAAGGTGTAGCGCCGGCCTCCGGCGAAGGCGATGGCCGAGACGATCTCGTAGGCGCGCGGGTGATTGAGCGTCCCGCCGGAGTCGGCGTGCTCGGCGTGGTGATGCAGCAGCTTGCCTGTGCTCATGGTGGGCTTCCCTTCTCTTCCGGCGTGTTTCAACGGTGAGCTTCCCTTCTCGTCCGGCGTTTTTCAACAGGGTGAGGGGCTGCCGGCTCCGGCAGCCCCTCCCGGGCGTACGTTCAGCGTCCGAACCGGCCGGCCAGCCGCCAGATCCGGTAGTACAGCGCCGGTGGGAGATGCGCGAGCAGCCCGGAGTGGCGCTGCCCGAGCAGTTCGAGCAGCTGCTCCGGGGGTCGGTCGATGTAGCGCGGGAGGTTCTCGAACCACTGGGCGCTGTGACGGGCCGAGCGCTGGGCGGACCGGATCTCGCCGATGCGGTTGTGCTCGTAGCGGGTCAGGGCGGGCTCCAGCCGCGTGTCCCGCTGCAGCTCCTCGGCCAGGACGGCGGCGTCCCCCAGGGCGAGGCCGGTGCCCGAGCCGATGGAGTAGTGGGTGGTGTGCGCGGCGTCCCCGAGCAGGACGAGGTTGCCGCGGTGCCAGGTCCGGTTGGTCAGGGTGGGGAAGTACTCCCAGCGTGCGCTGCCGTCGGCACGCGTGCGGCCGATCAGCGGGTGCCCGTCCAGCACGTCGGCGAAGAGCTTCTCCAGCATGCCCAGGCAGTCGGCCTCGTTCATCTGGCCGAAACCGAGGCCCTGCCACGTCTCGGGGGTGGACTCGACGACACACGTGCTCTGCTCCGGGCTGAAACCGTAGCCGTAGCACCAGATCCAGCCGTGGTCGGTCTCGGTGAAGGCGAAGGTGAAGGCGTCGAAGACCTTGGTGGTGCCGAGCCAGAGGTAGGGGTGGCGGCCGACCGTCACCTCGGTGCCGAAATGGTCGGCGTGACGCTCCCGCAGCACGCTGTTGACACCGTCGCCGGCGACGATGAGGTCGGCGTCGACCAGCTCGTCCTCGTCGAGGATCTCGCGTTCGAACTCCAGTCGCACGCCGAGCGCGCGGGCCCGGTCGGCGAGGATGTCGAGCAGCCGCTGCCGGCCCACGCCGAACCCCTCCGCGCCGTTCTCGACCGTGATCGTCACGCGGTCGTGGACGTGCGTGATCCAGTTCTCCCAGCGGACCGAGCTCTCGCTGATGGCGCGCCCGGACTCCGGGTCGGCGCTCCGTAGATAATCGATCAGCGCTTCCCAGTAGGTCACCCCCCAGCCGAACGTCGATCCGGCGGGGTTGCGTTCGTAGACGGTGATGTCATGGGACGCATCCATCCGCTTCATCAGGATCGAGAAGTACAGGCTCGCGGGCCCGCCGCCGACACAGTCGATCTTCACACTGCCCCCTTATGTGACTTAATGTAATCAACATGTAGCACACGGTGTGTGGGGGAATATGGCGGGGGTCCTTCGGGGCCCGACAAGGCGCCGAGTCGTCGGGCGCGATGCCCCAACGGCTCCATGGGACGGAATAGGCTCGTGCGGTAACTCTGGCCGGGGCGAGCGTTAGGGGACCAGGTGAGCAAGTCCTTCGTACATCTGCACGTGCACACCGAGTACAGCATGCTGGACGGTGCGGCCAAGATGAAGCCGCTGTTCAAGGAGGCGGAGCGGCTGGAAATGCCCGCCATCGCGATGTCGGATCACGGCAACATGTTCGGTGCGTACGAGTTCCAGAAGGTGGCGAAGGGCAGCCCGGTCAAGCCGATCATCGGCATCGAGGCGTACGTCGCGCCGGAGAACCGGTTCGTGAAGAAACCGGTCTTCTGGGGCCGGCGCGCCGAGACCGGTGTGGCCGACGGCGAAGGCGGGAAGGACGTCTCCGGCGGCGGCCGGTTCACCCACATGACCATGTGGGCCAAGGACGCGGACGGCTTGCGCAATCTGTTCCGGCTGTCCTCGCTGGCGTCGTTCGAGGGCTATTACTCCAAGCCCCGGATGGACCAGGACCTGGTCTCGCAGTACTCGTCCGGGATCATCGCCACCACCGGCTGCCCGTCCGGCGCGGTGCAGACCCGGCTGCGGCTCGGCCAGTATGACGAGGCGGTCCGGGTCGCCGGCGAATACCAGGAGATCTTCGGCAAGGAGAACTACTTCCTGGAGTTGATGGACCACGGCATCGACATCGAGCGGGAGGTCCGGGCGGATCTGCTGCGGCTGGCCAAGCAGCTCAACATCCCGCTCCTGGTCACCAACGACAGCCACTACGTGACCGAGGACCAGGCCGACGCGCACGACAGCCTCCTGTGCGTCGGCGTCGGCAAGAACAAGGACGACCCCAACCGCTTCCGGTTCAACGGGTCGGGCTACTACCTCAAGAGCGCCGACGAGATGTACGCCCTGTTCACCGACCTGCCGGAGGCGTGCGACAACACGCTGCTGGTCGCCGAGATGGTCGGCGACTACAGCGAGGTGTTCGCCGAGGTGAACCGGATGCCGGACTACCCCGACGTGCCCGAGGGGGAGACGCAGGAGTCGTGGCTGCGCAAGGAGGTGGAGCGCGGCCTGGAGCTGCGCTACGGCGCCCCGGTCCCGGCCGAGGTGCTGGAGCGGTACGAGACCGAGATGAAGGTCATCGGCCCGATGGGGTTCTCCTCCTACTTCCTGGTCGTGGCCGACATCTGCCGCTACGCCCGCGACAACGGCATCGCGGTGGGGCCGGGCCGAGGCAGCGCCACCGGTTCGATCGTCGCCTACGCCACCCGCATCACGGAGCTGGACCCGTTGGAGCACGGGCTGCTGTTCGAGCGGTTCCTCAACCCTGAGCGGATCAACCCGCCGGACATCGACCTGGACTTCGACGACCGCCAGCGCGACCGCATGGTGGCCTACGTCACCGAGAAGTACGGCAGCGAGTACACCGCGCAGGTCAACACCTTCGGCACGATCAAGGCCAAGGCCGCGGTCAAGGACGCTTCTCGAATCCTCGGTTACCCGTTCGCCGTGGGCGACAAGATCACCAAGGCGATGCCGCCGGATGTCATGGGCAAGGGCGTCCCGCTCGCGGACATGTTCAACGAGGACCACCCTCGCTACAACGAGGGCGGTGAGATCCGCGCCCTGTACGAGAACGACCCGGACGTGCACAAGGTCATCGACACCGGCCGGGGCATCGAAGGCCTGATCCGCGGCACCGGCGTGCACGCGGCCGCCGTCATCCTTTCGTCGGCGCCGCTGCTGGACCTGATCCCGATGCACAAGCGGGACAAGGACGGCGTGATCATCACCGGGTTCGACTACCCGAGCTGTGAAGACATGGGCCTGGTCAAGATGGACTTCCTGGGTCTGCGCAACCTGGGCATCATCGACCACGCCATCAAGATCATCGAACAGAACCGGGGCGTCAAGCTCGACACCCTGACGCTGCCTCTCGACGACGAGACGACGTACAAGCTGCTGGCCCGCGGTGACACCCTCGGCGTGTTCCAGCTCGACGGCGGCCCCATGCGGCAGCTGCTCAAGCTGATGGAGCCGAGCCGGTTCGAGGACATCGCGGCCGTGCTCGCCCTTTACCGGCCGGGGCCGATGGCGGCCAACGCGCACACCAACTACGCGCACCGCAAGAACGCCCGCCAGGACATCGAGCCCATCCACCCGGAGCTGAAGGAAGCGCTCGAGCCGATCCTGGGCACCACCTTCCACCTGCTCGTCTACCAGGAGCAGATCATGGCCGTCGCCCGCGAGCTCGCGGGCTACACCCTGGGCGGCGCCGACATGCTGCGCCGGGCCATGGGCAAGAAGAAGAAGGAGGTCCTGGACGCCGAGTGGGGCAAGTTCTCCTCCGGCATGCGCGCCAACGGCTACTCCGACGAGTCGATCCAGGCGCTGTGGGACGTCATGCTGCCGTTCTCCGGCTACGCGTTCAACAAGTCCCACACCGCCGGCTACGGACTGGTCGCCTACTGGACCGCCTACCTGAAGGCCAACTACCCCGCCGAGTACATGGCCGCGCTGCTCACCTCGGTGGGGGACGACAAGGACAAGGCCGCGGTCTACCTAGCCGAATGCCGAAAAATGGGCATTCAGGTGCTCGCCCCGGACGTCAACGAATCCCAGCTCGACTTCGTCGCGGTCGGCGACGACAAGGTGCGCTTCGGCCTCGGCGCGGTCCGCAACGTCGGCGCGAACGTCGTCGAGGGTGTCGTCAAGGCCCGCAAGGAGAAGGGCCGCTACACCGACTTCGACGACTTCCTGGCCAAGGTGCCGCTCGCCGTCTGCAACAAGCGGGTCATCGAATCACTGATCAAGGCGGGCGCGTTCGACTCGCTCGACCATCCGCGCAAGGGCGCGCTCATGATCCATGAGCAGGCGGTCGAGTCGGTCATCGACATCAAGAAGAACGAGGCCCACGGCCAGGACTCCCTGTTCGGCGGTGTGGACGACGCCAGCGAGGACACGGCGTTCACCATCGCCATCCCCGACATGGAGTGGGACAAGAAGACCAAGCTCGACTTCGAGCGGGAGATGCTCGGCCTGTACGTCTCCGACCACCCGCTCGCCGGGGCGGAGCGGCTGCTGGCCCGTAACCGGGACACCACGATCGCCGACCTGCTCGACAGCGGCCGCGACGACCGCGGCGACGTCACCGTCTGCGGCATGATCGCCAACGTGGACAAGCGGGTCAACAAGGCCGGCAACGTGTGGGCGATCGTCACCGTCGAGGACATGGACGCCGCGGTGGAGTGCCTGTTCTTCCCCAAGAGCCACGAGCTGTACGGGCCGGAGCTGCGTAAGGACGCCGTGGTGTCGGTGCGCGGGCAGATCAACAACCGCGACGGCGCCATCTCGGTCTTCGCCCAGGACCTGACCCCGATCGACGTGTCCGGCATCACCAGCGACGCCGGACACCCCGTCACCCTGAAACTGCGTGAGGAACGGATCAACCCGCAGGTCATCGACGAGCTCCGCAACGTGTTGCAGCTGCACCAAGGACAGGTGCCGCTGCAGATCAACCTGCGGCGCCTCGCCGGCAACACCATCGTGCTCGCGTTGCCGGAGTTTCAGGTCAACCCCGAACCCAGCTTCGCCGCCGACATCAAGCAGCTTTTCGGGTCGGAGGCGATCTCGCTCTAGACCATCGAGCCGCCTCTTGCCGCCGACGATCTATCAGCCGATAGTTGAGTCTTGAACGAAAGGCGGCTCGATGAGCATGGATCTCTCTCGGCGTAGTGTCCTTGGCACCGGTGCGGCGGCGATCGGCGGCGTGATCGCCACCGCCGGTGCGGCGGCGGCTTCGGACGCTTCGCCGGCGTCGGCCACGACCCGGACCGTGCCGCAGGGCGACCTGGTCCTCCACAACGGGAAGATCCGTACCTTCGACGACCGCGACCGCACCGTCTCCGGAGTCGCCGTCGCGCAGGGCCGCATCGTGGGTGCCGGGCTGAGCCTCGGCCGGCTGAAGCAGCTGGTCTCCCGGGACGCGAAGGTGATCGACCTGCGCGGCCGCACCGTGATCCCGGGCATGATCGAGGCGCACGTGCACTTCGTCAGCCTGGCGATCCGGCCCGGCTACCACGTGGTGATCGAGAACGCGGGGGACATCGCCGGGATCCAGAAGTCACTCGCGGCCCGCCGCCGGGGGGTGCCGGAAGGTCAGTTCGTCACCGCGATGGGCGGCTGGCACCCGAACATGTTCGCCGAGCGCCGCCTGCCCAACCTGGCCGAGCTGGACGCCGCCGTGCCGGACCGCCCGGTGCTGCTGTTCCAGGGGTTCACCGGCCCGGCCGTGACGAACAGCGCGGGCAAGGCGGTGCTGGAGTCGGCGGAGGTGCCGTCGGTCGTCGGCGCGGACGGCTCGATCGCCTCCGGGGCGAACGCCACGGCCGCCCTGTACAACGTCCGCCTCACCCAGACCTTCGAGGACAGGAAACGCAGCACCCTCGACGCCATGGCCTACGCGGCGAGCGTCGGCATCACCAGCGTGCAGGATCATGTCGGCTTTCCCGTGGTCGGGCCGCCCGCCCCCGGCCAGTTCCTGTCCAACTTCGACCACTACCGGATGTACGACTCCTGGCTCGCCCTGCACCGGGAGGACCGTACCTTCATCCGGCTGCAGACCAACTTCCTGCACAACCAGAACGACATCGACCTGCCCGAGCTCACCCAGCGGCTGAACAACCAGTTCCAGCTCTTCGGCGACGACCTGATGATGACCGGCGGCATCGGCGAGTGGGGAGCCCCCGGTGACGGCAGCGGCCCGGTCTGGGCGAAGGCCCAGCAACTGATCGCGCAGGCGGGCTGGCGCAACACCAACCGGGCACTCAGCCTGGCCGCGCTGGAGGCCGAGATCGCCGGCTACGAGGCGGTGAACGCCCAGCACGACATCACCAAGCTGCGCTGGCGCATCGACCACGTGCCGGTGGTGACCACGGCGCTCCTCGACAGGCTCCAGGCGCTCGGCGGCGCCGTCCAGTGCGGGACGTACAGCTACGTGGCGGGCGGCGGCACCGCGGCCGGCGCGCCCTTCCGCACCATCCTGGACCACGGCATCAAGGCCGGCATCCACCTCGACGGCGTCCACATCGCGCCGCTCAACCCCTGGTACGGCGTCTACTACGCCGTCACCGGCCGCAACGCGCTGGGGAACCTGGTCAACGACGGTCAGCAGATCACCAGGGACGAGGCGGTACGGCTGTACACGCGGGAGAACGCCTGGTTCCTCAACATGGAGGACAAACTCGGCACGATCGAGAACGGCAAGCTCGGCGACCTCGTCGTCCTGGACCGCGACTACCGCACGGCCGGCGACGAGGACCTCAAGCGCATCAAGCCGATCCTCACCACGGTCGGCGGCACGATCGTGTACGACTCCGGCGACCTGACCCGCCGCCCCTAGCTCCCGCCTGTCCCGAGCCGGCCGACTCCGTCAGGTCATGATCACAAATAACCCCACATAATCTCCCTTATGGGGGTGTATGGTAATGATCTCCGGTGTTCCGGGCCCATTACCCCTACCTGAAAGCGAACGCGATGGACGCAAACCAGCAGCCGCTTCCCTCTAGCTCTAATCAGGTGCGTGTTTCGCATGACGAGCGCGAAGCGATGGTGGAGCGGCTCAACACCGCGGCGGCCGAGGGTCGAATCGACTTCGGTGAGCTGGAAGTGCGGCTGGATCTGGCGCTGAACGCCAAGACGTACGCCGACCTGGAGCGCCTTGCCGCCGATCTGCCGCAAGAGATTCCAGCAGAGCCGCTGGTTCTCAAGGGCGGCATCAACGGCGCGGCGCGGACCGGCCGCTGGCGGGTGCCTGCGCGCATCACCGTGTACGGCGGCATGGGCGGCGCCAAGCTCGACTTCACCCAGGCCGAATGCCGGTTGCGCGAGATCTCGATAGAAGCGTACGGGCAGATGGCCGGTGTGACGATCATCATCCCCGATGGGTGGGTGGCGGAGACCTCGGAGATGAATCCAGGCCTTGGCGGTTTCAAGGACAAGACCACATCCCAGCGGCTTCCCGGGACGCCACGGGTCCGCCTCTCCGGCGACGGCGGCGCCGCGGGCGTGGTCATCCGCCACCCGAACAGCTGGGAACGTCGAGTGCAGCGGCGCGCTCAGGGACGTTGAACGACCACAGCCGTGCGCTCGCCCTCGGGGAAGGTCGAGCCGTGACCGTCGAGCCGGCGCCGCACGCGGGTGACGATCTGGCGTGCCCGCCCGGCATGCACGGCTCCGTGCGGGACCTGACGAAGGCGTGGCTGCTGTCCTACAACTCCCCGAACACCCGCGACGCCTACCGGCGCGAGATCGAGCGGTGGTTCTGCTTCTGCGCCGAGATCGGCCTCGACCCGCTGCAGGCGCGGAAGTCCCACGGCGATGTCTACCAACAATGGCTGGAGCTACAGGCCGGCAGGCCGATCCCGCCCCAGACGATGAACTTGCGGATCTCGGCCGTGTCATCGTGGTACGACTACCTCTTCGGCGAAGACGTCATCGATGCCAACCGGTTCAAAGGAACCCGCCGGCCGAAGGTGAACCGGCGGCGCTCCGAGACCGCGGGCCTCACCCGCGCCGAAGCCCGTGACGTGCTGTACGCGGCCGACCACGACCACGGCCGGGAACGGCTCCGCACAGCGGCGCTCATCCGGCTGCTCATGGAGACCGGCGTCCGCGTCACCGAGGGCTTGGCCGCGCAGTTGCCCGATCTCGGGCACGAGCGCGGTCACCGCACCCTGCGGATCGTCGGCAAGGGCGACAAGCCGCAGACGCGGAAGATCCCGCCGGCGGCGGCGCACGCGATCGACGCGTACGTGACCCACCGCGCCGAGCGCGCCGGGATCACGGTGGAGGAGCTGACCGGGCCGCTGTTCGTGTCCGCCTCCGGACGGCGGCTCGACCGCAAGGACGTCTACGACCTGGTGGAGCGCATCGGCCGCCAGGCCGGGATCACCGGGCTCCATCCGCACCAGCTCCGGCGCACGTTCGCCACCCTCGCCGAAGAGGCGGGCGTCGACCCCGAAGCCCGTCGTGACCTCGCCGTGCGGCTGGACTCTCCTACGGTGGGAGGCGTCATGCTGCTCCCAGCGGTTCCCGCATCAGGTGCGGGTTCGTCACGTCAGCATCAGGAGAGCGGCGCATGACCATCGTGAAGGACATCGAGGCCCGCGGCATGCGCCACTGCGAGACGACCGCGCTGGGGGTGCTGCTGCGACATGAGGGACTCGATCTGTCCGAGCCCATGCTGTTCGGGCTGGGCTCGGGGCTGTCCTTCGTCTACTGGGACAGCAAGAGCATGGCGTTCCCCTTCCTCGGCGGCCGCGTCAAGCCCTTCGAGCTCACCAGGAACCTGACCGCCAGGCTGGGACTGACGTTGACGACCAAGGAGACCACCTCGCCACGCAAGGCGTGGGAGAACGTGGCCGCCCCCATCGACGCCGGTCGGCCGGTCGGCCTCCAGCTCGACTGCTACCACCTGGACTATTTCCACTCCAAGGTGCACTTCGGCGGTCACGTCGTCGCGATGTACGGCTACGACGAGCATGACGCCTACCTGGTGGACACCGACCAGCAGGGCGGAGCGGTGCGCGCCGGCCGGGCCGGCCTGGCCCTGGCGCGGGCCGCACGCGGACCGATGACCGCCAGGAACCGATCCTTCACCATCTCCCGGCCGGCTCACCCGCTTTCCTGGCAGGACCAGATCATCCCCGCCATCAAGGACTGCGCCGACGCCTTCCTCGCCGCCCCCATCGCGAACCTGGGCCATCGCGGCATCGAGAAGGCCGGCGAACAGGTGCCCGGATGGCTGCTACGCGCGGGGGAGCCGCAGCGGGACCTGCCGCAGGCCGCCCTCCTCATGGAGAAGGGCGGCACCGGCGGCGCCCTGTTCCGCGCCCTCTACCGCGACTTCCTCGACGAATGCACCCGGCTGATCGACGACGACAACCTCCGCGCCGGTCACCGGCTGTACGCCGAGGCCGCCGTCCTGTGGACGGACGTGTCCGCCTTGATCGCGAAGGCCGGGGAGAACGGCGACGCGGCGTACCTTGAGCAGGCCGGCGTCATCCTGCACGATCTCACGCGCATCGAGAGGGACGCCATGCAGGTGCTTCGTCAGCTGGTCAGGCGGTGAACCGCGCCACGAGCTGAGGGACCGCCTCGCCGATCGGGTCCCTGATCAGCTCGGTGGCGAAGTCGTCGTACGGGGTGGGCTCGGCGTTCACGATGACGAGCCGCGCGCCGGACCTGACCGCGAGTCCCGCCAGGGAGGCGGCGGGCTGCACCTGCAGGGAGGTGCCGATGGCGACGAAGGTGGTGGACCGCTCCGTGGCCCGGACCGCCTCGGCGACGACCTCGCCGGGCAGAGCCTCGCCGAACATGACCGTGGTCGTCTTGAGGATCCCGCCGCACACCAGGCAGGCGGGATCCGGCTCACCCCCGTCGATCCGCGCCAGCGCCTCCGCCAGGGTGGACCGGGCCTCGCAGCGCACGCACAGCACACCGGACATGTTGCCGTGCAGCTCCAGCACCCGATCAGGGCTGGAGCCGGCCTTCTGGTGCAGGCCGTCGATGTTCTGCGTGACCAGGCGGTCCAGCAGCCCGGCCCGCTCCAGCTCGACCAGGGCCAGGTGGGCGGCGTTGGGCACGGCGGTCCTGGCGGGGCTGTCACGGCGGAACTGCCAGGAGCGGCGGCGGATGTCGGGATCGGCCAGGTAGTAGTCGATGGTGACGAGCTTCTCGTGGTCCGGATCGTTCCGCCACAGGCCGGAGGGGCCTCGGAAGTCGGGAATGCCGGAGTCGGTGGAGATGCCGGCGCCGGTCATGACGGTAATCATCACCACCCATTGTCCCAACAGGCGAGGTACCGCAGAGCCGCAAACCTATGTGGTGCGGCCCGATGGGCTTTCACATTCGTACGGCGTACGCGTCGGAACGGGGTTGCCCGATCACACTTGGTGAGGCACACTGGGAACTGCCGCACCCCCGGTGGGTGTTGGAAGTGAGGCCGGGCCTCCCGATGGAATCGGGCGTCCGGCCTTTGCGCTCTCACTCAATTGATGCACACCACTCTTACGCGCTCTTCAAGGCACTCGAAACCGGCGCTCTGGCCGTCTATCCACCAAGTGGTCGCGCCGACCACGGCATCGGCCGCCCAGAGCAGTGGCTCCTGGTGTGAAGGTAGCCAGTTGACTGTGACCGCTTTCGAGAGGGTTCGGGATTTCCGCAAGGCCATGACCATCAGAAGATCCAAGTGGTCCTGGCCGGGCGTGCGACTTTCCATGACGACCTCCGCCACGCCCGTGTTCTCCAGTTCGAGGAGCAGGCGCTCAAGACAGCGTCGGCGTGCTCGCTCGGTGCGGCACGTCCTGTCGAAGATGTGCACGGCCACAACGGCGGCAAGGGGCATCCTGGCGATTGCGTCAGCGATGATTCGCTGCCTGGCAACAGGCTCGTCGCGCCAGTGCAAGCGGGGGTTCTTGCCCAGGCGCAGCGACTCCAAGGTCAGGCGGGCCTCGTCATGGCCGCTGGAGTCGATGACGATCGCCGCCATCGCGTAGATGCTGTCATCGCCGGGTCGGCGACGCATGCTCTCGTCAACATGGGCCGTAAGCATAGAGTAAATTTATAGTCACAGATTGTGCATGTGATGCTGTATTCGCCTCCGTGATAGCCGACGCCGTGGCCTGCGATCTACCCTGCGGCGGGCGCAACTGGGGTTACGCCGGGCGCCCGATCCGCGTTGAGCCAGGGGGCATGCCCTGACGTCAGGTAGGGACACCCCCCGGGTGGGAGCGGTGCTGGCGTGACTGTGTTTCTGCGGGCCGGAAGGGAGAGTCGTGGGAGACACTTTCCGATTCCTAAGGACTTCTCATGGCTCGCAGGACTGCTCACCGGTTGGTGGCCGCCGTTGTCGTCGGCGCGCTGGCGCTCGCTCCCCTGACCCCGGCGCTCGCCGCTACCGACCCCGGGTTGGGGGAGCGGCTGGGTCGGCTTACCGGGGAAGGTGGCGTGGCGGGGGCCCTGGCGCGTACCAGCGACGGCGTGACGGTGGTGTCCGGCACCGCTGAGCGGGGGACCGGGCGGCCGATGGTCGGGGCGGATGCGCGGTTCCGGGTGGGGAGCTTGAGCAAGCCGGTGATCGCCGTGACGGTGATGCGGCTGGTCGAGCGGGGCGAGATCAAGCTGGGGGCGCCTGTCGAGCGGTATCTGCCCGAGGTCCTGCGGGGGCAGGGCGCGGGGGCGGCGATCGACGGGCGGAAGATCACGGTACGGGATCTGCTGCGGCACACCAGTGGGCTGCCGGACTTCAGCGAGGCGGTCGACTGGTCGAAGTTGCCGCAGGACTATCTCAAGGTCGCGCTCGGGCTCAAGCCGACGCCCGTGGGGCGGTTCGCCTATTCCAACACCAACTACCTGGTGCTGGGCAAAATCATCCATGCGGTGACCGGGGAGGACTTCAGGCAGGTCTCCCGGGAACTGGTGATCAAGCCGTTGCGGATGCGGGACACGTACTGGCCGCGCAGGGGAGAGATGGGGATTCGCGGCGAGCACGCGCACACGTACGGGGTGAGTCCGGCGGATCCGGAGGGCGGGGTCGTCGATCTCACCCGGCTGCCGGGGTACGAGTTCGGGGCCAGTGGCGGGCTGGTGTCCACGCCGGACGATCTGAACCGGTTCTGGCGGGGTATGCCGGCCAAGACGCTGCGGGCGATGACGGCGGATGCCGTACGGGTCGGCGAGCCGGGGTGGCCGGCCAAGGCGCGCTACGGGCTGGGGGTCGCGCAGGCTCGGCTGAGCTGCGGGGAGGTCTGGATGCACGGCGGCGATGTGCCTGGTGTGTCGGTGTTGTCCGGGCGGACCCGGGCCGGGCGGGCGGCGACCGTCTACGTCACCGGGTCGGCCGCCACGCAACGGCAGCGCGAGCGACTGCTCGACACCTTCGACACGGCCATGTGCGGTTGATGACGGTGGTCGGCGTCAGCCGACCCATGATCTACCGGCACCTCGATCCCGACCTGCGGTGATCGTGGTCGGTTCCGCACGATGATGTCGTGAATCGTGAACCTGATCGGCTTCTCGCCCGACTGTTCAGGTGACGGGAGGGCGAGATGATCGATGAGCTGCTGGTGGTGCGCGCGCAGTTGGGTGAGCGCGCGGCCCTGGCCGAGCTGGTGGCCCGATGGCGCGTGCCGATATGGACATACGTGCGCCGCATGCTGGATGCCGAACGGGCCGACGACATGACCCAGGAGATCTGGCCGGCCGTGGTCCGCGGCCTGTCCCGGCTGCGGGAACCCGGCCGGTTCGTGCCCTGGCTGTTCACGATCGCCCGGCGATCGGTGACCGACCGCCTGCGCAGCGAGTACGCGCAGGAGCGGGAGATTCTCGTCCTGTTCTACCTGGAGGACCTGTCGGTGGAGGACCGCGCGCGGATCTGCCAGGTCCCCGTCGGCACGGTGAAGTCCCGGCTCGATCGCGCCCGTCGGCTGCTGCGTGAACACCTTGACGGAAAGGGACACCGGCCATGACCGAGGAGGAGCCGCGCCTGTCGGCGCGGGAGATGATCGATCGGCTGGCGCCGGCGCTGTCGCTGAGGACGCGGATCAGGGCGGTGGCGGCGCTGCTGGCCGGACTGGCCGGCACGGTGTTCACGACCGCGCTGTGGTGGTCCGAGCCGGGTCCGCTGCCTGGCCGCACGTACCTGGCGTTCGCGCTGTTCACCGTTTTCTGCCTGGCCTGGGCCGGCTACGGGGGGTGGCTGCTGACGCGCAGGGTGCCGCTGTTCGCCACCGAGCAGGTGATCGCCGCCTGGATCGCCCTGGTGGCCTCGACGGTCACCACTGCGGTCGTGGCCGTCGTCGCTGCCCAGCGCGGGACGGGCCTGGGCCTCGCGCTGGTGGTCGGGGGCCTGTTCGTCGCGGCGGCGTTGGTGCTGGCCGTGCGCGCTCACGGTCGCCGGGCGGCGCTGCTGCGTCGCATGCGCGAGCTGACCGGCGGGACGGGGGAAGCGTGAACGCGTTGGAGACCAGCGAGCTGGGCAAGCGCTACGGGCGCCGGTGGGCGCTGCGCGAGGCCACCATCGAGCTGCCCTCAGGGGCCAAGGCCGCCCTGGTCGGGCCGAACGGGGCGGGCAAGTCCACGCTGCTGAACCTGGTGACCGGGCTGCTGGCGCCCACCACGGGCGGGGTGCGCGTTCTCGGCCGGCCGCTGGAGGCGGCCGCGGTCGCGTTCGTCGCCCAGGACAAGCCGCTGTATCGGCGCTGGAGCGTGGCCGACCTGCTGCGCTTCGGCGCGGCCACCAACCCCCGCTGGGACCGCGAACCCGCCGAGTCCCTGCTGCGCGCGCACGACATCGGCCTGCGCGAACGGGTGGACCGGTTGTCCGGCGGACAGCGCACACTGGTCGCGCTCGCCCTGGCCGTCGGCAAGCGCGCCGATCTGGTGGTGCTGGACGAGCCGCTGGCCGACCTAGATCCGCTGGCCCGGGTTCAGGTGATGAGCGTGCTGCGCGCCCTGGAAGCCACCGTGCTGTTGTCCTCGCACATCCTGGCCGACCTGGCCGAGGCATGCGATCACCTGATCCTGCTCGGCGCCGGCCGGGTCCGGCTGTGCGGCAGCTTCACCGACCTGCTGAGCACCCATCCCACCGCCGATCTGGAGGACCTCGTGCTGGACTTCTTGCGCAATTCCGAGGCGGCCCGGTGACGGGGCTGGTTTGGGTGGCCTGGCGCGGGCAACGCGCCCAGGCCACCGCCATCGCCGCCCTGCTCCTGCTGTACGGGGCCGCCGTTGTGGTGGAGCGTCTGGAGCCGGAGCTGAGCGGACTCACGTTCCAGCTGGCGGGTTTCCTGGCCGGGGCGGTCTGCCTGATCTGGGGCGCACCGCTGATCGCCCGCGAATTCGAGACCGGCACCTACAAGCTCGCCTGGACCCAGAGCCTGTCCCGAGGCCGGTGGCTTGCCGTCACCCTCGCCACCGCGGCCGTCTGCGCCCTTGCCGCGACCGCGGTCCTTGCCGCGCTGCTGACCTGGGCGCTCCCGCAAGCCGAGGCGGACCCGATGGCCTGGCCGTACTACGAAAGCCACGGCCTGGTGCCGTACGGCAGGGTGCTGTTCGCGCTGACACTCGGCGTCGCACTCGGTGCGGTGACCCGGCACACCCGCATCGCCATGCCACTGTCGGTGCTGCTGGTCGGTGCGAGCCAACTCGCCGGCCGGGCCCTGCGCGGGGGACTCGACCTGCCGTTCTGGCCCATGCAAGGGACCGAGACCGCCGCCTATCTGACTCTCGCACTCGTCCTGACCTGGATCGCCTACCTGGCGATACGACGCCGGGCCTGACAGGGAGGGATCGCGATGGCACACAACCCGAAGTTCATCCGCCGCCGGTTAGGCAAGACCATCCTGGCTGGTGCCGGGCCGTACCGTCCGCTTTTAAGGTTTTGCTCTGTCGAACTGGTGAAATATCGGAAAAGGTTCAACCGATATATTGAACGATATTCTTTAAGGTATGACAACTGGCATCAAGGACATCGTTCATGCCATTGAGGTGGCCACCATCATGAGGCTCCTCCCGGCCCGGCCCCGGCTGCTCGCGCTGGGCGAGCCCACCCACGGCGAGGACACCCTGCTCGACGTTCGGAACGAGCTCTTCCGGCAGCTCGTCGAGCAGGAGGGCTACCGGGCGATCGCGATCGAGAGCGACTGCATGGCGGGCCTGGCCGTGGACGACTACGTCACCTCGGGCACGGGCACCCTTGACGAGGCCATGGAACGCGGCTTCAGCCATGGGTTCGGCGCGTCCGAGGCCAACCGCGAGCTCGTCCGCTGGATGCGCGCCTACAACGACGCCCGCCCCGCGTCCGAGCAGTTGCGCTTCGCCGGGTTCGACGGCCCCCTGGAGATCAGCGGCCCCGAGAGCCCCCGGCAGGTCCTCACCGCACTCCATGACTACCTCGCCACCTGGGGCGACGCGGACCTGCTGCCCTGCACCGCCGAAACGCTCGACCGGCTGCTCGGCGCCGACGACCGGTGGACCGACCCTGCCACGATGATGGACCCGTCCGCGTCCGTGGGGCAGTCGGCCGAGGCCAGGGAGCTGCGGCTGCTCGCCGACGACCTGGTGGCGTTGCTCGACGCGCAGACGCCGCACCTGATCGCGGCGTCCTCGCGGGAGGGCTTCGACCGGGCGAGCCTGTACGGGCGCACCGCCACCGGCCTGCTGCGCTACCACTTCTGGATGGCCGACCCGTCACCGAGCCGGTTGACGCGCCTGCTGGGCGTACGGGATTCGATGATGGCCCGCAACCTCCTCGCCGTCGCCGAACGGGGCCCGGCGCTGGTCTTCGCCCACAACAGCCATCTCCAGCGGGCGAAGAGCTCGATGCGGATGGGCGGCCTGCCGCTGGAGTGGTGGAGCGCCGGCGCGATCGTGAGCGCCCATCTGGGCGAGGAGTACGCCTTCCTGGCCATGGCGCTCGGCACCATCCGGCACCAGGGAGTGGACACCCCGCCCCCGGACACTCTCGAAGGGCTCCTGTACGCCCTCCCCGAGGACCGCTACCTCGTCGACGCCCACCGGCTGGCCACCGACCTGGTCGGCGCACTGCCGGCTCCCCGCGTGTCCCCCTGGTTCGGCTACGCCTCGCTGGACCCGGCCCACCTGGCCGGGATCGACGGGGTCGTCTGGGTCAAGGACTCCCCGCGAGGCTAGGCCCCCTCAGCGATCACTGGCCCGGGCGCCTTGGCCCCTCGCTCTCCACCTAGCCGACATATACCGTCATATGCGCCCGTACACCCCGGCTCAGTTAAGGCGGTTGACCTTGCTCGACTACGACCGTGAGGCCGCACGCTACGACGCGACGCGAGGCGGGGACGCCCGCGCCGAGGCGGCGGCGGAGGCGGTGGAGAGGCTGCTACCCGAGGGGGCGCGGGTCGTCGTGGACGTGGCGTGCGGTACGGGGATCGTCACCGCCCGGCTGCGGCGGCCGGGGCGGCGGGTGGCCGGCGTGGACCGGTCGGCCGGGATGGCGGGGGTGGCGGCGTCCCGGCTGCCGGGCGCGGTGGTGCGCGGCGACGCGGCCCGGCTGCCTCTCGCGGACGGGTCGGCGGACGCGGTCACCATCATCTGGTTGCTCCACCTGCTGGACCTGGCCGGCTCCGCCGCCGTGCTCGCACAGGCGGCACGGGCGCTGCGGCCGGGCGGGGCGCTCCTGACCACCGTCGACAAGAGCGCCGCCGCCTATCGCACCGGCGACGATGTCGCCGCGCTGGTCGGCCCGGCGGGTGACGCGCACACTCCGCCGCCGAGCGACGCGCTCGACCGGGTGCTGGAGGTGGGTTCGGGGCTGGGGCTCAGGATGGCGGGTCGTACGACGTTCGCCGGGCTCGGGCAGGGCCGCAGTCCTCGCGGATGGCGTGAGGTGATCCCGGAGAGCTCATGGGGCCGCCGGATGGACGCCGCTGCTCTCGCCGAGCTCGGCAGCCGACTGGGCGACCTGCCCGACCAGGACCGGCCACGCCCTGACCCCGTCTACACCTTGGTCGCGCTGGTGAAGCAGGGCTGAGACGTGGCACAGCCGTCAGGTGTTCGGGCGCGACGCCGCATCGCGCCGCCTGTCGATCAAGCCTTGAGTGGCCAGATGCGATCAGAATTTCGTGGTCTTATCAACACGGGCCACTTTCCTGATTTCGTCCTCTGTGACCCCGCGTACGCGCCTCAGGTCCGCGCCGATCAGGTTCGCGTCGGTCAGGTTGGCGCCGGTCAGATTCGCCCCGGTCAGGTCCGCGCCGTTCAGGTCCGCGCTGCCCAGGTCCGCGTTGAACAGGTTCACGCCGCGAAGGTTCGCGCGGTCCAGGAACGCGCCATGAAGGAGGCTACGGGACAGGTCGAGTGCACTCACATCTCGGGTGCCGTTTCGACGGCCGATGACGGTCAATGCGGCTTGCGTGTCAGCGGCGGGGTCGAAGGACGATTGCACTCCTTCTTCAACGGGTTTCCGGTCGCGCTCGCGAACGAACGCGGCCAGCACGTCGTAAACGGTTTGATGATCGCGCGGGGAATCTTGCGCGAGCCGTTCCAGGGCGTAGATGCCGCCCAGACGGATGTTCGTTTTCGTGGCGCCGAGTTGTTCCACGGCCTTGGTGTACCGGTCGGCGATCTGCCCCTGCTCAGCGGTCCGCTGGGCCTGCCGGGAGGCGTCGAGGGACTGCGCCGTGTACCACAAGCCCTGCGCCGTGAAGACGACACCGCCGATGACGACCAGCCCCGTCGCGGCCTGGATCAGGGTGTGGCGGGCGGCGTTGACGGCCTCTACGCGTTCTGTGGCGGTCATCTGCTGACGCTCGGCCTGGGTGAGCGGGTGGCGTTCGCCTGCGAGGCGGCGTGAGGCCGGCCCGATGAGGACGGCGATGCCGAGGCCGACGGCCCCGGCCAGGGCGGTACCGGCCAGGGTCCAGCGTCCCCAGTCCGGGATGCTCTCGTCGGTCGCCGCGACGGCGGCCACGACGATCCCCACCAGCAGGGGGAGGAGCCACAGTAATCGGCGTACCCACCGCCGCGCCCAGGGCACCGGGCGGGGTGGGGCAGGCGGAGGAGCCGCCGCTGCTGCGGTTTCGGCCATGCGACGTGCCCTGGTCGCGGTCGCCGCCGCAAGGACCTGCCGGGCCGGTAGGCGCGGCTGCCTGGCTCTCATGCCCCTATTGCATCTCTTCCGGCGTGCGGGCGGTGTCACGGTTCCCCAACCGTTACCGCAGGCCGGCCACCCGGCACCGGTGCGGGGAATCCGCCCCGGTGCGACGAAGGTGACCGCCGCTACCGGGTCGGGGCCGGGCTCTGTGAGCTCGCCGTCCGCTCGCTCTGGCCCCTGAGCAGCAGGACTCCTGCCAGCGTGAGAGTGATGGTCAGCAGCACGAGCGTGACGCCGTAGTGCACCGGCTGGAGGGGCAGCACGCGCAGGCCCAGGTGGAAGCCCCAGTGCACGCCGACCGCCATCCAGAGCCCGCCGCCGCGTACCCGTGCCGCCGTGCACGCGAAGCCGAGCGCCACGGCCATGACCACGTAGAGCAGCTTCTCCATGAGGGTGCTCGCCGGGCTCTGGGAGAAGATGTGCAGGACGCCGAATCCGGCCGAGCTGATGATCACGACTGCCCGTGGCGACAGTCGTACCGACAGGGTGTCGACGAGGTGGCCGCGCCAGAGCAGTTCCTCCGGGAACGCCTGGCCGAGCAGGATGACGACGGCGGCCAGCGGCAGCCAGACATAGGCGGAGGCGTCGACCGACACCCAGGTGGACGCGCCTACGGCGAGGGAGAGCCCGCTCGCGGCGAGCGGGGGCACAGCGCCCGCGAGCACGCCGAGCAGGACATGGGACGGGTTCCGCCAGCCCAGGGCCGACCACGGCCGCCGGTCGAGGAATCGGCGGACGAGGTGGACGAGCAGGAGCGCGGTGAGCGTGACGCCGATCGCGCCGAGGGGCTCCCGCAGCGGATTCGCCTGGTCGAGGAGCAGTAAGGCGGGGCTGGAGCCGATGAAGATCTGCGCGAACATGACGACGATGACGAGGAGGACGGCCCAGAGGGTTCTCATGCCAGGCACGCTACGAACGCGCGGGTCCGCCGCGCATCGGGCCGGAGATAGAGAGCACCATGACCAAGGTCATGGTTACTCGGGTGGGATGTCGGGACTTCGGCGGGATCGTAGGTTGGTCTTATGGCGTGGTTGCGTGATCCCGACCGTCCGGCTCTCCTCAGCGTGGTGTTCTGGCTGGTGCTCGGCGCCACGGTCATGATCAACCTGGCGGCGCCCAGCGATGCGTGGCACCGGGTCCTGTTCCTCGCTGACGTCGCGCTGCTGTGCGGGCTCTGGCCGGTGATGCCGTGGCGGCCCGGCCGTGGTCGTCGCCTGGTGGCCCCCGCGTTCCTGGCGGGCGCGTTGGCGCTGGGGCTCACCGGGGCGGCCGGCACGCACATGCCCCTGCTGCTCATCGGCATGACCAACCTCGCCTTCGTGTACGGCATGCGGGTCGCCGCCGCCATCCTCGCCGTGTTCGGTGCGATCATGGTCGTGGTCATGCCCGTGGTCTACGGCAGGACGATCGTCGAGGCGCTGGTCGAGACGGCGGCGATCGCGGTGCTGGCCGCGTTCTCCATGGGGATGGCGTCGGCGGTGCTGCGGGCCCGGCACCTCGCCGAACGGGTGCGGGAGCTGACCGTCGCCGAGGAGCGCGCCAGGATGGCGGCGGAGATGCACGACTCGATCGGCCACCACCTGACCGTGATCAAGGTGGGGCTGGAGAACGCCGAACGCTTCCGCGACAGCCGGCCCGTCGCCGCCTGGGAGGAAGTGCACCAGGCCAAGGAGCTCACGATCGCGGCGCTGGCCGACGCTCGCCGATGGGTGCGCGCGCTGCGCCCGCTCGCCCTCAACGGTCACCTGGGCAGCGCCGCGCTCCAGCGGCTGGCGGACTCCTTCACCGGCACCGGCGTCCGGGTCGCCTTCGAGGTGACCGGGACCGAACGCCCGCTGGAGCCCGACGCCGAACTGGTGCTCTACCGTGTGCTGCAGGAAGGGCTCACCAACGCCCTCCGGCACGCCGAAGGCGAGTCCGTACGCGGCACGCTGGCGTTCGAGAAGGGGAAGGTCGTGCTCGTGGTCGCCGACGACGGCAAGGGCCGTGACGATGATCATGGCCACGGGTTCGGGCTGAGCTCGCTGGCCGATCGGGTCAAGGCGCTCGGCGGCGATCTCACCAGCGGAAACGCGGCCAGGGGCTTCGAGCTGCGCGCGGAGCTGCCGTCGTGAACGCGGTCCGGGTGCTGCTGGTCGACGATCAGGAGCTGATGCGGCAGGGCCTGCGCAAGCTGCTGGAGATCGAGGAGGGCATCGAGGTCGTGGGCGAGGCCGCCGACGGGGTCGCCGCACTGGCGGTGGTGGGCGAGACCCGCCCTGATGTGGCCCTCGTGGACGCCCGGATGCCCCGGATGGACGGCGTGCAGCTGATCACCCGCCTGACGGTCGAGCATCCTTCGGTGGCGGCGATCGTGCTCAGCACCTTCGACGAGGACGACTACATCTTCGGCGCGCTGCGCGGCGGCGCCGTCGGCTACCTGCTCAAGGACTGCTCACCCGACGAACTGGTCGCGGCCATCCGGCAGGCGAGCCGCGGCGAGACCGTGCTGAGCAACCCGGTCGCCGCCCGGCTGGTCGCCGACCTACGACGTCGACCGGCACACGGCGCGTTCCCCGGCCAGGAGCTTCTGTCGGCCCGGGAGCTCGAAGTGGCGCGGATGGTGGCCGCCGGCGCCGCTAACCGGGAGATCGCCGCCCGCCTGTTCATCACCGAGGGAACGGTGAAGAACCACGTCTCCAGCGTGCTGCGCAAGCTGAACCTGCGCGATCGCACCCAACTGGCCCTGCGCCTGACGGGCCGGTCGGGTCACGGCGGTTGACCTTGACGTAGCGGCAACGTTTCTAATGGGGGCATGCGGATCGGCGAGCTCGCCGCGCTGGCCGGGGTGTCTACCCGGACCGTGCGGCACTACCACCACCTGGGGCTGCTGCCCGAGCCCGTGCGGCTGGCCAACGGCTATCGCGAGTATCGGCTGCGCGATGCCGTGCTGCTCGCGCGGGTGCGGCGGCTGGCCGAGCTGGGGCTGTCGCTGGACGAGATCCGTGACGTGCTGGCCGACGACCGGGGCAAGGACCTGCGTGAGGTGCTGGTCGAGCTGGACGCCGACCTGGCGAGGCAGCAGGAGGAGATCGGCGCGCGGCGGGCCAGGCTGGCGGGGCTGCTGGCCGAGCCGGATCTGAGCGCGGTCGCGGCGGTCTCCGCTGACCTGGCGGCGGTGCTGCGCGATCTGACCGGCGGAGGGTCGAGGTTCGCCGAGATGGACAGGGAGATGCTCACCCTGATGGGCACCGTCGCCGAGGCGAGCGAGCGCGATCGGGTGGTCGATCTGCTGCGGCCGCTGGCCGAGCCCGAGGCGGCGGCGCGCGGGCACGAGCTGTACGAGCGGCTGGACGAGCTCACCGACGCCGATCCGGCGGACCCCAGGGTCGCCGAGGTCGCCGCGGACCTGGCCGCTCACCTTCCCGAGGAGTTGGTCAAGGGGGTGCTCGGCAACCTGCCCGAGGACGGGGCGCCGTGGCTGGCGGCCATGACCGAGGAGCTGTCGCCCGCCCAGGCCGAGGTGTTCAGGCTGATGGTGGCCGTACTGAAGGAGAAGATGTGAGGCTCGCCAGGGTGCCCCAGGTGGTGCGCAGGATCGCCGCCTTCGACGTGATGGGCATGCGGAGCGTGGGCCTGTGGGTGCTGCGCCGCCGCCACGGCGTGCCGCCGGGCGCGACCGAGGTGACCTACTCGCGGGCGCAGTCCACGACGATGGTGATCATGCTGGCGATGATGGCCGTCGAGACGGTGGCGGTGGATCTGCTGCTGCAGGCGATGGACGTCGTCGGCTGGCTGCGCGTGCTGGTGCTGGTGCTGGACGTGTACGGGGTGCTCATCGGGCTCGCGGTCGTGGCCGCGTGCGTCACCCGGCCGCACGTCGTGACCGCCGGGGAGTTGCGGGTCCGGTACGGCGCGTTCCTGGACGTACGCATCCCGCGTGAGCTGATCTCCTCCGTGCGGGTGGTGCGCAGCTACAACGAGTCGGGGCTGATCAGCGTGGCGGACGACCGGTTGACCGTGGCGGTGTCGTCACAGGTCAACGTGGTGGTGCAGCTGTCGGAGCCGATCACGATCGTGCGCCCGATGGGCCGGACCGCCGAGGTCGGCGTGGTCCGCTTCTTCGCCGACGCTCCCGCCGTGGTGCAGTCGGCCCTGCTGCCCAGTAAGGCCCGCGATCTTCTCGGTTAGGGAGCGCCCGCCCCCTGAAGGGCGGGCGCTCCGGTCAGGTGTCAGCCGCAGCGGCCTCCGTTCAGGTGGAAGACCTCGGGGGCCGTCCCCGGCGCGCCCGCGCCGGTGAAGCCGAACGTCACCGTGCGGCCCGGCTTGATAGTACGGTTCCAGCTCAGGTTCTCGGCCTTCACCACCGGGCCCGACTGGGAGACCTTCACGCCCCAGGCGTCGCGGACCCGCTGGGTGCCCGGGAACGCCCAGCGCAGGCTCCAGCCGTCGATCGCCTTCTTACCGGTGTTCTTGATCGAGACCTGGCCGGTGTAGCCCTGCGGCCACGAGCCGTGCGCGGTGTAACGGACCTCGCAGGACCCGGGCCCGCCCCGGTCGGCCAGGAAGGACGAGATCCAGGCCAGCGGCGAGTTCCAGTTGATCGTCAGCTCGTTGGTGGCCCAGGACTCGATGTGGTCGATGTAGCAGAACTGCGGCTCGCAGCCCTGTAGCAGCCGCTGCGCGATCGGGTCCTGGATGGCCGAGTTGGGGCCGCCGGACAGGGTGCCGCGCGGCGGGTTGGGCAGCTCGGGGTTGAGCTGGCGGGCGTACCACCGGCTGTGCTGGTTCTGGCTGGCGACCTCGCCGTAGCCGGTGACGTAGGACTGGTTGAGCGCGTTGCGGCCGAGGATGTAGTCCATGCCCTCCCGTACGGCCGTGCGGTACTTCTCCTCGCCGGTCGTGTCGTACGCGGTGGCCAGGACGACCATGTTGTTCAGGACCAGGTTGTTGGAGCCCCAGTCGTAGTCCGGCGGGTCGTACGGGATCCCGTACGGGTGCGCCTGAAGGACGGCGAGATACTTGTCGGCGCCCTCGGCCACCGACGCGCGCACCCGATCGCGATCCGGCAGGGTGTTGGGCACGGTCGCCAGGTCCAGGCGGCCGAGCTGGGCGGTGTTGCCCCAGTCGAAGCCGCGCTGGCGCCAGATGTCGCCGGTGTGGTGCGGCGAGGCGAGCACGAAGTCCTCGAACTCCTGCTCACCCGTGGTGAGGTACAGCTCGGCCGCGGCCCAGTAGAACTCGTCGGTGACGTCGCCGTCGGAGTAGGCGCCGCCGCCCACGCCGTCGTTGGGGTCGGCGTAGCGGGCGGGGTTCGCCTTCGCGGCGGCCCAGGCGCGGCGTGCTGCCTGGAGGTTCGTGGCGGCGAAGCCGGCGTCGTACGGCGCGTACAGGCGGGCGGCCTGGGCGGCGGTGGCGGCCAGGTTCAGGGTGGCGGCGGTGGACGGCGGGTGCAGCTCGCGGGGCTGCGGGTCGAGGTGCGGCAGCAGCGGCAGCCCGGTCCAGGCGGCGTCGTGGATCTTGTGGTGGGCCATGCCGGCGAGCGCCTCGCCCTCCGGGACCTGCATGCTCAGCAGGAACTCCTGCTCCCAGCGGGCCTCGTCCAGCACGTCGGGCACGCCGTTGTCGCTCTCCGGGATGCCCAGTGCGCCATCGGCGAAGGCGGCCCGGTCGCGCTCGTACAGCGCCATCAGCTGGTGGACCGAGATGCCGCCGTTGACCACGTACTTGCCGTGATCGCCCGCGTCGTACCAGCCGCCACGGACGTCCAACGTGTAGTCGCAGACGCCAGGCTGGCAGGGGACGCTCGTGTCGCCCTGGTTGGGCGGCGCGCCCAGGTGGCCCGCGGGCCTGGCGTAACCAGGTCTGAGCGCGTCCTGGATCTCGATGCCGCTGCGCTGGGTGTAGTAGAACTTCAGCGCGTCCACCCGCAGCTCGTCGTACAGGTCGGCGGCGATGTCGAACGGGCGGCTGGTCTCGCCGTCGGCCACGAGGGTGTAGCCGGTGCCCGGTTCGCGGTAGGAGCCGAAGTCGATCGTCTGGACGTTCTGGCCGGAGCTGGCGTCCACGCCCGCCGGCTCGGTCTTCCCCTTGGCGACGGTCGTGCCGCTCGCGTTCTTGAGCTGCCACTCCAGTACGGCGGTCTCGTCGGTGACCACCGTCGCGTTCTTGGGGCCGGTGGGGAGGTAGCCGACCATGTTGACGCGCACGCGCGGGCCGGTGTCGGGCACGTACTCCTCGGGCTCCGCGCCGCCCTTGAGCGACACGTCGTCCATGCAGAACCGCCAGGGCTCGGCGCTGCCGCCCAGCTGGAAGGCGACCTGGGCGTTGGGCAGGGTGACGGGGGAGGTGAAGGTGTAGGAGTAGGCGTTGCCTGACACGCTCAGCTCGGGACTGGCCGACAGATACTGCGTGTACGGATCGACGGGGAGCTGGATGAGGGCCTTGCCGACCTTGGCCGGGGTGGCCGAGGCGCTGAACGCGTAGCCGTACGTCTCGCCCTCGACCAGGGGCAGGTCGTTCTGGCCGATGATGGCGTCCCACGGGTTGATCGTGCCGCCGGGGATGTCGGCGCACAGGCGGCCGTCGTCGAGCTCCAGCGTCAGGTTGCCGGTGCTCCACCAGGGGGCGGTTCCGGTGTCGAAGGTGCCGTTCACGATCTGCTCCGGGCCTTCGTCGGCGTGGGCCGGGGCGGGGGTCAGAGCGATCATCAGGAGAAGGGCCGCTGCTGCGGCCAGGCGTCCGGTCATGGGGGTCCTCGGGGGGTTGGGAGCGCTCCCAGGATCTTCGGCCGCCCCGGTCCTGCCGTCAATGAGCCCGCACCATGTAGCCGACCGTCGGGGGTGCCGGGCTGGACAGGTCTCCCGGTTACGGGATGAAACTTTCATCGGAATCGACGGTCGGACCTGCTTGATCGCCAGAATGGGTTCATGGCGAGGAACGGCGCTTCGTGGCGGTACGTGCTGGGCTGGTGGGCTTCGATCGCCGGGCTGGCGGCGGTGCTCGCTTTGGTGGGAATCACGCTGTTCAGCAAGGACGGCCTGCAGACTGCGGCGAACGTCGCCCAGGTCGTGGGCATTCCGCTGCTGTTCCCGACGCTGCTGGTGCCGCTGCTGCTGTGGCGGCGCCGGGCGGTTGCCGCGAAAGCCGCCACCTCGGCGGACGTGGCGTCCTACATCTGGTGCGAATCTCTGTGCTGGGGCTCACGGCCGGGTTCGCGGTCGGCCGTCACCATGCGTGGCTTGCGTACCTGATAGCCAACTACCGGCTGGCATGGGCCGGGCGTCTTCCCCGCAAGCTGATGCCGTTCCTGGAAGATGCGCACCGGCTGGGACTGCTGCGTGCGGTCGGCCCGCACTAGCAATTCCGACACGCCGAATTCCATGACCATCTCGCCGACACGTACCGACCCCGGTGAACCGGGCTCAGTCAGCGATCACGGCCTCCAGGAGGTCGGCGGCGCGGGTGGTGCCGCCCTCGGCCCGTGCCTCGGCGCGCAGCCGCGCCGAGCGGCGGGCCACCTCGGGGTCGGCAGTGAGCTCCAGCAGGGCCGACCGCAGCGCCTCCGGGGTCGCGTCGGCGGTGTCGATACGACGGGCTACCCCCAGCTCGACCAGCCGGTCCGCGTTCATGAACTGGTCGACGCCCTGCGGCACCGCGATCATCGGCACGCCGGTGGACAGGCCCTCGCTGCTGCCGCCCATCCCCGCGTGCGTGACGAACGCGTCCGCCTGCTCCAGAATCGCGAGCTGCGGCACCCAGGAGTGCACCTCGACGTTGGCCGGGACGCTGCCCAGCTCCTCCACCGAGGTGTGCTTGCCGATCTGCAGCACCACATGCCAGCCGGGCAGCTCGCCGAACGCCGCCAGGCAGCTGCGGTAGAACTCCGGCTGCCGGGTGTAGGCCGAGCCGAGCGAGATCAGCAGCACGTTCGCGGCGTCGGCTGGGCGGGTCCAGCCGCCCTGGTCGGTCCGGGGGCCGAAGCACGGGCCGACGAACGTCACCACGTCCGGATCCACCTGGTCGGCGTGCGGCTGCATCGCCCGGGGGATGGTGGCCAGGCAGCGCGGCGGATGGCCGGAGAAGCTCTCCATGTCCGTGGTCGTCGCCCCGGCCCCGGCGAGCCACTCCGCGAACTTCGCCCGGTACGCCGAGGCGCCCGGCAGCTCCCACAACTGCGCGGCGACCTCGTCCTCGTAGCCCTTCCAGGCCACCATCGACGGTGAGAGCTGCACCACGGGCCTGCCCTGCGACTCGGCCAGGGCACGACCCGCGTACCCGCCGATGTCGTACAGGTAGAGGTCGGCGGGGTCGTCGTCGTAGGCGGCCCGCAGCGCCGCGTACCGCTGGATGTTGTCGTCGAGGAAGACGCCCATCGCGGCGATCGGGTCGTCCGGCCAGTCGTGGTCGGTGACCGGCAGCGTCGAGGTGTACGGGACCAGCTCGGCGCCGGTGGCCGTGATCACGTCGGCCACCAGCGGGTCGTTGGCGTACGTCACCCGGTGGCCGCGCGCCACGAGCTCCCGGATGATCTCCAGGCTGGGCAGGATGTGACTGATGGCGGGGATGCCGACCATCGCGATATGGGACACGGCGGATCACTCGTTTCGGGTCTGCGGAGTGCTGCTGATTTTAGCCCGCGCGCCGGAACCTCCTGATCGCCCACGCCAGGCCCGCCGTGAGCACGATCGCCACCAGGGCCAGGACGGCCAGGGGCACCGGGTCGCCCGAGGTGGTGTCAGGTCGATGGGCGGCGCTGGCCGGTGTCGGGTCGGGGGCGTCCAGGGCGGGCCGGTGCGGAGTGCCCAGGGCGGTGAACAGCTCGGGGTCGAGAGGGGTGAACCCGGAGGTCCGGTCAGAGGGACGAAGCGGCCGGTCGCCGGGCGGCACGTCCCTGTTGCCCGAGCAGAGCGAGGTGGTCAGCCCCTCGGGGCGAGCCTTGGCGAAGATCAGGTAACGCCTGCCCGCCACGAAGTCGTAGCCGCAGGCGGCCCCCTGCGCCTTGGTGACCACCTCGATCTCACGGCCCGGATCGCCCTTGTAGACGTGGTCGGCGTGCAGCGTGGCGATGACCTGACCGCCGCCCAGCATCTCCTCGTCGACTTGGACGGCCGTGGCGGTCGCGGTGAACACCGCGTCCGAGTCCCGCATCCGCTGCTTCGCCGCGATATCGGCGCAGGAGCAGGCCAGCGCCGTCCCGACGCCACCGACCGTGAGAAAGGCCACCACCAGCACGAGTGCGGCGAATATCCGAGCTGCCATGCCTACGTGACGTGCGGCGCGGACGATCGGTTCAACCGACCCGGTAGCGGGTGGTCGCCGAGTGCGGTGGCTCTCGCTCAACCCGCCACGCGGTAGCGGGTCGCCGGTGCCGCCTCCAGCACCTGGGCGGTGGCGGGGAACAGCGGCGCGGGCAACTGATCCGGGGCGAACCACCGCCATGACCGGAACACCTCCGGCTCGGTCACGCGCGGCCGTCCCGACTCGATCGTGTGCGGTACGCCCTGAGGGTCGCCGGCCAATGGTCCGGTGTCCATGGCCACCGCTGCGGTGACGCGCACGACGTCGCCGGGGTGGTCGACGATCACCGCCGTGACCCGGGGCAGGCCGGCGTCCCCGATGCCGGTCTCTTCCTCAAGCTCGCGTACGGCGGCGGCCTCGAAGGTCTCGCCCGGCTCCACCGCGCCGCCCGGCAGGCACCAGGACGGCTCCTCACCGGCCTTGATCCGCTCGCCCAGCAGAATCCGCCCCTGCGGGTCCGTCAGCACGACCCCCACCCCGACGATCCCCATCCGACCTCCTCCGTACGGCGCCCGCGTAAGTGTAGGACTTGATCTTCGCTAGGGTGGGGCGCCCCCTGCCCGGAAATGCGAGGAAGTGACCGATGAGCCGCTACAGGTTCGGCTGGGTCGCCGCCGTGGTGGCCGGGGGATTCGTCGCCGTGGTCGTCGTGTCGGCTGCCGTCGCTGTGGTGACCGATGACATCGACCACTTCTGGCTCCCCATCGGCGTCATCGGCCGCGGTCCTGGCGGGTGGGCGACGGCGCTGCCGATGGTCGCCCTGGGGGTGTTGCAGGGCTGGGGGCTGTGGCAGATCCTGCGCGGGCGGTCCATGAAGGGGAAAGCCGAGTCGGCCCGGGACGCTCGTCTCCTACGAGCAGTCCTGTACGCGTCGCTGGTCTTCGAGTTCGTCCCCTCACCGTGGTGGGTCGACATCCTGGAGGACGCCCTGTGGGTGGCTCTGGTGGTGTTGCTTTATCGGGTGCTCAACCAGGCTCCCAGGGCGGTGCGGACGGTCGCGCTGGTGGCGGGGGTGTACATTCCGGTGGCCGGGCTCACGTACATGGTGCTCGATGTCGGTTACGTTCGTCTGTTCGGGTTGCCGTGGTTCGTCTGGATGGTGTTGACGCTGGCCGCCCAGGCGAGGGACGGCCGGTGGAGCCGGACCACGGTGTGGTCGGGAGCGGTGCTGGCAGCGGACTTCTTCTTGCCGGTGACTGTTTCCACCCTCGTCCCGGAAGGTCTTGCCACCTTCTACTGGTTTTCGATCGGTAACCAGGTGTTCGAGGTGTTCGGGTTGGTATGGCTGGCCCGTACCGCGCACGAACTCGGGAGCCGTCGGGAGGAGTCGGCGCCCGGACGCGGGCACGGCCCTCGCGGACCGTTACGGGTGGCGCTCGCCTGTACGGTCACGATCGCGGTCCTCGTCCTCGTCCCGGTGTCGGACCACGCGCCCGGGCCCGTCACCACGGCACGAGCCTGCGAGCGGGCGGAAGAAGACCGGCGGTGGTACGCGCGTCCGCCGATCACAGGTGGGCGGGCGTTCGTGTGCGAAGTGCGCACATCAGGCAAGCCGTCGTTCGCGCAGGACATGCCGGACGGCCTGCTGATCGTCTACGGGCACCGCCTGTGCGGCGTCTACACCCGCGCCGACCCGCGTGAGCTGGCCGGGCTCCGCGAGAGCGACGGTCTCGACCCGGCGGACCTGGCGACCCTCCTGGCGGGCATCTGCCCTCCCGCCGCCGCCACGCTGAAGGCGGCGGCCGACGCCGAGCAGCGCGAGTTGCTGGCCTGGGAGGCGGCGCAGCAGCGCAGATGCGCCAAGGTGCCCCGCCACCGCCCCCTGATCAAGCCCGTGAAGGCGACGGTGGTGAAGAGTCCCATCTGGCCGGAGTTGCCCCTTGAGGCGTACGAAGAGGGAGCGGAGGACGACCCCTTCGAAGACGACCTGATGGAACGCGCGCAGGAGAACGACCTGGTCGTCTCGGCACCCGGCCACCTCATCGTCTTCGCCAGCACCTCACTCCGCTCCTGCGTCACCGTCGAAACGTACGCCCGCCGCCCGCCGATGGAGACCGAGGGCTGGGCACACGTCGTCGAGGTCGGTTACCAGAGCCCGGACGGCAGCGTCGTCCTGAGCGACGGGCTGGGCAGCGCCCCGCTCCCGGACCTCGCCGCCCACGGCAAAGGCCACTACCGGATCCGCGTCCACGTGAGCCAGATCCCCTGGAAGGGGGACGAACAGGGAGCCTGGCGGCTGCTCATCATGTCCTACCCGGGCCCCGGCGACCACGTCGTAGAGCACCGCCCCCGCAAAACCCCCTGACCCGTTCGGCTGTCCCCACATTTGCTCGCGAACACCTTGTCGAAGACGGCGACCGACCGTAATCAAGCCGGTACGAAAACCTAGCTAGCCCGGCGTGGAGGCGTACTCGGTGCCGCCGCCGCGGACGTGTACCACAGGGGTGTGCCCGCGCCGTTCCAGGCAAGAGGTGACTGTCCGCGAGTCAGAGGCCGAGGCCCGGAACGGCTGGCGGCATGACCGGTTCATAGGCCGACGAGGCGCACGCGATCTCCACAGAGCTTGGTCATGTCGTCGATGTCCGAGGTGACCAGGACGACGGGTCGCTGCTGTCGCATGGCCATCTCGGCCACGATGGCGTCGATGGCGTACTTGTGCCCATGCAAGCCCGTGTCGAGCAGCAGCGCGGAAGCCGCCTTGGCTTCCTTGTCGCCTACCGGCGAAATGCGCATGCCGGAAAGGAGCCAGGCCAGCCGGGCATGATTGCTGCGGCGGTGAGTGGCCTCCACGATCGTCAAAGCGTTGATGACGACCTCCATGCCACGGCTGCGTGCTCCGGCGACCATGGAGACCGTGTTCTCGTGATCCTCGATCAACTTGGCGAGTCCCTCGCAGTCGAGGACGAGCGTGCCCTCGTGGCTCAGCTTGCGGTTGGCCACCGGTCTTCTTCCGCGAATACCTCATCGAAGATCTGGCGCGTCCGTTCCTGCGCTTGTTCCGAAATCGGACCTTTGCGGCGTTCGTAGTCCGCCAGGTAGTCATCCAGGATCTGGCCGCGTAGCTCGCGCTCGACCGCGGCAGCGATGAAAGCGGAGAACTCGCGTTTGCCGACGCGCTCACGAATCGCCGCTGCGGTGCCCTCCGGCAGGGAAAGGCTGACTCTGGCGGCTGGCCCTTCGCCGATGCTGTAAGAGATCTCACCCATGACGCAACATTATCAAACAAGTAGGAATCTCGTCTTGGGAAACGGCTGCCGACAGCTGGCGTGAAGGTGAGCGGCTGGCATGTCCTCGTCTTAGCCACTGGGCTGGAGCATCCGCGCCCACACCTGGTGACCCATCTCCTCGTCGCCTTCGTACCCCAACTGGTCGGCGAGTGCGGCGACGATGGCCAGGCCCCGGCCGTGCTCCGCGTCGAGCCCGAAGAGTTTGCCGAAGCGGGGGACGCCGCCCAAGCCGCAGTCGTAGACCGCAATGGTGGTCGTGGCCGTCGTACGGGTGATCTCGACGATGAAGGTCCCGTTGGGGTGGCCGCTGGCGGTGTGTCGGACGGCGTTCGCGGCGAGTTCGCCGGCGATCAGTTCGGCGTCGTGGCGGCAGTCGGAGTCGGTCAGAAGGTAGCGGGTGAAGTGGCGGGCGTGCGGGATCTGGTCGAGGGTGCCGGGGAAGGTGCGTCGCCAGGTCAGGCCGCCGGGGTGCAGGTCGATCATCGCGTCGATGTGCTCGCGGAGGATCGGGCCGGACGGGGCGGCGCTCGGGTCCTGCTCGCGTTGCCGGGGGATGAGCAGAGGTACGTCCGCCCGTTCGGTGATGTTGTGCACTGGTGGCTCTCCGTGGACACGTAGGGGTTCGGCTCTTCACCTCATACGTTGTCCCGTCGGCCGCACCAGGTGGACCCCCACCCACTCCTCACGGGCCACCCGCCCGACGTCACTGCCGACCTGCCCGAATCTGCCCATACCCATGATCTGGCCCCGCTGCCGTCTGGAATCCCAGCCCTTCCATCATCGCGGAACGTGACTTTCCCTTTACTATTAGTAGGCGATTTAGGCGTGGAGGTGGTGTGGATGTCCGGCGAGAGCTACCGAGCACTGCTGCAGGCTCGCTCTTGGAGTAAGCAACTTCGTGAGAAGGGTCTCACCTGGGATCAGATCGCCGAGGTGCTCGCGCTCACGCACGAGGTGAGCCCGTTGCGGCTGTATCGGCTGGCGCACGGCCGCACGGGAGCCGACGTGGTGGCCCTGGTCAACGACGCCGACCCGGCGGGCACCGCCGCCCTGCGCGATTCACGACTGTACGACTATGAAGGCTGGCCACAAACGGGTCGCCGACCACCGGCCCGGCTGCTCACCATGCTGGCCGAGATCTATCAGACCGCATCCCGAAGCCTGCTGTCCGCTGAGGTCATGGCCTCGTACGACGCCGCCGATCGCTCCTTGATCGGCGACACGGATTTCCGCCATCTCGACGCCAACCAGCCCACCCGGCCGGATCGCGACAATCGTGTCACCTCGGAGACCGATGCAGGACTTACCTCCTTGGGCAAGACAGCATGGGACGCGCCGGCGTGCGTGCGGTTGCTGCGCGCCATCGACATCGAGGAGACCGACGTGAAACGACGGGAACTACTCTTCGAACTGGCCCTCGTCTTCGGTGGCAGCCAAGCGCTCGACCTGCTGCGCATCCTCACCCCTGACGAAGAGGAACGTCTGGCCGGAGTGCTCCGCAGCACCTGGCGGATCGACGAGACCGGCATACGAACCTTCGAGAAAATGCTGTCGTACGCAAGGCGAGCTGACGAACTGTCTGGCCCTGCAACGCTGCTACCGGTGGTCAACGGTCAGCGAGCGGCAGTGGGAAGACTCCTCGCACGCGAGTCGATGGCGCCCTGCCTCCGCGACCGGTTGCTTGCTACGCATACGCAGTTGGCCCAGTTGGCCGGTTACCTCGCCTACGACCTGCTTGATTATCCGACGGCAGAACAATCGCTGCTTGACGGGCTGCGCGCGGCACTTGACCTCGGAGACTCAACTCTGATCGGCTACATGCACTACTGGTTGGGGAGGATAGCGGCCGATCAGAACCGGACTGCCGCCGTCTTCGACCATGCCTTCGCCCTTCAGAGTTGGGCCGTCCAATCCCCGAGCAAGCTTCTGGCCCCACTCCACCGATCGCTGCTTTCGCTCGCCCACGCCGCCAAGGGTGAAGCTGCGGAGAGCGCCCGCGCGCATGAGAACGCGCGGGCATCCGCCGGGGCGCCGAGGAACAACGAACCGGCGTTTCTGTCCTGGGTCTCACCAGCAGCGGTGGAATCGAGAAGGTCCGCCTTGCTGATCCAGCTGAATCAACCCAGGGACGCCCTGAAAGCGGTCGAGCGATATCTGGCCGAGCATGACTCGAAGTTCAAGAGAGAGCATGGGTTGGTGCTCGCCCGGTACTCCAGCGCCATGACCCTGGCCAAGGAGATTCCCGAGGCGGCGGCCAAACTCACGGAGGCCGCCCACATCACCAGACAGCACAGCTCGGCCCGGCTCGCCCACGAGATCAACCAGGCACGAGCCCGACTGGAACCCTGGGCGACCACCACCTACGTACGCCATCTGGACGAGACCCTGCGATCCTGTGGCCTCACTTCGACGGGGCCAGTAAGCAAGGCTTGATCGTGTCAGAGGGGGAGGCCTCCGGTGGCGGCGTTGGTGGAGCCGGTGGCTTGGTAGGCGGCTATGGTGCGCTCCGCGATGCGCATCTGGTGGATCTCGTCGGCGCCGTCGGCGAAGCGGGCCCAGCGGGCGTGTTGCATCATGCCGGCCAGTGGGGTGTCGGTGGAGTAGCCCAGGGCGCCGTGTACCTGGATGGCGCGGTCGATGATGCGGTTGAGGCTGTTGGCGACGAAGTGTTTGGCCATGGAGACCTCGGTGCGGAAGTCCTCGCCTTTGTCGATTTTGGAGGCGGCGTGCAGGACCATGAGTTTGCACTGGTAGAGCTCCATGGCGGAGTCGGCGATGAGCCATTGGATGCCCTGTTTCTCCGCCAGCAGTGAGCCGTGGCTGTAGCGGTTCAGGGCGCGGTCGACCATCATGTCCAGGGCCGTCTCCGCCTGTGAGATCCAGCGCATGCAGTGGGCCAGGCGGGCCGGGCCGAGGCGATACTGGCCGAGCCGGTGACCGTTGCCCCGGCCGCCGAGGATCTGGCCGTCGGGGACGCGCAGGTCGCTGATGACGATCTCGCTGTGGCCGGTCGAACCGTGCATGGTCTCGACCTCGCGGACGTCGTTCCAGCCCTCCTGCGGCAGGTCGATGAGGAAGGCGGTGTTCGCGCCCCGGGCACCCTCCGGCACGTCGAGCTCGGTCCTGGCGATGAGGATGGCGAAACTGGCCCGGCGGGCGTTGGAGATGAACCATTTGTGGCCGTTGATCACCCACTCGTCGCCGTCCTGTACGGCCTGGGTGCGGATGAGGGTGGGGTCGGATCCGGCCACTTCCGGCTCGGTCATCGCGAAGCAGGACATTTTGCTACCGGAAAGCAGGGGGCGCAGGTAGCGCTCCTTCTGCTCGTCGGTCGCCCAGTGCAGCAGGGTGTGCATGTTGCCCTCGTCGGGAGCGCTGCAGTTGAGCACCCAGGGGCCGAGCCGGGTCTTGGCCGCCTCCGACTGCACCATGGCCAGCTCCACGTGGCCCAGGCCCATGCCGCCCCACTCCTTGGGCATGTGCGGCAGCCACAGTCCCTCGGCCTTGGCCTGCTCGCGGAGTGCGAAGATGCCGCGCAGGTAGCCGTCCCGGTCGCGCTCGCTCAGCTCCGCGCTCGCCGGGATCACGACCTCGTGGATGAAGGTACGGACCCGCTTGCGGATCTCCTCATGCTCGGGCGCAAGGGTGAAATCTATGGCCATAAATCCTCCTTCAGTCGGATATCTCGGGGAAGTGGCAGGCGACGAAGTGGGAGCCGCCGTTCAGCGGGCGGATCTGGGGCTCCTCCTGCGCGCACCTGGCCGCCGCCCGAGGGCAGCGGGTGCGGAAGCGGCAGCCCGTGGGCGGGCTGACGGGGGAGGGCGGTTCGCCGTCGATGAGCTGGTCCGCCGGAGGCAGGCCGAGTCCGCTGCCGGGGATGGAGGCGAGCAACGCCCTGGTGTAGGGGTGGGCGGGACGCGCGATCAGTTCCTCGCTGGGGGCCAGCTCGCACGTCTTGCCCAGGTACATCACCAGGATCCGATCGCTGACGTTCTTGACCACGGCCAGGTCGTGGGCGATGAACACCAGCGTGAGCCGATAACGCTCCTTGAGATCCTCCAGCAGGCCGAGGATCTGCGCCTGCACCGAGACGTCCAGCGCCGACACCGGCTCGTCGCAGATCACCACCTCGGGCTCCAGGATGAGGGCACGGGCGATGGAGACGCGCTGGCACTGCCCACCCGAATACTCGTGCGGTCGCCGGACCGCCGCGGTCGCCGGGTCCAGCCCCACGGCCTCCAGCACCTCGTCCACGTCGCCGGCGCCCGCGCCCCACACCCGCGGCCCCTCCGCGACGATGTCGCGGACGCGGCGGCGCGGGTTCAGCGACGAGATCGGATCCTGGAAGATCATCTGGAGCCGTCGCCGGGTCCGCCGCAGCGCCTCGCCGCGCAGCCCGGTCAGCTCGACGCCGTCCAGCCGCACCGACCCCGAGCGCGGCGGCGGGAGCTGGATGAGCGCCCGCGCGGTGCTCGACTTGCCGCAACCGGACTCGCCGACGATGCCCAGGGTCTCGCCCTTGACCAGATCGAAGCTCACCCCGGAGACCGCCCTGACGGTCCGGCCCCGGCCGGCGGGGAACTCCACGACCAGGTTCTCCACCTGGAGCAGCACCTCGTCGCGGGGACGCAGGTGCGCGGTGCCGCTACCGGCCATGAGTGTCGGCTCCTTCGACTCGGGCTGCTTCAGCGACGGTCGTTTCGGTGGCGGCCGGGCCGGTCGGGTGCCAGCAGGCGTAGCGGTGGTCGGGGGTCTCGGCCAGCAGCGGGGGCGCCTCGGTGGCGCACCTGTCCCGGGCGTGGGCGCAGCGCGGGTGGAACGGGCAGCCGCCGAGGGTGGCGGCCAGGTCCGGTGGCCGGCCGGGGATGACGCGCAGCCGGTGGTGCGCGGGGTCGGTCAGGCGGGGCGCCGCCTGCAGCAGAGCCTCGGTGTACGGCATGCGGGTCCGTTCGAAGATCTGGTCCGCGGGCCCCTGCTCGACGACCTTGCCCGCGTACATCACGATGACATCGTCGGCCCACTCCCGCACCACCGCCAGGTCGTGGCTGACCAGCACGACGGCCATGTCGCGCTCCTTGCGCAGCCGGTGGATCAGCCGCAGCACCTGGTCCTGGATGGTGACGTCGAGCGCGGTGGTGGGCTCGTCGGCGAACAGCACGTCGGGCCCGCAGGACAGGGCCATGGCGATGGTGACGCGCTGGCGCATGCCGCCGGACAGCTGGTGCGGGTAGCGGTCGAGCAGGCGATCGGGGTCCGGGATGCCGACGGAGGCGAGCAGCCGGGCGGCCTCCTCGCGGGCCGCGCGCCGGCTCATGCCGAGGTGCACCCGCAGCGGCTCGGCCACCTGCGTGCCGATGGTGCGGACCGGGTTGAGCGCCGTCATCGGGTCCTGGAAGACGGTGCCCAGCCTGCGGCCGAGCACCTGGCGCAGCTCCTCGGGGGTGCGCGCGGTGAGGTCGTCGCCCTCCAGGAGGACGTGGCCGCCCCGGGCGACGTCCGTGCCGGGCAGCAGGCCGAGGATGGAGCGGATCAGCATGGACTTGCCGGAGCCGGACTCGCCCACGATGGCCAGCGTGCGGCCGCGCCGCAGGGTGAAGGACACGCCGTCGACGGCCTTGACGGCGCCGCGTGGGGTGACGAAGTGCGTGCGCAGGTCGTCGACCTGCAGCAGGGCGTCGGCGACGGGCTGCGCGGGGGCACCGGCCGGCAGCACCGCCGCCGCCTGCCGCACCGGCTCCAGCCCGCTCTGCCGTACGTCGCTGAGCGCCCTGAGCCGGTCGCCCACCAGGTTGAACGACAGGACGGTCAGGAACATGACCACCGAGGGCGCGAGCACGACGTGCGGCGCGTTCTCCAGCAGGGTGCGGCCCTCGTTGATGAGTCCGCCCCAGGTGGGGGTGGGCGCCTGGACCGACAGGCCGAGGAAGGCGAGGCTGCCCTCGGCGACCACGACCACGGCCATCCCGATGAAGGCGTACGACGCGGCCGGCACCGCGACGTTGGGCATGATCTCCCGCCAGAGGATCCGGCGGTCGCGAACCCCCAGCACCCGCGCGGCCAGCACGAACTCGCGCTCGGCGAAGGTGAGGGTGGCCCCGCGGATCAGCCGTACCCACGCGGGCACGCCCAGTACGCCGAGCACGATGAGCACGTTGCGCAGGCTCGCCCCGGCGAAGGCCACCACGGCCAGCGCGAAGACCAGGGCGGGGAAGGCCAGCGCGACGTCGTTGACGGCCATGATGACGGCGTCGGCGGCTCGCTTGCGGTATCCGGCCAGGACGCCGAGCGGGGCGCCGACGGCCAGGCCGAGGACGACCGCGCCGATGCCCACGCCGAGGGAGACGCGGGCGCCGTACACGACCCTGCTGAGCACGTCGCGGCCGAGGCCGTCGGTGCCGAAGGGGTGCGCGAGGCTGGGGCCCGACTGCGGCGGGCCGGCCAGCGTCTCGTCGTAGCGGGGGAGCGGCAGCACGTCGGCCAGGACGGCGGCGGCCAGGACCAGCCCGATCCAGGCCGTCGCGATCCAGAACCCGGGACCGAAGCGCCTACGCACGCCGGATCCTCGGGTCCACGGCGGCGTAGACCACGTCCACCGCGAAGTTGACCAGCACGTAACCGACCGAGATCAGCACCACGCCTCCCTGCACCGTCAGGTAGTCCCGGGAAAAGATGGAGTCGACGATGAGCCGCCCGATGCCGGGCAGGCCGAAGAGCGTCTCGATGATCACGGTGCCGCCGATGAGCGCGCCGAGATTGAGCCCGACGGCGGTGACCAGCGAGATCGCCGACGGGCGTAACGCGTGCCGCCACAGGATGCGGCGCGGCGACAGGCCGCGGGCCCTGGCCAGGGTGATGTAGTCCTCCTGCAGGGTCGCGATCAGGTCCGTGCGCAACAGCCGCGCGTACACCGCGAGTTGCCCGCAGCCGAGCGTGACGGCGGGCAACAGCACCGAGGTGATGTTCCATCCCAGATCCACCGAGATCGGCGTCCAGCCGGTGGCGGGCAGCACCTGCCAGGTGACGGCGAACAGCAGGATCAGCAGCACGCCGAGCACGAACACGGGAGTGGACAGCAGCGCGAAGCTCACCGCGGTGAGCACCTGGTCCAGCGCGCGGCCCGCATGGCGGGCGGCGGCCACGGCCACCGGGACGGCCAGGCCCAGCGCGACGATCTGCGCGGCGACCAGCAGCTCCAGCGTCACCGGCAGCCGTTCCAGGAGCTCGTCGGCGACCGGTACCCGGCTGATGTAGGAGGTGCCGAAGTCGCCGGTGACCAGGCCGCCGAGCCAGGAGGCGTAGCGCACCAGCAGGGGCTGGTCGAGGCCGAGCTCCCGGCTGACCTGCGCGCGTGCCTCCTCGGTCGCCGACAGGCCCAGGATCTGGGTGAGCGGATCGCCCGGCAGCAGCGCCAGCAGCGCGTAGGACAGGAACGTCACCACGAGCAGCACGATGATCAGCCGGCCGAGCCGGCGCACGAGGATCACCGTGGGCTGACCCAGAGGTGGGAGAACGGGTGGTAGGGGATGGGGGAGCCGGTCAGCGGCAGGCCCTTCTCCCCGTCGGGGAGGGTCCGCTCCTCGATGCCGTGCACCTTCGCCCTGGCGATGACGGCTCCGGTGTTGAGATGGTCGATGAACACGTACGGCACCTGCTCACGCAGCCGCTCCTGGACGGTGGCGTAGGCCTGCTTGCGGGCGCCCTCGTCGGGGTTGGTCCTGCCGATGTCGAAGGCCTTGCTGAGCCGCTCGTCCTTGAGGCGGGTGAAGTTCAGCGAGATCTCGCCGACCGGCTTGGCGTAGGCCTGGTGCATCCAGATGTACTCCTCGTCGGGGTCGGAGGAGGAGAACGCCGTCCACACCGTGGCGCCGTAGTTGCCGGTGACGGCGCGGTTGATCAGGTCGGCCTGGTCGGCCTGCTTGATCGACACCTCGATGCCGGCCTTGCGCCACATGTCCTGGGCCAGCTCGACGCCCTGCATGGTGTTGGGGTCCGGGGTGGAGATCACCTCGAACCTGACCGGTCCCTTCTCCGCCTCCACCTCCTTGACCAGTGCGGTGGCCTTGGCCAGGTCGTAGGCGGGGTAGTCGCCCGCGTCGGAGTACCACGCGGAGTCCTTGGACCAGGGGCCGTCGGCCTCCTCGGTCAGCCCGCCGCGCAGGGTCGAGATGACGGCCTTGCGATCGGTGGCGTGGGCCAGCGCTCGGCGCACCCGTACGTCGTCCAGCGGCGCGGTGGCGGTGTTGAGCATGAAGGCGTACTCGGCGATGGCCATGCCCTGTGCGCGGTGCACGCTGTAGGCGTCCTTGAGCGCGCCGTACTTGGTGATGTCCTCGTCGCGCGAGGTGCCCATGGCGTCGATGCCGCCGGCTTCGAGCGTCTGGGCGCGGGTCTGGCTGTCGGGCAGGATCCTGAACTCCACTTCGTCCAGGTACGGCAGGCCCTTGCGCCAGTAGCCGGGGTTCTTGGTCACGACCATCCGGCTGTCGGGAACGTACTCCTTGAAGATGAACGGCCCGGTGCCCACGGGCTTGAGGCTCGCCGTCTTGGGGTCACGCAGCGAGCTGGGCGGCACGATCATGCCGATCTGGGCGTCCAGGTAGCTGGGGAAGGCCACCCAGGGCTGCTTGAGCTTGACCGTGACGGTCATGGGGTCGGTGAGTTCGATGGACTCGACGGGCAGGAGCACCGCGTTGTTGAGCGGTGAGGCCTTCTGCGCCTCCAGGTTGGCCTTGACGACGGCACCGGTCAGGGCGATCCCGTCATGGAAGGTGATGCCTTCCCTGATCTTGATCGCCCACTCGTCATAGGTCTTGCTGGGGGTGAGCGACTCCGCCAGGTACGGCTTCCAGTCGCCGTCGGCGTCGGTGCTCACCAGGGGTTCGATGATCGTGCCGACCATGCTGTAGCTCTGGGCCGCGAACTGGTCGGTGACCGGGTTCAGCCCGTTGGCGTCGGCGCTCAGTCCGTAGACCAGCCGTCCGCCCGGTGTCGGTGACAGTGCCAGTGACGGCGGGCCGGCAGGCGCGTCGCTCTCCTGAACGGCGGCGGGCCGTTGCCCGCTGCACGCGACAAGCAGCACTGTGGCCAGCGAAAGTGCCGCCACCCTCTTCCAGCAGCGTTCCATCCGTGCCTCCCGGTCAGCCCCCGGCGCAATTTCACCGATAGTACTATCGGTGAAAAATCGCACAAGAGCCCAACGGCGATCGTTACCGGGGACTTGGCCTGGCTAGAGTTATCGGTGAACGAGAGAAGGTGGCCTGTGACCAACACACCGCTCACCAGGAGCGAGGGCAAGGACCTCACCCGGCGCAGGTTGATCAGGGCCGCGCTGGAGATCCTCGACGCGGAGGGCGAGGCACGCCTGACCACCGTCAACGTCGCCAAGGCCGCGGGCATCGCGCAGTCCAGCTTCTACGTCCACTTCAAGGACAAGCAGGACCTGCTGCGCGCGCTCGGCGACGAGGGCGGCGAGCGGCTGCGCAGGGCCATGCGCGAGGCGCGGCGGCAGGCGAGGGAGTCGCCCAGCGACACCGAGCGGCACCGCGACACCTTCCGCATCCCGCTGGAGGCCATCTCGCGCCACCCCGAGCTGCTGCGCGCCATGCAGCGGGCCCGGCACGACCCCGCCTCCCCGTTGCGTGAGTTCGCCCTGGAGACGGCGAAGGTCTACCGCGACCACCACGCGGCCGACCTGGCGGCTCTCGGCTACACGGCCGACAACGAACGCGACCGCCGCCGCCTGGAGATGATCGCCGAAGGGATCAACGCGGCCACCAACGCGCTGGCCATCGGGCACCTGGAGGGCCGCTACCCGGACATCGAGGAGGCCGTGGACGTCCTGGTCGCCCTGTCCAGGGGAGCCCTGCGCCTTCTCAAGTCCTCACAGACCGCCCCGGACCAACAGGCCTGACCGCCTTCCGCTCCGGAGTGACACGGGTCAGTATTCGGCGAGGACGATCACCGAGTCCCGCTCTCCCAGGACGATCGGGTCCGTCTTGTTGGGGTTCAGGACGATGCCGTAGTGCGGCGGATCGTTGCGCGCGGTGGCGTCGCGATAGCCGATGGCCGTCTCGCCCTGGCGCCGCGCCGACTCCACGACCGTGGAGAACGACACCCGCGTGCCCGGCTTCACGTAGCCGGCGGCGGGGCGTGGGTAGATCTCCGAGCCGCGTGAGTCGAAGAGGTAGCCGAACACGTCCGCCAGATGCCGGTTCTCGGCGAGCTGGGCCAGGAGCAGGCCGATGACGGTGTCGCTGATCACGATGTCGTCGGCCTCGGTGACCTCCGCCAGGGCGCGGTTGTTCTCGTCGTGCATCTCGCTGACGATCGAGTAGTGCTCGCCCAGCACGCGCTGCATGTCGCGTAACTGCAGCAGCGTCATGAGCGTGCGCGTGTCGGCGTGATGGGTCTCGAAGCGGTCGTCGGACAGCACGATGACGTGCTGGAAGAGGCCGACGCCGAGCGACTCCAGGGCGAACCTGTCGGTGGTGTCGCAGTCCTTGACGTTCACGACGAGGTTGCGCAGCCCGGCGAGGTTCGCTCCGGCCTTGGGGTGGTCGGTGGAGATCTCCAGGATCGAGCCGGGGGCGACATAGCCGTCGAGGTAGCGGACGATCTGCTCGGCCCGGCCGTTCCAGTTGAGCAGCAGCGTGCGCTCCGGTTCGGTGGACGTCTTCCCGGCCACGACGATGGCGGACTCGTCCAGGGACGGCTCGCCCGCCGCCAGGCGGACGTGCGAGTCGTCGTGCGCGATGACGATGACCTGGTCGTCGGCGTTGATGACGGTGTCCATGGCCGGGTTGAGCACGACGCCGGACGGCCGGCGCAGGCCGATCACGGAGGCGGTCTGGTAACCGTGCAGCGCATCCCCGTAGGTGACTCCCACGAGTTTCTTCGGGGTGCGCAGGTAGATCTCGCCGCCGTCGAAGTTCAGCAGGTCCATGCAGACGACGGACATGCCCGACTGACGGGAGGACTGCACGATGAGCCGCGAGGCGGTGTCGTCGGAGTCGACCAGGTGCACGTCCGGGCCGCCGGCCAGACGGGCGGCGGCGGCGTTGCGGCTGGAGGTGAGGGCGGCCACCACGGGCGGGTGGACGCCGTCGCGTTTGGCCAGCGCGAGCAGGGTCTTGATGACGTGCGCGTCCGGGTCCTCGCCCTCGGGCGAGAGCACGACGACGGAGTGGGCCGCCGCCAGGTTCAGCAGCGCGAGGTCGTGCGGCTCGGTGGGCCGTCCGGTGCGGCAGACCAGCCGGGTCCTGCCGAGGTCGCCGACGTGCTCGCGGATGTCCTCCTCCATGGCCAGCTTGTCACGATCGGCCAGGACCGCGATGACCGAGCCCTTCTGACTGGCCTTCGCCTTGACCAGCTCGGCCACGATCGTGAACACCTGGTCGGACCAGCCGAGCACCACCGTGTGCCCGGACTCCACGATCCGCGACCGTCCCCTGCGCAGGCGGTCCACCTTGTGCTTCAGGCCGTTCGCCAGCAGGCCGACGAGCATGCTCACGATGAAGAGCCCGCCCAGCGAGCCGGCGAACATCACGATCATGTACGCCACGGAACCCTTGTCGCTGGCCACCTTGCCCGGGGTGAGCGCGTGCATGAGCGCGATCCAGAGCACTTCCCCCGCGTGGGTCACGCCCTCGGGCTCGCCGGGCGCCAGCCACAGCGTGAGCGCCGTCACCACGACGATCAAACCCAGCGACGCCATCGCCAGCCAGCCGATCAGCGACGCGGTGCCCCTGGACATCGTGTTGTCGAACCAGTAACGCACCCGCTCGCCGAACGTGACCTTCGACACTTCCTCGATACCTCCGCGTAAGGAGTGATCTGACCCGACAGCACACCGCCTCGGGTGATCTTATGTCCGTCCGGTGACAGTTTTTCCCCATCGTTCAGCCGACGGACCACGGAGAATCCTGGAACTCAGGGAACGGTGATGGCACGCTTGAGAATTTTGCCGGTCGGGGTGACCGGCAGTTCGTCGGCGAAGGAGATGTGCCGGGGATACTTGTAGGCGGCCACCCGCTCCTTGACGAAGGCGCGCAGCTCGTCGGCCTCGACCGCCCCCCGCAGCGACACCACGGCGGCGATCTCCTCCCCGAGCTCCGGGTGGGGGACCCCGATGACCGCCGCCTGCCGCACGGCGGGATGCTCGTACAGCACCTCCTCCACCTCGCGCGGATAGACCGTGTACCCACCCCGGATGATCACGTCGCGGCGGCGGTCGACCAGGAAGAAGAAGCCGTCGCCGTCCACCCTGCCGAGGTCGCCGGTGTGGAACCAGCCGTCACGGATGGCCTCGGCGGTCGCGGCCGGGTTGTTCCAGTAGCCCTTCATCACGTTCGGTCCCCGGATGACGATCTCGCCGATCTCGCCGCACGGCACCTCGCTCCCGGCGTCGTCCACCACCCGCATCTCGATGCCCCTGACCGGCCAGCCGATCGAGCCCGCCCGGCGGCCGTGGCCGCTGCGGTTGGTGGCGGCCAGCGCCGAGGTCTCGCTCAGGCCGTACCCCTCCACGATCGAGCAGCCGAAGCGCACCTCGAAGGCCCGCAGCACGTCCAGCGGCAGCGGCGCGCCGCCGGAGACGCACACGCGCAGCAGCGACAGGTCCGAGGCGCCCGGATGGTCCAGCAGCGCGATGTACATGGTCGGGACGCCCTGGAAGACCGTGACCCCGTCGCGCCGCATGACCTCCAGCGCCCGGCAGGCGTCGAAGCGGCGCATCAGCGTGAGCCGCGCGCCCGCGTGCACGGTGGCGTTGAGCGAGCAGGTCTGCCCGAAGGAGTGGTAGAGCGGCAGCGCGCCGAGGACCACGTCGTCCACGCCGAGCGCGTGCATGCGGGCCACGGTCGCGGCGTTGCCGCCGAGGTTGCCGTGGGTCAGCTCGATGCCCTTGGCCCGGCCGGTCGTGCCGGCGGTGTAGTGGATGACCGCCGTGTCGCCGTCGGCCCTCGGGGTGATCCCGTCCTCGGCGGGCAGACCGCGCAGCAGCCGGCGGAACTCGTCGGGGACCACGAAGAAGCAGTCGGTACGGGTGCCGGCCGTCCCCGCCTCGGCGACCTCCGCGAAGGCGTGCCAGGCGATCAGCAGCCTGGCACCGCAATCCCCGACGTACGAGGCGATCTCGCGCTTCCTCAGCAGCGGATCGATCGGCACCACCACGGCCCCGATCCGCAGCACCCCGTAGTAGACGGCGGCGAACTCGGGGACGTTCGGCAGCATGACCGCCACCCGGTCGCCGACGCCGATGCCACGCCGGATGAGGAGTGTCGCCACTCGTGCCGCCATCAGCTCCAGCGCGTTGTAGGTGAGCACCGATTCGTCCAGCGTGATGACCGCCCGCTCGCCGAGTCGCTCGGCGGAGGAGTGGAGCCGGTCGGCGAGGTTCATGGCAATGACCGTACGTCCGGCATCCCCCGGTCCTCATTGGTCACGGTGGCCAGTCTTTTCCGCTGCTCATTGTGCCGGGAGGCAGTGAGTCCTGCAGCGCGATGGCCACGAGCAGCTCGACGAGGTCGTTGATCCGGCGCAGGCTGCGCCCGGTGCGCTCCTGGATGCGGCGCAGCCGGTACTGGGCCGTGTTGGGGTGGATCTGCAGCCGCTCCGCGGCGGTGCGCAGGTTCAGGTCGGCGGCGGCGAAGGCGCGGATGGTGGCGGTGAGCACGCCGCCGCGCGCCCGGTCCTCGTCCAGCAGCGCGGTGATCCGGGGGTCGACCAGGTGGCGGGCGGTGTCGTCGGCGCGCAGCGCCAGATACTGGAAAGGCGTGATCCTGGGCAGTGCGGCCACGCCGCCGTCCTCCGGCAGGAAGTCCAGCACCGCGCGGGCCTCCTGGTAGGCCTGCGGGATCAGGGCGAGATCCGCGCTGACCGTGCTGATGCCCATGGCCAGCACGATCCCTTCGGCCAGCAGGGTCTCGCGCAGCGCCTGCAGCCGGTCGCACAGCTCGCCGGGGTCGCCGCCCTGGCCGAGGACGGGAACGGCGACGATCTCCGACTGCCGCACCACCGACAGCGTCCGCGCGCCGTGACCGCCGGTCCTGGCGATCGCCGCGCAGGCCGCGTGCCGGGCGTCGGCTCCCCGGTCGGGCCCCCTGGGCACCGCGCCGCGCAGCCCGAGCACGACCGCGACGACCACGAGCACCGAGGTGCGCGAGTCCGGCGCGAGCCCGTGCGCCTGCGCGGCGGCACGCTGCGGCCCGCGCGTCGGCAGCGCTCCGGCCAGCAGCGTCTCCAGCAGGTCCCGGCTCTCCCGCACGGCCTCGGCGGCCGCGTACTGCTGGAATTCCATGTACGCGTTCGCGGCGTGCGTGCTGGCGAAGTCGCAGTAGCGCATCAGCGGCGCGGCCAGCGAGAGCGCGGCCTCGTGCCCGGCGGACGAGTGGCCGGCCCGGATGAGCACCGACTCCCAGAAGACCTGCTGGCCCACGCGGAAAGCGTTGATGTAGTCGGCCAGGGCCAGCCCGGCGCGGGCCCGGCGCATGGCCGCCCGGCGGGTGAAGGCGATGTCGTCCAGCGTCACCGTCCGCTCTTCGAGCAGCACGGCGAGCTTGCTGCGGTAGTGGCGGGCCACCTGGTCGCGCACGTCGGTCAGGAACGCCTCCTCCTGGGCGGCGTAGGCGGGGATCTCGGCTCGCATCGTGGCCACCGCCGTGGCCGCCAGGGCGTCGAGGTCCGCGAGCAACTCGGAGAGGATCCGCACGCGTTCAGCACGCACCGGCTCCGCACCAGTGAACGTTTCCATGCTGAAACCACGGGACATGTCCGGGATGATCCCCGCCGGTAGCGGACAGGTCAACGGCTTGTAACCGGTCCGAGACAGATGCTGTGCTCGGCGGACAACCTTCGTGTCACATGTTGGGTGACCGTACCCAATGCGGCCGGTGACGGCCGGATCCTACGCTGACCCCAACTTCAGAACATTCTTCCGCTCGCAGCGCCCCAGGAGGCCGGATGCTGGAAGTACACGATCTCACCGTCCGTTTCGGAGGCATCACCGCGCTCGACGGCGTCGGGTTCTCCGTGGCGCGCGGTGAGATGGTGGGGCTCATCGGACCGAACGGCGCCGGCAAGACCACCCTGTTCAACTGCCTGACCCGGCGCTACACCGCCGACGAGGGAACCGTCCGGTACGAGGGCGAGAACCTGCTGGCCGTGGCGCCGCACGCCATCACGGCGCTCGGCATCGCCAGGACCTTCCAGAACCTCGTACTGTTCCCGCGCATCTCCGTACGTGACAACGTGCTGGTCGGCGCGCACCACCGCGGCCGGTCCGGGTTCCTCACCGCGGCCCTGCGCCTGCCGGGCGTCGGCCGGGAGGAGCGGAAGTTGCGCGCCGAGGCGGACGCCATGCTCGCCCGCCTGTCGCTGACCGAGGTCGCCGGCCACCCGGCAGCCGGGCTGCCGTTCGGCACGCTCAAACGGGTGGAGCTGGCCAGGGCGCTGATCGGGCGGCCCCGGCTGCTGCTGCTCGACGAGCCGGTCAACGGGCTCAACTCCGCCGAGGTGGCGGAGTTCGCCGGGACGTTGCGCGCCCTGCGCGACGAGCTCGACCTGACCGTGGTCGTGGTCGAGCACCACATGGGCTTCGTCATGAGCACCTGCGAGCGGATCGTCTGCCTGGACTTCGGCAAGAAGATCGCCGAAGGGCCCCCCGCCGAGGTCCAGCGCGATCCCGGCGTCATCGAGGCCTACCTGGGGACGGCGGTATGAACGAGCTGGTGGTGCAGGACCTGTACGCCGGATACGGGGGCGCGCAGGTCCTGCACGGGGTGAGCTTCACGGTCGGCGAGGGTGAGATCGGCGCCATCCTCGGCCCGAACGGGGCGGGCAAGACGACCCTGCTGCGCGCGCTGTCCGGCATGGTGAAGGGGCGCGGCAGCGTCCGGCTCGACGGCGTCGAGCTGCTCGGCAGCTCGCCGGACACGCTGGCCAGGCAGGGTGTGGCGCACGTCCCCGAAGGGCGGGGCACGTTCATGCCGCTGACCGTCGAGGAGAACCTGCGCCTGGGGGCGTATGTACGGCGCGCCGGCGTGGAGGCCGACCTGGACCGGATCTACGGCTACTTCCCCGCCCTGAAACCCCGGCTCAAGCAGGCGGCGGGCAGCCTCAGCGGCGGCGAGCAGCAGATGCTCGCCCTCGGCCGGGCGCTCATGCTGCGGCCCCGGCTGCTCCTGCTCGACGAGCCGTCGCTCGGCCTGGCCCCGCTGGTCACCCGGGAGCTGTTCCGCATCGTGCGGGCCATCAACGAACAGGAGCGCACCACCGTGGTCGTCGTCGAGCAGAACGCTCATCTCGCCCTCGGCATCGCCCAGCAGGCGCATGTCCTGGAAACCGGCAGGATCGTGCTGTCGGGCACCGCGGCGCAGATCAGGGCGGACGAGCAGGTCGCCCAGTCCTATCTCGGATACCGGGTTTAGGCATGGCCGGATTCCTGCAGCAGATCGTCGTCGGGCTCGGCGCGGGCGCGATCTACGCCAGCCTCGCCCTGGCCCTCGTGCTGATCTACCAGTTCACCGGGATCGTCAACTTCGCCCAGGGCGAGCTGGCCATGTTCTCCGCCTACGTCGCCTGGCAGTTCACGGCCGTCGGGGTGCCGTTCTGGCTGGCGCTGGTGCTGGCGCTGGCGGTGTCGTTCGCCGGCGGGATGCTCATCGAACGCGTGATCATCCGTCCGGTGGAGGGCGCCCCCGAGCTGACCGTGGTGATCGTCACCGTGGGGCTGTTCATCTTCGTCAACGCCGCGGCGGGGTGGATCTGGTCGTTCCTCATCAAGGACTTCCCCAACCCGTTCCCGAGCGGCGCGATCGAGGCGGGCGGGCTGACCATCGGCTTCTCCACGCTCGGCGTGTTCGTGGTCGTCGGGGTGGTGATGGGGCTGCTGTACCTGCTCTTCCAGCACACCAAGATCGGCCTCGGGATGCGGGCGGTGTCGGCCAACCCCGACTCGGCCCGGCTCGTCGGCATCAGGGTCGGCTGGACGCTGGCGCTCGGCTGGGGGCTGGCCGCCACGGTCGGCGCGGTCTCCGGGGTGCTGGTGGCCCCGCTGCTGTTCCTGGAGCCGAACATGATGGGCGGCGTCCTGATCTACGCCTTCGCCGCGGCCACGCTCGGCGGCTTCGACAGCCCCATCGGGGCGGTGGCGGGCGGCCTGATCGTCGGCGTCGCGGAGACCCTGGCCGGGGCGTACGTGAGCGCCATCGGGCCCGACCTCAAGGTGGGGGTGCCGTTGATCATCATCCTCGGCGTCCTGCTGCTGCGGCCCCAGGGCCTGTTCGGGCGAGCGGTGGTGGAGCGGGCATGAACGAATCGACAGCGAGCGACGCGGCGGCGAGCGACGCGGCGGCGGGCGGTTCGCCGGCGGATGGTTCGGCGGCGGGCGGGAGCGTCGTGACGCGGGCTCGGGCGTGGGCGTGGGCGGGGGCGGCGCGCCGGCGCTGGGTGGTCGCGGGGCTGCTGCTGGCGGCGGCGCTGTACGCGCCCTTCCAGCTCGTCCCGTTCCACGTCTTCCAGCTCACCATGGTGCTGGTCTACGCGGTGGCACTGCTCGGGCTGAACGTGCTGGTCGGGCACGCCGGGCAGATCTCCCTCGGGCACGGCGCCTTCTTCGCCGTCGGGGCCTACGCCGCCGCCATCCTGCTGGACCGGTGGGACGTGCCCCACCTGGTGACGCTGCCGATCGCGGCCGGGGTGGCGTTCCTGCTCGGCCTGGCGCTCGGCCTGCCCGCCATGCGGCTGCGCGGGCTCTATCTGGCCCTCGTCACCCTGGCCATCGCGATCTTCCTGGTGCCGCTGCTCAAGCGGTTCGAGGAGGTGACCGGCGGGTCCATGGGGCTGACGCTCCCCAAGCCGGCGCCACCGGCCTGGACCGGCCTGGCCGAGGACCAGTGGCTGTACTTCCTGGCCCTGGCCGTGGCCCTGATCGCGTTCGGCCTGGCGGCCGGGCTGCTGCGGTCGCGGGTGGGGCGCGCCCTGCACGCCATCCGCGACAACGAGGCCGCGGCCGAGGTCATGGGCGTGCGGCTGTCGTACTACAAGACGCTCGCCTTCGCCTGGAGCGCGATGTTCGCCGGTGCGGCGGGCTGCGTCTACACCTGGGTGATCGGGTTCGTCTCACCGGACTCGTTCGTGGTCACCCTCTCGATCACCCTGCTGGCCGGCATCGTGGTCGGCGGTCTCGGGTCGCAGGCCGGCCCACTGTTCGGCGCGCTGTTCGTGATGTTCGTGCCGAGCATCTCCCAGGACATCAACAAGGCCGCGCCCGGCGTCATCTTCGGCCTGCTGATCATCGCGGTGATGTACGTCGCTCCGACCGGTCTCGCCGGGCTGGCAGGCCGCGCGGCTGGTTCGCTCAAGAAGACCCTCCGGAAGGGGTAAAAGGGATGCGTTTATCTGCGATCGGCCGTACGGCCGTGACGGCGACCCTGCTGATCGCCGCGGCGGCCTGCGGGGGGCGGGAGAGCGGCGGCGGCACACAGTCCACGGCGGCCGCGGGCGAGTGCCAGGGGCAGCAGACCACCGGCATCACGGACACGAGCATCAAGCTCGGCGGCATCTATCCGCTGTCGGGGCCCGCGTCCGCGTACGGCGACATACCCAAGGGCATCAAGGCCTACTTCGACTACGTCAACGCCGAGCAGAACGGCATCGACGGGCGCAAGGTCGAGTTCGTCGTCCGTGACGACGGCTACCAGCCGCCCAAGGCGGTCGAGGAGGCGCGCAGGCTGGTCGAGCAGGAGCAGGTGTTCGCGCTCTTCCAGACGCTGGGCACGCCGTCGACCACGGCGACCTGGGACTACGCCAACCAGCGGAAGGTGCCGCAGATCTTCGTCGCCACCGGCGCCTCCAAGTGGGGCCTGGACGCGGCGCACCCGTGGACCATCGGCTGGCAGCCCAACTACATCTCCGAGGCCCGCGTCTACGCGCAGTACCTCAAGACGGAGAAGCCCACGGCCAAGGTCGCCGTCCTCTACCAGAACGACGACTTCGGCAAGGACCTCCTCGGCGGCTTCAAGAACGCCATCGCGGGCACCGAGATCACCATCGCCGCCGAGCAGAGCTACGAGGTCTCCGACCCCAGCGTGGACCCGCAGATGCGCAACCTGGCCGGGTCGAAGGCCGATGTGTTCCTCAACATCACCACGCCGAAGTTCGGCTCGCAGGCGCTGGCCGCCGACGCCAAGAACACGAAGTGGAACCCGCTGCACATCGTCAACAACGTCGCCGCCTCCGTCACCGTGCTCAAGCCGGTCGGCTTCGAGAACGTGCAGGGTGTCGTCTCCTCCTCCTACTACAAGGACCCGCTCGATCCCGCCTGGGAGAACGACGCGGAGATGAAGCTCTACAAGCAGAAGATGCAGCAGTACGCGCCCGGCGCCGACCCCGACATCCCCTATCACACCTTCGGCTGGGCGGTGGCGAGCAGCTTCCACAAGGCGATGGCCGCGGCCAAGTGCCCGACGCGCGAGGGGCTGCGCGACTCGGTGCGCGACCTGAAGGGCGTCAAGGTCGACATGCTGCTGCCGGGCGTGCTGCTGGACACCGCCCAGGGTGACGGCTTCCCGATCGAGTCGATGCAGCTGATGGAGTTCAAGGGCGAGCGGTGGGAGGTCTTCGGCGAGGTGATCGACACCCGCAAGGAGTTCGGCCCGCTCACCGGCTGACCGGGCGCGTCAGCCCGCTACGAGCCCGCTACGAGCCCGCTATGAGCCCGCCACGGGCTCGTAGCGGGTGAGCACGGCCTGGGAGTCGAGGCGGCGGGTGTCGGTGAGACGCAGGGCGAGGCGGTCCTGCGGGTGCGGGAACAGCTGCCTGCCGCCGCCGAGCACGACCGGGTGCACCACGATGTGCCACTCGTCCACCAGGCCGAGCCGGGTGAGCGAGGACATCAGCTTCGAGCCGCCGGTGAGCAGGATGTCCTTGCCCGGCCGCTCCTTGAGCGCGGTGATCTCGTCGGCCACGTTCTCGCGGATCAGCTGGGCGTCCCACTCGGCCTTCTCCAGAGTGCTGGACACGACGACCTTCGGGGTCGCCCGCCAGATGGGCGCGAACTTGAGGTCGTGCGGGTCCTGGGAGATCGACTCGGCGTCCGGCCAGTAGGCGGACATCATCTCCCAGACCGTGCGGCCGTAGAGGAAGGTGTCGGCTGTGTCGACGAGCGTGTGGGAGTAGGCCGACAGCTCGGGGCCCATGCTCGCCCAGTCGAACTCGCCCTGCGGGCCCTCGATGTAGCCGTCGACCGAGGCGTGGACGTAGTGAATGATCTTACGCATGGCGTGCTCCTGATGGGTGTTCCGTTGCCTTTCGCGAGTGGGTCGGAGCCGCCGGCGCGTTCTCTACACGTACGCGGAAGATTTTCGGGAAAGCGGTGAGCGGTCCCCGTGGGGACCGCTCACCAGGGCTGTCAGCTGCGGGCGCCGGCCGCCGGGGCGCCCTTGCGGGCGGGGGCGGCGTCGGCCCGGTCGGGGATGGACCGGAGGTTGAAGGCGTACCTGGCCGTGGAGTCGGCGATGGCGTCGGAGTTCACGTCCAGCGCGGTCGCGTTCACGTTCGTGATCGTGTCGCACGCCTGGTGGTAGCAGGCGTCGTAGGCCGCGCCCGCCGTGCCGCCGAACAGCGCGGCCTCCTCCGCCGTCTTGATGCCCTCGGCGCCGGTGAAGATGCCGCCCGACGGGATGCCGATGGCGATGAACGGCCCGTAGTCGGAGCGGCCGTCGAAGTCGGTGCCGATGGTGGGCAGGTCACGCTTGCCGAAGAACGTCGCCAGCTGCTGCTCGATCTGCGCCGATCCGGGCGGGCCGGCGGCTGCGCCGGTGGCGTCGGAGTCGTCGCCGTCGTAGAGCATGTAGGCGTAGTTGGGCGAGGCGACCATGTCGAAGTTCAGATAGAGCCTGATGCGGTCGCGCTCGGCCTGGCCGAGCTTCTCCACATACTGGTCGGAGCCCAGCAGGCCGATCTCCTCGGCGGCCCAGAAGGCGAAGCGGACCTTGTTCTTCACCGGGAAGTGCTTCAGCTGCAGGGCGGTCTCCAGGATGGCGGCGCTGCCCGAGGCGTTGTCGTTGATGCCGGGACCGGCGGGGACGCTGTCGAGGTGGGCGCCGACCATGACGACGTTGCGCGGGTCACCGGAGCGGGTCTCGGCGATCACGTTGTCGTCGGTGCCGAGCACCAGGGCCGAGTCGACCTTGAGCCGGACGGACGTGCCCGGCGTGGCGGCGAGCTCGTTGCCGACGAAGAAGTCGGCGTAGACCATCGGGATCGCGGCCCGCCATTCGCCGATGTCCAGCGGGTTGGCCTCGGTCCGGTCCGGCTGGCCCTCGTTGAAGACGATGATCCCGCTCGCGCCGGCGATCCCGGCGTTGCGCACCTTGTTGGCGAAGGGACAGGTGCCGCGCTGGATGAGCGCGATGTTGCCCGCCTGGAAGCCCTCGAAGTCGGACTGCTCGCAGCCGCTGGTGGAGGAGGAGACGGGAGTGGGCGGCAGGGTCAGGTCGACGCCCTGGACCGGCGCGGTCACGTCGCCCGCCGGGGAGGGCTGGAAGGTGTAGAAGTCCTGGTTCGGGACGTACGTCTTGGCGCCCGCGGTCAGGGTGGGCGGGGTGTTCTCGCTCCAGCTCTCCACGAAGTTGATCGGCTGGAGGGTTACTTTGTACCCGGCTTTGCGCAGCTTGCCGGCCACGTAGTCACGGGAGGCCTCGTAGCCGGGCGTGCCGGCCGCGCGGTTGCCCCCGTTGGCCGTGGCGATGGCCTGGAAGGCCTCCAGATGCTTGCTGACATTCGTGCCCTTGACCTTCTTCACGAGCAGTTTGGCGGCTGCTTCGTCGACGATTCCGGCGTTGGCCGGAGGCGTGAAAGCGAAGGGGAGGGCGAGCGCCGTGACCAGTGCGACGGTACGTATGGCGCTTTTTCCGAAACGAAGGTTCATTTCGCACTTCCCGTGGGACAGCTTGAAGCGGTCGTGCGCCTGGATGCGCGGTGCCACCTCGACGGATGGCTTGAAAAGGACCTGCACGGCATTTATTCCCCCGAATGCGTGCCTAAGGGAAGCTAATACCGTCAGGTACCCGTGAAAAGACCCACTCAGCCCATGGTGTGTGCCAGATTTGGGACAATCTCGCAGTTGACCTTTTCGCGATAAGTGTTTATAAACGCCGCTAAAGCGGACCGCGCCGCCAGGGCCCCCGGATGGCGTACGTGCGGCCCGGCGGATCCAGCGAGGCGGTGCTGCCGAGCTGGTTGACGAACAGGACCGAGCCGTCCGGGCTGAAGCAGGCCCCCGCGAACTCGCTGTCGTCGGCGATGTTCACCGCGAACTCGAACGGCCGGCCACCGCGCGGGTCCAGCCCGATCAGCCGGTTGACGTTGGCCAGGCCCGGAGCCAGCGGATGCGGGTCGGCGTCGGCCGAGGAGGCGTCGTCCTCGCACAGCACGATGCCGCCGCGCGGGGTGAAGGTGAGGTTGTCGGGCGAGTCGAGCTCCTTGCGCCCCGGAGACTCGTACACCAGCACCAGCGTGCCGCCGTTGTTCCGACTGGGCAGATACTGCCAGACCTGGCCGTACCCCTCCACATAGCCGTCAGCGCCCGGCGCGTCGCCGCTCTTGACGTCACCGCCGCTGGTGGAGTTGAAGAACACCGCGCCGTCGCCCCACCAGCAGCCCTCCAGCCGGTTGAACTTGGCGCCGCCCTTGGCGAGCCCCTGCTGGGTGCACGTCGGGGCGCCGCCCTCCAGATCCGGGTCCGGGTCGTCGATCCGCACCCACTCGACCGGCAGCCGGGCCCCCATCCGCTGGCCCTCGCGGCAGTCGTAGCCGTCCACATCCCTGATCTTGAGCATCTCCAGCACGCCCCCGGCCGACAGCTGCCGGGGGTCGTGCGGGCGGAACCGGTAGAACCCGTCGGGCTTGCCCGAGTCGTCCTCGGTCTCGTACACGTACCCGGTGCGCGGGTCGACGGCGACGGCCTCGTGGGAGAAGCGGCCCATCGCGGTGAGCGGCATCGAGGCGGCCGGCCTGCCCGGCACCGGGCCGCGCAGCGGCACCTCGAAGATGTAGCCGTGCTTGCGCTGCCAGCCGTCCGCCGGGCCGGCGGTCGTCTCCTCGCAGGTCAGCCAGCCGCGCTGGTGCAGCATCCGGCCGCCGGCGCAGTTGATGATCGTGCCGTTGAGGCTGACGAAGTGCCGCAGCACCTCGCCGTCGCGCAGGTCCACCTCCAGGGTGGTGGTGCCGCCGACGCCCAGCTCGTCGTACCTCTCGGAGCCCGGCACGTGCACGCGCCCCTCGGCGGTCCCCGGCGGCGTGCGGACCTCGTGGTTGCGGATGAGCCGCACGGTGTGGCGGTGGGTGCCGGGGAAGGCGGCCATGCCGTCGTGCGCGATCGGAGTCGGCACGCCGTCGGACATCGGGGTGCCGGTGCGGCCGAGCACGACGTAGGAGAAGCCGGCGGGCAGGGCGAGCAGCTCCTCCCCGGTGTTCCCGGCCGGTACGCGGTGCAGCGGGCCGTAGCCGGCTCCTCCGGCCTCCCGGCCCGCTTGCGCCCAGGCGGCGTGGGCGGACAGGGTCTCGATGGCGACGCCGCTGGCCAGCGCGCCACTGGCGGTGGCAAGGAAGGATCGGCGATCGAGCGCACTCATGGGGTCCCCTCACGGTCGCGGATCACCACACGGTAAACGCACAATGCGCCGTCAAATAGACCCAATCGGGCGCGGTCCACCGCATAACCTGAAGGTCCGAGCGAAGGGGCCACGGGTGCTGCAGGGGTTCGTGCGGATGGCCTTGGCCGTCACGGTGGTGGTGCTGGCCGTCATGCCGGACACCGTGGTCACCGCCATCGCCAGGTCCTTCGGCGCCGCCGAGGCGTGCCCGCCGAGGGACACCCGGGTCACCACCCCCTACCCGATCACCGGCTACTGGGTCATCCCGCGCCCGGACCGGTGCGTGACCCAGCGGCTGGTGGAGGCGGTCCACGGCGTGGGCGGCGACACGCTCATCACCTTCGGCGCGCGGATCCTGCCCGCCGAGGTGGACGGTGTGGGACGGGTGACCGGCGAGCTCGCCGGCGACTTCGCCGGCTGCGTCGAGAACGGCAAGCCCTGCTACCGGGCCGCGCTGGAGGCGGCGCCCGGCCGGACCGTCCGCCAGGTGTACACCTACGTGACGACCGAGCGGTTCGGCGACGCGGTGCTGCGCTGCCCCGGGCTCGACCGGCGGATCGAGAGCGGCGGGCGCACCTACTACCGCCTGATGCTGGGCGGCTCCTGCGACTCCGGCGGCCACGACCTCCTGCTGATCGCGACCGACGGCGACGGGGTGGGCAACCTGCTCGCCGAGGCCGCGGCGTACGGCATGCGGGTCTTCCCCGGGCTGCCCGTGCCGCCCAAGGACGCCGTCAAGCCGTGGCTGCCCGACCTGTCGCACCTGCCCGCGCTGAACGAGCTCACCGCCCGCGTCCTGGCCGACTACCGGCAGCGTTACGGGTCCTCGCCCGCGCTCGGCGGCCTCTACCAGTCCTTCGAGCTCGCCATGCGGGACCGGGCGGACGACGACCCCATCATCGCCCTGTACGCCGCGCAGCACCAGGTCGTGGCCGCCACCATGCCCGGCACGACGATCATGGTCAGCCCCTTCTGGGACGCGCGCAGGGGCCGCGGCTTCCCGGTCGAGCAGGTGGGCAAGGGCTTCGCCGACATCGCCGCCACCCGGGCGGGCGCGCCGATGGCCATCGCCGTCCAGGACGGGCGCGGCGTGGGCAAGGTGCCCGTCTACGGCGCGGACGAGGTGGACGCCCCTGTCGGGCCACGGCTGGCGCCGATGGTGGGCGAGGTCACCCATCGGCAGGCCTACCACGGCTCCACCCGCGACTACGTGGCCGAGGCCGCGCGGCAGGTGGAGCCGGGGGTCGAGCTGTGGGTGAACGTCGAGGTCTTCGAGCCCACCCAGGTGGCGGGCGAGTGCGGCAGGGCCAACCCGTTCCCGCTGCGTGGCCGGGCCGCCAAACCCCGGGTGGACGAGCAGGTCGCCGCGGTGGGCAGGAACGCCACGAAGATCATCGCGTACGGGTGGGACCCGTTCCTCACCTGCCGGTCCGACCTGGCCACGCCTTCGCTCAGCGACGACCTCGCCGCGAGCGGGCGGCAACCCATCGTCGCCGACGCGCGGTGGACGGACGCCGGCGTCACGGTCGAGGGCTACCACCTGGGCGGCGGCGAGCTGCGGTTCACCTACCGGCAGCGCGGCGGCGGCACGAGGACCGTGACGGCCGCACCACAGCGGCACACGGCGGTGACCGGCGCGGTGCCCGCCGGCCTGGAGACGGCCTGGGCGCCCTTCGCGGCGCCCGACCTCGACCCTGAGCGGCCGTGGGTCTCGATCACCCTCCAGAACGCCACCGGCGCCTACGCCTTCGACGCCGCGAGGCCGTAGCGGATCAGGGCAGGATCGAGTCCACGTACCCGCCGTCGACCCGGACCGCCCCGCCCGTCGTGGCCGAGGCGAGCGGCGAGCTCAGGTAGACGACCAGGTTGGCGATCTCCTCGGGCTCGATCAGCCGCTGGAGCAGCGACTGGGGCCGGTACTCGCGCATGAACGCCCGCTGCGCCTCCTCCCACGGCAGCTCCCGGTCGACGAGCTGATAGACGAAGTCCTCGACGCCGCCGGTGTGCGTGGGGCCGGCGATCACCGAGTTGACCGTGACGCCGCTGCCCGCCGCCTCCTTGGCGAAGCCGCGGGAGACCGCGAGCAGGGCGGTCTTGGTCATGCCGTAGTGGATCATCTCGGCGGGGATGACGATGGCCGAGTCGCTGGCGATGTACTGGATCCGGCCCCAGGCCCGCTCCCGCATGCCGGGCAGGTAGGCCCGGGTCAGCCGGATGGCGGCCAGCACGTTGATCTCGAAGTAGCGCCGCCACTCCGCGTCGGTGATCTCCAGGGCGGGTACGGCGCCGAAGATGCCGAGGTTGTTGACCAGGATGTCCACCTGCGGCAGCTCCCGCAGCACGCTCGCGGCTCCCTCCTCGGTGCCGAGGTCGCCCGGCGCGGCGACCAGGTCCGCGTCCGGCACGTCGGCCCGGATGCGGTCCATGGCCGCGCTGACGGAGGCGTCGCCGCGGCCGTTGACCGCGACCCGCGCCCCCGAACGGGCCAGCCCGGCCGCGATGGCGGCCCCGATGCCCTGGGTCGAGCCGGTGACCAGCGCGGTCCGTCCGGTGAGATCGATGTGCACGGGTGAGACTCCTCTGTCGGATCCTGCTCTGCGGTCATTGTCGGCGAGCCCGGCATCAGGAGGGCGGCACGGTCACGGCGTGTCCCGCGAACGCCGCCACAGCCGCTCGCCGTCGTCGAACCGCTCGGTGGGCAGCAGGCCGGCCCGCCCGGCGACGGCGGCCGAGGCCGTGTGGCTGGGGTGGATGTGCGCCTCGACGGTGGTCACGCCGTGCCCGTCCAACCAGGCGACCAGCGCGCGGGCGGCTTCGGACGCGTAACCCCGGCGCTGCCGGCGCGAGCTCACCACCCAGGCGATCTCCGCCCGCCGGCCGTCGTCGGCGATCGTCGCCTGCACGTAGCCGACCGCCTCGTCGTCCTCCACCGTGCGGATGATCCAGTTGCGCCACTGCTCGCGGCCGTCCGGTGAGTGGCCCACGACCTGCCTGGCGTAGCGCTCGCGCAGCTCCGCCAGGGTGGGCGGGGCGCCGCCGGTGAAGGTGTAGAGGTCCTCGCCGCTCAGCACCTCCACCATCTCCTCGGCATCGCCCACCTGCAGCGGGACGAGCCGGATGCGCTCAGGTGCCATGCCACGAGCCTATCGGGCGGAGTCGCTCACGGAATGTGTGCCGAATGTGACCTAGTGTGCTGCCGGAAGGGATGGGGGATCGATGTCACGCCGAAGGATCCTGCTGGCGCTCGCCGTCGCGGGCACCGCCTTGACGCTGCCCGGCCCGGCCGGGGCCCGCACGGAGGACGGACCGCAGGTGGACGCCTCGCCGGTGATGGATCCGCGCCGGGCGGTGGACTACTGGACCACCAGTAAGCAGTCCAACGCCGGCGCGGCCGAACTACCAGAGCTCGCGACACCGCTGGACAGGCCCGGCTGGATGCGCGGTGGGGCGGAACGGGGGGTGCCGGAGGGGATCCGGCTGACGCCGGGGAGTGACGTCAACGGGTACGCGAGCGTGCCCAGGCCGTACGGCGGGGCGGCGGCGAGCCGGGCCACCGGGCGGTTGTTCCTCCTCGACGCCGACGGCGGACGCAAGTCGTGCAGCGGGGCGGTGGTGCGCTCCGCCGGCCGGATGCTGGTGGCGACGGCCGCGCACTGCGTGTACGGCGTCTCACGGCGGACCGGCCAGGGCACCTGGTCGTCGAACATCGCGTTCGTGCCCGCGTACGACGGACACGGCCAGGGCGCGCCGTACGGCGTGTGGGGGGCGCGGCGCGTCTGGAAGCCGCACGCCTTCACCGGCGAGGGGCAGTGGGACTGGGACTCGGTGTACGACATCGCGCTGGTCGAGGTCGGCAAGCGGGGGAGCGCCACCCTGCAGGACACCGTCGGCGCCTTCACCCCGATGCGCAACCAGGCCGGCGACTACACCGTCGTGAGCCTGGGCTACCCCAGCGACCCTCCCTACGACGGCTCCCGCCAGCTCTGGTGCCTGGGGCGGACGACCGTCGCGCCCGGCTACGTACGGCCGACAGGGACGTCCGGGCGGTTGCACACCGTCAACTGTCACCTGTTCGGCGGCAACAGCGGCGGGCCGTGGCTCGACCGGAGCACCGGCCTGCTGGTCGGGGTGCTGTCGTCGGGGGCGGGCGGCGTGCCGGGAGACGGGTACGCGGTCGCCAACCCGCTCGGGCCCGACGGCTACGGAGCGCTGGCGCGGCAGGCGGATCCGGGCGGGGTGTACGACGCGCTCTCGGTGAAGGGCAGGGTGAAGGGCACGGTGAAGGGCACCCGGTCGGCCAGGCGCGTCACCGCCACGGTGCGGATGCGCGGGCTGATGGCGGCGGCCCAGGTCCCCGTCACCTTCCGGCTGCCCCCCGGGCTGAGCCTGGCCTCGGGGTCGTCGTGCGCGGCGGTGCGGCGGCGGGTGACCTGCACGCTCGCGGTCGTCCGTCCGGGCAGCCCGGCCCGGGTGACCATCCCGGTCAAGGGCCGCACCGCCACCCACCGGAAGATCACCGTCTCGGTGGCGTCCACCTACCTGGACCAGAACCCCCGCGACAACACCCACACCTTCCCAGCCGGTGACGCCCCCGCGCGCCGAACACGGATGCGGGACAGGTGACCCCATCGGTGGGTGGGGGAGCACCCACTGGTGACACCGGTGGGACGACCCCCACCGGCCCTGGCCGGCCCCCCTGAGCGTCATGGCCGTGTGCGGCTACGGCAAAGGATCGCGTGTTGCGCGAGCCGGTCCCGCGTCCGGTCTGGAAACGTCTACGCGGCTGCCGCGAATGCGGGAGGGCATTCGACATCCTCGCCCTCGTGAACGAGGGGGATTCCCACGGTCGCCCGTGAGGGTTCCCGCCGCACCGCCGATTGCCCGCCCGAGAGGACTCTCCTTGAGGTCTTACACCAGCTCCACAGGCGTTTCAGCTCTCCGCCGGCCCGGCGGCGAGCACGTTCCTGGCCGCGTTCGCGTCCCGGTCGTGGACCGCCCCGCAGGTGCGGCTCCACTTTCGGACACGGCGATTCCGCCTGGCGGCGAATCTCCTGCCCCTGCCCCGCTTCGCAGGGGTTCGATTCCTCTCCCGCCTGAAGGCGGGGGTCTCCTCGGAGGTATCTGATGAGTTCTGTCGGGGGCGGGGAGCAGTTCGAGCGGCTGCTCTCCGCGGCGAGCGCCTACTGGGGCAAACGTCACCACCGGCCGGGAGCCTGTGTGGTGGTCGAGGCCATGCAGCAGGACGTCCGGCTCGTCGTGCGCAACCTTCTGCTCGCCAACGCGATCTGCGACGTGACCTCCGCGAGGCTGGTCGTGCTCACCGGCACCGACCGGGAGCTGAGCGGGGTGCTGTGGGAGCGGTTCGACGTCGAGCGGGTGCGCCGGCTGGCCGAGGCGTTCGGCGCGGCCGAGATCATCGACGTGCACGACCTCGTGGACCGGCGGCTCGCCGACGAGGGGGACAGTCCTGCCGACGGGATCGGCTCGGCGGCGCTGGAGGCGCTGGAGCGGGCGACGCTGCTCCGGCTGAGCCGGATGCCCAGGCTGCCCGGGGCCGAGGACGAGCGGCACCACGCGAGGCGCGGGCGTGCCAGGGCCCTGTCGGCCGTCTACGACCGGCTGTTCGCCGAGCTGTCGCCCGTCGCCCTCGTCACCGGCCAGGTCGACTACGACCAGTGGGGGCTGGCGGTCGAGACGGCCATGCGCAGGGACGTACCGGTCGTGCACACGCAGAGCACCGGGTCGCTGGGAGCGTACGCACTCTTCCCCCACGCGGACCCAGGCACTCACGCGGACCTCGGCACGTCCGCGGTCGCCGGGACGCCTGGCGCGGGCGGCTTCCGCGAGGTGCTGACCGGTCGCCTGGCCCGCTACTTCGACGAGTGCGTCTGGCCGTACCGGGACCTCATCAGGCCGGGCGCGGAGCTGGTGGCCTGGCGGGTGAAGGGCGATCGGGGGAGCTGGTGGCGAGGCGGCAGCGTGAACTCCTTCGAGCTGCGGACCGAGACCGAGCGGCGTCAGCTCCGGGGGCACGGTTGCGACCGGCTCGGCCTCGACCCGGACCGCCCGACCATCACCGTCTTCCAGCACGCCGTCTCCGACGCCGTCGGCATGAACCGGGAGACATTCGACGACTTCGCGGAATGGTGCGAGGAGACCGCCGAGTTCGCGGCGGCCGAGGACGCCGTGAACTGGCTCTTCCTCGACCACCCCGAGCAGGACCGCCACGACTCGACCGGCCACTTCGCCGCCCTCGCCGAACGCCACGCCCGCCGCCCGCACCTGGCCTTCATGCCCAGGCGGGCGCTGTCGAAGAACATGCTGTGGAGCATGACCGACGTGGGCGTCACGGTACGCGGCCGGGCTGCCTGCGAGCTGCCCGCCTTCGGCATCCCGGTGATCCAGGCCGGCTGGTCGGAGTGGAGCGGCTGCGGCCTGTCGCACGTGGCGGAGACACGGGCCGACTACTGGCGGCTGCTCGCCGAGGCGGTCGCCAGGCACACCAAGGGCGAGTCCCTGCTGGCGCCCGAGCAGCGCGAGCGGGCCCGGCTGTGGCTGTGGCTGCGGCGTAGCGGCGCCGACGTGTCCTCGCCGCTGCTGCCGCACTGGGAGCTGGGCGAGGGCGAGGAGTATCTGCGCGCGCTGTCGGTCAGCATGCGGCACGTGGAGCGGGACGGCGACCCGCTGCACCGCGCGGTGCGCCGCATGTGGGAGCGGCGTGATCCCGTGCTCAGCAGGTTCGACTTCCATGATCCAGCAGGGCTCGCCGAGGCCCTCACCGCATCGAGGGGCGCATCATGACCACGACTCTCCTGACCGGCCCCGCCACCGAGCTCGACGAGGTCATCGTGCCGCTGTCGCCGCCGATCGAGGTGTTCGGCGGGCAGGCGGCGGCGCTGCAGGTGGCCGACCAGTTCCATCGGGGCAAGCAGATCCTGGGCCGGTTCGAGCGTTCGGGGCTGGTCGGGTTCAAGGTCGCGACCAGGGAGCGGTGGTTGCGGGTCAAGGTGGCGCTGGCGCTGGACGAGACCTCCTTCCCCGGCTGGCACCTGGACGGCCGGGTCCAGGCGGCCCGCCTGCCGCAGCGGCTCATCCAGGTCCGGGCGCAGGGACGGCTGCGGCAGTGCGTGCTGCTGAAGGGCGGTCCCGGCATCAAGAGCGGCCAGGCGGTCTTCGACCTGATGCCGGAGGAGGTGCCCGAGGACGGCCTGGTGTGCGTGGAGATCCTGGACGTCGCCGAGGGCCGTGACGTCTCGCCGGAGCTGCGCGAGGCCGTGGCGGGCTCGGTCATGGAGGGCGGCACGGCCGGCCTGCGCATCGACAGCGTGGCGTTCGAGGAGGTCCCGGAGCCGAAGGCGGCCCGGCAGGGCGAGGAGCTGGACGCCGCCCGCTGCGAGCTGCTGTCCCTGGTCAGCTCCGGCGGCCTGGCCAACCTCAACCGGCGCGGCGTCCGTACCATGCGCAGCGGCCTGTTCGTGGTCAACCCCGTCCCGCTCGGCGTCTTCGGCTCGGGCGGCCGGCTGACCGTCCGGCTCGGCAGCCGGGCCGACCTCAGCACCGGCAGGCCGGCCACGGCCAGGGACCGCGCGCTGATGCGGCGGGCCCTGCGCCGGGCCGGAGGCGAGGCCAGGCGGTTGCGGCACGCCGCCCGCGAGGCCCTGTGCACCGCGGCGCCCACCGTGGTGCGGATCATGAGCGTGCAGGACGGTGTCCTGCCCATGCCGACCCGGTCCACGACCGGCAACACGCTGGAGCTGGACCTGCCCGCCCCGCTGACCTCGCCGATGCTCGTCCAGGCCGCCTGCAGGCAGGGCGCCGTGCCGACCCTCGTCTCAGTCGCCTGGACCCCCTGACGCCCCGCCGAGGTTGGCGGCGAGCAGGTCGAGCAGTGGTTGCCGGCGCACGCACCCCTCCAGGGCGAACGAGTCCGCCAGCGCCAGCAGCTCACTGTCGTCGAGTCCGCGGAACAGCTCGGCGTACTCCGGCAGCAGCGCCTGGGCGATGAGGATGTGCCTGATCAGGTCGTCGGTCTGGTAGCGGGCGCCCCACGGGTAGGGGTTCCAGCCGGGGAACTCCGTCTCCACCAGTGTGTGCAGCGGGCTGAGCCGGTCGCCCGCCTCCTCCATGGTGGAGCCCCACCTGTCCGCGCCCAGCCGCCGCTTCTTGTCGATGAAGGCGCCGAACCGCTCCAGGTACGGCCCGCTCGCGTGCACCAGCCCCTGCAAGCCGACATCCTTGTACGTCCACAGCGACCATCCGGCGTCATGGGCGTCGTAGATGTCGAGCTGGTCCCGCAGGATCTGGTAGCGCTCCTTGTCCGGCTCCGGATGGCCGGTGTAGACGGGCCCGAACTCGCCCACCCACAGCGGCGTGCCCGTCTCCCGCTGGAACCGCGACCGTTTGTCGAAGGTGCGCTCCAGCTCGTTCCTGTCGCACCACTTCCCACGGGTGAAGCCGGGATATCCGCCCCCGTGGGCGAACCCGGCCAGCGCGTAGTCATGGCAGACGAAGACGGTGTTCTCGTACATCTCCCGGAAAATGGAGAAATCGGTGGAGTAGGTGTTGCCGTCGAGGAAGAGCACATGCCTCGGGTCGGCCGCGCGCACCGCCTTCACCAGACGGTCGTAGAACGGCCCGATGACCTTGCCGCTGGGGTCGCCAGGCTCGTTGACCGGGTTGTAGCCGGCCACCCAGGGGTGGTCGCGGTAGTGGTCGGCGATGGCCTCCCACAGGTGCACGGCCCGGTCCTGGAAGTGCCGGTGCTGCCAGAAGGCGGCGATGTGGGTGGGATTGTCGGAGTGCCAGTGCTGGTTCTGCGAGCCGGGCAGCGCGTGCAGGTCGACGACGCTGTAGATGCCGCGCGCGCCGAGCAGGTCGATGACCCGGTCAAGGTGGTGGAAGCCCTGCTCGATGACCTCGAAGGGCCGGTCGTCGGACTCGAAGTGCCGGTAGTTGATCGGGATGCGGACGCAGTTCATCCCCAGCCCGGCCAGCAGCGCCGCGTCCTGGTCGGTGAAGAAGGAGGTGAGCAGCCGGTCGAAGAAGAGCGCGGCCCGCTCCTCGCCCAGCACTTCTCGTACGGCGGCGCGCATGGCGGACTCGTTGGCCGGATGACCGGTGATGAAGTTCTCCAGGTTCATCCACCCGCCCAGCCCGACCCCGCGTAGCCGTACAGGCTGATCGCCGGCGAAGAGCCGCGCTCCGGAGACATGCAGCATGGTCATCCTTTCGTAGCGCCCGCGGTGAGGCCACCGATGAGGTGGCGCTCGGCGATGGCGTAGAAGCCCAGTGCGGGCACCATGGCCAGCACCAGGTAGGCGAGGATTCGGGAGGTGTCGGAGCTGTACTGGCCCTGGAACTGCTGGATGCCCAGCGGCAGCGTCCAGCTCAGCTCTTCGCTGAAGACCACCAGCGGGAGCATGAAGTTGTTCCAGCTGCCGACGATCGCCAGGACCGAGACGGTGGCCAGCGCGGGGCGGGCCATCGGCAGCAGGATGCGCCAGAAGAAGGCGAAGGGGCCGCAGCCGTCGAGCGTGGCCGCCTCCTCGATCTCGCCCGGGATGCTGCGGAAGAACCCGCGCAGGATGATGATCGTCAGCGGCAGCCCGAAGGCGGCCTGCACGAGGATCACGCCCCAGGGGTTGTCCAGCAGGTTCAGGGTGCGCAGCATGACGAAGATCGGCAGGATGGCCACCGCGAACGGGAACATCAGCCCGGCGGTGAAGAGGGTGAACAGCAGCTCCCTGCCCCGGAAGGCGAACCTGGCGAAGACGAACGCCGCCATCGCCGACAGCGCCACCGTGACGAAGGTGGTGAGCACGGCGATGAACGTGCTGTTCCACATCTGCCGCCAGAACGACCCCTCGGCGAGCACCTCGGTGTAGTTGCCGGTGTTCCACGGGCTGGGCGGGCCGAACGGGTTGACCGAGAGCTGGTCGGTGCCCTTGAAGCCGCCGAGCAGCGCGTACACGATCGGGACGAGGATGAACGCGCCGACGACCCAGGCGATCGCGTGCAGGGGGAGTGTGGTGCGCTTCAACGGTTGTCTCCCATCGCGGTGGTCGCGCCCTCAAGGTCACGGCGCATCACGAACCGCTGGTATCCCAGGGCGAAGACGAAGCTGAGCACGAACATCACGACGCTGATCGCGCTGGCGTAACCCACCTGGGCGCGGTCGAAGCCGACGTCGAACATGGTGACCGCGAGCGTCTCGGAGGCGTGCGCCGGGCCGCCCTCGGTGAGGATCCAGACCAGGTCGAACAGCTGGATGGTGTAGATGACCGAGAGGAACACGCTGATCCGGATCGTCGGCCCGAGCAGCGGCAGCGTGACGTACCGGAACACCTTCCAGCCCGCGGCGCCGTCGATCTTGGCGGCCTCGATCAGCTCGTTCGGGATGTTCTGCCGCCCGGCGAGGTAGATCATCATGTGGAAGCCGAAGTACTTCCACGTCAGCACCAGGAACAGCGACAGCAGCACGGTGTCGGGATCGGACAGCCACTCCGACTCCAGCCCGACGATGCCGATGATCTCGTTCGCCAGCCCGGAGGTGGGCGACAGGATGAGCGAGAACAGCACGGCGGTGATGACCTCGGACAGCACGTACGGCGCGAAGAAGATCATCCGGTAGATGGAGCGTCCGCGGATCCGCTGGTTGAGCAGCATGGCGATGCCCAGCGCGAACGGCAGCTGGACCACCACGCAGAGCACGACCAGGACGAGCAGGTGCCACAGGTCGGTGAGGAAGATCTCGGACTGGAGCAGCCGGGTGAAGTTGTCGAAGCCGATGAAGTCGGTGGGCAGCCCGCCGAAGCCGTTCCACTTGAAGCCGCTGGCGTAGACCGCCACCAGGATGGGGGCCACCACCAGCAGCAGGAACAGCACCAGCGCGGGCAGCACGAACAGGATGATCGTCAGTAGGCCGCGCCCCCTCTTCCGGGTGGGGCGGGCGTGGGCCGGAAGCGTCGCCGCTTCCGGCCTACGGGTGACGGTCGTCATTCGCTCTTGGCCACTTCGGTGATGTCCGCCGCGACCTGCTCGGGGGTCTTGGTGCCCGCGAAGAGCTCGGCCACGCTGTCGTTGACCTCCGCTCCGACGGCCGGCGGGTACGCCTGGTCGAGGTAGAGCTGGAAGCCGGTGGCGCCGGCCAGGGACTCGGCCACCACCTTGAGGTTGGGATCCTTGACCGCGCTCTCCTCGCCCTTGAGCACCGGCAGCACCGCGTTCGCCTCGACGGCCTTGGTGTGGTTGCCGGTCTCGGTCAGGAACTTCAGCAGTTCGAGGGCCTCGGGGGGCGCGTCGGCGCCGACGGCCATGCCGCCGCCTCCGCCGAACGCCTCGGTGATCGTGCCCTTGCCGCCCTCGACCGCGGGGAAGGGGAAGAAGCCGAGGTCGTCACCGAGCCCCTTGCCGTTGTCGTTCTGCACGTTGGGCGCCCACTGGCCCATCAGCTCCATCGCGGCCTTGCTGTTGGAGACGGTGGCGGCCTGCCCGTCGGGGGTGGAGTAGCTGGCGCCCAGGAAGCCCTTCTGGAACGGCTGGAGGTCCACCAGCGCCTTGAGCTGCTGTCCCGCCTGGACGAACTCCGGCTTGGTGAAGTCGTGGTCGACCCCGGCCTGCTGGAGCGCCGGCAGCCCGGCGATGCGCATGGCGAGGTAGGCCCAGTAGTAGTGGCCGGGCCACTTCTCCTTGCCCGCGAGCGCGATCGGGGTGATCCCGGCGGCCTTGAGCTTCTTGACGGCGTCGAGGTAGGCCGACCAGGTGGCCGGCGGCTCGGTGATGCCCGCCTGCTCGAAGAGCTTCTTGTTGTACCAGAAGCCGACCATGCCGATGTCCACCGGCAGGGCGTACGTCTTGCCGTCGAACTGGTAGGCGGTGAGCGACGCCTTGGTGAAGGTGTCGAGGACGGGGGCGACGTCGGCGGAGACGTCCTTGACCAGCCCGGCGTCGATCTGCTGCTTGAGCACGCCGCCGCCCCAGGTGGCGAACAGGTCGGGGGCCTTGCCGGACTGGGTGAGCGTGGTGACCTTGGACTTGTAGGCCTCGTTCTCCAGCACCGTCATCTTGATGGTGACGTTGGGGTACTTGGCCTGGAACTCCTTGGCCCTGGTCTCGTAGACGGTCTTGAGGGGATCGGCGGTCGACAGGTGCCACCACTCCAGGGTGACCTTCTGTGGTGCTCCGCCGCTGGCGTCGGCCTCGGGTGCGGCGGCCTGTCCGCCTCCGCAGCCCGCCACGAGTGCGGCGGCCGCGATCAAGGCGAAAGTTCGTTTCATAGGGGTTCCTCCCCGGCTGGCGAAAGTTTCGTGAACCCCCCGATAATTTCGTCGTGTCCGGAGCATAAATATTGGTGTGATATTCGTCAATAGTCGTCCTGACCCGGATCATGGACCCCTGACATCGTGATCCCGAAACTTTCGGCTAAACTTCGGATCATGTCTGCGAAAAGGCGGGTGACGATCGCTCTGATAGCCGAAGAGGCCGGGGTGTCGATCCCCACGGTGTCCAAGGTCATCAACGGCAGGCCCGAAGTGGCTCCGGCGACCAGGCACCGCGTCGAGCGGCTGCTGCACAAGCACGGATACCAGCGGCGCATCAGCCAGGACGAGACCCGCGCGGGCCTCGTCGACGTGGTCTTCACCGAGATGGAGTCCCCCTGGGCCATGGAGATCGTGCGCGGCGCCGAGATGGCCGCCCACGAGGCCGGGGCGAGCGTGGTGATCTCCGTTCTGCACACTCACGCCGGGCCGGGCCGCGACTGGCTCGAACGGCTCGCCGGGCGCAGGACGGACGGCGTGGTGATCGTCGCCTCCCGCCTGTCGCTCGGGGTCCAGGACCAGCTCAGCGCCCGTACGCTGCCGTTCGTGGTGGTCGACCCCGACGGTGAGCCCGCGCCGGGCGTCGTCTCCGTCGGCGCCACCAACTGGAACGGCGGCCTGGCCGCCACCCGCCACCTGCTGGAGCTCGGCCACCGCCGGATCGGCATGATCAGCGGTCCGGCCGACATGCTGTGCAGCCAGGCCCGGATAGACGGCTACCGCGCGGCCCTGGAGACGGCCGGCGTGCCCGCCTCGCCGGAGCTCATCCGCCGCGGCACCTTCCTGGTCGACTCCGGCCACGACCACGGCCACGCGCTGCTCTCCCTCGACGACCCGCCCACTGCGATCTTCGCGGGCAGTGACCTGCAGGCGTTCGGCGTCTTCGAGGCGGCTCGCCAGCGCGGGCTGCGGGTGCCCGAGGACCTCAGCGTGGTCGGCTTCGACGACCTGCCCCTGGCGAAGTCCGCCTGGCCGCCCCTGACCACGGTCCGTCAGCCCTTACAGGAGATGGCGGCGCTGGCCACCCGGACGGTGCTGGCCATGCGCCGGGGCGACACCCCCGAGGCGCGTCGCGTGGAGCTCGCCACCGAGCTCATCGTCCGCGAGAGCACCGCGGCGCTGCCCGCGTAGCGTTCCAGGGCGAGCGTTTCAGGGTAGTTTCATCGGGTTCCGGCCCGGCGGCCGTTTCGCGCCTGGGGAGGCGGGCAGCCGCACGGCATGATGCGCGAACTCGTCAACGGAGCCGTCAGCGGCACGCTCGCCACCGCGGCGATGAGCACGGTCATGGTCACGGGGGAGAAGGCGGGGCTCATGCACGGCCAGCCGCCCAAGCACATCGTCCGTGGCCTGCTGCCCGGCAGCGAGCGGCGGCGCAAGAAGGGCGAGGGCGTGCTGGGCGCGGTCGCGCACCTCGCCTTCGGCGCCGCCTCGGGCGCCGCCTTCGGCCTGCTGTGCAGGAGGCGGCGCGGCCGGATGCCGCTCGGCGTCGGTTACGCGTTGCTGATCTGGGTCGTCAGCTACGCGGGCTGGGCGCCCCGGCTGAGCGCGCTGCCGCCCCTGGAGCGCGACGACCCCGGCCGGCAGGGCGTGATGGCCGCCGGCCACGTGGTGTACGGCGCGACGCTGGCCTTCCTGCTCAACCGGCTCGACCCCGGCCGGGCCATCCCAGCCGAGGCGTCACCTCAGATGGCGTCCCAGGGCGTCGCGTCGTAGAGGTCCGTCAGCCGGGCCATGAGCCCTTCGTCCACCTTCAGCGCGACGTCGTCCACCCGGTCCACGGCCATCACGCCCCACGAGTTCGTCAGGAACACCGCGCCGAACGCCGGCAGGTCGCCCGTCCGCAGCACCCGGTGCTCGCACGGCACCCCGGCCCGGCCCAGCTCGGCCTCCATGAGCTGCATCGTGATGCCGCGCAGCATCGGCGCGTCCGGCCAGATCACCCGCTCGCCGTCGAAACAGCCCAGGTTTGTGATCGCCCCTTCGGAGATCACCCCGTCGTCCCCGGTGAGCAGCGCCTCGTCGAAGCCCTCCGCCCGCACCTGGGCCCGCAGATAGGCCTGGGGGAAGCCGCCGGTGTGCTTGATGTGCGGCAGGAAGCGCTGGTAGCGCACCGACCGCAGCCCCTTCGGCGTGGCCGCCAGACGCACCGGCTCACCGGAGCCCACCAGCACGCGCAGCCCGTCCGCCTCGCACACGTACACCCGCACGCCGGCGTCCACGACCTCCAGCGCCCTGATCGAGTCCACGACGAGATCCCGGTCGAGCTCCTGGCCGAACAGCTCCCGCGTGGCCGAGCCGAGCCGGTCGAGATGGCGGCCCAGCCCCCGCACCCGGCCGCCCCGCAGTTGCATCGCCGTGAAATGCCCGTAACGCGCCTTGAGGGCGAGAGCCACCTCGGCCCCGTCCGCGATCCGCCCGTCGATCACCGTGCGCTCGATGACGACCACCTCCTTCGACCTCCGGCAACATACTCCTTTCGTCGCCCCTCCCCGTAGCCGATCGGCCCAGGCCGGGCACGCCCGCCGCGCCGTACCCTGACGTCGTGCGGTGGAGGGAACGGATGCGGAGCAGTGTGCCGGCGGCGCTCGGCGCGCTGGTGTTCGTGACCTGCCTGATGGCGGTCGCCGGAGGCCAGGGCTTCACGCCCGCCCCTCCGGCCGCGCTCGTGCCCGCCGCCGCGGCGGCGGCCGGCCTGGCCGCCTGGCACGCCGGGCGTTCGTGGTGGCCGCTCACCCTCGTCGCCGCCGTCGTCTACCCGTCGCTGGTGATGTGGCCGCCGCTCGTCGTCGCCTCCTACTACGTCGGTACGTCCTGGCGCAGGACCCGGGACCTGGTCGCCTACCTGGTCGTGGCGGCGCTCACCATGGCGGCGTCGGTGGTGGTGGGCCGGCTGACCGGCGGGATCCGGGAGACGGTGACCGCCACGCCGGCCAACGCCACCCTCATGGCGGCGGGCACGGTGGGTCTGCCGCTGGTGTTCGGGCTCTGGATCCGTACCAAACGCGAGGTGCTCGCGGCGGCCAGGGAGCGCGCCGACCGCCTGGAGCGCGAGCAGGTGATGCGCGCCGAGCAGGCCCGCACCCAGGAGCGGGCCCGGATAGCCAGGGAGATGCACGACGTCGTCGCGCACCGGGTCTCCCTCATGGTCCTGCACGCCGGCGCCCTCGAAGTGAGATCCGGCGACGAGGAGGCGGCCGGCACCGCGGCCATGATCGGCGACATCGGCAGAGAGGCCCTGACCAACTTGCGCGAGATCCTCGGCGTGCTCCGCTCCCCGCACCAGCCCGTGCCGCTGAGCCCGCAGCCCACGCTCGGCCACCTCGACCGGCTGCTCGACCAGACCCGCTCGCTCGGGATCTCCGTCGTCCGGCACGACCACGGCCAGGCCCGCCCGCTCGGCGCGACGGTGGAGCGGACCGCCTACCGCGTCGTACAGGAGGCGCTCACCAACGTCCACAAGCACGCCGCCGACGCCCGCACCGACGTCCACCTCCGCTTCCTGGCGGGTGAGCTCCAGGTGGAGATCCACAACCTGCCGCCGCGAGGCGCCGACCTGCCGCCGCGCGGCGCTGACCTGCCGGCTCCCGGCGCTGACGTGTCACGGCGGGGCGGCGCCGGTCCGTCTGCCGGGGGCGGGGCGCCGGCCGCCGCCGGGGCGTTGCCCGGCTCCGGGTGGGGGCTGGCGGGGCTGCGTGAGCGGGTGGAGCTGCTGGGCGGCACGCTTCAGGCGGGGCCGCGTGCGGACGGCGGGTTCGGCGTGCTCGCCACCATCCCGGCGGAGGCCGCCGCGTGATCCGGGTGCTCGTGGTCGACGACGAGGCCCTGGTCAGATCCGGACTTAGGATGATATTGGAGGCATCCGATGACATCGTGGTCGTCGGCGAGGCCCGCGACGGAGCCGAGGCCGCCACGGCCGTCCTCCGGCTCAAACCGCACGTCGTCCTCATGGACGTACGGATGCCCGGCACCGACGGGCTGACGGCCGCCGCCCGCATCCTCGCCGCGCCGGACCCGCCCAAGCTGGTCATGCTGACCACCTTCGACCTCGACGAGTACGTTCACGAGGCGCTCCGGCTCGGCGCGGTGGGCTTCCTGCTCAAGGACACCCCGCCGCGCGACCTCGCCACCGCCGTGCGCACGGTCGCGGCGGGCCAGGCGATGCTCTCGCCCGCGGTGACCAAGCGGATCATCGACGCCTTCGTCGGTCGCGCGCCCTCCCGGGCCGAGGCGGCACGCGACCGGCTCGCCTCCCTCACCGGCAGGGAGGAGGACGTGATCAGGGCCGTGGCCCGCGGCCTGTCCAACGCCGAGATCGCCCGCGAGCTACGACTCTCGGAGGCGACGGTGAAGGCGCACCTGAGCCGCGTGCTGGCCAAGCTCGGCCTGACCAACCGCGTCCAGGCCGCCATCCTCGTCCACGACGCGGACCTGTGAGCGAGTCGTGTGGGTAGTGTCGTCTTCCGTGACGGAGTTGGAGCGGCTCGCCGCACGGTTGCAGGAGTTCGCCGAGGTCCGGGAGTGGGAGAGGTTCCACACGCCCAAGAATCTCGCGATGGCGCTCGCGGGCGAGGTCGGGGAGCTGGTGGCGGAGTTCCAGTGGCTCACCGCCGAGGAGTCCCGCGCCCCCGACCCGCAGACGCTCGCCAGGATCGCCGCCGAGCTCGGCGACGTGACCAACTATCTGGTACGGCTGGCGGACGTCCTCGGCGTGGACCTCATCGAGGCTGCGGAGGCCAAACTGGCCTCCAGCGAACGCCGCTACGACCCGGACCTCTACCGAGGCTCCGCGAGAAAAGCCCCACCGGACGCCCACCCCTAGGGGCCAGAGAGCCGCTTACGCCCCGCACTCGCCCATAGGGTACGAGTATGCGTTTTGGGGTGCTTGGGCCGCTGGCCGTGTGGACGGACGCCGATGAGGCCGTCACGATCCCCGGTACGAAGGTGCGCGCGCTCCTCGCCGACCTCCTGGTGCACGACGGCCATCCCGTCTCCGCCGACCGGCTGATCGACGACCTGTGGGGCGACGACCCGCCCGGCAACCCCACCGGCGCGCTCCAGGTCCGCGTCTCCCAGCTCCGCAAGGCGCTGGAGGACGCCGAGCCGGGCGGCAAGAACCTGGTCGTCTCCAAGCCCCCCGGCTACCTGCTCCGGGCCGCCGAGGTCGACGCCACCCGCTTCGCCGAGCTGCTCGCGCGCGCCGAGGCGGCCGGCGGCCCCGGCACCCGGGCGGGGCTGCTCGCCGACGCGCTCGCGCTGTGGCGGGGGCCCGCGTACGCCGACTTCGCCGACGAGGAGCACACCCGGGGCGCGATCCTCCGGCTGGAGGAGCAGCGGCTGACCGCCCTGGAGCTGCAGGCCGAGGCGCGGCTGGAGCTCGGCGAGCACGGCCTGCTGGTGGGCGAACTGGGCGATCTGGTGGCCCGGCACCCCCTCAGGGAGCGGCTGCGCGCCGCGCACCTGCGCGCCCTGTACCGGGCGGGACGGCAGAGCGAGGCGCTCGCCGCCTACGCGGAGCTGCGCGACCGGCTGGCCGAGGAGCTCGGCCTGGACCCAGGACCCGAGCTGGTGGCGCTGCACCAGGCGATACTCGGCCAGGACCCGGCGCTGAGCCTGCCCGCCGAACGCCCCGCGACCAACCTGCCCGCCTCGCTCAGCAAGCTCATCGGACGGGGTGAGGCCCTGGCGGAGGTACGCTCCCTCGTCCAGTCCGAGCGGCTGGTCACGCTCACCGGCACCGGCGGCGTGGGCAAGACCCGGCTCGCCCTGGAGCTCGCGAGCCGCCTGGTGGACGACTTCCCCGACGGCGCGTGGCTGGTGGAGCTGGCCCCCGTCGACCGGCGCACGACGTCGCTGGCCGAGGTCGTCATGGCGGCGTTGCAGATCAGGCAGGACACCGGCGCGGCCTTGTCCACCGACCTGCTGGCCGACGCGCTGCGCGCCAGGCACATGCTGTTGGTGCTGGACAACTGCGAGCATGTGGTCGAGCAGGCCGCGCAGCTTTCCGAGCTGCTGCTACGGGCCGCCCCGGAGCTGCGGATCCTGGCGACGAGCAGGGAGCCGCTGTCGATCGACGGCGAGACGTTGTGGGCGGTGCCGCCGCTCGGTGTCCCCGGCAGCACCGACCTGGCGATCATGGCCGGCTCGGACGCCGTGCGGTTGTTCGTGACGCGGGCCGCCGCCTCGGCACGCGGGTTCGCGCTCGACGCGGCCAACGCCCCGGCCATCGCGCAGCTGTGCAGGCGGCTCGACGGCATCCCGCTGGCGCTGGAGCTGGCGGCGACCCGCGTACGGGTGCTCGGCGTGCAGGGCGTGGTGGCCCGGCTCGACGACCGGTTCCGGCTGCTGGCCTCGGGGCAGCGTGGCGCGCCGCAGCGGCAGCAGACGCTCATGGCGGTGATCGACTGGAGCTGGGAACTGCTGACGGAGCCGGAACGCGTGGTCCTCCGGCGCCTGGCGGTGCACTCCGACGGCTGCACCCTGGAGGCGGCCGAGACCGTCTGCGGCTCCGGCTCCGGGGTCGCCGGGCCGGACGTTCTCGATGTGCTGGCCCGGCTGGTCGATCGGTCGCTCGTGGTCGTGGTCGACGCCGCGGCGGGCGTCCGCTACCGGCTGCTGGAATCGGTGGCGGACTACTGCGTGACCAAGCTCGCCGACGCCGGCGAGCTCGACGCCGTACGGCTCGCGCACGCCGCCTACTACACCGGCCTCGCCGAGGAGGCCGAGCCCCACCTGTACGGCCACGAGCAGCGGGAGTGGCTGCGACGGCTGGACGCCGAGTCCGCGAACCTCCGGGCCGCCCTGGACACCGCCGTGAACACCGCCGTGAACACCGCCGTGGACCAGGGAGCGGCCGACCTGGCGCTGCGACTGGTGAACGCGATGGCGTGGCACTGGTTCCTCCGCGGCCGCCTGGCCGAGGCGAGACGGGCGCTGGAAGCCGCGCTGACCGCCGCAGGCGACGCCGGTGAGCGACGTGAGGCGGGGCACGCCGGGGACGGGGACGGGGACGGGGACGGCGGCGATGTCAGGGCGAGGGCAGCCGCGTGGAACGCCGGGTTCGCGCTGCTGCTGGGGGAGCAGGCCGACTGGGAGCCGCTGCCGGACCGGATCGCCGACCCCGGCCGGCGGGCCAGGGCGGTGCTGTTCCTCGCGATGAGCGTGCATGACCTACCGCTGTGCCTGGAGCTGCTGGACAGGGCGCTGGTCACCTTCCGGGCCACCGGCGACCGGTGGGGCATCGCCGCCGCGCTCAGCCTGCAGGCCAAGGACCACTTCACCCGCCGCGACCTGGCCGCCCTGGAGCGCGTCTGCGAGGAGAGCGCCCGGCTGTTCAGGGAGCTGGGCGACCGCTGGGGCCTGCTGCAGGCCACCGAGTGGCTGGCCGGACTGGCCGAGACGGTCGGCGACCTCGACCGCGCCAAGGAGCTGTTCGCGCAGGGCCTGCGCATGGCGCAGGAGCTCGGCCTCTGGGCGGACGCCGCCCGGCGCACGTTCTGGCTGGGCTGGGTCGCCATGCAGGCCGGCGACTACGACCAGGCCCTGGAGCTGTGCGGCAGCGCGCTGCGGCTGTCCGTCGACCAGGGCTACCGGGAAGATCAGATCATGTGCGAGATGGGCGTCGCCTTCTCGGCCCGCCGGGCGGGCGAGCTGGAGCTGGCGGACAAGCACCTGCGCCATCTGCTCGACGGGGTGCCGCGCGGCCCCGGCGTCGAGCCCGCCCTGCACGTGCCGAGCACCCTCGTCGAGCTGGGCCTGCTCACCGAGCGCCGCGGCGACCCGGCGGCGGCCCTGGAGCTGCACCGGGAGGCGCTCGACGCCTCGCAGCGGATCGGCGACCCACGGACCTCGGCGTTCGCCGTGGAAGGGGCGGCCAGCGCGTTCGCGGCCGAGGGATCGTACGACAGAGCCGCCCGTCTCCTCGGCCTCGCGGCGGCCGCCCGCGACCTCAACCAGACCCCCGCGGGCCCCTCGGAGCAGGAGGACCTGGACCGCATCACGAGCGCTGCCCGCGACGCCCTCGGCGAGAGGGCGTTCGCCGAGGCGTACGAGCAGGGCGGCACCGTGAAACTGGACGACGCCGCCGCGCTGTGAGGGTCGTCCGGATCACGCGGACGTGAGGTGGTCGTTCAGGCGGTCGAAGAACTCGAGCCAGCCCACCTTGGCCTCGTCGGCGTGCTCCTGGTCGGTGTTCACGCCCCACTGGTGGAAGCACATCGTGGTCCTGCCGCCGGTCTCGGTCAGCTCGACCGTCGCCACGGAGGCGGGGCCGTCGCCGGGGTTGTCGGGGTCGCCGGTGGTGAAGACGAGGCGACCCGGCGCCGCCACCTCGCGGTACGCGCCGTCCAGAGTGACCTCGAAGTCCTCCTCGCCGCAGAGCGTCGCCTGCCACCTGCCGCCGGGGCGCACGTCCATGGCGACCCGGTCCACGGGGGTGGTCAGGCCGTGCGGCCCGAACCAGGCGGAGAAGTGCTCGGGCTCGGTCCACGCCTGGAAGACCCGCTGGCGGGGGGCGTCGAAGACGCGGGTGATCTCGTACTCGGCGGTCTGGATCATGGTGTGGCCCTTCGGGAGAGGCGGTGCGGCTTGATGACCATCACGATGCCGGGCCGCGCTTACGATCCCCTTCATGCCGCCTTCAGGCTTCGGGGTAAGGGCGCGTCACTTGAAGGTCCTTTCCTGGTGGTGAGCGTGCCGCGAGGGTGGGGGCCGGTTCACCGATAGTCTGCGCGGGTGGACAGCGCAGAACTGAAGGACCGCGTACGCGAGCTGAGAGCCGAGGGCCGCTCGCCGAAGGAGATCGCCCGCACGCTCAAGGTGCCGCCGTCGGCCGTGGCGCCGCTGGTGCGCGCCATCGCGGCCGAGAGCGCCGACCCGGAGCGCGAGCCCGAGCTGGTCGGTTGCTGGGTCAACGTCGGCTGGAGTGTCGGCCTCGGCGTCGACCCCGCCCACGGCTGGACCGACGAGGCGCCCGACGCCGGCGAGGGCGGCATGGTGTCGGTGCTGGTCGCCAGGCGCCACGGCTGGGACAAGCTGTCGGTCGCCGGCTTCCTGGCCGACGTCTACTGCACCGGCGTCAAGAACTACATGGGCCCCGAGGTGTTCGACGAGCGGGAGCTGCGCCGGTTCAGGGAGTTCTTCTTCGGCGAGTACAAGGGCTATCAGGAGGCGTCGATCGAGCTCGCCCGACACCTCGTCCTCGGCTCCACCGACTATGCCCGCACGCTCGGCTTCAAGTCCGACGAGGAGTTCGCGGCACCCGCCGCTCTGCTCGGCGCGTGGGAAGGGCCGTCGGCCATCACCTTCGGCAGGCAGGGCAGGCCGTTCTACGTGCCGGGACCGCACGACGACCCGGGCAAGATCGTCCGGATCCTGCGCCGCACGCTGTCCTACGACGACTTCGACTACGTCACGGACCAGTCACCCGCCTAGCGCTCCCGGTGGATCAGGTTGCGGCCCAGCCGCCAGACGCCGCCGTCCTCGTCCGCCCCGCGCATGCCTTCGAGCGTTCCCGGCTGGACCAGGGCGACGGCGCGGGCGGTGGAGGCGAAGCCGAACGTGCGCTCCGGTGCCCAGTCCGTGCTCTGCCGCAGGCGGGTGCTCATCCGGGCCCAGCCCAGGGGCGCTCCGGCGACGACCCACGCGTCGGGCGGCCCGGCGGCGAACCGCCTGGCCTGCCGCAGCCAGGACGCCGCCTCCTCCGGCCAGTCCACCACGGCCAGCACGGTGCCTCCCCACGCCCGCACGAACGCCTCGACCTGCGCGAACACCTCTGCTTGGGCGAACGCCCCCGTCTGGGCGGACGCCTCCGCTTGGGCGGACGCCTCCGTCTGGGCGGACGCCTCCGCTTGCGCGGCGGCGTTCCGCCCATGAACGGCCGGAACGGGGACGCCACGGCTGTGGTTGCCTGGGGCCTGGACATCCTGGCTGGGACGGGTGTGGCCGGCCAGGAGCGGGACGTCACGGCTGGGACGGGTGAGGCCGACCACGACCGCCTCTACTCGTGGCCGCGTCGAGGAGAGCAGCTCCATGAGTGTCTCCAGCTCCGGTGTCAAGCGGCGTCGTGGAAGACGAGGCCGAGCGTGTGGCGCCGGCCTGAGCGTACGGTGCTGACGCCGTGCCTGACCGGCGCGGCCGACCAGCCGCGCGCGGATCTGACCGGACGGTCACGCGTGGTGAAGATCAGCCCGTGGCCCTGCGGCAGCATGGTCACCGTGCCGCGCGACTGAGCCCGAGGTCGCTGCTCGACCAGCAGGAACTCGCCGCCCGCGTAATCCTCGCCCGGCCGGTCCAGCCCGATGACGACCTGGAGCGGGAACACCAGATCCCCGTAGAGGTCGCGGTGCAGCGCGTTCCAGTCGCCGGGCCCGTACCGCAGCAGGATGGGCGTCGGTTTCGGTTGCCCGGCCCGGTGGCACAGGTCCAGCCACTCGTCGAAGCTGTCGGGCCACGGCGCTGGCTTGCCGAGCCTGGCCGCCCAGTCACGGGCGATCGGCAGCAGCCTCGGGTAGAAGGCCGCCCGCAGCCGCGCGACCAGCGGCGGCAACGGGTGGGCGAAGTAGCGATACTGGCCCCGCCCGAACCTGTACCTCTCCATGTCGATCGTGGATCGGAACCGGGTGGCCTCGTCGTACAGGCCGGAGACGCTCGCGCACTCGGCCGGCGTGAGCACCGGCGGCGTCAGCGCGCACCCGTGCGCGTCCAATTCCCCGGCCAGGGCCGTCCAGTCGGCTGTGTTGATGGTCATACCTCTTACAACACCGGCGGCACGCGGAAAGTCGGCGGTTTTCGGACCTCGGAGCGGGTGGCCGCCTGGACGGCGGGGAGGCCACGTCGTACGCTCACCACGAAATCCGGACAGGGGGCCGAAGGATGGCGGAATCTCGGGAGTACGGCTTCGCCGGCACGCGGGGGCGGATCGTGGCTCGCGTGTGGCCGAACGAGCACCCGCGCTACGTCGCCATCCTGGTCCACGGCTATGGCGAGCACATCGGCCGCTACGAGCATGTGGCCGACACCCTCGTACGCCATGGCGCGGCCGTCTACGGCGCGGACCATCTCGGGCACGGCAGGTCCGACGGCGAGCGGGTGCTCATCGAGGACTACGAGGACGTGGTGACCGACGTCCGCACGGTGGACGAGCGGGCCAGGGCCGACCATCCGGACCTGCCCGTCGTCGTCATCGGCCACTCGATGGGCGGCCTCATCGCCGCCCGCTACGCCCAGCGTTACGGCGACACCCTCGCCGCGTTGGTGCTGTCAGGCCCCGTCCTGGGCGAATGGGAGGTGGTCGGCACGCTGCTGGCGCTCGACGAACTCCCCGACACCCCGCTCGACACCGCCACGCTCTCCCGCGACCCGTCGGTGGGCGAGACCTACGCTCACGACCCGCTCGTCTGGCACGGCCCCTTCAAACGCCTCACCCTGCGGGCACTGGACGCCACCATCAAGGCCATCGCCAAGGCGGGCCCCCTGGGCGCGCTGCCGACCCTCTGGATCCACGGCGCCGACGACCGCCTCGTCCCCCTCACCGGCACCCGCATCGGCATCGACGAGATCCGGGGCTCCGACCTCACCGAGCTGATCTACCCGGAGGCCAGGCACGAGGTGTTCAACGAGACGAACAAGGCCGAGGTCCTGGCCGACGTGACGACCTTCATCGACCGCGTACTGACAACCTGACCTTCACCGGCACCGCAGCCCGAAACCGACCTTCACCGGCACCGCAGCCCGATACCTGACGGCTCAGCCGGCGGGGCGTGCTGGGAAGCCGACCGCTCAGCCGGGTATGCGGGCTGATTTGCCGACCTGTAGCCAGACGTGGCCCGAGCCGTGGGTTCTGGACAGCTTCACCTTCCAACAGCCTGCCTTGGGGAACACCCAGCCGGTGCCCCACTCGTAGCCGGGGCGCTGCCAGCTCGACCCGCCGTGCTCCTCCAGCCAGACCAGCTTGGCCCGCTCGCCGCTGGGCAGCGAGGCCGACGCCTTGAGCGGGCCCTCGCCCGTCATCCGCCAGACGATCTTGACCTCCTTGCCCCGCTCGAACGGCACCTCGGCGAACAGCAGCCCCCACAACTCCGCGCCCTGCGAAGTCCCGCGCACCTCCGTAAGCCCGGCAGAGGTAAGCAGCGCTGTGCCACCACACGTCTCCCTGGCCACGACCGACCCAGGCGAGGCCCCGCCACCGGTAACCCGCCCGCCAGGGCTCCCCACCGCAGTCGGCCCACCTGGCGGGGGACCGCTCGTTACGGTCGGTTGGCCTGGTGAGGGACGGCCTGGCGTGGTCGGCCCGTTCGGCGAGGCGGTGACCGCCGTCGTCTGGGCGCACGCCGTGCAGCCGGCCGTCAGGACGAGCGCCGCGACCACCATCGTCAACCGCATGAGAACTCCATGCCTCTTCTACAACCGGCCGCCCCGGAAGGTTCCCAGCAGTCCCCGTGGGTGTGGCCGAGTCAGGGCCAGTCGGTCGTGGCACGTGCCTGCCCGATGGCTGGTTGTACCGCCTTCGCCCCACAACGCGCTGCAAGTCCACTGCAAGATCGTCTAACTAGGTTGCCGGCATGAGACGACTGTTGTTGGCCGGCATGCTGACGGTGACCCTGGGCGGTTGCGTGATCACGACAGGGGGACCGGTTCCGGTCAGCACGCAGGTGAGCGCGGAGCAGGGCAAAGGCACCCAGGAGGTCGAGGCGGGTCAGGACAAAGGCACGCTGGAGGTCGAGGCCGGCGTGCTGAAGGGCCGGGTCGTGGGGGCGGACGGCAGGCCGATCCAGGGCGCCGAGATCGCCGCCGACAACCAGCTCCTCTACAACAGCAATCTCATCGTGTCGACCGACGCCGACGGCTTCTACCGGGTGGACACCGACGTCGCGGCCACGTTCCACGTGACGGCCAGCATGAAGATCGACTTCAACGGCAAGAAGTACGCGATCGACCTCGCCCCCGAGGACGACACCTCCTTCGCCGGCCCGACCGGCGCGGTCAGGAACTTCACCTGGAAACTCACCGGGGAAAGGCCCGACGGCCTCGGCCACTACGGCAGCTCGGTGCTGTTCTACCTGGACAACGTCGACCCGCAGAATCCAGAGGTCTATCTGGAGGACGAGAACGTCGAGGTCACGCTCACCCCCGAAGGCCCGCTGGCCGACGGGTCGGCCGGACAGACCATCACCCGGAGGGCGATTCGGACCCCGGACGGGTCGGGCCTGGTGGACGTCCCTCTCGGCCGCTACCGGATCAGCGCGAACTATCAGGGGCGCCCGCTCCAGGTCGGCCCGCGTAACAGCGGGCAGTACGCCGCCGAGGTCGTCGCGGACTTCGCCCAGCACATCAACGCCGTCTACTGGATCGAGCTGGAGATGAAACTCTGACCGAGCGGCCGGCGGTCACGGCGCGGCGTCACCCGCCAGGGTCTCCAGCACCTGCTCGCCGTATTTGGCCAGTTTGTTCTCGCCCACGCCGTTGACCGTGCCCAGCGCGGACAGTGACGTCGGCGCCAGCGTGGCGATCTCGCGCAGGGTGGCGTCGTGGAAGATGACGTAGGCGGGGACGCCCTGCTCCTTGGCGGTGGCGGCCCGCCAGGAGCGCAGCCGCTCGAACACCGGCGCGGCCTCCGCCGGCAGGTCGACGGCGGGGCGGGCCTTGCCCCCGGCGGGTCTGGCGGCACGGGCGGGCCGCTGGGCGTCGCGGCGGAGCGGCACCTCCTGCCGGCCGCGCAGGACCTCGGCGCTCGCGTCGGTGAGGACGAGAGCGCCGTAGTCGGGCTCGACCGCCAGCAGGCCCTGGGCCAGCAGCTGCCGGACCACCCCGTGCCACTCGGAGTTGCCCAGCTCGGCGCCGACCCCGAACACGCTGAGCGAGTCGTGGCCGTGCTGGAGCACCTTGGCGGTCGTCTTGCCGAGCAGGATGTCGACGATCTGGCCGACGCCGAACTTCTGCCGCCGCTCGCGGGCCAGCCGCAGCACGGTCGAGAGCACCTTCTGCGCGGGCACCGTGCCGTCCCAGGACTCCGGGGGCGTCTGGCAGGTGTCGCAGTTGCCGCACGGCTGGGTGCCGCTCTGGCCGAAGTAGTCGAGCAGCATGACGCGGCGGCACGCCACCGTCTCGCAGAGCGCCAGCATCGCGTCGAGGTGGTGCGCCTGGCGACGGCGGTGCTGGTCGTCGCCTTCGAGGCTCATGCGGCGGTGTTGCACGACGTCCTGAAGGCCGTAGGCCATCCAGGCGGTGGCGGGCAGCCCGTCGCGCCCGGCCCGCCCGGTCTCCTGGTAGTAGCCCTCAAGGGACTTGGGCAGGTCGAGATGGGCGACGAAGCGTACGTCGGGCTTGTCGATGCCCATCCCGAACGCGATCGTCGCCACCACGATCAGCCCCTCCTCGCGCAGGAAGCGGGCCTGGTGGGCGGCGCGGGTGCGGGCGTCGAGGCCCGCGTGGTAGGGGACGGCGGCGATGCCGTTGTCGACGAGGAACTCGGAGATCTTCTCGACGGAGGAGCGCGACAGGCAGTAGACGATGCCGGCCTCGTCGGGGTGCTCGGCGCGCAGGAAGTCGAGGAGCTGGCGCTTGGGCTCGCTCTTGGTGGTGATGCGGTAGTGGATGTTGGGGCGGTCGAAGCCGGCCACGAAGTGCCGCGCCTGCTCCAGGCCGAGCCGCTCGGAGATCTCGGCGTGGGTGGCGGGGGTGGCGGTGGCGGTCAGCGCGATGCGCGGCACCTCGGGCCAGAGTGTGGGCAGCTCCGACAGCGCGAGGTAGTCGGGGCGGAAGTCGTGGCCCCACTGCGAGACGCAGTGCGCCTCGTCGATCGCGAACAGCGAGATCTCGCCCTTGGCCAGCAGCCGCACGGTGGCCTCGACCCGCAGCCGCTCGGGCGCGAGGTAGAGCAGGTCGAGCTCGCCCGCCAGGAACGCCGCCTCCACCCGCTGCCGCTCGCCGAAGTCCTGCGTCGAGTTGAGGAACCCCGCGCGCACGCCCAGCGCGGTGAGCGCGTCGACCTGGTCCTGCATCAGCGCGATCAGCGGCGAGACGACCACCCCGACCCCCGGCCGCACCAGGGCGGGGATCTGGTAGCAGAGCGACTTGCCGCCGCCGGTGGGCATGAGCACGAGCGCGTCGCCGCCCGAGACGACGTGCTCGATGATCTCCTGCTGACCGGTCCGGAACGAGTCGTAGCCGAACACTCGGTGCAGGACCTCAAGGGAGGTATCCATATGGCTACCTTACGTGTTCGGCGGTCGACGTCCGGCGAGGTTCGCCCACGGCGATCGTAGTCACCGGCGAGAGCGCTCCGAGACCGCATGCCGTATCCGATCAGCTGAGTGATCGCCGGTACGCGACCATCACTTTCCCGGAATGCCCGGAAATGCGGTGATTGCGGTCACGTCAGGGGGAAGGGCTGACCGATATGAGCCTGTCTTATGTGGTGACCGGTGGAGGACGAGGTATCGGGCGAGCCGTCGTGCAGCGGCTTTTGGGGGAGAAGGACACCGTGGTCGCCGTCGAACGCGACCCGGGCGCACTCGACTGGGCCGGTCCCCGGGTCGTCCCGGTGATCGGGGACGCTGCCGACGAGGCCGTCGCCGGCCGGGCCGCCGACCTCGCGGAGGAGGCGGGCATGCTCTCGGGCTGGGTCAACAACGCCGCCGTCTTCGGGGATGCCTCCGTCCACTCCGCCCCGATCGCCGAGGTCCGCGCGCTGATCACGGCCAACCTCGACCTGGCCGTCGTCGGCTGCGCCACCGCGGTGCGCCGCTTCCTGGCCTCGGGTACGGCGGGCGCCATCGTGAACGTCACCTCGCACCAGGCGCGCAGGGCGGTCCCGGGCAGCCTGCCGTACTCGACGGCCAAGGCCGCCGTCGAGGCCCTGACCAGAGCGCTGGCGGTCGAGTACGGCAAGAGCGGCATCCGGGTGAACGCGGTGGCGCCGGGCTCGGTGGCGACGGAGCGCTACGAGCGGTTCCTGGCCGGGCGGGGGGCGGAGGCGGCCGGGATCGAGGGGGAGATGGCCCGGCTGCACCCACTGGGCCGGGTCGCCACCACGGCCGAGATCGCCGCCGCGGTGGCGTACCTGCTCTCGCCCGAGGCCTCCTTCGTGAGCGGCGTGACCCTGCCCGTGGACGGCGGCCGCTCGGTCCTCGGACTGGATCCCGAAGCACGGGAATGAAAACCGTTGCCATCGAGTTGGAGGGGGCATGAAGAAGAACCTGCACCCGTCCTACCGGCCGGTCGTCTTCCGTGACCCCAGCGTCGGCTTCGCCATGCTGACCCGGTCCACCGTGTCCACCGACAAGACCGTCGAGTGGGAGGACGGCCGCACCTACCCGGTCGTCGACGTCGACGTCTCCTCCGCGAGCCACCCGTTCTACACCGGCCGTGGCCGCGTGCTGGACACCGCCGGCAGGGTCGAGCGCTTCAAGCAGCGCTACGGCAAGATGTGACGCGAGAGCTCGTAGCCCCCGTTCCGCCCGGCTTGTCCAAGCCCGGTGGGCGGGGGCTTCGACGTTCACTCCCTTTCCTCACCGAAGAGGCCGCATGTCCTAGTTACCAGCGGGTACAAGGGCTTTACCGGCGTGGGAGCGATGGTGATCGCACAATGAGTCTCTCTGGGAAGGAGCGCCGCATCCTCGCTGAAATCGAGCAGGCTCTGGAGCAGGATGACCCGGAGCTCGCCAAGAGGGTCGCGGCGATCAACGAGATCGAGTCGGACGGCGTGCCGGCCCGGCGCAAGGACGACGAGGTGCCCCGGGCCGACGAGCTGCCCCGGGCCAGGGACGCGATCCCGATCCCCGGCGACGAGCCCGCCCCGCGAGCCGATCCCGAGCGGCCGCGCGGCCACTCGCGCGGCCGGCAGCCCGGCCGGCTGTCCGGTCGCCAGTCCGGTCGACAGCCCGGTCGCGTGTGGCTCATCGTGGTGGTCGTGGTGCTGACCTTCCTACTGCTGGTGCTGGCCGTCGCGACGGCGTGAGCGGCGGTGCCTGAGCACCAGCAGGTCGACGGCCGCGATGACGGCCACAGCGGCCGCGATCGCCGCCTCCCAGACCCAGACCTCCTCGCCGGTGCTCAGCGCCCGCGAGACGAAGAAGACGGCCGCCACGGTGGCGAGCACGAGCGCTGCCAGGGACAGGATCCTGCGGACGCACACGGGGCTGCGTGCGGTCGTGGGCTCGGTGCCCGCGCGGTTGCGTAGCCACATCATGAGTCAGGCCAGACAGCGCAGGGCCGAGACGAGCCGCGGATCCAGCGGGTGGCCTTCGGGCAGGCGGCCCACCGTCGCCTCGACGAACTCCGGCGGCGACAGCGACGCGCTCACCCCGCCGGCCGACACCCAGATCTGCTCGGCGGTCTGCTCCACCTGCGCCTTGGACTCGCTCTCGGCCAGCGCGAACCGCCCGATCGCGGTCCGCCAGCGCGTACGGTCCTCAGCCTCTTCGTCGGAGACGGGAGCGCCCACGTCGTCGGCGTGGGTGGCGTACTCGGAGTCGTAGTGAAAGGCCTGCCTGCCCACCGGGTAGGGGCCGGCCATGGTCTCCAGCGACGCGTCCGGGCCGAGCTCGCGCATGCGGCGGCGGGTGTCGCCGTTCTTGGCGCGCCACTCCCGCAGGACCTCCTCGACCGGCACGTCGCGACGCTGCCGTACGCACCACTCGTTGAAGTCGTTGTAGCCGCTGATGCCCTCCCGCTCCATCAGGGAGAACAGGTCCGGCAGGGTGCCGTCGAGGCAGGCCTGGTTGTAGAGCTCCTCGCCCGCCAGGTGGCCGAGCACGTCGCGGACCGACCAGCCGGCGGCCCGGGAAGGACGCTGCCAGCCGTCGGCGTCGAGGCCGGCGAAGAAGCGGTCGAGCCTGGCCGCCTCGGCGTCGAAGATGTCGAACGGGTCGAACCGGTCGAGTTCGTGCAGCACGTCGTCACCCATGGTGCGGACGCTACCCCCGGGACGCCGCCTCTCACGGAGAAGCCTCTGGAGAACCCTCCGGAGTTGCCTCCGGAGACGGCGAAGGCCCGGCCGACGGCCGGGCCCTCACTCAGGGTTGACTAGCGGCGCCAGCTGTAGACGCGCACGTAGTCGCTGCGGCTGGACGTGTCGTCCGTCCGCCAGCTGCCCTTGTACACGGCCTTGTAGCTGCCGCTCTTCCACGCGCGGGTCTGGGCGTAGAACTTGCCACGACGGTCGGTCCTGTCGGAGTCGACCCACTTCCAGCCACTGGAGCCGTTGGCCCGGTAGTAGATGGAGACGTTGGCGTGGCTCAGGGTGTCCCAGCGCCTGCCGTCCTCGACCAGGAGGCGGCCGGAGAAGCGGACCGTCCGGCCCTTGAAGGTCTTGGACGGCGACGCCTCGAAGCCGATGATCCGCGTGTCGTCCTTGGACCTGCGCTTCTGGACGTCCACGGAGAAGAACGACGAGTCCTCGGCGACCCGCTTGCCGTCCTTGTCGAAGGCGACGGCGGTGGCCCGCCACTTGCCCTCGTAGTCGCGGTAGTTGAACGGCACCGAGAAGCGCCAGTCCTCCAGCGGCTTGACTTCCTTGGCCGCCATGGTCCGCGCGTTGCGGGTGGCCGGTGAGACGGTGAGCTCGACCTTCTCGACGTCCGAGGTCGCGTTGACCTTGAAGTTGGCGGTCGTCTCACCGCGCCACTCGACCTCGACCGGGTTCGGCGAGATGTCGACGATCTCGACCTCAGGGTCGGCCGTGGTGGTGGTGCTGGCGGTGGCGACGCCACCGGACATCAACATTGTTCCGCCGGCCAGGGCGGAGATGATTCCTACAGCGAGCTTACGCATGAGGGTGCTGATTCCTCTCCCCGTATCGCTTTGGAGTCGGCCCGGGATGGCCGAACCCTTTACTGCTTAGAGCCACAGTATGGGGAAAAGGTTGTCTAAAGTTGTGGGAAAGATTGGATCACGGCCGTTACCTGCACTGTCGCCGCAAAAAAATTTTGATGTGACCTTGACCGACTACAGTCTGTGTCCATGATCGACGTCTACACCCTGGGCGAGGCGCTCGGGGTCGTGTCCAGCGGCCGTGTCCGGCACGAACATGAGGCCAGACTCGACGTCTGCGGCCCCGAATTCACCCTCGCCGTCGCCCTGGCCAGACTCGGCCATACCTGTGCCTACCTGGGCAAAGTAGGGGCCGACGAGCTGGGCGCGCGGGTGCTGACCGTGCTGCGGGGCGAGGGCGTCGACGTGGCCGACATGCGGGTGACGCAGGGTGGTCGTACCGGCCTGGTGTTGCGTGACACGCGGGTGGGTCTGGACCCGCGCACCACCCATTTCCGCGCCGGCTCGGCCGGGTCGGCGCTGACTCCCGGGAACGTGCCGATCGACCGGATCGGGGCGTCGAAGATGCTGCATGTCTCCGGCGTCACGGCGGCGCTCGGCCGGGACCCGCTGGAGGCGGTGCGGTCGGCGGTGAGCGCGGCCAGGAACGCCGAGGTGATGATCTCCTTCGCCGTCGACTACCGGCCCGAGCTGTGGGAATCGGTCCGCGAGGCCGAGGAGGCGCTGACCGAGCTGGCCTGCGACTCCCACCTGCTCTTCGTCCACCAGGACGAGCTGGACCTGGTCAAGCCCGCGCTCACGCCCGAGCGCGAGGTCGTGGTGGACCGCGGCGCGAAGGGCGCGAGCGTACGGTCGGACCGCATGCGCTACGACGCGCCGGGCCCGCAGGTGCCGGTGGTGGACACCTCCGGTTCGGCGGAGGCGTTCGTGGCCGGGTACATCAGCGCGGCCCTGGACGGGCTGACCCCGCCCGAGCGCCTGCACCGCGGGACGCTGCTGAGCGCCGCCGCGGTGACCAGCGCGAGTGACTGGCAGGGGCTGCCCACCAGGGCCGAGCTCTAGTCGCGTTTCAGGCGAGCTCTAGTCGATGTCGAGCGTGAAGGTCGAGGTGGTGTTCCTGATGTCCTGCGCGTTGCCGCTGAACCGCAGGCCGGTGAAGGTGGCCGAGCCGACCGCCGGGCCCTGGCCGGTCTCGGGCATCTCGTTGACCCAGATGCCGAAGCCGGACTTGGCGTCGAAGGCGTCGCCGCTCTTGCGCGCCCCGCTGATGGAGACGTTGTCGAAGACGGTGTCCGTCACCGGGTTCAGCGGCCGGCCGCCGGTGTCGTATCCCGTCTGGAACATGATCCCCGAGTACGTCGGGTCCACGATGTCCAGGTCGCTGACCCGGATGCCCTGGAACACCTTCGACGCCGAGAACACCCACAGCGCCGGGAAGGTCTGCGCCCCCCAGAAGTGCCCGCCGGCCCTGACGAGGGAGATGTTCTCGAACCGGGTGGGCGGGTCGGCGCCGAAGCCGTGCATCGGGATCCCGAAGTCCAGCGAGCTGATCGTGATGCCGGAGTAGACCAGCGTGTCGGCTACGTAGATGTTCCTGAAGACGTTGTCGTAGCCGCCGTAGACGGCCACGCCCGCGGCTCGCCAGGTGAGCAGCGAGGTGAGGTTCTCGTAGACGTTGCCGTGCTGCTCGCCCTGGTTGTTGTCGATGGCGGAGAACAGCGCGAAGCTGTCGTCGCCGGTCGATCTGGTCTCGATGTCGGAGACCAGGTTGCCGGTGCTGCCGTTGGTCATGTTGAGCCCGTCGGCGAACACGTTCCGGATCCGCGAGTTCTTGATGACCATGTCGTCGGTGTTGGTGCCCCAGTACATGCAGACCTGGTGCTCCACCCACAGGTCGTCGATCGTGATGTCCGACACGTTGCTGAAGTCGAAGACCTTGCCCGGCCCGTTGATGCGCGAGGTGTAGTTGCCGAAGTAGGCGAAGCTCGCATAGGTAGAGCCGTTGGCCGACGCCTCGGTACGGAACCCCACGTCGGTGTTGGCCTGCCCGGCGGGCGCGCGGAAGCGGGTGTACCACGGGCCGGCCCCGACGATCCTGACGGCCTTGCCGTACACCTGGAACTTGTTCGCCGTCTGATAGTCGCCCGGGGGCAGGTAGACGCCGGTGAGCGCGCTGTCCTGGCGCGCACGGTCGAGCGCCTCCTGTACGTCCTGGTGGGTGAATCCGTCCGGTACGGCATAGCGTGCCGGGTCCGGGTTGGCCAGCGGCGCGACCTGCTCGAAGTTGACGAAGTCGATGGTGTAGGTGGAGGTGTTGGCCGCGTCCTTCTGCAACTTGATCCTGCTGCCCGCCGGGACGGTGGCGTTCAGCATGATGTTGGCCTCGTCGTAGATGGCCCGGGGCGGGCCGGAGGAGGGATCGTTGTTCGGCTCCGCCTCCGGGCCGTACAGCCAGGCGTGGCGCGAGGTCAGGGGTATGGCCTTGTGGAAGACGCCGTCGACGTAGACGTTCAGGGTGGAGTCGATGCCGCCGCCGCCCGGCGCGTCCGGGATGGAGAATCTGGTGACCAGCGTGTTCGTGCTGGCGCGGGTGGTGAACTCGACGTAGGAGCCGGTGCCGCCGAGCGTCACCGCACGGCGTCCGGACGCCTCGCCCGCCAGGTCGCCGACGGTCCGGTTCGGGCCGAGGCGGGTGGCGCCGCCGCCGACCGTGGCGTCCTCGGCCTCGTACATGTCGTACGGCATGCTCGCGCCGCGGCCGACGAAGAGCGGCTGCGTGCTGGTGTTGTTGTCCCGTTTGACCGGCAGTTCCTCAGGGTCGGCGGCGAGCACCACCTTGACCGTGTGCCGGCCGTCGGCGGCGGTCCAGGTGCCGAGATCGACCGGTGCGCTGGTGGCGCCGGTGGCGAGCACGCCGCCGGTGGCGCCGGTGAGGGTCCGCACGACGTCGCCGGACTGGTTCGTCACGGTGAGCGTGATGCCGTGGGAGCCGCCGCTGCTGGCCCGCGTGCCCTGGTTCCTGACGGCCACGGAGAAGGTCACGGTGTCGCCCCGGGCGGGGTTGCTCGGGGTCCAGGCCACGGGGGCGGCGACCAGGTCGGCGGTGTCGACGGGCCGTACGCTCAGGGTGCCGGAGGCGGTGTTGTTGGTCTCGTCCTGCTCGAAGATCTCCTCGTCCTCGTCCACCTTGGCGCTGACCGCGTAGGCGGCGGCGTCCCGCGTGCCGACGTCGGCGGAGACGGTGGCCGAGGCGCCGGGGGCCAGTGCGCCGACGTCCGCGCTGCCGGCCTGGTCGTCGCCCAGGTAGAAGGCGACGGAGGTGGCGGCCGAGGCGGCGGTGCCGGTGTTCCTGACCGTGGCCGACAGCTCGATCTCGTCGGTCTCGGTGGGTGCGGCCGGGGTCGAGGCCAGCCCGGTGACGGTCAGGTCCGGGTTGTCCGCCGGGGCGCCGAAGACCTGGAACTCGGCCACCTGCCCGCCCGGCGCGCCGGAGTTGGCGGTGATTCGCAGCCGCACGTCGGCGGCCGTGGCGGTGACCGGGATGGTCACGGTGTTCCCGGAGGCGGGGTCGAAGGTGTACGTGGCCTGCGGGACGAGGGTGGTGAAGTCGCTGTCGCCCTGGTCGCGGCCGAGCACCTGGACGGTCTGCGTGCGCCTGGCCCAGGCGGGGGCCGGGTTCAGCTTGAGTACCACCGAGGTGAGGTCGGCGTTGGCGCCGAGTCGCACGGTCAGCGTGTTCGGGTAGGCGGCGCCTTCCCAGTAGGTGTCCAGGTCGTTGTCGTTGGCCTGGGCCGCCACGTAGGTGTGGGTGTGGGAGGAGGCGTCGATCTGCTTGCCGATCGCCAGGTTCGCCCCCGGTTCCGGATTCGTGCCGCTGTCGCCGTACACCTCGAACTCCGAGAGCTGGCCGGCGGGCCAGCCGGTGTTGGCGGTGAACCGCAGGCGGACGTAGCGGGCGCTCGCGCTCACGGCGATCGTGGCGGTGGGGGCGAAGGTGTAGGTGGCCGAGGGCTTGATCGTGGTGAAGGCCGTGCCGTCGGTGCTGCCCTCGACGCTCAGTGTCTGCGTCCTGCCGGGCCAGCCGGTGGGCAGTCTGAGGGTGAGGCCGTCGATGGTGGCGGTGGCGCCCAGGTCCACCTGGACCCATTGGGGGAAGGCGTTGTTCGGAGACTCCCAGTAGGTGGCCTGGTCGCCGTCGGTGACGTTGGCGGCCCGGTAGACGTCGGCGTGGCCGCTGGCGATGGCGGTCCGGCCCGCCGCGAGGTTGCTGTCGGCCGCGGCGGGGGCGGCGAGGACGGAGATGACCAAGGTGAGGGCGGCTAAGAGTGCTCTCATGGGGGGGTTGCCCTTCGAAGAAGTGCGGTTGGGCGCACCATAAGATGTCCAGCAGAACTCAGCAATATTTGGACGATATTGCGCAAGTAATTGACTGACAGCTGCGGCCATTCGGTCGTCTTCGGTCCTGGTCAAGGACCATGCCGTACATCTCCCGCCCCGCGCAACGCCTGCTGTCGAATCAACGTAAGCGGTTGCAAGCGTTTGCGCATTCTGTCGTATAGTTTGCGCATGACGCGACGACTCGCAGACGTGGCCAAGAAGGTCGGGGTGAGCGAGGCGACCGTGAGCCGCGTGCTCAACGCCAAGCCAGGGGTGTCCGACGCCACCCGTGAGGCCGTGCTGACGGCGCTCGACGTGCTCGGCTACGAGCGCCCCACCCAGTTGCGCGGCGACCGTGCCCGCCTGGTCGGCCTGGTGCTGCCCGAGCTGCAGAACCCGATCTTCCCCGCCTTCGCCGAGGTGGTCGGCGGCGCCCTGGCCCAGCAGGGGTTCACCTCCGTGCTCTGCACCAGGACCGTCGGCGGCGTGTCCGAGGCCGACTACGTGGACCTGCTGCTGCAGCAGCAGGTCAGCGGCGTGGTGTTCGCCGGCGGCCTGTACGCCCAGGCGGACGCCGCGCACGGGCACTACGAGCTGCTGCACGAGCGCAAGCTGCCGGCGGTGCTGGTCAACGCCGCAGTGGAGCGCCTGGAGTTCCCGCAGGTGTCGTGCGATGACGTGGTGGCCGCCGAGATGGCGCTGGGCCACCTCCGGGCGCTGGGCCACGAGCGCGTCGGCATGGTGCTGGGCCCCAAGGACCACATGCCGTCACGGCGCAAGCTGGCGACCTTCCTGGCCGAGGGGGGTGACCCCGAGCTGGTCGAGCACACCATGTTCGCGCTCGAAGGCGGGCACGCCGCGGCGACCCGGCTGCTCAGGCGCGGCGTGACCGCGGTGATCTGCGCCAGCGACCTGCTCGCGCTCGGCACGATACGGGCCACCCGCCGCGCGGGGCTGAGCGTGCCCGGCGACGTGTCGGTGATCGGCTTCGACGACTCCGCCCTGATGAACTGCACGGACCCGCCGCTGACCACGGTCCGCCAGCCGATCGACGCGATGGGCCGGGCCGCGGTCGACCTGCTGGTGGCCCAGATCGACAAGGCCGCGGTGTCGGCGGACGAGCTGCTCTTCGAGCCGGAGCTGGTCGTCCGGGCCTCCACCGCGAGGGTCCGCGCCTCGTAACTCAGTCGTTATCTTGCAATAGTCCGTCCAAATCTTGCGGACTTCCGTTGGCGATCCTATGGTGTGGGCACCTCGCATCAGAAGGGTCAGATCAATGAAGAGATCCACAGGACTCTTAGTCGTCACCGCGCTCGGCCTGTCCGCCTGTGGGTCGGGAGAGCCCGCCACGCCCTCGGCCGGTGAGGCCGAGCAGGTGACGATCACGGTCGCCTGCCAGCCCGCCAAGTCGGCGCCCAAGGAGCGCCAGGCGTGGGACGACGACGTGGCGACCTTCATGAAGGCGCATCCCGGCGTGACCGTGAAGAGCACCGACCAGCAGCCGTGCTTCGACCCCAAGACGTTCGGGCCGAAGCTGGCCGGCGGCCAGATGGAGACCGTCTTCGTGGTGCCCGTCACCAACTACGCCGACGTGATCGCCAAGGGCCAGGCCCTGGACATCACGGCGTACACCGGCGAGATCAAGAACTGGAACGACCTCCGCTCCGACGTGCGCGAGCTGGTCACCAAGGACGGCAAGATCTACGGCGTCCCGAACGTGCACTACGGCGTCGGCCTGGTCTACAACCGCAAGCTCTTCACCGAGGCCGGCCTCGACCCCAACACACCCCCCACGACCTGGGCCGAGATCCGCGAGGCCGCCAAGAAGATCGCCGGGCTCGGCGCCGGCCACGTCGGCTACGGCGAGTACTCCGGCGGCAACACCGGCGGCTGGCACTTCACCCAGGCCATCTACGGCCGCGGCGGCAGCATCCTGACCCCCGACGACAAGCAGGCCGCCTTCAACTCACCCGAAGGCAAGGCCGTCCTGCAGACCCTGCACGACATGCGCTGGACCGACAACAGCATGGGCAACAAACTCCTGGTCGGCTGGGAGTCGCTGATGATGGCCATGGGCAGCGGCAAGGTCGGCATGATGCTCGGCGCCCCCGACGTGGTCACCGACGTGGTCAACAAGTTCAAGGGCAACGTCGCCGACTACGGCATCACCGGCTTCCCCGAGGCCAAGGCGTCGCTCAGCGGCGGTGAGGCGTTCATGGTCAACCCGAAGGCCACGCCCGCCGAGGCGAAGGCCGGGCTCCAGTGGCTCGACTTCCGCTACAACACCGTCGGCAAGGGCCGCTTCGACTTCGCCCGCGGCAAGACCATCGGCAACCCCGTCGGCGTGCCCGACAACGACGTCTACGGCGACTCGGCCACCGGCAAGGCCATCCAGGCCGACCGCAAGGCCAACGCCTCGCTCCCGGTCGAGAACTACGAGCCGTACGTCCAGGCCGCCGCCACCATCCCGCCGAAGGCCGAGCCGCCGCACGCGCAGGAGCTCTACGCCATCCTCGACGTGGTCATGTCGGGCGTGCTCAGCCGTAAGGACGCCGACATCGACAAGCTGCTCGCCGACGCCGAGACCAAGGCGAACGCCGTGCTGGCCGCCAAGGGCTGACCTGTATGCCGGTTCTGAGGCGCAATCTGACGGCCTACGGGTTCCTGTGCGCGGCGCTGCTCTGCTTCGCGGTGTTCGCCTGGTACCCGATGGCCAGGGAGTTCATCCTGAGCTTCCAGTCGACCAACCTGATCGACCCGCCCACCTGGGTGGGGCTGGACAACTTCGGCTACGCCGTCAGCGACCCGGCCTTCGCCGACGCCTGGCTGGCCACCCTGCAGTTCACGTTCCTCGCGCTGGTCTGCGGCTACGTCGTGCCGTTCGCCGTCGCCCTCGTGCTGAACGAGTTGCGCCACGCCCGGGCGTACCTCAGGTTCGTGGTCTACCTTCCGGTCATGCTGCCGCCGATCGTCGCGGTGCTGCTGTTCAGGTGGTTCTTCGACCCTGGGCCCGGGCTGTTCAACCAGATCCTGGGCTTCTTCCAGCTGCCCGGCCTGGCCTGGCTGGACTCCCCGACCACCGCCCTGATCTCCCTGGTCATCGTCTCGACCTGGATGAACATGGGCAGTGCCACGCTCATCTACCTCGCCGCCCTGCAGAACATCCCGCCGGAGCTGTACGAGGCCGCCGAGCTGGACGGGGCCGGCATCTGGAAACGGATCAGGCACGTCACGATCCCGCAGACCCGGCTCATCCTGCTGCTCATGCTGATGCTCCAGATCGTGGCCACCATGCAGGTCTTCATCGAGCCGTACATGCTCACCGGCGGCGGCCCGGAGAACTCCACCGTCACCGTCGCCTACCTGCTGTTCCAGTACGCCTTCACGTACCAGAACTACGGCGCCGCGGGCGCGCTCGGCATGATGCTCATGATCGTGCTGCTCGCCTTCGCCGCCTTTCAGCTCCGGCTCACCCGGGAGGACAAGACATGATCTCCGTCGGTGCCCGGGCCGGCACCCGGCACGGCAGGGCCAGGCGGAGGCGTGGCAGGCCGATCGAGTCACAGTTCCGTACGATCATCTCCCCGCTCCAGCTGAACAGCCGGTGGGGCAGGCGGATCTACTGGGCCGTGCTGGTCACGGTCGTGGTGAGCTTCACGCTGGTCTTCCTCTTCCCGCTCTATTGGATGATCACCGGCGCCATGAAGACGGGCGAGGAGATCGCCCAGATGCCGCCGACGCTCTTCCCGGCCGAGCCCACCCTGGACGCCTACGTCGAGGCGTGGGACCTGTTCGACCTCGGCACGCTGCTGTGGAACACCGCCTACTACTCCTTCGGCGGCTGGCTGTTCTGCATGGCGGTCGACGTGTCGGCGGCCTACGCGCTGTCGAAGCTGCGGCCGATGTTCGGCGGCGTGATCCTCGGCGCGATGCTGGCCACGCTGATGATCCCGGCCATGGTCGTGCTGATCCCGCTCTACGTCACGGTGGTGGACCTGGGCCTGCTGAACAACCCGTGGGGGCTGTGGTTCCCCGCGGCGGCCAACGGGTTCAACATCTTCCTGCTCAAGCGCTTCTTCGACTCGATCCCCAGGGAGCTGATCGAGGCGGCGCAGATCGACGGCGCCGGCTCGCTGCGGGTGCTGTGGTCGGTGGTGCTGCCGATCTCCCGGCCGATCCTCGGCGTGGTGTCCATCTTCACCATCGTCACCTCCTTCAAGGACTTCGTCTGGCCGCTGCTCGTCATGACCGACAGCGACATGATGACGCTCAGCGTCGGCCTGTCGCAGACCGCGGGCATGGTCACGCAGAACGCCATCATGGGCGGCCTGGTCGTCGCGAGCATTCCGACGATCATCGTTTTCTTCATCTTCCAACGTCACATCATGGCGGGCCTGACCGCCGGATCCATCAAAGGATGAGCATGCCGAACACGTGGTGGCGGGGGGCCGCGATCTACCAGGTCTACCTGCGCAGTTTCGCCGACGGCAACGGCGACGGCGTCGGCGACCTGGCCGGGCTCCGATCCCGCCTGCCCTACCTGAAAGACCTCGGCGCCGACGCCATCTGGCTGAACCCGTGGTATCCGTCGCCGATGGCCGACGGCGGCTACGACGTGGCCGACTACCGCGACATCGAGCCGGTCTTCGGCACTCTCGCCGAGGCGGAATCGTTCATCACCGAGGCCCACGATCTGGACATCAAGGTCATCATCGACGTGGTGCCGAACCACAGCTCCACGGCCAGCGCCTGGTTCCAGGAGGCCCTGACCGACCCGTCGACCCGGGATCGCTTCTGGTTCCGTGACCAGCCGAACGACTGGCAGTCCATCTTCGGCGGCCCCGCCTGGACCCAGGTGCCGGACGGCCAGTGGTACCTGCACCTGTTCGCGCCGGAACAGCCGGACTTCAACTGGGACAATCCGGAGGTGCACGCCGAGTTCGAGGACGTGCTCCGGTTCTGGTTCGAACGCGGCGTCGACGGCGTCCGCATCGACTCGGCGGCCCTGCTGTTGAAGTCGGACACCGCCTACGAGGACCTCGACGGCGTGCACGACGTCTACCGCCGCTGGCGGCAGGTCGCCGACTCCTACGACGAGCGCGTCCTGATCGGCGAGGTATGGCTGCCGGACCAGGAGCGCTTCGCCCGCTACCTGCGCCCCGACGAGCTGCACACCGCCTTCAACTTCGACTTCCTGTCCTGCCCGTGGGACCCCGCCGAGCTGCGCCGGGTCATCGACCTCACCCTCACCACGCACGCCCCCGTCGGCGCCCCGCCGACGTGGGTGCTGTCCAACCACGACGTCACCCGACCGGTGACCAGGTACGGCCGCGCCGACACCAGCTTCGCCCACGGCGGCGCCCTGCACGGCACCCCCTCCGACGCCGAGCTGGGTTACCGCCGCGCTCGGGCCGCCGCCCTGCTGGCGATGGCCCTGCCCGGCGGCCTGTACGTGTACCAGGGGGAGGAGCTGGGTCTGCCGGAGGTCGAGGACCTGCCGGACGACCTGCGCCAGGACCCGATGTACGCTCGCTCCGGCGGCACGAACCCCGGCCGGGACGGCTGCCGGGTGCCGTTGCCCTGGTCGGGTGACGAACCCCCGTTCGGCTTCAGCCCCGGAGCCGCCCAGCCATGGCTGCCCCAGCCGGAGCGCTGGCGCAAACTCTCGGCCGAGGCCCAGCTCGCCGACCTGGACTCCATGCTCAACCTCTACCGAGCCGGGCTGCGACTGCGGCGGGAACTGCTGGGTGACGGGACCTTGCACTGGCTCCCGTACGACCCGGCCGTGCTGGCCTTCACCCGCGACTCCGGCCTGACCTGCGTGACCAACCTGGGACCGGAGGCCGTCCGGCTACCGGCGGGGAAGGTGCTGCTGACCAGCGGTCCGCTGGAGGACGGCGCCCTGCCCCCCGACACCACCGCCTGGCTGGCCGGTTGAGCCAACGGCACGGCCTCGGTCGGGCACGCTACGCGCGTCTCCACCTCGGACCGTGCTGCGCGGGGGAGCCGAGCTCCCCCGCACCCCCTTGTGCCTAGTTCTTCGCGGGGTTGACCGCGTTGAACGACGTGCCCACGGCGACGTTGTCGTGAAAGATCACTCGGTTCTTGACGAGGGTCGGTGCGGTGTTCCATGCGGGCTTGTAGAGCCCCCACTTCAGATAGCCCTTGGTCGTGGCGTCGTCGTTGAAGGTGTTGGCCCCGGTGGCGCTCACCACCTTTTTCCAGCCAGGCGTCTTGTGGGTCTGATGCCAGCCGGTGAGGGCGCCGTCGCTGCCGTGGCTCCACTTGATGTGGAACACGAAGTCGTGCCACCGCCCCACCTGCACGTCGGCCAGGTTGTAGCTGGTCTTCTTGAGGGACGCGGACGTCGAGCAGCGGTTGCCGTCCGAGTTGACGCGCAGTTGGAATGTGCCGGTGGGCTGCACGGTGAGGAACGCGCTGGGCCACTTCTGCGCCTCGCACTTGTCGCGCCACGGCTTCCACTGGAAGACGATCTCCTCCCTGGAGTCCTTCTCCCACGTGCTCGGGATGTAGATGCTGAACCCGTAGTAGGCCGTGGTGCCCGACCTGAAGTGGCCGGCCGTGTTGCGGAGCGTGTGCGATTCCGCCCTGATTCCACCCTCGACCTGCGGATCGCCGTATTTCAGCTGGCTCATGACCGCGTGCTCACCGGTCCGCCCGAGGGAACTGATCCCGAGCGAGTGACTGCAGCATGCGTTGACCTCGAGTGCGGTACCCGAGGAGATCTCGCCGTTCTCGTAGGTGAACCTCAGAGTGTCCGCCGCGGCGCTCGTCGCAGTCGCGGTGCCCGCCGCCGTGGCAGACAGCGTGGCGCAGCCGGCAACCAGTGCCACGCAGGCAGCGCCGAGCCGGTGGTTCCGAGGTCTCACTTAAGCCGCCTTCCGTCGCGTACGTAATGAAGCGTGATCGTAACGACGGGTGGTATGTCCCGGGTATGCCGACCGAGCATGCAGGATGTAGAGATCATCGCCGAACACCGCCGAAATCTGGATCTGCCCGTCCAGGGACTGCACGCAGGCGGCATCGTCACGTCCATCCGCTTGTAGGCGTACCCCAGAAAGGACTGCTCAGGAACGCTCATCAGATCGGCTGAGTTCGTGGTGGGCCCGGAAGTCGAAGAAACGAAGACCGTCGATCACTGTCCCGGACTCGATCTCCCGCAGGGTCCAGGGGTGGGCGGAGTAGTCGTCCATTGCCACGCCTCCGTGTTCGAGCAGGAGCGCGACCACGTGGTGGACCTCCGCGGTGCCGTCGATCCGTCCGGAGACGTCGATCTGCACGGCCCAGGTGGGGTGGTGTCCGACGGCCGCTTCGAGGGCTGCCACGTCCTGGGGATCCCAGTCGGAGAAGAGGTAGCCGGTCCGCTCGTCGTCGATGTCGATGTTGAGGCCGCGCTGTCGGGACAGGTGCCGATCGATGGAGGCGACGGTCTCAGCGCGCTCACCGGCGGGGAACACGAACACGGTGCGCATGGGTCGGAGCGTAGGCCATGCAGCTTCGCGGCGGCCGCATCGGCGATCCTCGTCGAGCAGTTCTTCCAGGACGTTGTCCCGCGAGTGGTGGTTCCGGAGCGGGGGTTAGGCGGGATGGCGCTGTCAGTGGTGAAATCTGGAGTCATGGATGATCCGTTCGTGCTCGACACGCGTCTCCGCCTTGACCGGATCCGCGCGGCTCGCCAGGCGATCGACCCGACATTCCTCGACACACCGCTGTACGAGTGCGACGCGCTGGGCGGCCGGCTCGGCTGCACGGTGAGCATCAAGCTGGAAACGGCGAACCCGGTGCGCAGCTTCAAGGGCCGGGGCACCGAACTCGTCGCGAGCCTGCTGACCGGCCAGGGCCGGGCAGCCGTGGTGTGCGCCAGCGCCGGCAACCTCGGCCAGGCGCTCGCTTGGTCGGGTCGCCGCCGTGGCCTCGACGTGACGGTCGTGGCATCGCGCCGGGCGCCCACCGCCAAGCTTGATCGGATCCGTGCGCTGGGCGCGGAGCTGGAGTTGGTGGAGGGCGACTTCGACACGGCCCGCGAGCGGGCGGCGAGCATCGCGCGACAGCGCGACATCCGCTTGGTCGAGGACAGCCTGGACATCGAGACCTGCGAGGGCGCGGCGACCATCGGCCTGGAACTGGCCAGCGGGGCGCCCTCCTTCGACACCGTCCTGATCGCCCTGGGCGGTGGCGCCATGGCCACCGGCGTGGGTCATGTCCTGAAGACGCTGCTGCCGGCGGTCGAGGTGATCTGCGTACAGCCCCTCGGCGCACCCGCGATGACCCGCTCGTGGCACGAGCGCCGGGTCATCACCACCGACTCCACCGACACCATCGCCGACGGCGTCGCCGGCCGGTGCCCCATCCCGGTGGTCCTGGACGACCTCCTCAAGGTGGCTGACGACGCCGTCCTGGTCCAGGAGGCGTCGATCATCGCCGGCATGCGGATGCTCCTGGAGCACGCGGGGCTCGTCGCCGAACCCTCGGCGGCCCTCGGCGTCGCCGCCGTCCTGGAAGACCCTGACCGGTTCGCCGGACGCCACGTGGTCACCATCGTCTGCGGCAGCAACGTCGACCTGGACGCCTATCAGCGCTGGGTCCGCAGGTAGGTCACCGGCCGCTTACGGGACAGGGCCGGAGCCGTGCGGGTCGAGCAGGATGATGAGCGTCAACAGGGCGATCCAGGCGATGACCGCGGCGAGCAGGAGCTTGCCCGCGGAAGGCCGGTGACGGAAGAAGCCGGGGGTTCTCACAGCCATCCGCTCTTGCGCAGCAGCCGGTGGACGATGAGCGCGGCCACGACCATGACGCCCAGGCTGAAGGGGTAGCCGAGCAGCCAGTGCAGTTCGGGCATGTAGTCGAAGTTCATCCCGTAGATTCCGGCGATCATGGTGGGTACGGCGACGAGGGCGGCCCACGAGGAGATCTTGCGCATGTCGGCGTTCTGCTGCATGGCCGCCGCGCTTTGCTCGCGGCCCACCAGGGCGAGGTGGGCGTTCAGGACGCTGGTGAGCAGTTCGTTGTACTCATCGATCCGGGCGTCCACGCGCAGCAGGTGGTCCAGGACGTCGCGGAACTGCTCCCGGTTGGCCGTGCACAGCTCGACCCGCCCTTTGACGATCTCCTCCAGCACCGGGATCAACGGATCCTGGGCGGTGCGGAACTCCAGCACCTCCCGTTTGAGCGAGTAGATGTCAGCGGTGACGTCGTCGTGTTCGCCGCTGAAGACGCGATGCTCCAGGCCGATGAGGTCGCCCTCGATCTCGTGGGAGAGGCGCGAGTAGGTGTCGACGACCTCGTCGCAGATCGCGTACAGCACCCCCGCCGGGCCGGCGGCCATGAGGTCGGCCTCGGACTCGATGCGGCGGCGCACCCCGCCCAGCGGGTTGGCCTGGCCGTGGCGGACGCTGATGACGAAGTCACGACCCAGGAACAGGTTGATCTCGCCGACCTCGATGTCGGAGGTCTCCTCCACGTACAGCAGCGGCTTGAGCACGATGAACAGGGTGTCGCCGTAACGCTCCAGCTTGGGCCGCTGGTGGGCATGGATGGCGTCCTCCACCGCCAGGGGATGGAGGCTCACCTCGCTGGTGATCAGGTCGAACTCCTCCTGTGTCGGCTCGTGCAGGCCGATCCACAGAAAGCAGTCGCCCCGGTGACGGGCGTCGGTGAACGCGTCACTGATGTCGCCGTCGATGGCCTGGCGCACTCCATCGCAGTAGATCGCCTTGTTCACAATCACATCCGGCATTCTCGCGTACGCAAAAGCCCGCACATGCCCGTAACTGGGGTGAACAGGGCAGGGGGTGCTGGGGATACCTCGGTCGGGCCGTCGTGACGCAATCGGGTTTGCGCGGTGGTAGGGCTGCCCCTACCACCGTGCGGGGGCCGGCTTCATGGAGTCCTCCGCCGTGCGCGGCCAAACTGATCAAGAAAGTTGGCCAAGCGCCCGATTTACTGGAGGATCCCCATGCGTGTTCAGGTGAACGGCACATCCCTGTACGTGGACGTCGAAGGCGCCGCCCTGGAGCCCGATGGCTACACGATGCGGGACAAGCCGACCCTCCTGCTGCTGCACGGCGGCCCCGGGCACGATCACTCGATCTTCAAGCCCGCCTACGGTCAGCTCGCCGATCTGGTCCAGATCGTCTACGTCGACCAGCGCGGCAATGGCCGCAGCCAGGACTCCGACCCGGCCACCTGGAACCTCGACCAGTGGGGCGACGACGTGCGCGCCCTGTGCGACACGCTCGGCATCGTCAAGCCGATCGTCCTGGGCTGGTCCTGGGGCGGTGCCGTGGCCATGAACTACGCCTCTCGCCACCCTGACCACCCGGCCAAGCTGATCCTGCAGAGCACCGTCGCCCGCTGGGACCTGGACCGGATCGTCGAAGGTTTCCGCGTCGAGGCCGGGGAGGAGGCCGCCACGGCCGCCAAGGCGTTCCTCACCGAAGGGACCCCGGAGACGTTCGCCGCTTTCGGGCAGCTCTGCGCCCCCGCCTACAGCCCTGACCCGAACTTTCCGAGTGAATCCGACATACAGGCCATGGCCCGTATCATCCCGAATCCCGGGCTCACCATGAGCTTCATGTCCACCGCCCGGTTCGACCTGACCGCGCTCCTGGCCGCCATCCAGTGCCCGGCCCTCGTCATGGCCGGTACCCGCGACCCCATTACGCCGCTTTCCACGGCGCGGGAGATCGTGGATGGCCTGCCCGGGGCACGCCTGGAGGCGTTCGAACGCTCCGGCCATTTCATTCCCGACACCGAGGGCGAGCGATTCTTCGCCCTGCTGCGCTCCTTCATCGAAGACTGACCCGGCGCCATGACGTACTTGCCGGTCGACGAGCGGCGGCGCGCCATCATCGACGCCGCCATCGAGGTGATCGCGGAGGAGGGACTCGCCCGCGCGACCACTCGCCGCATCGCCGAACGGGCCGGCACCCCGCGGGCGACCATCCACTACTGCTTCCGTGACAAGGACGAGCTGACCCTTCTCATCCTGGCTCGGGCCCGCTCCACCATGCATGCCGCCTTCGCCCGTCTGTCACCCGGCTCCGGATTCGAGGCGACCGTCCGGGCCGTCGTCGTCGCCTACTGGCAGTGGATCCGCGACGCCCCCGGCCTGCACCTGGCGCTCCTGGAGCTGACCCTGTGGGTGATCCGCAACCGGCAGACCGTGGCGCCGGACGGCGACGTCTGGGCCGCGGTGAACGCCTCCTTCGGCGGTGATCTCATCGAGGACGCCTTCACCGCCGCCGCCCGGGCCGACGACCTCCACCCCGCCGTCCCCGTACCCGACCTGGCCCGCTTCCTCATCCACCGCATGGACGGCCTCGTCCTGGAACTCGCCGAGACCCGTGACGAGGTGGCTTGCGAGCACCAGGCACACCTGCTCGCCAACGCCCTCATCGCTCTCGCCACCCCGTGACTCAGCCGAGGTCCGGCATTCCTGCCCGCTCGATGATCACGATCGGGATCTGCCTCGACGTCGCCCGCTGGTAGCCGATGTAGCGCGGCCATATCCCGGTCATCGTGTCCCAGAGGCGGAGCAGCTCGTCGCCGGCCGCCGGGCGGGCCACCGCGTCGAAGACCTCCGCCCCGACCTGCACCTTGACCTGTGGCTGAGCGAGCAGGTTGTGGAACCAGAGCGGATGGTCGGCGGCGCCGCCGTTGGAGGCGACCACGAGGTAACGGTCGCCGTCGCGGCCGTAGATGAGGGCGGTGCGGCGGGGGAGCCCTGAGCGGCGGCCGATCGTGGTGATCAGCAGGGTGGGCGCGCCGTGGAAGAGGTGGCCGCGAGTGCCGCCGGACTCGGCGTAGCTCTTGACATGCCTGGCCACCCACCCGGTGGGGCTGTCGATCGGCTCCCGGCTCATCGGGCCGCTCCGCCCACGTTGAGCACGTGTCCGGTGCCGGGGACCAGGACGGTCTCCAGCTGGGCGCGGGCACTGGAGAAGGTGGCCCACAGGCCGGACCGGGTGATGGGCATAGAGCTCCTTCGAGTTAGCCAAATTTGCATCCGCCCGTCGGGTCCGGCCTCACCGCCGGCCCCGGTGGCGACCCCCTCCTCAGGAGTCTGCGATGACCTGGTCGTCGGCTCGTCCTCCGACTCCTGGGGCGTCGGCTCCTCGTCCGTTTCGTCCTCGTCCGCGGTGGGTGTTGTGCTGCCAGTGCCGCCGATGGTGAGCGGATACGTCTTCAGCGTGGCCGAGTTGGTGGGCTCGCAGTCGATGAGCGGGTTCTGCGGGGTCAAGCCGAAGTTGACCGAGGCGGGTTTCACGCTCGCTGTGCCGGGAGGAGATTTTGGTGGCAGACACTGTCCATCCCCCTGTCGGAGCGGAAGTCGCGGCGACCCAACGATGCCACTCCTTGGTCACGTTCCAGTGGAGGTGGTCCGGGGGATCCGTCCGGGAACGTCGCCTTCCTCGACTTCGGAATGAGTCAAGACGTCAAAGCCCGATCACCTTGACCGTCTTCCCGCAAAGCCTGCTCATGTCGTCCTCGTCCGAGGTGAGAACGATCACCGGTCGGACGGCTCGCAGAGCGGTGGCCGCCACCACCGCGTCGATGGCGTACTTGTGACCGTGCAGGCGGGTCTCATGGAGCAGGTCGATCGCCCGTCGGCTGATGTCTTCGGTCACCGGCTCGATCTTCAGCCGGGGCAGGTGCCACCTGAGCCGATCAGCCCTCACACGGATGTCCTGAGCCTCGATCGGCGTCATCGCGCTGACGATGAGGCGGAAATCGTTGTCCTGCGCTTCGCGGATGATGGCGGTCACGCGATGGTCGGCCTCGCACCACTTGACGAGGCCTTCGCAGTCCAGGACCACAGTGCCGGCGCTCATTCTGCTCTGTGCGCGGGCCATCCGTCCCCTTCCTGGAGCTCAGGCGCGGACTTCACGGTGCGGAACAGCTCTGCCGCCTCATCGCGAAACTCCTGAGGGATCGGTCCGGCGGCGGCCTCATTCGCTTGGAGTGCTTCCTCCAGGAGATCTCGCTCGATCTGACGCTCGATCGCGGAGTCGACGTAGGCGGAGAAACCGCGCGCTCCGACGCGTTCCTTGACCGCCCTGATATTCCCGCTACGCAAGGAGACGCTCACTTTGGCAGCGGGTCCGTCCCCTGGCGCGAACTCTCGCTCAGGCATGCTCATGCGGTCAGTTTACTACTTGAAGTAGCAAGACACATCGAGAGGCGACACGACCATCGGTGCCAGGCTGAGGATCCTGAGGCGCTGGGGGCATGACGCTTCTGGAACTCGGCGGGCAGGCCGGGCTGAGCAAGAGCTTCCTGTCGATGGCCGAACGTCAGCGGGGTCAGGCCGACTCACGGACGATCAACTCCGTGGGGAGGATCACGGGGACGGCGGGGCCTTCGCCGAACAGGCGCAGGAGCAGGCCGACCATGGCCGCCGTCTGCTCGGCGATCGGGTGGCGCATCGTCGTCAGCGGCGGCTCGGTGTAGCGGGCGGCCTCGATGTCGTCGAAGCCCACCACCGCGACATCGTCAGGCACCCGGCGGCCCGCCTGGCGCAGCGACTGCAGGGCGCCGACCGCCATCAGGTCGTTGGCCACGAAGACGGCGTCCAGGGCGGGGTCGTCACGCAGGAGTTGGCGCATGGCCACCGCGCCGGACTCGCGGGTGAAGTCGCCCACCGCGACGATCGAGCGGCGGTCGGAGTCGCGCAGCACGTTGCGGTAGCCGGTGAGCCGGTCCTGGCCGCCGATCATGTCCTGCGGCCCGGCGATCGTGGCGATCCGGCGGCGGCCGAGCTCCACGAGGTGGCGCACCGCCGTCTCCGCCCCGCCCACGTTGTCGTTGTCGACGTACGGGATCTCGACGGGGACGGCGGGCCGGCCGTAGGAGACGACCGGCACCTGCAGGCGGGACAGCGCGGACGGCAGCGGGTCGGCGCCGTGCATGGAGATGAGCATGACGCCGTCGACGTGCCCGCCCGCGATGTAGCGCTCCACCCGGGCGTGGCTCTCGGCCGAGGACGCGAGCATCAACACGACCTGCTTGTTGACCGCCTCCAGCTCGTAGCTGGCCGAGCGGATCACCGTGGAGAACAGCGGATCTTCGGAGAAGACCCTGGTCGGAGGCTCGGAGACGACCAGGGCGATCGAGTCGGTCCGCTGTGTGACGAGGCTGCGCGCCGCCGAGTTGGGCACGTAGCCCAGCTCGTCGATCGCGCGCTGCACCGCGTCGCGGATCTGCGGCGCCACGGTCGTCTGGCCGTTGACGACGCGCGAGGCGGTGGCCCGTGAGACGCCCGCTCGGGCGGCGACCGCCTCCAGGGTCGGACGTCTCATGACTGCATCAAACAGGAGAGCACGGAAGGAATCTACAGGTGGTTGGCGGCGATCACGTCGCGGTACCACAGCGCGCTGTCCTTGAGCACCCTGGTCTGGGTCGCGTAGTCCACGTGCACGATGCCGAACCTGCGCCGGTAGCCCTCCGCCCACTCGAAGTTGTCCAGCAGCGACCAGACGAGGTATCCCCGCAGGTCGGCGCCCTGCTCGATGGCCCTGCCCACCTCGCGCAGGTGCCCCTGGAGGAAGGACACGCGGTCTGCGTCGTGCACCCGGCCGTCCTCCACGACGTCGTCGAAGGCCGCGCCGTTCTCCGTGACCATGAGGCCCACCTGCGGGTAGTCCTGCGAGAGCCGTACCAGCAGCCTGGACAGGCCGTCGGGGACGATCGGCCAGCCCATCGCGGTCGTCGGCGCGTCCGCCGCGGCGAACTCGACGTCCTCCGAGCCCGGCCAGGCCGCGTCGGCGGGCCGGCCGGGACCGGCCTGCACCACGCACGGGTTGTAGTAGTTGATCCCGACCAGGTCGATCGGCGCATTGATGATCTTGAGGTCGCCGTCCTGGATGTGCCCGGTGCCGCCGTTGCGCGCCGCGGCGGCCAGCACCTCCTCGGGATACCGGCCGTAGAGGGCCGGGTCGAGGAACTGCCTGGTCAGCAGCGCGTGAATGCGGTCGACGGCCGCCGCGTCGGCCTCGCTCGCGACCGCCTGCGGGTCGTTGACCTGGGCCGGGGTCAGCACCGGGGCGGAGTTGACGACCAGCATGATGCTCTGCGCGCCCAGCTCCCGCAGCCGGGACGCGGCCAGGCCGTGGCCCAGCAGCAGGTGGTGGGCCGAGCGCATGGCGTGGGCGGGGTTCTTACGGCCGGGAGCGTGCACGCCGTTGCCATAGCCGAGGAAGGCCGCGACCCACGGCTCGTTCAGCGTCGCCCAGTCGCGGACCCGGTCGCCCAGCCGCTCGTGGACGAGTGCGGCGTAGTCGGCGAAGCGGTAGGCGGTGTCGCGGTCCACCCAGCCGCCGCGCTCTTCGAGGGCCTGGGGAAGGTCCCAGTGGTAGAGGGTGACGTACGGCGCGATGCCGGCTTCGAGGAGTTCGTCCACGAGCCGGTCGTAGAACGCGAGCCCGGCCGGGTTGGCGGGGCCGCTCCCGTCCGGCTGGATCCGCGGCCAGGCCACGGAGAACCTGTAGGCCGCCAGCCGCAGCTCGCGCATGAGCCCGACGTCGTCCTGGTAGCGGTGGTAGTGGTCGCAGGCGACGTCCCCTGTGTCGCCGTCGGCTACCTTGCCGGGGGTATGGGAGAAGGTGTCCCAGATCGACTGGCCTCGCCCGTCCTCCTTGACCGCCCCCTCGATCTGATAGGAAGCCGTTGCGGCACCCCAGACGAAGTTTTCCGGGAAAATCATCCCTTGACCGCTCCTTGCATGATTCCGCCGATGATTTGCTTGCCGAACAGGGCGAAGACGAGGACGAGCGGCAGTGTGCCGATCGCGGTCCCGGCCAGCCCCAGCACGTAGTCGTTGACGTACCCGCTGGCGAGTGTCGACAGCGCCACCTGGACCGTCGGATTGTCCGGGGTGAGCACGACGAGCGGCCAGAAGTAGTCGTTCCAGGCTGACATGAAGGTCAGCATGCCGAGCACGGCCGCCGCCGGTCGCGCGGCGGGCAGCACGACGTGCCAGAAGAGCCCCCAGGTCGTGCACCCGTCGACCCGCCCCGCCTCCAGCAGCTCGTTCGGCAGCGCCCTGGACAGATACTGCGTCATGAAGAACACGCCGAAGGCGTTGACCAGCGCCGGCACGACCAGCGCGTAGTTGGTGCCGGTCCACTCCAGCTTGATCATGAGCATGTAGAGCGGGATGATGCCGAGCTGGGCGGGCACCATCATGGTCGCGACCGTGATGACGAGCATCGCGTTCTTGCCCCGGAAGCGGAGCTTGGCGAAGGCGAACCCGGCCAGCGTCGAGAAGAACATCACCGCCAGCGAGATCGACCCCGCCACGATGATCGAGTTCAGCAGCGCGAGCCCGAAGGGCACGGTGTCGAAGACACGGGCCACGTTGGCGAAGAAGTTGCCGCCGGGCAGCAGCGGCGGCGGCACCTCGGCCAGCGCCGAGTTGTGCCGGGAGGCCACGACGACGCTGTAGTAGAGCGGGAAGGCCGAGAAGAAGGCCACCGCGGTCAGCGTCAGATAGCGCAGTCTCACAGGAGTCCGCCCTTCACTCGCCTGCTCAGCAGGAAGTTCACGCCGGCGACCAGCACCACGATGAGGAACATCACCCACGACGCGGCGGAGGCGTAGCCGAAGTCGAACACGGTGAAGGCCTGCTCGTAGACGTACAGCGCCAGCGTCTGGAACTGCCGGTCCGGCCCGCCGCTGACGAGGCCGCCACCGCCGCCGCTGCTCGTGCCGAACAGCATGGGCTCGGCGATGACCTGCATGGCGCCGATGGTGGAGACGATCACCACGAAGATGATCGTCGGCCGGATCATCGGGATGGTGATCCTGCGCAGCTGGGTGGCGCCGCTCGCCCCGTCGAGGGTCGCGGCCTCGTACAGTTCGCGTGGTACGGCCTGCATCGCGGCCAGGAAGATGAGCGCGTTGTAGCCGGTCCACCGCCACATGATCATCACCGAGAGCGCGATGTGCGAGGTCGCGGTGCCCGCCGCCCAGTCGATCTGGCCGACGCCGACCAGCGACAGCATCCAGTTGATCAGGCCGAAGTCCCGGCCGAACAGCTGGCTGAAGATCACCACCACGGCCACCACGCTGGTGACGTTCGGCAGCAGCAACGAGATCCGGAACAGCGTCTGGAAGCGCAGCCGCCGGTTGAGCAGGTGCGCGAGCCAGATGGACAGCACCAGCTGCGGCACGGTCGACAGCACGCCGATCGACAGGGTGTTGAACGTGGCGTTCCAGAAGTAGCCGTCGGCGAGCAGCGTCTCGTAGTTCTTCAGGCCGATGAACGTCTGCTCCTCGTCCAGCAGCGTCCACTCGTGCAGGCTGACCCAGGCCGTGTAGAAGAGCGGGAAGAGGCCGAACGCGCCGAACAGCAGGAAGAAGGGGGCGACGTAGGCGTACGGCGACACCCTCGTGTCGAGGGTGTGCCGCATGCTCCGCCTACGTGGTCGGGTGACCGCGAGGGGAAGGGTGCTCATTTGATCTTCTTGACGTCCTCGAGCACCTGCGCCCACGCCTCGTCCGGGGTCTGCTTGCCCTGCTCGACCCGGCCCAGGCCGTTGCCGATGGCCGTGCGGACGTCGGCCTCCTTCGGGCCGAGGTGCTGCGGCTTGAGCGCCTTGGCGGCCTCGGAGTAGATCTTCCCGATGGGGGTGTCACCGAAGAACGGCTTGGTGAAGCTCTGGATCGACGGGTCGTCGTAGAGCGCCGGGATCGACGGGAAGATGCCCTCCTCCTTGAAGATCTGGGCCTGGGCGTCCTTGGTGGTGAGGAAGTCGATCAGCTCGGCGGCCTCCTTCGGGTGCTTGCTCTGCTTGGGCACCATCAGGTGGGAGCCGCCGCTGTTGCCCGATCCGCCGGGGACGGTGGCGATGTCCCACTTGCCGGTCGCGTCCTTGGCCTGCTCCTGGATGAAGCCGGTCATCCAGGCCGGGCAGATGATCGTGGCGAACGACCCCTTGGCGAAGCCGGTGTTCCACGGCGGCGTGAAGGCGGCGAGCTTGGCGGTCAGCCCCTCGGCGGTGATCTGGTTGGACAGGTCCCAGGCCTTCTTGACCTCCGGGTTGGAGTCCACGACGAGGTTGTCCTGCGGGTCGTACAGGCCGGTCGGGGCCTGGTTCACGATCGCGCGGAAGATCTCACCGGGGGAGTCCACGAACTTGGCGCCGGCCACGTCCGCCGCGGCGAACTTCTTGCCCGTGGCGATGTAGTCCTCCCACGTCGGCCAGAGCGCGGCGACCTTCTCGCGGTCCTCGGGCAGCCCGGCCTTCTTGAACAGGTCCTTGCGATAGCACATGGCCAGTCCGCCGACGTCGGTGCCGAGCCCGAGCACCTGCCCGCCGTCCTTGCTCAGGCCCTGCTGCCACTTCCAGTCGAGGTAGTCGCTCTGCCGCTTGTCGAGGCCGTACTGCTTGAGGTCGTGGAACTTCTGTGGCTGGGCGGTGAAGGTGCTGATGTAGCCGACCTCGACCGCCTCGATGTCGCCCGCGCCCGCGTTGGTGGCCAGCCGCTTGACGAGGTTGTTGTGGTGATCGTTGAACTGCGTGATGTTCTCGACGATCTCCACGTTGGGGTGGGTCTTCTTGAACTCCTCGTACAGCGGCTTGAAGCCGAGGTCGCCGAAGAGCCCGACCTTCAGCTGGATCTTCTCCGTGGGCGCGGCCTCGGGGCCCGACGCGGTGTCGCTGCCGCCGCAGGCGGCGGTCGCGAGCGCGAGGGCCGACGCGGTGATCAGTGGTACGGCGAGGCGCCGGAAACGAGAGGTCATGGAACTCTCCTGCAATTCGTGCTCAGGGGGTGAGTGAGAGAGCGCTCTCTCGCCAGATTCGCGGGCATAACCTGGGCCTGTCAACGATTGTGCGATAACGATCGCTGTTATCGAGAGAGCGATCTCTCAGCTGGTTCGGGGCATGGCCTGGTGCGGGAACGCTCCCACGGCATCCGCTCTACGAGCTGAGAACCCGCCCGACCATGCGGGCGTACATGCGTCCCGGGCTCGGCGCCTGGGTGAGGAATCCCGGCAGCATCGGCAGCGACACCGCGAGGGGCTCCAGCCGCCGGTAGAGCTCGTTGGCGTCCGACGGCCGGTCGTCCGGCTTCTTCTCCAGCAACTGTGCCAGCAGCGTGTCCAGCTCGCGTGGAAGCCCCGGGATGGCGGGCGGGCGCTGCTTCACCTGCCTCTCGAACACCACGTAGTCCGTGGGCCCGGTGAACAGCTGCCGCCCGGTCAGCATCTCGTGCAGCACGCAACCGAGCGCGTACAGATCGCTGCGGGGCTCGGCGACGCCGTGCTGGATCTGCTCGGGCGCCATGTAGGCGGGCGTCCCCAGGATCTGCCCGATCCTGGTGAACGTCGTCACGTCGGCGTCGCGCAGCATGGCCAGGCCGAAGTCCAGCACCTTGACGCTGCCGTCGGGGCAGAGCATGAGGTTGGTCGGCTTGAGGTCGCGGTGGCAGATCGACAGCGCGTGCGCGGCCGACAGCACCGCGCACGCCTGCGCCGCGATGGCGGCGGCCCAGGACACCGGCAGCGGCCCGTGCTCGCTCACCACGTCGGCCACCGTGACGCCCTCGATGAACTGCATCACCTGGTAGAGCCGCTGATCGTGGGTGCCGAAGTCATACAGTACGGGTGCGCCCGGATGCTCCAGCCTGGCCAGGATGCGCGCCTCGCGGATGAACCTGCGCTCCAGCTCCTGGTCAGGGCCGCTGGGCAGCCGGAGCAGCTTGACCGCGACCCTGCGGTCCAGATGACGGTCATGGCCGGCGTACACCGCGCCCATGCCGCCCTGTCCGAGGGGAAGGGCGTCGAGCGCATAGCGGTCCCCGATGACCATAACCCCCCTCCCGCCGTCTTCCGGAAAAACTACACCGTCAGGACTGCGGGTGCAGGTGGCCGTCGGTCAGCCCGTCGAGCCCCAGCCGGATCAGTGTCTGGCCCAGCGCCGACGTCTCCCGCAGCGCGTCCTCCAGCACCGCCAGCCGCCTGAACGCCTCGCCGTACGCGCGCTGCTCCTTGAGCGAGAGCCTCGGCAGGCGGGTACGGCGTACGTCGAACCTGCTGGAGCCGGTGGACGCGCGGCTGCCCGCGGCCCGCAGGAACCCCGCGAGGAAGTCCGGGTCGAGCCTGCGCGCGTCGACCCGGTAGAGCGTCAGATGCGGGCCGAGCGCGTAACCGCCGTCGGTCATCACCCGCACGCTGGAGTAGGAGGCCACCACATCTCCCGGCTGGACCATGACCAGGCCCTTGAACATGGAGACACGGCCGGACGCCGGCGTGCCGGTGGCCACGTCGTCGACCGTGAGCACGGGGACGTCGCCGTCGCCGACGGCCATCCTGGGCGGCGCCTGCGCCACCGTCACCAGGCCCTCCTTGATCAAGTCGCCGACCGTGGTGACGGGCTGGTCGAGCGGCTGGTCGAGCACCTTGAGGTCGGGCGGCACGGCGGTGGCGGCCAGGAAGCGCTCGCGGGTCTCGGTGAACACCCGGCCCAGGTCGTCGCGGCGCTGGTGGCGGGCCGGCGTCATGTCGACCTCGTCGGCCAGCAGGTCGATGATCCGTACGGCCTGTCCGGAACCGTCCTCCAGGTAGGCCCGCCAGGCCGGCTCGACGGCCGACTGGTCGGCCGCCGCGTCCAGGATCAGCACGTCGGACGGCGGGCGCTCGCCGGCGGCCGGACGGCGCAGCAGCCACAGGTCGGAGCCCGGCAGCGCCACCACCGCCCGCAGCGCCCCGGCCCGCAGCAGGTTGGCGCGGATGCGGCGGCCCGCCTTACGGCTGGCGGCGGCGGGCGGCATCAGGATCGCCACCAGGCCGCCGGGGCTGACGTGCGTCAGGCAGTGCTGCACCCAGGCCAGCTCGGGCTCACCGCGCGGCGGCAGGCCGTACTCCCAGCGAGGATCGCCGACCAGCTCCTCGTAACCCCACGCCCGCTCGTTGAACGGCGGGTCACAGACCACGGCGTCGGCCTTCTGCCCGGCGAAGCCGTCATGCCGCATGGCGTCGCCCGTCACGATCGCGGCCTCGACACCGCGCAGCCGCAGCCGCGCCGCGGCGATCCCCGCCGACGCCTCGCTGAGCTCCTGCCCGAGCACCCGCGCCGACCCGGCCGCGAGCAGCAGCGTCCCCACCCCGCAGGCGGGGTCGAGGATCACCCGGGCTCGTGGGCCGGCGCTGCCGGGGGCCGGTGGAGGGCTGTTGGCGGGGGCGATCTCCGCCGGTGCACGCCCCGGCGGACTGCTCGCCTGCCCGACACTGTCCTCCCCGCTGAGGCCGGGGGTCGGGCCGCTTGCTTGTGTGATGTTCTCGTCCCCGGGGCCCGTGACCGGGGTGCTCGCCTGTCCTGCGAGATCTGTGACCGGGGCGCTCGCCTGTCCGGTGAGGTCCGTGACCGGGGTGCTCGCCTGGCCGCTGTCGGCGGGCCGGTCGGTGGTCGGGGGAGGGCCGCTTTCGGCGCCGACCAGGCGGAGCATCAGCTCGGCGATGTCGTCGCGGGTGACGGAGAGCTGCCTGGAGTGGGCTTCGAGATAGCGCTCGACGAGGAACTCGTACGCGGTCAGCGCGCCGTGCCGCTCGGCCAGCTCCGACACGAGCGCCGCGAGCTCGGGCTCCAGGTTGCTCGCGCCGGTGGTCAGGAGCGCCCCTGCCTGAGCGACCGCCTCGCCGAGGCGCAAATCGCCTGCGGCTTTCAGGCGCTGCCAGGCCCGATCCGCCAGGGATACCTGGTAGGACTTCCCATAGCGTCTCAGCCACGCCTCGACTTGCGGCAGCGAGAAGAGCGGCTGGTTGGCGGTACCGCCGACAGGCGGCGGGAAGTCGTCGTGGCGGCGGCGCCAGTTGCTCACCGCCGCACGCCCGACACCGGCGAGCCGGGCGATGTCCCCGGCGTTCAGGGTCGGGTCGTGGCTCATGAAGGCCACAGTAGTTCAACCGAGTCTTCAGCGCATCTGCTTGTGAAGTCTTTCAACCAGTGATTTACTGCGGGGTATGAAGCAGAACATCCGCTATGCCGCCGGATCAGACGTGGGCCGCCGCAGGGAGCAGAACGAGGATTCTGGCTACGCGTCCGGCCGGTTGCTCGTGGTGGCTGACGGGATGGGCGGGCATGCGGCCGGTGAGCTGGCGAGCTCGGCGGCCATCGCGGTGATGCGCGAGCTGGACGCCACGCTTCCCGAGACGGGCACCGACCTTGAGACCGCGCTCGAAGGCGCCGTGCACGAGGCCGCGCGCAGGCTGGTCGAGCTGGCGGAGATCGACCCCGCGCGCAGGGGGATGGGGACCACGGTGACCGCCATGCTCTGGGACGGTTACCGGTTCGCCCTTGCTCATCTCGGCGACTCCCGCGGATATCTGCTTCGTGATGGTGCGCTCTATCAGATGACCAAGGATCACACACTCGTGCAGTCGATGGTGGACGAAGGCCGCATCACCGAGGACCAGGCCGCCGTGCACCCGCGCCGCTCGATGGTGCTGCGGGTGCTGGGCAGCGAGGGCAGGGCGGAGCCTGACATGGCGCTGCGCGAGGCCGAGCCGGATGATCGCTACCTCCTCTGCTCCGACGGGCTCACCACCGTGCTCGGGCCCGAGGTCCTGCACGAGGTGCTGACCACGGTGGCAGACCCGGCCCTGGCCGTCCAGAGGCTCATCGACCTGGCCAACGAGGGCGGCTCGCCGGACAACGTGACGGTGATCGTCGCCGACGTGGTCACGCCGGGCGCGGGCGACACGAACATCTTCCGAGTGGGCGCCGGCTGCTGAGTTAACCACCCGCCTCACCAGTATCAACAGCCACAAGACCGATATTTCGGCTCATAGCTTGACACTTTCCGAGTGTCCCGCGCACGTTTGCGATGCCGCTATTACAGTCCATCGTGATCTGCCACATTCTGGGGGGAGTCAAGCTGGACCCGATCGCTGAAGAGTTATTGAAAACGGTCCGCAAGGAACTCGGCTACCGGGAGAAGAAGGGCGAACATACCAAGTTCGGCCACTGGTACGCGGACCGCCTCCAGGACCCGCAGTATCGGGACGCGCCCTGGTGTGACATGTTCATCGCCTGGGCCGCCGACAAGGCCGGCGTCAGCGACTACGTCGGCCAGTTCGCCTGGACCCCCTCGCACGCGGTCTGGTTCATCAAGAAGGACGCCTGGACGCAGCGGCCGGAGCCCGGAGCGCTGGTCTTCTTCGACTGGAAGGGCGGCAAGAGCTACAAGGGCGTCGACCACGTGGGGATCGTGGAGCGGGTCGAGGGCAAGAAGATCCACACCATCGAGGCCAACGTGGACCGCGTCTGGCTCAAGCGCAAGGTCCGCGAGACGGACAAGGTCGTCGGGTACGGCCTGCCGCGCGTGGTCAAGGCCAACGCCTCCCCGGACGAGATCCGTGCCACCGACCAGCCGTTCCCGTCAGGCGAGCGCTCCGACGCGCGGGAGGGCTCACCCCTCGACGTCCTGGGGTCGCCGCTGGCCCTGCTGGTGCTCATGGTGGCCACCACCGTCCTGGTCTCGCTCCGGCTGGCGGGTCGTCGCCGTGGTCACCACCGCCGCTTCCGTTGGCCCTGGAACGCGCCATCGTCCACGCCGTCGTCGTCCACCCCGCCGTCGCGCAGGGCCGCTGAGCCGCTCCCACCGGAGATCCCGCGCATCAGGACCCGCGCCGCCCGCCCCGAGACCGGCGCGTCGAGGACCACCCCCACGGTTACCGAGCCGCGTCCCGGCCCGGTGGCCACCAAGACCCGTCCCCCGGCGGCCCGTACCCCCACGAGACGCAGACCGTACGAACCGAGGGAATGAGCGGTCCGCGTGGTCAGGATTCCAGGTTGATGACCACCTTGACGTGGTCGCCGGGTTCGAAGGCCGCTGGGGCCTGGTCGAGCGGCAGGCGGCGGGTGATGAGCCTGGACAGCCAGTCGTGGTCCGCCTTCGTCAGCGCGGCGGCGGCGGCGCGGTAGTGGCGCAGGTTGGCGTTGACGCTGCCGAAGACCACGTCGTTCTCCAGGACGATGTCCCGGTTGATCTGGCCCGCGTCCATCCGGATGAGCCGTCCGCCGCTGGAGACGCCGGTGAGGCAGACGATGCCGGCGGCCGCGTTGTTCAGCATGGCCTCCACGACGAGCTGCGCCGCCCCGGTGGCCTCGACGATGATGTCCGGTTTGAAGCCGACGGACTCGATGCCGTCCCCCGCGTGGTAGGTGCCGCCCAGGTCGGCCACCAGGGCGGGTTTGACCCCGTCGGTGGCGCGGTCGAGGACGTGCACATCGAGTCCGCGCTGCTTGGCGAGCAGGGCGGCCAGTAGCCCGATCGGCCCTGCCCCGGTGACGAGCACGTTCTGCGGCCCGAACCAGGCGCGCGCGCCGATGGCCTCGATGTGCTCCCAGGCCTTGGCCACCACGGAGGCGGGCTCGACGAGGACGCCGAGCTCGCCCAGGGCGGGATCGATCTTGACCGCGTACCCGGCCTCCACGACCCACCGTTCGCTGCCGTAGCCGTCCAGCTCCTTGATGCCGCGCTCGGTGTACCCGCCGTTGCGGCACATGTCGAACTCGCCCCTGGCGCACGCGGGGCACGGCTCGGGGTCGGGCCGGCGGACCACGCCCACCACGAGGTCGCCGGGGGAGTAGGCGGAGCCCTCCGGCGCCCGCAGCACCCGCCCGAGTGACTCGTGGCCGAGGATCATGGGCTCTGCTCGCGGCCAGCCGTACTCCCCCGAGTTCAGCTCCCTGTCGGTCCCGCAGATGCCCAGGGCCAGACCCTGGACGAGCAACTGGCCCGCCTTCGGCTCCGGCTCCGGAACCTCTGTCACCCCGAGCGTGCCCTGCTTGCCGGGAATCAGCGTGATCGCACGCATGGCCTCACCTCCGAGGGCACTACTACCCATCCAGAGGCCCTGGGAAATAGTAGGACGTCCTAGTATCTTCGGTTGTAAGCCCACAAAGGAGTGATCAGGCGTGCACGTTCCCGTCCACCCGGTCCGTTTCGTCACGGCGGCAGCGCTGTTCGACGGCCACGACGCGGCGATCAACATCATGCGGCGGATCCTGCAGACCCAGGGCGCCGAGGTGATCCACCTCGGGCACAACCGGTCGGTGGACGACATCGTCACCGCCGCCATCCAGGAGGACGTCCAAGGCGTGGCGATCAGCTCCTACCAGGGCGGGCATGTGGAGTTCTTCTCCTACCTGGTGGATCTGCTGCGCGAGCGCGGCGCCGGCCATGTCAAGGTGTACGGCGGCGGAGGCGGCGTCATCGTGCGCGAGGAGATCGACCTCCTGCACTCCCGGGGCGTGACCCGGATCTTCTCGCCCGAGGACGGCCAGCGTCTCGGCCTGCCCGGGATGATCAACAAGCTGATCGAGGAGTGCGACGTCGAGCCGGCGGGCGCGCCCACGGTGGAGGCGGTGGTCTCGGGCGACCAGACGGCCCTGGCCCGCGCGATCACCCTCCTTGAGTCGGGGCGGGCCCCCGCCGAGCTGGTCGACGGGCTGCGGGCGGCAGGCCGGTCCGCGCCGGTGCTGGGCATCACGGGCACCGGCGGCTCCGGCAAGTCCTCGCTCACCGACGAGCTGGTGCGCCGGCTGCGCGTGGACAACGACGACAAGCTGCGCATCGCCATCATCGCGATCGACCCCACCCGCAGGCGCGGCGGCGGCGCGCTGCTGGGCGACCGGATCAGGATGAACAGCCTGAGTCCCCAGACCTACTTCCGCTCCCTGGCCACCCGGGGCGCCGCCAGCGAGGTGCCCGCCTGCCTGGACGACGTCATCACCGCCTGCCGCGCCGCTGGGCACGACCTGGTCGTGGTGGAGACGCCCGGCATCGGGCAGGGCGACGCCGGCATCGTGCCGCACGTGGACGTGCCCATCTACGTGATGACGCCCGAGTTCGGCGCGGCCTCCCAGCTGGAGAAGATCGACATGCTGGACTTCGCCGAGGCGGTCGTGATCAACAAGTACGAGCGGCGTGGCGCCGAGGACGCCCTGCGTGACGTGCGCCGCCAGCTCGTGCGCAACCGCGAGGCGTTCGGCGTCCCGCCGGAGGAGATGCCGGTCTTCGGCACGATCGCGGCCCGCTACAACGACGGCGGCGTCACCGCGCTCTACCACCACCTCAAGGACTTGCTGGTGGACAAGGGCATGCCGGCCGGGCCGGGATTGCTGGCGGCGGTGGCTGGGCGTACCTCTCAGGCGTCGGCCGCGATCGTGCCGCCGGCGCGGGTGCGCTATCTGGCGGAGATCGCCGAGACGGTGCGCGGCTACCACGCCGAGACGCGGGCTCAGGCGGAGATCGCCCGCCGCCGCCAGCAGCTCACCGACGTGCGCGCACTGCTGGCGAGTGACAGTGCCGGTGCCAGCGCTCGTGCCAGCGCTAGTGCCGGTGACAGCGCCGGCGTCGGTGACGGCGCGGCGGACGCCCGGCTGGCCCGGCTGAGCGAGCGGGCCGAGCGGGAGCTGAGCGAGGAGAGCAGGGCCCTGCTGGACTCCTGGCCCGCGACGAAGGAGCAGTACACCGCCGACGAGCTGGTCGTGAAGGTGCGCGATCGGGAGATCCACACGCCGCTGTGGCGCGAGACGCTCTCCGGCAACCGCATCCCCCGGGTGGCCCTGCCCCGCTACACCGACCACGGGGAGCTGCTCAGGTTCCTGCGGGCGGAGAACCTGCCGGGCAGGTTCCCGTTCACCGCCGGGGTGTTCCCGTTCAAGCGGGACGACGAGGACCCGACCAGGATGTTCGCCGGCGAGGGCGATCCGTTCCGCACCAACAGGCGCTTCAAGCTGCTGTCGGAGGGGCAGCCCGCGACCCGGCTGTCCACCGCCTTCGACTCGGTGACGCTGTACGGGAACGACCCCGACCTGCGCCCCGATATTTACGGAAAAGTCGGCACTTCGGGGGTGTCGATCGCGACGCTCGACGACATGAAGGCGCTCTACGACGGCTTCGACCTGGCCGCGCCCAGTACGTCGGTGTCCATGACGATCAACGGCCCGGCCCCCACGATCCTCGCCTTCTTCCTCAACGCCGCCATCGACCAGGCGATGGACCGCTTCCAGGCCGAGCACGGGCGGGCCCCGTACGAAGAAGAGGCCCGTGACCTGCGGGCCAGGACGCTCGCCACCGTCAGGGGCACCGTGCAGGCGGACATCCTCAAGGAGGACCAAGGCCAGAACACCTGCATCTTCTCCACCGAGTTCTCGCTCAGGATGATGGCCGACATCCAGGAGTGGTTCATTCACAACAGCGTGCGCAACTTCTACTCCGTGTCGATCTCCGGCTACCACATCGCCGAAGCAGGCGCCAACCCCATCAGCCAGCTCGCCTTCACCCTGGCCAACGGCCTGACCTACGTGGAGGCGTACCTGGCGCGCGGCATGAACGTCGACGACTTCGCGCCCAACCTGTCGTTCTTCTTCTCCAACGGCATGGACCCCGAGTACAGCGTGCTCGGCCGGGTCGCCCGCCGCATCTGGGCCGTCACCATGCGGGAGAGGTACGGCGCGGCCGAGCGGTCGCAGAAGCTCAAGTACCACGTCCAGACCTCGGGCCGCTCGCTGCACGCCCAGGAGATGAACTTCAACGACATCCGCACCACGTTGCAGGCCCTGATCGCCATTTACGACAACTGCAACAGCCTGCACACCAACGCCTTCGACGAGGCGGTCACCACCCCGTCCGCCGACTCGGTGCGCCGGGCCATGGCGATCCAGCTCATCATCAACCGCGAGTGGGGCCTGGCCCGCAACGAGAACCCGCTGCAGGGCTCGTTCATCATCGACGAGCTCACCGACCTGGTCGAGGAGGCGGTGCTGCGCGAGTTCGAGCGGCTGTCGGACCGGGGCGGCGTGCTGGGCGCGATGGAGACCGGCTACCAGCGCGGCCGCATCCAGGACGAGTCCATGCTGTACGAGACCCGCAAGCACGACGGTTCGCTGCCCATCGTCGGCGTGAACACCTTCCGCGCCCCGGACGGCGACGACCAGCAGGGGTCGCGGCACCTGGAACTGGCCAGGGGGACCGAGGAGGAGAAGCGCTCCCAGCTGGACCGGCTGCACGCCTTCCACGAGCGCCACCGCGACGAGGCGCCCGCCGCGCTGGCCCGGCTGCGGGAGACGGCCATGTCCGAGGGCAACGCCTTCGAGGTGCTGATGGAGGCGGCCCGGGTGTGCTCGCTGGGGCAGATCACCGAGGCGCTGTTCGAGGCGGGAGGCCAGTACCGGCGCAACGTCTGACGCCCCCTGGAGGAGCGGTCAGGTGAGGTGGGACCTGAACTCGCCGGCCAGCTTGAGCAGGTGCTGGTCGTCGGTGGCGGTGAGCTGGAGGTCCAGGAAGATCTCGTGGACCCCGGCCGCCGCCGCCTCGTTCAGGTAGCCGGCGATCTGCGCGACGGTGCCGCTCACGGGCGGCGTCCCCCGGCCCTTCCCGGTGATCTTCGGGTTGGCCCGCATCACCATGCGCAGCGCCTCCGGGTCGCGGCCGGCCGACTCCGCGCTGCGCCGTACGGAGTCCCACATCGGGACGAGCATGGACAGCGGCATGGCGGCGGTGAGCCAGCCGTCGGCCCGGCGTCCGATGCGCTGGAGCGCGCCGGGCGAGAAGCCGGCGAGGTAGAGCGGCGGGCGGCCGACGGGCTTGGGCTGGATGCGGCTGGGCGCCACGGTCCACAACTCGTTGGAGTAGGCCACCGGGTCGCTGTGCCAGATGGCCTCCAGCGCGTCCAGCGTGGCCTCGTACCGGGCGGCCCTGGACCGCCACGGCACGCCGACGGCCGCGTACTCGTCGGAGGACCAGCCCAGGCCGAGGCCGACGTCGAGCCGGCCGTCGCTGAGCCGGTCGATGGTGGTGAGCGAGCGGGCCAGCAGCGGGGGAGGGTACCAGCAGGCGTTCAGCGCGCTGGAGCCCAGCCGGACCCGGGAGGTGACGGAGGCGGCGACCGACAGCACCGCGAACGGGTCCAGGAAGACGCCGTGCTCCTCCGGGATCGCGCCGTCGCCGCCCGGATAGCGGTCCTTCGGCTCCAGCGGTGTCATCAGCCGGTCGCCCACCCACAGGGAGTCGAGGCCCATGGCCTCGGCCTCCTGCGCGACCAGGCGCAGGCTGCTGGGGGAGGCGAACCTGCCGTACTGCGGCACCGCCAGGCCGATCCGCACGCGTCAGCTCCTTCTGGCCACGCCGCACAGGACGAGCGACGATTCCGGCCGGTCGATGAAGTCGATCCTGTCAGCCTCGTCGGGCCGCCATTCCGGCAGCCAGACCACCCCGGGGTCCAGCAGCTCGAAGCCCTCGAACAGGGCCTCGATCCGCTTGCGGTCGCGCAGGAAGAGCCGCGAGGTGGCGTTCCGGTAGACCTCGGTGCCCTTGCTGACGGCCTCGGCGCGGGCGTCGCTGGTGCCGTGGGACATCACCAGATAGCTGCCCGGTGCCATCACCTCGCGCAAGGTACGGATGATCTGCTCGGGGTCGTCGGCCTCGTCGATGAAGTGCATGACGGCGACCAGCAGGATCCCGACCGGCTTGGTGAAGTCGATGATCTCGGTGACATCCGGATTTCTCAGGATTTCCTGAGGCTTTCTGAGGTCGCCTTCCACCGCTCTGGTGTCGTGGGCCGATTCGAGCAGCGCCCTGGCGTGGACCAGGACCACCGGGTCCACGTCCACGTAGACGACCTTGCTGGTTCCCAGGACCTCGTTGGCGACCTCGTGCACGGCGCCCTGCGTGGGCAGCCCGGTGCCGATGTCCAGGAACTGATGGATCCCGGCGCCCGCCAGGAACCGCACGGCTCGTCCCAGGAACGCCCGGTTGGCGCGTGCGGCGGCTCGCAGCTCGGGGGCCACTTCAAGGATCTTCTCGGCGGCTTCGCGATCGGCCGGGAAGTGGTCCTTGCCCCCGAGGTAGTAGTCGTACAGGCGGGCGACGTTGGGCGTGTTCGGATCAAAGCCCAGCGAGTCTCGCTCCAAACCGACGATCCCCCGATTCAGTCAATATGGTGTTTTTTAGGATTGTAAGGTTCTCTAACCTCACTTGTAGCGCAATTCCCGGCGATCTCCCAGTCCATGGTCACGACGCATAGAGTTCTTCTGTGCCAGGTGAACAGGTCGACGACACCGGGGCGGTCGTGCCGGTCCCCGAGACGGTGACGCGCGTCGTGTCCCTCGTGCCGTCGCTGACGGAGTCGGTGGCCGCGACGCTCCCCGGCGCTCTCGTGGGCGTCACCGACTGGTGCTCGCACCCCGCCGACCTGGACGTCACCCGGGTCAAGGGCACCAAGAACCCCGATCTCGACCTGATCAGGCGGCTGCGCCCGGACGTCGTCCTGGCCAACGCCGAGGAGAACCGCGCCCCCGACATCGAGGCGCTGCGCGCGGCGGGCGTCCCCGTCTGGGTGACCAGGATCGAGACCCTGGACCAGGCCTTCGCCTCCCTGGCCCGGATGTTCGCCGTGGCCTGCCGCGCCGGCCGTCCCGGCTGGCTCGACCGGGCCGAGGAGAGCTGGCGGGCGCCGTACGATGGGCCGAGAAGGAGCGCGGTCATCCCCATCTGGCGGCGTCCGTGGATGGTGGCAGGCCGCGACACCTTCACCGGTGACGTGCTCGCCAGGCTGGGCGTGGACAACCTTTACGCCGGCCACCCCGACCGCTACCCGAAGATCCCGCTGCCGGAGCTGGTGGCGGCCCGCCCGGACCTGGTGGTGCTGCCCGACGAGCCCTACGCCTTCACCGCCACCGACGGCCCGGAGTCGTTCCCCGGCCTGCCCTGCGCGCTGGTGAGCGGGCGGCTGCTCACGTGGTACGGCCCCTCGCTCACCACCGCCAGGGCCGGGCTGGAGGCCGCGCTGTCAGCCGGCCGCGCCGGTCCTGGCCCTTCCTCGTGACGGGGCGAGCTCGGCCAGGGCCGCGTCGACGGCCGCCGGCGACAGGACGTGCTCCATGACGGCGACGGCCGTCCCCACGATGCCCGCCCGGTCGCCCAGCGAGCTCGGGACGATCTCCAGGTTGCGGGTGGTGTACGGCAGGCTCCGGCGGTAGACGCTCTCCCTGATGCCCGTCAGATAGTGCTCTCCCGTCGCCGCCATGTCACCGGCCAGCACCAGCACGCCCGGGTTGAGCAGGCTGACCGCCGTGGCCAGCACGATGCCCAGGGTGCGGCCGCCCTCCTGGGTGCGCGCGATGGCGGCGGGGTCTCCGGCGTGCACCAGGCGGACCACGTCGCGGCTGCTGCTCCGGCCCAGGTCCGCGGCCATGGCGGAGCCGCTCGCCAGCGAGGCCACGCAGCCGCGCGAGCCGCAGGTGCACACGCGGTCGTCGGCCTCGTGCAGGCGGACGTGGCCGATGTTGCCCGCGGCCTCCTCCACACCCCGGTAGACGCGCCCGCCCAGCACGATGCCGGTGCCGATGCCGGTGGACACCTTGATCAGGATGAGCGACTCGCAGTGGCGCCAGCCGGACCACCACTCGCCCAGCGCCATCGCGTTGGCGTCGTTCTCCACCAGGATCGGCACGTCGAACCGCTCCCGCAGCAGCTCCCGGATCGGGTGGTCGTCCCACCCGGGCATCAGGAACGACCGGATGACCCGGCCCGTGGTGTGGTCCACCGAGCCGGGCAGGTCGAGGCCGATGCCGCACACCTGGCCGGCGGTCCGGCCGGCGCGGTCGAGCAGCCGCTGGAAGGCCTGGCCCACCCAGGACAGGACGGCCTCCGGGCCGAGCTCGATGCGCATCTCGGTGTGCTCCTCGGCCATCGGCCGGGCCGCGAGGTCGGTGAGCGCCACCCGGGCGTGGCTGGCCCCCAGATCGGCCACCAGCACCAGGCGGCTGGTGGCGTCGATGTCGAGCACCGAGGGGGGCCGCCCGCCGCCGGAGGTCCCGACGCCGGACTCGTGGATGAACCCGGCCTCGATCAGCCGGTCCACCCGGTCGGTGATGGTCGACCGGGACAGACCGGTGTACTCGATCAGTTCTCTGCGTGTCGGGCAGGAGCCGTCGCGGATGAGCTGGAGGACCTGCCCTGCCGTCAGCATGGTCTATCCCTTCTCCGCCCCTGCGGTGAGGCCCTCCGTCAGCAGTCTCTCGCCGGCGAAGAACACGATCACGATGGGCAGTGTCAGTACCACGGATCCCGCCATGAGAACCGTTGTCGGGATCTCGATGCTGCCTGCCAGCTGTGAGAGTCCCAGGGAAACGGTCCAGCTGTCCCGCTTTTCCACCAGGAAGAGCAGAGCGAACAGGAACTCGTTCCAAGCGATCATGAACGCGTACAGTCCGGTCGCCATGAGCGCGGGCTTGGACAGCGGCAGCACCACCCGCCAGATCGTCGACAGGCGGCTGCAACCGTCGATCGCGGCGGCCTCCTCCACGCTCTGCGGCACCGTTTCGAAGTAGTTGCGGAGCATGTATACCGTGACGGGCACGGTCTGCGCGATGTACACCAGGATCAGGCCGGTCAGCGACCCCCGCAGCCCCAGCATCGTGAACAGCACGAAGAGCGGGATGGCCAGCACGATGGCCGGGAACAGGTAGACGGCCAGGAACAGGAAGTGCACCTGCCGGCGGCCGAAGAAGCGCAGCCGCGCGACCGCGTACGCGCCGGGGATCGAGATCAGCAGCGTGACCGCGACCGAGACGACCGCGACGATCGCGCTGTTGCGCATGAAGGTCAGAAAGCCCTGCCGGCCCAGCACGTTCGTGTACGTGTCCAGGGTGAAGTTCCGCGGCCACAGCGAGCCGGGCTCCAGGATGAGCTCCTGGATGTCGCGGAAGGACAGCATCACCATGTAGTACAGGGGGAACGCGGTGATCAGGAAGAGGACGGCGATCACCAGCGGCCTGAGCGCCCGGAACAGAGCCCGCTCGAACCTATCCCTGGTCACGGTCGCCTCCAGCGAAGAACTTGAGATAGACGACCAGGAACACGACCAGCACGGCCGCGAGCACGATGGCCTGCGCGGCCGAGGCGCCGATGTCGTCGCGAGCGGTCAGGAAATTGAAGACGCGCACGCTGACCACCTCCGTGCCTGCGCCGCCGCCGGTCAGCAGATAGACGTCGTCGAACTTGGTGAAGGTGAACACGAACCGCAGCACCGCCAGCAGCGCGATGATCCGCCACAGCTGCGGCATGATCACGTAGCGGAAGCGCTGCGTCGGCGTCGCCCCGTCCACCACCGCGGCCTCGTCCAGCTCGGCGGGCAGCGCCTGGATCCTGGCCAGGATGAACAGGAAGGCGAAGGGGAAGTACCGCCACGCCTCGAACGCGATCACGGTGAGCAGCGCCACCGGCACCTCGACGCCGAGGAAGGTGCCCCTGGCCTGGGTGAGAAAGGCGATCGGCTCGCGCAGCCAGGTGTTCACGATGCCGTACTGGGGGCTCAGCATCGTCTCCCACAGGAACGTCACCGCCACCACCGGCGCCACGTACGGGATCAGGATCGAGGCCCTGACCAGGGTCCTGCCCCTGAACCTGTCCCGCAGGGCCAGCGCGGCGACCAGCCCGATCACGATCGACAGCCCGGTGCCCGCCACGGTGTAGATCAGGGTGTTGACCAGGGCCGTCCAGAATCCCGGCTCGGCCAGCACGTACGTGAAGTTCTCCAGCGTGTAGCCGCCGAAGAGCCCCACCTGGCGAATGTTGATCAGCCGTACGTCCTGGAACGCCAGCATGATCGCCCACAGGAGCGGCAGCACCACCACGACCAGCGTGATGGTCAGGGTCGGCGAGATCAGCGCCAGCCCGGCCCGGCCCTCCTGCTCGCGCAGGGTCTGCCCGCGCGGGGTCTGCCCGCGCTTCACTCGCGGATCCCGCGCTTGATGGTCTCCACCTCGGTCTTGGCCTGGGTGGCCGCGGCCTGGGCGGTGAGTGAGCCGTTCACGATGGCGCTCAGCGCCGTGGGCACCGGCAGCTCGCCCATGGTGGCGCCGACGAGCTTGCCCTGGCCCTGCGGGATGCCCCAGCGCCCGAACGTGTCGGGGCTGGTGCGCAGCGCGTCGAGCACCTCGGCCGGGTAGACGTCGGCCAGCGGCTTCTTCGTGTCGACGCCCGCCGGCAGCCGGTCCCACTTGTCCGCGTACCCCTTGCGGGTGGGGAACTTGCCCTCGGGCGCCATCCCGATCCACCGCTCGTAGCCCTCGTTCATCATGTAGGAGACGAACCGGGTGGCCGGGTCGGTGGCGGAGTCCCGCATGATCGCCCAGGAGACGATCTCGCCGTACTGCGCGGGCGCGCTGCCGTCAGGGCCCTTCAGCGCGGTGACGACTCCGGTGTTCTTGGCCAGCCATTCAGGATCATCCCGGCATTCGGGGCAGCTGGGTAGGGCGTCCTTGCGCAGCCCGGCCAGCTCGTCCAGGACGAACGACGACCAGATCATCATGGCGGCCTTGCCGGAGAAGTAGGTGGCCCTGGTGGAGTCGACGTCCTGCATGCCCTTGACCGAGTGGTCCCTGGCCAGGCCGGCGTAGAAGTCGAACGCCCTGACGCACGGGGGCGAGTCGAGGGTGACGTTGCCGGCGTCGTCCACCAGTTGGCAGCCGTTGGCCAGTGCGATGTGCTCGAAGCTCTGCGCGGTGAAGGCGTCCTTCGGCGCGACCGCCAGCGTGATGCCCGCGGTGCCGCCGGTGTTCAGCTTCGCGGCCGCGGCCTGCAGCGCTTCGTAGGTGTCGGGCGGCTGCAGCCCGGCCCGCTCGAACAGGTCCTTGCGGTAGAGGATGAGCTGCGCCCATCCGTCGCTGGGCACGGCCAGCAGCTTGCCTTCGGAGCTGTCGAGCTCCAGGGCCCGCGCCGAGAACGTGTCCCGGCCGAGCCGATCGACGATCCTGCCGGCGGTCTCGGTGTCGAGCAGGTCGTTGGCCTCCAGCTCACGGACCGAGGCGAGGGGAAGCGCCCCGATCACGTCGGGCAGGTCGCCCGCCGCGGCGGCGGAGGTGATCACCTGGCTGAACTGGTCCTCGGCCACTCCGACGAGGTCGACCTTGACCCCGGTCTGCTGGGTGAACTCGGCGATGATCTGTTTCTGGACGGCCATCCGGTCTTCGAGGTTCTCCTCGGTCCAGACGGTGATCCGGTCGGTGGCCTGCTCGCTGTCGTCGCCACAGGCCGCCAGGCAGGTCGCGGCGAGCAGTGCGGCGGAGAGGACGGCGGTTACCCGCTTCGGCATGGCACGCTCCTCTGTACGGGGATACGCCCGCACGTACCCCCGGACGAGACGGCTCAACGTGGAGTAAGTGAGACCAGCCTCGACGTGGTCACGCCGGCCACTGCTTTCACCCGCGCCTCATGCGCCGGGCGTGGAATGTTCAGGGGGCCGGGCGCGCAGGCAAAGCGGGGGTCTGCTGTTCGCGAAGGATGTCGCGTAAGGAATCTAAGCGTATGACCTGGTGTTGTATGCCGGGTAAGGTGCCTTTCCAGAAGACACACCGTCTGAACCCCCATTTTCGTCAGGAGACTCGACGGAAGTCGTAGACTTACGAGTGTTCCGGGCGCAACTATGGTTTGCCAACAACCCGTAATTGATCGACTTTTGTTTGATCAATAGGCATAAGTGTGGGAAATGCGCGTCATCACCTTTCAAGAGCCAGGCCTTGTCTCTGTCAGCCTGGAACAGCCCGCCGAGCTCGTCGCGGGCAGCGTGCGCGTGCGCACTCTGTTCTCGGGAGTCTCCGCGGGCACCGAGTTGACGGCCTATCGGGGGACCAATCCCTATCTCAACCGCAAGTGGGACACCGAGCAGCGCCTCTTCCTCGACGGCAACACCCACGCTTATCCGCTCAGCGGCTGGGGCTACCAAGAGGTCGGTGAGGTGGTGGAGGCGGCGCCCGACGTCGCCGACCCGCCTGTCGGCAGCCTCGTCTGGGGCATCTGGGGCCACCGGGCCGAAGCCGTCGTCCCGGCCGCCAAGCTCGTCGGTCATGTGCTGCCGCCGGGCGCCGACCCGATCACCGGCGTCTTCGCCCGCGTCGGCGCCATCGCGCTGAACGCCGTGCACGCCGCCGACATCCATCTCGGCGACCAGGTCGCCGTCTTCGGCCAGGGCGTCATCGGCCTGCTCGCCACCCGCCTGGCCGTGCTGAGCGGCGCCCGGGTGGTCGCCGCCGACGCCATCCCGGCCCGCCTGGAGCTCGCCAGGAAGTACGGCGCCGCCGAGACGTTCGACGTCCGGTCCGGCTCGGTCGCCGAGTTCACCCGCAAGCGGATCGAGGGCGCCGACACCGTCATCGAGCTGAGCGGCAGCAACCTCGGCCTGCACGAGGCCATCAGGACCGTCCGCAAAGGCGGCCGGGTCGTGGCCGCCGGCTTCTACCAGGGTGACGGCATCGGGCTGCGCCTCGGCGAGGAGTTCCACCACAACCAGGTGCAGCTCGTCTCCTCCCAGATCGGCGGCGTCGCCTCCTGGCTCGCCCACCGCTGGGACGTCGAGCGTCTGCAGCGCACCTTCATGGAGGTCGTGCACCGAGGTGACATCGACGTCACCGATCTGATCAGCCACGTCGTCCCCGTGGACGACGCCGCCGCCGCCTTCGAGTTGATCGACAAGCACCCGTCCGAGGTGCTCCAGCTCGTCTTCACCTTCGAGGAGTCACAGTGAAGCTCGCCGCCCAGGAGCAGCTCCTGCCCGGCCGGTCCCTGCAGGAGAAGTTCGCGTTCGCGGTCGAGGCCGGGTTCGACGCCATCGAGCTGCGCGGAAAGGGCGACTTCCACTTCGCGGGCCGCCTGACCGAGCTCAAGCGGGCGCTGGCCGACGGCGTCGTGATGCCGACCGTGTGCGTGGACATGCCGCACTTCATCGGCGACTTCGACCCGGCCAAGCGGACGGACGCGATCCAGCAGCTCAGGTCGCAACTCTCGGTCATCGGCGAGCTCGGCGGCGTCGGCGTGATGACCCCGGCCTCGTGGGGCCAGTTCTCCCTGCGGCTGCCGCCGTTCGTCCCGCCGCGCAGCGCCCAGGAGGACCGCGAGGTGCTGACCGAGGCGCTGGGCATCCTCGGCGAGCACGCGCAGCGCAACGGCGTGCTGATCATGCTGGAGCCGCTCAACCGCTACGAGAACCACATGGTCAACACCCTGGCCGACGCGGTCTCCTACTGCGCCATGGACTCGATCCGGATCGTCGGCGACACCTACCACATGAACATCGAGGAGGACGATCCCTGCCGCTCGCTGATCGAGGCCGCCCCCTACCTCGCGCACATGCAGATCAGCGAGTCCAACCGCAACCAGCCGGGCACCGGCCACCTCGACTGGGGCGCGCAGCTCGCCACCCTCGACGCCGTCGGCTACGAGGGCTACCTGGCGCTCGAATGCCGCCTGCGCGGCGAGCCCGAGATCGTTCTTCCCCAGACGGCCGCCTTCATCAGGAAGTTTCTATGATCCTCCGCGATGCGGTGCGTGTACTGATCGACAACTGGGACGGCGGACACACGGTCCCCTCGCGCAGGCTCTACCCCCATCAGTGGAGCTGGGACTCCGCCTTCATCGCCATCGGCAACGCCCACCTGTCGCCCAGGCGGGCCAGGACCGAGCTGCTGTCGCTGTTCGGGGCGCAGTGGAGCGACGGCAGGGTGCCGCACATCGTCTTCAATCCGCTGGTGCCCGAGGGGGCCTACTTCCCGGGGCCGGAGTTCTGGCAGGCGCGCTCGCCCTCCGGCGCGGCGACCTCCGGCATCGTGCAGCCGCCGGTGCACGCGCTGGCCGCGTGGCGGGCCCACCAGGCCGAGCCCGACCTGGCCTTCCTGCGCAGGATCTATCCCCGGCTGGTGGCGCAGCAGGAGTTCCTGCGCACCGCCAGGCGCTCGCCGGAGGGGCTGATCTCGATCGTGCACCCCTGGGAGTCGGGCATGGACAACAGCCCCGCCTGGGACCGGCCGCTCGCCGCCGTCGAGACGGGCGCCACCGGCTACCGCCGCAGGGACCTGACCCATGTCAGCGCCGAGGAGCGGCCCACCGACCGCGACTACGAGCGCTACACCGCGCTGGCCCGCGCCTACCGCGACTCCGGCTACCGCCAGGCGGGTGAGTTCCACGTCGAGGACCCGCTGTTCAACGCCGCCTACGGGGTGGCCGAGCTGGCGCTGGCCGACATCGCCGCCGCGTGCGGCCTGGATCCCGAGCCGCACCGCGCCGAAGCCGCCGCGATCACCGCCGCGATGGTCGAGCACCTCTACGACGACGGCCTCTTCCAGCCCCGCGACGTGCGCACCGGCAACCTGATCCGCTCCAGCAGCGCCGCCGGCCTGGTCCCGCTCATCCTGCCCGGCCTGCCGCGCGAGATCGCGCACGCGCTGATCGGCACCGGGCTCGACCGCTTCGCCCTCAAGGACGGGGTGCTGCCGAGCTTCGCTCCCGCCGCCCCGGAGTTCGACCCGGTCCGCTACTGGCGCGGGCCGAGCTGGATCAACCTCACCTGGCTGGTCTGGCAGGGGCTCAAGGACCGCCGCGCCGACCTGGCCGCCTCGCTCGCCGACAACATGATCAAGGCGGTGGTGCGGTCCGGGTTCCGCGAGTACTTCGACCCCATCACGCTGCAGGGGCACGGATCGCGCGACTTCAGCTGGTCAGCCGCCCTCATCCTCGACGTGGTGGCTGAGCACGGCCTGCACGGCGTGCCGTCGGCGGCTCGCGAGGTCGGCCAGCAGGCGGGGAGCTTCGGCAAAGCCGGCGACCTCGGTGATCACGTGCCGGCGTAGCAGGTCGCCACGCTGCCTGAGCAGGCCGATCGTCTCGTGGGACAGGCGTTCCCTGTCCCATGCGTGCGCCAGCCCGCGCGGCACCCGGCCGATCTGGGCGCAGCGCAGCGACAGCCCGTTGTGGTGAAACTCCTCGCCCAGCCGCACCTCGTCCGCGCCCTTCGTGTAGAAGGCCAGGTCGATGGCGGTGCCCTGCGGTCGCAGCAGCTTCAACGCCAGAGCCAGCGCCCGCGCCTGGCCCCGGCACTGGAACACCACGTCGGCGCCCCGGTCGTTGGGCCCGTGCCGCCAGCGCCGCTTCAGCTCCACGGCCGGGTCCTCGTCGGCGGCCAGCACGTTCGCGCCGAGCGCCGCGGCGACGGCGAGCCGGTCGGGGGTCTCGTCCACGACCACGACCTCCGCCGCGTCGTACGACAGGGCGAACGACGCCGTCAGCAGCCCGACCACGCCCGCGCCCATCACCACGACCCGCCGCCCCCGCACGCCGTCGCCCAGCTCCCGGACGTTCGGCCCGTGCAGGTCGGCGGCGGCGTGCAGCAGGCCGTTGGCGCAGATCGGGCCCATGTGGGCCACGTAGATGCCGAGCATCGGGTTCAGGTCGTCCGGCAGCTCCACGAAGCGATCCTGTAGGGGGTCGGCCACGTAGCCGGTGCGGTGCCCGTAGGCCATCGCGACCGTGGCCCCCTCGCGCACCGCTCGGGTGCGGGTCTCGACCACCGTGCCGACCTGCATGTATCCGATGCCGCGCACGGGGTAGGCCACCGAGGGCGTGCCCTGCCGGAACAGGCCGAGCGCGGGATCCCAGGTGGAGGTCAGGTAGGGATTGTCCCCCTTGACGTAGGTGAGCTCGGTGCCTGCCGAGATCCCGCTGTGCCCGGTCTCGACCCGGAACCCGCCGTCGGGCACCTCGACCAGCTTGTCCTCGACCAGCGTCACCTCGCCCGGCGCCTCGATGCTCAGCATCGCGCCCATGACGGGACCCATGGACGTGCCGTACGCCCTGTCCGCGTGGCCACCGTGGTCACCCATCGAGCATCACCGGCTCCCGCTGTCGTGCCGACCGCGCCAGCGCGAGCGCCAGCCGGTGGGTCTTCAGGGCCTCCCGGTACGGGGCCCGCACGTCGGCCTCTCTACCCTGTACGGCGTCCACGAACGTGCGATCGACCATCGTCTTGGCCTTGCCGCCGTCCTGGACCTGCCGCTCGCCGTCCACGACCAGCTCCGTCTCAGTCAGGTCGAGCGCGATGCCCTCGGCGTGCACCTCCAGCCCCACCCGATGCTTGTGGCGCAGGAGGCAGGTGGTGGCCAGCAGCCCGGTCGCACCGTCCGTGAAGCGCATCACCGCCGCCGTGGCGTGGTCGATCTCGCCGTTCACCGGGCTCTCGGCGGGCACGGCGTGCACCATGCTCACCTCGCCCACCAGCAGTCTCGCCAGATCGAGGACGTGGACCGCCTGCTCGACGGTCTGGCCGCCGGACATCATGGGGTCCAGCCACCACCCGACCGGGGGAACCTTGTCCAGCCAGTGGCCCAGGGCCAGGCGCACCGGCCGGTCGGCCAGCAGCTCCCGCGCCTGGTCGAGAATGTCGAGATAACGCCAGTGGTGACCGACGGCGGACGGCAGGCCGCGCCGGTCGATCTCGTCGGCTATCTTCTCCGCGGTCCCCAGATCAAGTGAAAGCGGCTTCTCCACAAAAATAGGGATATCGCAGGCCAAGATGTCGAGCTCTGGATTACCGTGCGCGAATGGAGGCACACAGACGTAAACGGCATCCAGACCGCCGGCCTCCAGCAGGTCGGTGTGGCTTCCGTAAGCGGGGGAGTCGTGCTTCGACGCCAGTGTTTCGGCCCGGCGCGGATCTGTGTCCGCGATTCCGGCGATCTTAACATCGCCGAAACCAGACAGGACCTCAGCGTGCCTCGCGGCGACATTACCGGCACCTACCATGCCGATACGGGTAGTGGGGATCATAACCCGGCATATCCCACGGTCAGCAGAAAACAAACAACCATGTTCGAAGACGCATGGATAGGGCAGATGTCGCCGACCGTGACCTGAAAAGATCGGGGATGACTGCATGGAGACAGATCTTCGCGCCTTGGCAAGGGTCCGGGAGTGGTACGGGCCGCATTCGAGCACGGCCAGGGAATGGCCGCTCGACGCCCTGCTCCCAGCCAAGGGGACGACCACGGTGAGCGTCGTGCTGCCGGCGCGTGACGAGGAGTCGACAGTCGGCGACATCGTCACCGTGATCCGCCGTGACCTCGTGGAGCGGACACCGCTCGTGGACGAGATCATCGTCGTTGATTCCAACTCCACCGACGCGACCGCGGTCAGAGCGGCCGCGGCGGGAGCGCGGGTGGTGGCGCAGCGAGCGGTGTTTCCCCAGCTCCCGCCCCTGACCGGCAAGGGCGAAGCGCTGTGGAAGGGGCTGGCCGCGTCCAGCGGGGACATCGTCGTCTTCGTGGACGCCGACCTGCGCAACTTCGGCTCCCATTTCGTCTCCGGTCTCCTCGGGCCGCTGCTTCTGGACAGGAACATCCAGTTCGTCAAGGCCGCCTACGAACGGCCTTTCACCGGTGAGGACGGCGTGGTCAGGCGCGGTGACGGCGGGCGCGTCACCGAGCTGGTCGCCAGGCCGCTGCTGAACATGTTCTGGCCGGAACTGTCCGGCTTCGCGCAGCCGCTCGGGGGTGAGTACGCCGCCCGCCGGGAGACCCTGGAGCGGGTGCCGTTCGTCACCGAGTACGGCGTGGAGTTCGGGCTCCTGGTCGACCTCCTGAACCTGGTCGGGCTCGACGCCATGGCGCAGGTCGATCTCGGCTCCCGTACGCACAGCCACCAGTCGGTGGCCGCGCTCGGCCGCATGGCGGGGCAGATCATGGCCACCGCGTGGTCCCGGCTGGAGCGCCAGGGGCGCGTCCTCACCTCGGAGCCCCCCTCCCACACGCTGCTGCAGTTCGGGCTCGAAGGGCAGGCCGATCTGGTGGACGTGGCCGTGGCAGAGCGGCCTCCGCTGGCCTCCCTCGTACTGGAGGAGGATGTGGCATGAACGTTCTGGTGAACGCGGGACCGTGGCTGGCGGTCCCGCCCCCTGGCTACGGCGGCATCGAGAACGTGGTCGCCACGCTCGTCCCGGCCCTGCGCGAACGCGGGGTGCGGATCATCCTGGCCTCGGTGGGGTCGAGCACCCTCGACGTGGACGAGCTGATCAGCGTCTTCGAGCAGGGGCAGTTCGCCCACCTGCAGAAGCCGTACAACCAGGTGATGGGCATTTCGCACGCCCACCAGGCGCGGGTGGCCGCGGAGCTGCGCCGTCGCGACGACATCGACCTGGTCCACGACCACCTGGAGGTCGTCGGGCCCGCCGTGCTGTCGGCCCTGGACGGCCCGCCCGTGCTGCACACCCTGCACTGGGACCTGCGCAAGCACGCCGCCTTCTACCGGTCGTTCCCGCAGTCGATCGCGGTCAACGGCGTCTCGCACTCCCAGCTCGCCCGCGCGCCCAGGGCGGTGCAGGACGTCGCGCTCGGCGCGGTGCACCTGGCGACCCCGCTGGCCGACCGTGACCTGCGGGTCGAGCGGGGCGAGCACCTGGTGGTGATGGGCCGGGTCTGCGGGCTCAAGGGCCAGCACGTGGCCGCCAGGGTCTGCCAGAAGCTCGGCCTGCCGCTGGTGCTGGCCGGCCCGGTCAGCGGCCTCAACACCCCCGCCGAGCTGGACGTCGTGGCCCAGGATCCCTACCATCCGCTGCACGGCCACGCCGACGTCCGCTACTACCTGGACCACCTCGGCGCCTACCTCGACGGCGACCTCATCGCGTGGGCCGGCTCCCTGGGCGGCGACGAGCGCGACACCCTCTACGGCTCGGCCCGCGCGGCCCTGTTCCCCATCCAGTGGGACGAGCCGGGCGGCACGGCCGTGGTGGAGGCGATGGCGCTCGGCGTGCCGCCGGTCGCCCTGCGCCGGGGCTGCATGCCCGAGATCATCGACCACGGCCGCACCGGCTTCCTCGCCGACACCGAGGAGGAGCTGGCGGAGTGGGTCCTGCGGGTGGACGAGCTCGACCCCGAGGAGTGCCGCCGCGAGGCCCGCGTCCGCTTCTCCCCGGCGGTGATGGCCGACCGTTATCTGGAGCTGTACGACCAGGCGGTCAGGCGCGGCCGCTAGGCCGGCCGCCGTCCCAGAACGGAGGTCGTCAGGCGAAGCCGCGTGGCAGCACGGCGACGGGGCACGGTGAGGCGCGCAGCAGCTTCATCGCCTGCTCGCCGATGAACACCCGGTGCGGCTGCGCGTCCTCGCTGGCCGCGCAGACCAGCAGCTCGCCGGGGAGCCACTCGGCCGCGGCCACGGCGGCGGCGACGTCATGCCCCTCGGCGACCTCCGCCTCGGCCTCGATGCCGGTGCCCTCCCACGCCTGCCGGACGGCCAGGGCGAGATCGTCCCTGAGCCGTCCCCGGTCCTCGGTCCGTAGGTCGAAGGTGATCAGCCGGAGCGGCACGCCCAGCCGGAGCGCGGCCTGCGCCACCTGCTCGACGGCGGTGTCGCACTGCGGGCGGTGCACGTAGGCGAGCGTGAGCCGGGTGGGGCCGTCAGGCGGCACGTAGCCGGCGGGCGTCAGCATCACCGCCTCCGGTGACAGGTGCAGCAGGTGGTCGGTGGTGCTGCCGAGCTGGATGCGGCCGTGCGGCCCGCCGTCCGCCGACCCGGCCACCACGAGGTCCGCCCTGATCCGGCTGGCCAGCACCGCCAGCCCGCGACCGGCGCCCCTGCTCTCGAACGCCATGAACTCGGCCGGCACGTCCTCCAGCCGGACCGCCGCGTTGGCCAGGCCCGCCTGCGCCTCGACCGCCAGGCCGGGGCTGCCCGGCGGGTAGATCGACACCACCGTGAGGTCGCCGCCGGTGACACGGGTGATGGCGGCGCCCAGGGCGAGAGCGTCCCGCCCGCCCGAGTCGTCGGTGTAGCCGACGATCACCTGCCCTCCGATCACGAGAGCCTCCATACCCGGTCCGAGGTGGGGATACGCAGCCTTCCTCGGGGACATGAAGGCAGTAATCATCCGAAAGGCCGAGGTGTCGACAAAGATCCACTCGTAAGGTTCTGTCCATCGGCTGTTAACAGATTGGACACCCGTTGTACCGCGACATCGTCGACTTCGCTCTCACCACGCCCGCATGGCTGCACACGCTCGCCGAGGTCGGCACCGACGCCGGGCTGTTCCTCTTCGCGGCGCTGTTCATGCTGACGTGGTGGCGGGCGAGGAACGCCCCGCCTCGCGACCTGGCACTCGCCATCGCCGGGCCGGCCGGGATCGTGTGCGCGTACGTCAGCAGCGAGATCGTGAAGATCCTCATCCGGGAGGAGCGGCCGTGCCGGGACGGGGTCGCGACCATCGCCGCCTGCCCGCCCGTGGGCGACTGGTCGTTCCCGAGCAACCATTCGGTGATCGCCGTCGGCGCCGCCGCGACGCTCGTCCTGATCTGGCGCACCCTGGCCTGGGTGGTGCTCCCGCTGGCCGCGGTCATGGCGTTCTCGCGGGTCTTCGTCGGCGTGCACTACCCGCACGACGTGGCCGCCGGGGCGCTGATCGGTCTGGTGCTCGCGCCGCTGTTCACGCTCCTGCTGGTCGGCGCCGTCACGCCGGTCGTCCGGCTGGTCCGCGCCCGTCTGTCAGTCCCTCAGCGGGCGTAGGTCGTCAGGCCGACCACTCGTGCCGGCCGAGGAACCCGCGCTCGCCCGTGGCGTACTCCTGGAAGGCCCGTTGCACCTCGTCGAGCTCGGCCACCTCGGTCCTGATGAGGTCCGTCTCCTTGTACTCGAGCTCGTAACCGGGCGAGACCTGGATGAAGTGCTGCCCGAAGTTCACCAGGGCGACGAACGGGTTCTGCGGTGACAGGGTGGCCAGCACGTCATGCACCAGGCCCAGATCGGGGTCGTGCACGATCAGGCCGTCACCGGTGTGCAGCTGCATCCCCTGGTGGACGCCGAGCGGCGCGACGTTGTGCACGAGATCGCGCTGCGGGTCGTAACAGGCCACTCCGTGCGCGCGGGCGACCGTGAACACCTGGCCGGACAGCTCGTCCATCGAGTCCAGGTCCATCGCCACCAGCACCTGATCGTGGTAGACGGTGACGAGTCCGGGCAGCTCCTTGGCGATGTCCGGCAGTTGCCCGGCGACGGGCTCGGTCTTCTTGACCTCCAGGTAGGCGGCTCGCGCCTGGTCCCTGGAGATCGGCGCGGGCTCGTTCCAGACCATCAACTCAACGCTCACCCGTCCATCTTGTCGAACCGGTGCCGCATCTGCGTAGGTAGTGGCCGGAAGAACGCGAAACCCTCGTCCCACCAGACCTTCACCCGCGTGGCGCTCCAAGCCCACCGATCCCGCCAAGTACGGACATGGGCGGGCTAAGGCGGGCTAAAGCGGGCTAAGGCGGGCTAGGGAGTGGCCGGGGTCTCCGAGCCGGGGACCAGCTCGACCGTGCAGTACATGCAGCGGCGCGCCTCCACCGGCACGTCGCTGATGCACTCCGGGCACTGCTTCGTGGTGGCCGCCTTGTTCCGGTCGAGCAGCGCGAGCAGCCGGGTCATCGGCAGGACGATCAGCCAGTAGACCACCGCCGCGATGATCAGGAAGGTGATCAGGTGGTTGAGGAAGTCGCCGTACTTGAACTCGCTGCCGTTGACGGTGAAGGAGTACTCGGCGAAGTTCGGCTGCCGTCCGCCGGTGACGGCGCCGATCAGCGGCGTCACCAGGTCGGTGACCAGCGCCTGCACGAGCCCGCTGAACGTGGCCCCGATGATCACCGCGACGGCCAGCTCGACGATGTTGCCGCGCAGAATGAAGTTCTTGAATCCGCCCATGGCACCGCAATATAGCCGGTCAAGAAACGGTCAAACCTTGTCCTGGGAGGCGGGCGTACGCCAGGGCGGTTAGCCGCTCGCGACGGGGTACAGAGTGATCGGCGCGAGGCGCGGGGAAGGTAAGAGGTTGCCGCGGGCGGGGCGGACGAAACCGGGGTTGTCCGGTGGAGCGAGAGGACACACCATGGAAAAGACCGTGAGGGAGCTTCGATGATCGAAGTGTGGCCGGGAGACCCGTACCCACTCGGGGCGACCTACGACGGCGCGGGCACGAACTTCTCGCTCTACACCGAGGTGGCGCACTCCGTGGAGCTGTGCCTGTTCGACGAGGACAACTGGGAGTCGCGGGTGCCGCTCACCGAGGTGGACGGCTTCATCTGGCACGGCTACCTGCCCGGCATCGGTCCCGGGCAGCGCTACGGCTACCGCGTCCACGGCCCCTACGAGCCGGCCCGCGGGCTGCGGTGCAACCCGGCCAAGCTGCTGCTCGACCCGTACGCGATGGCGATCGAGGGCGGGGTCGACTGGCACGAGGCGGTGTACGGCTACCGCTTCGGCTCACCTGACACCCGCAACGACATGGACTCGGCCCCCTACGTGCCGCGCTCGATCGTGATCAACCCGTTCTTCGGCTGGGGGCACGACCGGCCGCCCGCGACGCCGTACCACGACACGGTGATCTACGAGGCGCACGTGCGCGGCCTCACGATCAGCCACCCCAAGATCCCCAAGCACCTGCGCGGCACGTACGCCGCGCTCGGCCACCCGGAGATCCTCGACCACCTCACCAAGCTCGGCGTGACGGCGCTGGAGCTGATGCCGGTGCACCAGTTCGTCACCGACCACATCCTGGAGCAGCGCGGCCTGTCCAACTACTGGGGCTACAACTCCATCGGCTTCTTCGCCCCGCACAACCGCTACTCCAGCCAGGGCCAGCGCGGCGGGCAGGTGCTGGAGTTCAAGGCGATGGTGCGGGCGCTGCACGAGGCGGGCATCGAGGTCATCCTCGACGTCGTCTACAACCACACCGCCGAGGGCAACCATCTGGGGCCGACGCTCGGCTTCCGTGGCATCGACAACCCTGACTACTACCGGCTGGTCAACGGCGACAAGCGCTACTACATGGACACCACGGGCACCGGCAACAGCCTGCTCATGCGGTCCCCGCACGTCCTTCAAATGATCATGGATTCGCTGCGCTACTGGGTCATCGAGATGCACGTCGACGGCTTCCGCTTCGACCTGGCCTCGACGCTGGCCCGCGAGCTGCACGAGGTCGACCGGCTGAGCTCCTTCTTCGACCTGGTGCAGCAGGACCCGGTGCTGTCGCAGGTCAAGCTCATCGCCGAGCCGTGGGACGTGGGCCCCGGCGGCTACCAGGTCGGCAACTTCCCGTCCCGGTGGACCGAGTGGAACGGCCGCTACCGTGACACCATCCGCGACCTGTGGCGCGGCCAGGCGGCCACGCTGCCCGAGTTCGGCTCCCGGTTCACCGGGTCGAGCGACCTCTACCAGGACGACAGCCGCCGCCCCGCCGCCTCGATCAACTTCGTCACCTGCCACGACGGCTTCACCCTCCAGGACCTCGTCTCGTACGACCACAAGCACAACGAGGCGAACAAGGAGAACAACCGCGACGGCACCGACGACAACCGGTCCTGGAACTGCGGCGAGGAAGGCCCGGCGGGCTGGGCCATCGAGTCGCTGCGCGAGCAGCAGAAGCGCAACTTCCTCACCACGCTCTTCCTGTCGCAGGGCGTGCCGATGCTCTCGCACGGCGACGAGCTGGGCCGCACCCAGCAGGGCAACAACAACGGCTACTGCCAGGACAACGCGCTGACCTGGGTGGACTGGTCGGATGTCCGGGAGAACTGGCTGCTGCTGGAGTTCACGCAGAGCCTGGCCGCGCTGCGCAAGCGGCATCCGGTCTTCCGGCGCAGGAGGTTCTTCTACGGCAAGCCGGTGCGTGGCCTGAGCGACATCGCCTGGCTGACGCCGTCCGGGGAGGAGATGGCCGACAGCGACTGGACCGTCGGCTACGCCAAGTCGCTGGCCGTCTTCCTCAACGGCGACGCCATCACCGAGCCCGACCGGCGGGGCAGGCCGATCCGCGACGACTCGTTCCTGCTGCTGTTCAACGCCCATCACGACACCATCAAGTTCACGATCCCGAAGGATTACGGCGAGATGTGGCAGACCGAGATCGACACCGCCATGCCGATCGGGCTGGACGTGCGGATGTGCCGGGCCGGCGAGGGCGTGGACGTGCCCGGACGCAGCGTGCGGGTGCTGCGCCGTGTCTAGGCCCACCTCGACCTACCGACTGCAACTCACTCCCGACTTCGGCTTCGCCCAGGTGGCGGAGGCCGCCGGCTACCTGCGCGAGCTGGGCGTCAGCCACCTCTACCTGTCGCCGATCCTGCAGGCGACCCCCGGATCCCGGCACGGCTACGACGTCACCGACCACTCCAGGATCCGGGAGGAGTTCGGCGGCGCCCAGGGCTTCCGCGAGATGGCCGAGCGGCTCGCCACGCTCGATCTGGGCGTCATCCTCGACCTCGTCCCCAACCACATGAACACCGAGAACGCCCAGTTCTGGTCGGTGCTTCAGCACGGCCGGGACTCGCCGTACGCGAGCTGGTTCGACATCGACTGGGACGGCGGGACGGTGGCGCTGCCCGTGCTGGGCGACGACACCGAGCCGGTGGTCGACGGCGACCTGCTGCGCTACCACGAGCACGCCTTCCCCCACCCCGGCCACTACCGGCTCGTCGACTGGCGCGAAGGGCCCGGCTACCGGCGCTTCTTCGACGTCTCCACGCTGATCGGGGTGCGGGTCGAGGATCCGGCGGTGTTCTTCGCCACGCACGAGGTGATCTTCTGGCTGCTCGACGAGGGGCTGGCCGACGGGCTGCGGATCGACCACCCCGACGGCCTGGCCGACCCGCGCGGCTACCTGGACCGGCTGCGCGCCAGGTCAGGCGGCGTATGGACGGTCGTGGAGAAGATCCTCATCGGCGACGAACGGCTGCCGGACGACTGGGCCTGTGACGGCACCACCGGCTACGAAGTGCTCAACCGGGTCAACGGGCTGTTCGTCGACCCGGAGGGCAAGACGCCGCTCGTCGAGCTGTTCACCCGGCTGACCGGCGAGCGGGACGACTACCTGCCCGTGGTCATGCGGGCCAAGCACCAGGTCATCGACCTGTTCTTCGGCGCCGAGGTCCGGCGGCTGGCCCACGCGGCCGCCTGCGCCCCGGAGGTGGTCGCCGAGCTGCTGGCCGCGATGCCGGTCTACCGGGCCTACGTGGTGCCCGGCGAGCCGCCGCCGCCCGAGGCCGTCGAGATCGTCGAACGGGCCGCCGCCACCTGCTCTCCCGCCGTCCGGCCGCTCGTCCAGCAGGTCCTGTACGGCTCCGCCGAGGTGATCACCCGGTTCCAGCAGGCCTGCGGGCCGGTCATGGCCAAAGGGGTGGAGGACACCGCGCTGTACCGGTGGTTCCCGCTGTCGTGCCTGAACGAGGTGGGGGGCGAGCCGGACCGGTTCGGGACCTCGGTGGAGGAGTTCCACCAGTTCTGCGCGGAGATGCGGCCGGACTCGATGACCACGCTGTCCACCCACGACACCAAACGGTCGGAGGACGTACGGGCCCGGCTGGCCGTGCTGTCGGAGCTGCCGGAGGAGTGGGCCGAGGCCGTGTCGCAGTGGTCGTCGGAGCTCGGCTTCGACCCCCACCTCGACTACCTCGCCTGGCAGAACCTCATGGCCGCCTGGCCGATCTCCGCCGAGCGGTTCGCCGCCTACCTGCTCAAGGCGGCGCGCGAGGCCAAGACCGCCACCTCCTGGATCCGCCCCGACCCCGGCTACGAGCAGCGACTGCGCGACTTCGCCGAGGCCGCCGTCCGGCTGCCGGTGGGCCGCTTCACCGAGCGGATAGACGGCTTCGCCAGGTCCAACTCGCTGAGCGCCAAGCTCGTCCAGCTGATGATGCCGGGGGTGCCGGACGTCTACCAGGGCAATGAGATGACCGATTTCTCCCTGGTCGATCCGGACAACCGGCGTCCCGTCACCTTCCCGCGCACGCCCGCGTCCGACTGGGACCGGGTCAAGTTCCAGGTCACCGGCCAGGCGCTGCGGCTGCGTCGACGCCTCGGCCCCGCCGCGCCGTACACACCGCTGCAGGCCCAGGGGCAGGCGGCGGAGCACGTGATCGCCTTCGCGCGCGGCGAGGGCGGCGGGCCGCAGGCCGTCGCGATCGCCACCCGCCTGCCCGCCCGCCTGGCCGGCAGCGGATGGGAGGACACCACGCTGGCGCTGCCCCCGGGACACTGGCGCGACCTGCTCGGCGGCGGCCTGTACACCGGGCGGACCCCTCTGGCTCACCTGCTCGGCACGCATCCCGTCGCACTCCTGGAGAGACATGATCTTTGAGGTGTGGGCACCCACGGCCACGGCGGTCGAGGTCGACGTCCCCGGCGGCCGGCGGCCGATGTCCGCGAGCCAGGACGGCTGGTGGTCCGCCGCCGTGCCCGAAGCCGGGCACGGCACCAGGTACGGCTTCGTGCTCGACGGCGACGGCCCCTACCCCGACCCCCGCTCCCGCTGGCAGCCCGAGGGCGTCTTCGGGCCCAGCGCGGTGTACGACGACGCCCGCTTCACCTGGGCCGACCACGACTGGAAGGGGCGCGACCTGCGGGGCGGCGTCATCTACGAGCTGCACATCGGCACCTTCACCCCCGAGGGGACGTTCGAGGCCGCCGCCGGGAAGCTCCAGCACCTGACCGAGCTGGGCGCCGACTTCGTGGAGATCATGCCGGTCGCGCCGGTGCCCGGCACCCGCAACTGGGGCTACGACGGCGTCGACCTCTACGCCGTCAACCACACCTACGGCGGCCCCGACGGGCTCAAGACCCTCGTCGACGCCTGCCATCGGGCCGGTCTCGGCGTCATCCTCGACGTCGTCCACAACCACCTGGGACCGTCGGGCAACTTCCTGCACCCGTACGGGCCGTACTTCTCCGGATTCGCCGGCAGCTACTGGGGCGAGGCGGTCAACCTCGACGGGCCGGGGTCCGACGTGGTGCGCCGCTACTTCATCGACAACGCCCTGCAGTGGCTGCGCGACTTCCACATCGACGGGCTGCGCCTGGACGCCGTGCACGCGCTGCACGACCGCCGCGCCACCCACCTGCTGGCCGAGCTGTCCGACGAGGTCGACGCGCTGTCCTGTGCGGTCGGCAGGCCGCTGACGCTGATCGCCGAATCCGATCTGAACGACCCCCGCATGGTGCGCTCGCGCGACGCCGACGGGCTCGGCATGACCGCCCAGTGGAACGACGACGCCCACCACGCGCTGCACACCGCCGTCAGCGGCGAGCACCACGGCTACTACACCGACTTCGCCGGCCTGCCCGCCCTGGCCAAGGTGCTGACCTCGGGCGTCCTGCACGACGGAAGCCGTTCGAGCTTCCGCGACCGCGCGCACGGACGGCCCTTCACCGGCGTGCCCGGCCACCGGCTCGTCGCCTGCCTGCAGAACCACGACCAGATCGGCAACCGGCCCATGGGCGACCGGCTGCCGATGCCCGAGCTCAAACTCGGCGCCGGACTGCTGCTCACCTCGCCGTTCACGCCCATGCTGTTCATGGGGGAGGAGTGGGGGGCCGGGACGCCGTTCCTGTTCTTCTCCGACCACGTCGAGCCGGAGCTGCGCGACAGCGAGGGCGGGCGCCGGCAGCGCGAGTTCGAGGGCTTCGGTTACGCCTGGGAGGCGCCCGACCCGTCGGAGGAGGAGACCTTCCTACGCTCCAAGCTCGACTGGGACGAGCTGAAGGAGGAGGGGCACTGGTCGCTGCTGTGCTGGTACCGCGACCTGACGGCCCTGCGCAAGGCCCTGCCGGAGCTGTCCGACCCCCGCCTGGACCGGGTCCGGGTCGACTGCGACCCGGACGACCGGTGGCTGGTCATGTGGCGGGGGGCGCTGGCGGTGTCGGTGAACTTCTCGCCGGAGTCCGTGACCTTGCCGGTCCCGCTGGGAGCGGTGCTGCTCGCCTCCGACGAGAACGTGTCCGCACGGCCGGAGGGCACGCGGTTGCCGGGCCAGTCCCTGGTGATCCACCGCCCCTGACCGGTTCGTCAGGCGACGACCGCGAGCAGGGTCGTCATGGCGGCGGTGAGCTCCGGGTCACCACTCACCCGCGCACGCTCGCGAGCCTGCTCGACGGTGACGCCCCTGGTCGCCAGCCGCCAGAAGGTGTCCTGATCCATCGAGACACGCGCCGCCGGCTCTCCTGCCGGCGTCGCCATCCGCCACCTGCCGCCCTCCCGGGCAGCGCTCCACTGTCCGCCCGCGGGCCCGAGCACCTCCAGGCGGACCGTCGTGCCCTCCGGACGGTCGAGCGCTCTCACGGCGTACGGCAGTGCCCGCGCGAAGAGCTCCAGCACCGGTGCCATGAGGTCCGGCTCGGTCGCTCCGGGAAGGGAGACGGCGTCGCGCACCTGCTGCTGGTGGACCCAGAACTCGGTGTACTCACGGCCGATGTCCAGCCAGGTGGGGCTGTCGAGGTCCATGGCCGCCCAGGACACGTTCAGGTCGGCGGGCGCCTCCAGGTCGCGTGCCGCCCAGACGGCGTCCAGCCGCGGCCCCAGGTGCTCCAGCAACTCGATCAGCAACCGGGGGCTGAGCTGGCGACTCGCCCGGACGAACTCGTCGTTGGTGCGGGTGAGATAGGCGGGAAGCGTCTCGTCATTGGCGAAGACGGCGCCGCCGTACCCGTCGCGGCTGCCTGACAGGCGGCGCATGTAGTCATTGAGGACATGACCGGCGACGTCGTGCACATCCCAGCCTGGACAGACCGTGGATCTGGCCCAGTCTGCCGGGTCAAGGCCGCGTAGCAGGTCGAGCATGGCCTCCCGCTCGCGCGGGAACAAGGGGCGGACGTCTATGGCCGAGCCGAAAATCTTCATGGCTCCATTGTGGACAACCCTCCGCCGTCCACAGAACGCCGTTCGCCGCCACGCCGCCGGCTGGGCATTGCCGATGCTGGGTGCCTCATCGAACGCACGTCGGAGGCTCTCATGAACATCGTCCTTTCGCTGCCCCACGCGTTGACGTCCCTGTTCGTCGTGGTCGCCGAGCGGATCCCGTTCGACGTCACCGCCGTGCCATGGCGGGTGGGCGCGCCCCACAGGAGGGCCGCCATCAGAGCGATCGGTGGTCCGGCGCTGCTGGTCACCCATCAGCCGACACGGTGGAGACCCGGCCGGACCAGCCTCACGGCCGACGAACGGCGCCTGCTGCGCCGATCCGGGGAGCACCTCGTCGTTTCCACGACGGTGCCACCGCACGAGCTGCCCGGCGGCGTCCAGCTCGCCCGCGCGACGGCCCGCGCGCTGGCCCGCGCGTACGACGGCCTGCTGATCGACCCCCTGAGCGGCACGGCCGTGCCCGCGTGCGAGAGAGCTGAGGGGGAGCCGGTGGACTTCGACCTGGGTGACGACTGGCTGGGCTGGGACATCCACCCCCACGACACCACCACCCGCCCTGGGTCTGCCTCCTCAGTGGGCACCCCACCCCGGAGTTCTCGCGCGCCGGACCTCTCGGCCGTCACCCCGGCCTGGAGCCCTCGCGCGCTGGGGCGGAGCCGTCGCGCACCTGAGCCGGGCGTCCGCGACGGCCTGGGCGTCCGCGAAGGCCTTGGCGTCACCTCGCGAGGACTCCGGCGCTTCGCCGTGCCCGAGATCACCCTCGACGGCGCGGCCTGCACCCACCACCGATGCGCCATCGGCCTGCTGCGCACGGTCGCCCACCGCCTGGTCACCGACCAGCTGGCCTTCGTCGCCGCCCACCCTGACATCCGGCAGCGCGCCATCGACGACCATCTGCGGATAGAGCCGCTCCGGCCCGGTGAGCCGCCCTTCGCCGTCCGTCTCACCCCCTGCGAGACCGGCTCCCCCGAGCCAGGACGAGCGGGCGGCACCACCCGCCTCAAGGTCGCCCCCGCAGGCGGCACCGACCAGGCCACCTGCCTCAGAGCCGCCCCGCCCCCAGGCTTCCCAGACACCTTCGACGCCCGGCCCCATGCGGGTCCTGGAGCCATCCTGACCGCAATCGACGGCCACACCTCGGACCCATCACGGGCTCTCGCCGCTTGAGTGCCTGTGTCCGAACCGGTGATCTTTCCTAATGATCATGCTGCGGGGGCCGGAACATCGAGCACCTCGATTCGCTCTGTGTGATCGCTTGGCTACTGGCATTCAGGAGTGGTGCGGGGCAGCGCGCCGGAGGGGGCGCGTCCCGCAGGGCGTCCGGCCGGTAGCAGCTGCGACGGCCCGACGCCTTCGTCCAATATGGGCGGGAACGCCTGACGGGCCTGTTCGGTCGGCGGATGATGGCCTTGTGGAGCAGCGGCGTTGTCCATGTTGTGGGCGAGAACTGCCGGAATGGTTACGGGCGGACGCCGATGTCCGGTCGCATGGCTTTGAGGAAGGCGTCGACGAGGGCGTCGGCGTACTGCGGGGTGAGCGGGCCTGAGCGGAGCAGCCAGCGCTGGTAGAGGGGGGCGTACAGCAGCTCCAGGGCCAGGTCGAGGTCGGCGTCGGCGGCGAGTTGGCCGGCTCGCTGGGCGCTGCGCAGCCGGGCCTTCTTGGCCTCGTCGACCGGGCCGGCCAGTTTCTCGAGGTATTGGGCAGCCAGTGCCGGATCGTTGATGATCTCGGTGTTGAGCGCGCGGATCGGCTTCTCGAACGCCGGGTCGGCGAACTCGGCCACCGTCGCCCGCATTACCACCCTGAGGTCGGCCTTCAGATCGCCGGTGTCGGGCAGCGCCATGTCCCGCTCCGGCCCGCCCTCGCTGAGCGCCAGGAAGGCGTCCAGGACCACCGCGCCCTTGGAGGGCCACCAGCGGTAGATCGTCTGCTTGCCCACGCCGGCCCGGGCCGCGATGGCCTCGGTGGTCAGCTTGGCGTATCCCACCTCGGAGACCAGCTCGCGGGCGGCGGTGAGGATGGCCTGCCGGGAGCGCTGGCTGCGGCGGGCGGGGTTGGGCTGCTTGGCCATGTGCCGGATCATAGCACCGCAAAAGACGAGACGTGCCGTCTTGACATCATAGCGAGGCGAGACGTACCGTCTCTTTTCGTAAGCATTGGACCCAAGCAAGAGGAGGTGGAGCCCATGACCCGGGTGTGGTTCATCACGGGCGCGTCACGAGGACTGGGCCGGGCGTTCACGGAGGCGGCGCTGCAGGCGGGCGACCGGGTGGTCGGGGCCGCGCGCAACGTCGAGCCGCTCGCCGATCTGGCCCGGCGCTATCCCGACGCCCTGGTGCCGCTGCCGCTCGACGTCACCGACCGCGCGGCCGTGTTCGCGGGCGTGGAGCGGGCGGTAACGGCCTTCGGCAAGCTCGACATCGTGGTCAACAACGCCGGCGTGATGCTTCTGGGCATGCTGGAGGAGGCGACGGAGGGGCAGATCAGAGCCCACTTCGACGTCAATCTGTTCGGCGCGATCTGGGTCACCCAGGCCGTGCTCCCGCACCTGCGTTCCCAGGGTTCCGGCCGCATTTTGCAAGTCACCACGATGGGCACCGGCGGCGGCTTTCCCATGGTCGGCCTGTACGCGGCCGGCAAGTCGGCGTTCGACTCGGTCTCCGAGGCCGTGGCGGGAGAGGCCGAGCAGTTCGGCATCAAGCTGACCATCGTGCAGATGGGCGGCTACGACACCGGCCTGTTCACCACGGGCACCACGATGACCGCGCCCGATCCGCACTATCAGGAGTTGCGCGACAAGCTGATCGAGATGTGGGGCGATGAGGCCGGTCCCGCCCCGGAGACCGCCGCTCCGGTGATCATGGAGCTGGTGGACCTGCCGGAGCCGCCGCGGCGCCTCATCGTCGGCGCCGCGTCCTACGACATGGTCCAGCAGGACCTTCAGGGCCGGGTGGCGGAGTACCGCGCCTGGGAGCACCTCAGCCGCAGAGCGCCGGGATGACCCGCCCGCAGGACGAGCGGCGCGCGCCTGCCGAGGCGCTTCCGACGGAACACCCCGGTAGGGCGGCACGGTGACGCGCGATCACGCCTTCGCTGACCGGCCATCCTCCCAGGTCACGAGCAGGCCCGGCGGCTTCACCACCGCTCCGGTGCCGGGGCGGCCGTTCGCGGTCGTGGGGAACATCCCGTACTCGGCGACGTCGAAGATCGTGAACTGGTGCTTGGAGGCGCCGTCCCTGCCCTCGGCCACGCTGCTCAGCCGCCAACGCCTCCCGCCGCTCAGCACGCTTACGCGCCCGATACGCTCGCATCCCGCACGCCGCCTAGCAATAACGCCGCCGCCCGGTAGACCGGATCGGCAACCGTCCACCACACCACGCACCGTCGGGCACTGCTCACTTCTGGAATATGCCTCGGGACACGCGGCCCTGGCCACTACGAGCAATCCAGAAGTTCAAGTCGGCCCGACCGAAAATCCATGATCACCGGCTCGGGCGCAGGCACTAAGCCCGCCGGTTATGGCCAGGGAATGGGTTCCCGGTGGGACAGGTCCCGGTGGGACAAGTGCAACGGTGGGACAGGTCCCCGGTGCGACAGGTCAACGCGACCACCCGGTTACGGGACGCTCGCTTGTCGGTTACTCGGCGACGGGCAGCTCGCCAGTGGCTGGAGGTTGCCCGGTGCCCGGATGCTGGCCGGCAGAGGCGGGCAGACCCGTGACGGCGGATTGTCCCGTGACGGCGGGCTCGTCCCTGAGGGATGGCTGGGGGGTTGCCGGGGGCTGGGTCGTGGCCGGGGGACTGCTTTGTAACGGGGCGCTCGCTGGCGACGGGAGGTTGCTTCGGGACGGGTGGGTTGCCGACGACGGGAGGTTGCTCTGAGCCGGGAGGCCCTGGGATGGCGGGAGATGGCTTTGAGACGGCGTGCTTGCCGGTGGCCGTGGGCTGGTCTGGGAAGGAGTGCTCGTTGGTGGCTTGGGGCTGTGCGGTAATGAGGTCTGGCCTGTGTCGTGGGGTTGTCCCGTGACGGGGGGCTCGTTTCTGGCGGATGGCTGGGCGGTTGCCGGGGGCCGGGGCACGGGCGAGGTGGGCAGGGTCGGGGAGAAGGCGTGCCACTCACGGGGCTTGTCAGTGGGGCCCGGGGAGGAGGCTGCCCAGACTGCCTCCGCGCAGATGAGGCGAGCGGCCTCGACAGGCTCGGCGTCGCGGACGTGATAGCCCTCTTCGTCACGCCACAGGACGGTGACAATGCCGGTGACCAGCGTCGTGCCACTCATCACGTCCTCGTACACCACCCGGCGGTTCACGGTCAGCGTCTCGTGGTCCGGAGCTCCAGCGCTCTCCCAGCGCCAGCCCCGGCAGGTGTCGCCGGGCTCGGCCTTGTTGACGCGGATGTCGGTGACGAACGTACGGGCACCGTCCCGGTTAAGGATCGCGGAGGTACGCATGCGGGTGACCAGAGCCCGTGCCAGCTCATGGCGGCGCTCAACCGGCCAGTTCACAGCTTCGTGCGAGATCGGCAGCCATTGCGGGCCGAGGTCGGGATACCGCCCCGCCAACGCCCTCCACCAGTCCGGCCACCCCTCACGCTCAGCCGTCTCGGCCAGGCCGCGCTGCCTCAACGTCTCCGCCATCCGGTCGAACGGAGTGTCAGGAGGCAGCCCTCTGGCGGTCAGGAAATCGGCCATGGTCGCCCCCTGCTGGGCGAGCCGCTCCTCCAGTACGGCCTGCTCGCGCGCGACCCGAGCCGCCGGCCAGTCGGCCGCCTCAGAAACCGGCACCTGGACCGGCAGAGCCCTTTGCTGCCCCCCACCGCCAAGACTCCCCGAAGGCCCTGCGCCCGCCCCGGGCACTCCAACGCTCACAGGAACAGCCGACGCCCGAACCTCCGCCGAGAAACGCCCCGCGCCGGCAGCCGGGGTCCTGTCACCTGTCGGAAGCCCCGGTACGTCAGACGCCCGAACCTCCGGGGCGGGCGGGTGGGTCCGCGCGCCGGAGGCCGGTGTTCCGGCGTCTGGCTGCGGGCTTTGGGCATGGGTGGCTGGGCCCCTGAGATCTGGCGGTGGGGCTTGGGTGTGGGTGGCTGGGCCCCTCAGGTCTGGCGGTGGGGCTTGGGTATCGGTGGCTGGGGCTCCCGGGCCTGGAGGGGAGGTTCCTGTATCGGAGGCCGGTGGTCTCCCGCCTGGCGGCAGATCGTGTGTGTCTGTGCCGGAGACCCTCGGGGCCGGCGGGAGCCCCTGGGCGTCGGTGGCCGAGCCCCTCTGGTCGGGTGGGAGGTTCTGGGCGTCGGTGGGTGGGCCGCTCAGGGCCGGTGGCCGGCTCTCCGCCTCGGGAGTCGGCGTATGCGGGTCAGGCAGGAGGCTCTGTGCAGGGGAAGCCGGCGGTGTCGCGTTCGAAAGGAAGTCTTGGGGGTCAGCAGCGGACAGGCTTTCGACATGGTCGGGGCGGGCGTGTCTGGCAGGGTCGAAGGCATCTCTGATCGGCCAGAACCGGATCAGCCATCGTTCGGGCTCCCTGCTCTCGTACGCCTTCTCCAACTCCTCCTCCGACCCGGTCTGCGGAAGCTCCCCGGCAGGCTGGGAGTGCGCGGTCAGGCCGTACAGGAAGTGCGGTGGGCCGATGACGAAGCGCTCGGTGGCGTCCTCCGCGACCGAGCCGACGGCCACGAAGCCGGTGCCGCCCTCGATGGTGGTGTTCTCGACGGGGATCCAGGCGGGGGCCGGCTCGGGTGGCCGCGAGTCCCAGGCTTCCAGGCGGATGTGGGCGAGGTCGCCGTCACCGGGACTCTCCAGGAGGATGTCACCGTCGTTGCGTTCGAAGAAGATGGCGAGCTCCCCGAACTCGACCAGCACCGTGTTGTCGAGACCACGGATCAGACGTGCCACCGGACCTGCCTTCGCCCTCATAGTTGATCACTGGCTTCGGAGCTTAGAGGACTCTGCCGACAAACCAGATCAGCGAGCTCACCGCCTGCGATGCGGCTTATTACGCCTGGGTCCGGAACGTCCGGGAGCGATCGTTCGTACACCAGATGTGACCCAATTCGAAAACCTTGATCAGGGACTGCGAGAGGCGCGGGAGGGAGTTCGGAGGTTCGACCATCTGGCGGGGCGGCGGTCGGCGATCGCGGCCCAGGTTCGGGAGGTCAGCGAGCTGATCGGTCAGCTGGAGGCGGAGCTGGCCAAGGAGCGGCACGATGTGGCCAGGCTGGAGGGCGGCTTCGCGGGGTTCGTGGCCGGATTGGTCGGATCCAAGCAGGAACGGCTGACCAAGGAGCGGGCCGAGGCGGAAGCGGTCCACGAGCGGCTGGACGGACAGCGGGGGAGGCTGGCGCAGCTGACCGGCGACCTCGACCGCACCGACCGCGAGCTCGCCGAGACCGCTGGGGCGCACGAGTCCTACAGGCGCCTGCTTGCTGAGAAGGAGCGCCTGCTCGTGGAGCTGGGAGACGAACGAGGAGCCAGGCTCATGGAGCTGGCCACGCTGCTGGCCGACGCGCTGGCCGATCTCCGGGAGCACGAGGAGGCGCTCCAGGCGGGCATGACCGCAGGCCAGGCCGTGGACCAGATGCTGAGCCTGCTCAACAAGGCACGCGGGGCCTCGACCTGGGACATGCTCGGTGGCGGCGCCTACACCGACGCCGTCGAGCGTCACCACCTCAAGGCGGCGGACCAGACGGCGTGGCATGCCCAGCGGGCACTCGACGTCTTCTCCCGGGAACTCGCCGACCTCGGCTGGGTGGCCGACCCGCGGCTGCCCGAGGTGGACACCCGGTGGTTCGCCGACGTGTTCTTCGACAACATCATCACCGACGCCCTCAAGCACCAGCGCATCAACCGCACCCGCGACGCCGTCGCCGAGATGTCCCAATGGGTCGGCGAAGCCGTGCGTACGCTCACCCAGCGCAGCGGCGAGTTGCACCAGCGTCGAGAGGAACTGCTTCTGGAGAGGGAGCGGCTGATCGCCGCCTGAGCCTTTCAGGGGGAGGGGCTGGTGGGTGGCTGGGCTGTCAGTACGTGTGGGGGCGGCCTCGGGTGATGGCGCGTGCTGCCGTCAGGGATTGGCCGATGGCCGTGGGGATGTCGAGCACCGGAAAGATGACATGGCGTACGACGCGGAGGCGGTCCACTACCAGGATGAGGCGTTTGAGGCGCATCGCCTGACCTGCGCGGAACGTCGGCAGGCGAAGTGCGGCCGCCAGCCTCAGGTCCATGTCGGAGAGCAGGGGGAACGCGATGCCCTCGGCCTCGGCGAAGGCGGCCTGCTCGTCGGGCCGTTGCGTGCTCACTCCGTGGACGGCGATCCCCTCGACGGCGAACTCGGGCAGTCTGTCACGGAAGAGACGGTTCTCCAGGGTGCACCCCATCGCGCCAGGGATTTCGTCCCAGCGTGGCGGCAGGGCATCGGGCGAGCCTGCCGCGGGATAGACGAACAGCACCGTGGCCCCGGCATCCGCGACCACGTCATCCCACCCCGCGTCAGTAACGCCGACCACCTCTGAGCCGACCTGCGCCACCGCGGCCGTATCGATCTGCGCCACGGTGGCCGGACCGATCTCAGGAGCCGAGTCGGGCGGCACCGTGGTCTCGGGCCTTGGGAAGGGCTGCGCTGTGCTCGCGGGGCTTGACGGGAGGACGCTTGTGGGCCCTGGCGCGGGGTCGGGGGTCCCTCGGGGTCGGGTGGGAGCACGGGTGGTGGGGAGGGAGAGTGGGGCGGGGATGCGGGTGCCGAGGAGGGCGTGGACTCGGGCGGTTTCCGAGTTGTGGGATTCCGGCAGGGCGGTGAGGGCGCCGGCGCCGAGCAGCCAGCGGTCCGCCCAGTCCTGCATGGTGATGAGCAGGGGGGCCAGTGCCCAGCCGGTGTCCGTCAGGACGTACTCATGGCGTACAGGCCGGGTCTGGTAGGGGTCGCGGGTCAGGACGCCATGCTCGACCAGGTGCTTCAGGCGGTCGGTGAGGATCTTGCGGGAGATGCCGAGCTCGCCGAGCAGGTCTTCGAAGCGCCGGTGCCCGCGGGCCACCTCGCGCACGATGAGCAGGCTCCACCAGTCGCCGATGACGGCGGCTGCCTGGGCGATCGAGCATTGAGCGTCCTGCGCACGCAACTCCCGGCTCATGAGGCGAATATATCGGGATAAGTCTCTTTAGGGAACTGACTGACCGGCCGTGCCGAGCCGGCGTTCAGTGAAAGGGTTGCTCAGCTCAGGTGGCGTTCCAGTGACTCGACCTTGCTCGTCATGCCGTCGGTGACGCCCGAGCGCATGTCGGCCTTGAGCACCAGTCCCACGCGGGGCGCCACCTCGGCCACGGCGTCCACGGCGTTCTTGATCACCCCCATCACCTCGTCCCAGTCGCCCTCGATCGTGGTGAACATGGCGTCGGTGTGGTTGGGCAGGCCGCTCTCGCGCACGACCTTGACGGCGCGGGCGACGGGCTCGGCGACGCCTTCGCCGACGCCGAGCGGGGTGATGGAGAATGCCACGATCACGATGTGCCCCCTTGAGGCTCCTGACGCGGACCGTCCGCGCCGACGAACGTGGCCAGGAGCCGCTCGAGCCGGTCCTGCTCGTCGGCGGTCAGCTTCGCGAAGATGGCGGCGCTCACCTGGCTCTGGAGATCTTCGATCCTAGCGAGTGTCTGCCGGCCGGTTTCGGTCAGCACCAGTACGGCCGGCCTCGGGGCGCCGTGCGAGCAGGCCCTCCGTTTCAGAGGTGGCCACCAGCGGGGTGACCGCGCGTCCCCTGACCCCCGGCGTCTGGGCGACTTCGGCCATCTTGAGCCCGGCGGCGTCGTCGCTCGCGTACGGCAGGCTTCTGGGGCGAGGTTGCTCCAGAGCCTGACACTGGCCGACGCCGCACGTTCCTGCGGCCGGCCACCTTCACCGACGTGTTCACGATGAAGGGCGCGGCCATCGGGCTGGGCATGATGGCCGCGGTGCTGGGACGTGGCAATACCCGCAGATGATCAAGGTGCGGGGCATCGGCGTCTTCGCCCGGCCGGTGTTCGAGGATCCGGACCGGTCCGCCGGTCAGGCCCTGGAGCCGGCCGGTGACGAGCTCACCGTGCCTCAGATCGCGCGGAAGGTGGGCAAGAGGTATGCGACCTTCCCGAAGGCGCTGCTGCGCCTGATGGGCAAGGGGAGCAGGATGCTCTTCTGGTTCGGGGAGTCGGGTTACGACGCCGGCATCCCCGCCCTCCGCGCGCTCCACCCCGGCCTGCTCAGCCTCGACGGATGGCCGGCCGGTGGTCAGCGCCAGGACGCGCGCTGACCGGTCACTGGTGGATGTGCTCTTCCTCTTCCTCGTCCTCGCTGGGACCGTCGGAGGGCTCGACCCCGAGCACGGCCTCGCGCGGCTCGATCTCGTCGATGTGCTCGACGAGCTGCAGCACGTGCTCGGGCTCGATCAGCCACTGCAGGGCGGAGGCGCCGGTCTCGTCGGCGGAGACGAGCTCCGCCTGCTCGGCGCGCTCCTCGTCGGAGAGCTCGGCGTCGGGGTGGCGGATCTCGGCCAGCGCCGCAGCCTGGAGAGCGTCCACGTCGAGCACTTCGACCGTCAGCTCGACCGTGAGACGTAGGAACTTCTGTGCATCACTCATGGCGACGAGCCTAGGGCAGCTTCCACTCCACAGGCGCCGCGCCTTGCTGGACGAGCAGCTGATTGGCGCGGCTGAACGGCTGGGAGCCGAAGAACCCGTTACGGGCCGACAACGGTGAGGGGTGGGCCGACTCGACGCGCGGCACCTTGCCGAGCATCGGCGCGAGGTTACGCGCGTCGCGCCCCCACAGGATCGCCACCATCGGCTTGTCGCGGGCCACGAGGGCGCGGATGGCCTGCTCGGTGACCTCTTCCCAGCCCTTGCCACGGTGTGAGGCGGGCTTGCCCGGCATCACGGTCAGCACCCTGTTGAGCAGCAGCACGCCCTGGTCGGCCCAGGGTGTGAGGTCGCCGTTGGCGGGGCGGGGCAGGCCGAGGTCGCTCTCCATCTCCTTGTAGATGTTGAGCAGGCTGCCCGGCAGCGGCCGCACGTCGGGGGCGACGGAGAACGACAATCCGATCGGGTGGCCGGGCGTGGGATAGGGATCCTGGCCCACGATGAGCACTTTCACCTCGTCGAAGGGCTGGTTGAAGGCGCGCAGCACATGTGCCCCCGCGGGGAGGTACTGCCTGCCTTCGGCGATTTCCTTGCGCAGGAACTCGCCCATCTGGGAGATCCGCTCGGATACGGGCGCGAGAGCCTCGGCCCATCCGGCTTCGACGACTTCGTTCAGGGGAAGACCGGCCATGGCCGATGAGCTTAGTCAGGTCCGGTACGGCATGCGTACCGAACGGGGGAGAATGATCATAAAGGCGGGCGCCCGCGGGGTGCGGGCGCCCGCGGGGGCTACTTGACAGAGCCGGCCATCATGCCCTGGACGAAGTAGCGCTGGAAGGCGAAGAACAGAATCAGCGGGATGATCAGTGACATGAAGGCGCCGGACGACAGGATGTCGATGTTGGTGCCGAACTGTCGCATCTGAGACTGCAGCGCCTTGGTCATCGGCTGGCTGTCGGTGTTGGCGAAGACCAGGGCGATGAGCATGTCGTTCCAGACCCAGAGGAACTGGAAGATCCCCAGCGAGGCGATGGCGGGCTTGCCCAGCGGGAACACGATCTGGACGAAGATCTTCCACTCCGGGGCGCCGTCCATCCGCGCCGCCTCCAGCAGCGAGGACGGGATGCCGACGAAGAAGTTACGCAGCAGGAAGATCGCGAACGGCAGCCCGAAGGCGACGTGGAACAGCACCACGCCGGGGATCGTGCCGAAGATCCCGACGCCTCCGTAGATCACGGCCACCGGGATGAGCGCGATCTGGATCGGCACGATGAGCAGCCCGACCACGATCAGGAAGAGCGTGTCGCGGCCCTTGAAGTCCATCCAGGCGAACGCGTAGGCCGCCATCGCGGCGATCCCGATCACCAGGATGGTGGTCGGCACGGTGATCGCCACCGTGTTCCAGAAGGACGCGGTGAAGCCGCTGGCCAGCAGGCTGCGGTAGCTCTCGAAGGTGATCTCGGCCGGCTTGGTGAAGATGGTCCACCAGCCCTCGGCCGCGTTGACCTCCGGCGTGCGCAGCGAGACCACCAGGAGCCCGAGTGTGGGCACCAGCCAGAACAGTCCGAGCAGCACCATCACGACCTGGAGGGCGCCGCCTCCCAGGCGGTCGACGATCCGGCCGACCAGGCTTCTCTGCGGCGCTCCCGCGTGCGTCGGCGCGGGGGCCGGGGCCGTCGCGGTCGTCATGTGTCTTCCCTCCTGAACCTGCGGATATTCATGATCATGAAGGGCAGGACCAGAATGAGCAGGAAGATGGCGAGCGCGCTGCCGAGCCCCTGGTTGTTCCCGCCGCCGAACGACACGCGCCACATCTCCAGCGCGACCACGTTCGCCTCCGGCTGGACCGACGCCGGCGCGATGATGAAGACCAGGTCGAACACCTTCAGCGTATTGATGATCATCGTGACGAAGACGACGAGCAGCACCGGTGAGAGCAGCGGCACGGTGATCCGCCGGAACACCTGCCATTCCGTGGCGCCGTCGATGCGGGCGGCCTCCAGCGAGTCACGCGGGATGGCCGCCAGTCCCGCCGCGATCAGCACCATGGCGAATCCTGCCCACACCCAGACGAACGCACCGATGATCGCCGGTGTGATGAGCGTCGGGCCGAGCCAGGTCAGGCCGTTGTAGGCGCCCACGAAGTTCGCCTGCGGTAGTCGTACGTCATAAGAACCCGCAGGCAGGCCCTCGAACCGGAAGGAGCCGTCCTCGGCCGTGGTGGCGGTGCCCGCCACCTGGCCGTTGCTGACCGCTTCCACGGTCATGCCGGGCAGCCCCTTCTCGGAGCCGTCCACGGCGCCGTTCACACCGCCGCCACCGGGGGTGAAGTCGAACCAGACGGTGCCCGAGAGCTGGTCGCCGCCCGTGGCGGCGCGGGCGGGCTGGGCCTCGGCCGGCATGAACTCCGGCTTGACGCCGACGATCGGGATCAGCACCGGCTGACCGGACTGCATCGGCTGCTTGGTGACGACCGCGCCGCCCTCCGCGGCGACCGCGGACTGCTCGCCCTCACGCGGCCGGGCGCCCGGATAGCCCTGCGAGGAGGAGAACGTGTCGTGCACGGTGGTCAGGATGGCGTTGGCCACGCCCTTGTCCGGGTCCTCGTCGTACACGAGGCGGAAGATCACGCCGGCGGCCATCAGGGAGACGGCCATCGGCATGAAGACGATCAGCTTGAACGCGGTCGCCCACTTGATGCGCTCGGTCATCACCGCGAAGATCAGACCCAGCGTGGTGACCATGATCGGCGCGGCGATCACCCAGATGAGGTTGTTCCGGATGGTCTTGAGCATGCTGCCGTCGGTGAAGATCGTCACATAGTTGCCGAGCCCGACGAACCCGTCACCGGGAGCGTCGAACAGGCTGCGGAAGATGGAGTAGACGATCGGATAGACCACCCAGATACCCAGCAGCAGGGCCGCGGGGAGCAGGAAGGCGACGGCCATCATCGGGGATGGGCCGAGGCGTCGTTGCTTACGGGGGGTGTGAGCGGGTCCCGAGGTGGACCCGCCCGAGGTTTCCTCGGGCGGGGCCTGCGGGCCGTCCAACCTTTCGGTCACGGCCTTACCCTCTTTACTTCCAGGCCTTCTTGGCCTCGGCTTCGAGCGCCTCCTGGGCGCCCTTGATGTCGGTCGGCTTGCGCAGGAAGTCCTGCAGAACCTTCCACTCGCCCTTGCCGTCGGTGCCGCCGAACGCGCTCGGCGCCAGGTCGGACATGTCGTAGCGGACCGCGTCGCCGGCGGAGATGATCGTCTGGCCGAGGGCCTTGGTCAGCGGGTCCGGGTAGTTGTCAGGCGAGACGTTCTTGTTGGGGGAGAGGTAGCCGGGCAGCTTGGCCCAGATCTCGCCGCCTTCCTTGGAAGCCAGGAACTGCAGCAGCGCCATGGCTCCGGGGGAGTCCTTCATGGCCACCGCGACGTCGCCGCCGAGCACGACGGGAGCGGTGTCGCCGACCTTCGGGAACGGGAAGTACTTGGCCTCCTCGCCGACCTTGGCGCCCGACTCGACGGCCGTGACGGCCACGAAGTCGGCCTCGATGACCATGGCGGCCTCGTCCTGGCCGTAGACCTTGGTCACACAGGTCGGGAAGTCGGTCTGCAGCGCGCCGCTGTTGCCCTCGGCGAGGAACTCCTTCTTGCCCACGATCTCGGCGATCTTCTCCAGGGCGGTGCCGACGCTGGCGTCGGTCCACGGGATCTCGTGCTTGGAGAGCTGGTCGTACTTCTCCGGGCCCGCGGTCGACAGGTAGACGTTCTCGAACAGGTCGGTCAGCGTCCAGCCGGAGGCGCCGCAGAAGGAGAAGGGCGGGGTGCCGGAGTCGGCGATGGTCTGCCCGGCCTTGATCAGCTCGTCCCAGGTGGTCGGCGGCTGCACGCCGGCCTCCTCGAACGCCTGCGAGCGGTACCACACCAGCGACTTGTGCGCCGCCTTGATCAACACGCCGTACACCTGTCCGTCGGCGGAGCCCAGCTCCTTCCAGTACGGCGTGTAGTTGGCGTCGATCTCCTTGGTGACGTCCGCGCCGAGCGGCTTGAGCGCGTCCTGGTCGGCGTACTGCTGCACCAGGCCGGGCTGCGGGAGGATCGCCACGTCGGGCGGGCTGCCGCCCTGGATGCGCGGGCCGAGGTAGGCGCCGGTGTCCTCGCCGGTGGAGGCGTAGGTGACCTTGGCGCCGGTCTTGTCGGAGAAGGCCTTGAGGACCTGCTCGAAGTTCTTCTGCTCCTCGCCGGTCCACTTGGCGGCGACTTCGAGTGAGACGCCCTCAAGGGTCTTGGCGGCGGCCTGGGTCGGCGACGCCTCCCCGGTCGGCTGCGTGGTCGTCGGCGCGTTGCCGCCGCAGGCGGTGACGGCTACCGCCAACCCCGCCAGGATCGCTACTGCTCTGCCTTTTCGCATGGCTGCCTCACTGGGTTTTGATGATCTCTTCGAGTTCGGCTTTCAACGAGGCCGCCACGTCGTCGGCGGACTCGGAAGACTGGGGTTTGAGCGCCTTGGCGACCGTGCTGGCGATCACCAGGCTGAGCTGGTTGTAGTTGGCGCCCGCCGCACGCGGCTTGGCGGCCAGGATGCTCTCCTTGAGTACGGGAAGGTACGGAAAGCGGTCGATCAGCTCGGGATCGTCGTAAAGCTCCGTCCACACCGGCGGGAAGGACCCTTCGGTGAGGACACGGCGCTCGTTCTCCAGACTCGTGAAGTAGCGGATGAACTCCTGTGCGGTGTGCTGGTGCTTGGAGAAGGCGCTGACGGCGAGATTGATGCCGCCCAGCGCGCTGGAGCCGGGCCCGTTGAGCCCGGGCAGTCTGGTCACCGCCACCTTGTCGCCGAGCCTGACCCTGGCCGGGCCGTAGGCGTGCGGCCAGTTGCGGGCGAAGGCGAGCCGGCCTTCCTGGAAGGCCAGGCGGGACTCCTCCTCCTTGTAGTCCAAGGCCTCCTCGGGGATCCACTCCTCGCGCAGACCCTGCTTGAGGAAGTCGAGCGCGATCGCGGCCTTGGCGGGGTCGAGGGTCACCGTGGAGCCGTCGGGGCTGAGGATCTGCCCGCCCGCCGACTGCACGGCCTCGGAGAAGTTGACGGTCAGCCCCTCGTAGGCGAGGAACTGCCCGGCGTAACCCTCGATGTCATGCTTTTTCGTGATTTTTAGGGCTTGTTGGCGAAGTTCCGCCCAAGTGCGTGGCGGTTTCTTCACCAGGTCGGTGCGGTAGTAGAGCAGACCCGCATTGCTCGTGTAGGGGACCGCCCAGAGCTTGTCCTGATAGATGGCGGTCTCCACGACAGGCGGCAGGAACTTGTCGAGCGGGAACAACCCGCGCTCCAAGGGGATGATCCAGCCGTTGTCGGCGAACTCCGCCGTCCATACGACGTCGAGTCCGAGCACGTCGTAACGGTCGCTCTGAGCTTGCAGGTTGGCCGCTATCTGAGCGCGTTGCTCGTCGGCGACCTCGGGTAGTTCGAGCAGCGTCACCTTTTCGGCCGGGTGGGCCTGGTTCCAGCGATCCAGCAAGGGTTGCAGGTATGCCGTGGTGTCGCGCCCCGTGGCGAAGGTGATCGGGCCGGTTCCGCTGGCTCCGGTTCCACCGCCGCCCTCTTGGCTCACTGTCGAGCATCCGGCCACCACGAGGGCGGCCAGTGCGACTGACAGTGAGCGAATCATCCGGTTGAGCTCCGGTTTCTTCGGGGTTACATACATGTTAGGTAGATGCATTCATGTTAGGCAGCCAGTAATCTGGTGGTCAACGGGTGTCCACGTAACGCATCCGTAACACACGGGGAGGTGAGGTGTGCGGCTTCACCTGCTTGCGCTTCTGGCGAAGGAGCCTGCCCACGGCTATGAGCTCAAACAGGCGCTCGAACAGACCTTCGGCAGCGCCTATCCATCGCCCAACATCGGGCAGATCTATGTGACGTTGAGCCGGCTCGAAAAGGACGGCCTCGTCCGGGCCGTGGACGTCGAGCAGTCCAACCGGCCCAACAAGAAGGTCTATTACCTCACCGCCAAGGGCCGCGACGTGCTCACTCTATGGGTGGACGAGCCCACTGAGGGGCCGCGGGTCCGCGACGAGTTCTTCATGAAACTGGTCCTGGCGCCGCTGACCGGCATCGCGGACCGGATGGCCCTGATCAACCGGCAGCGCCGCCACTACCTGTCCCTGATGGGCGACCTCAACGCCCTGCTCGACGACACCGAGCCCGACGATCGGGTGGCGACACTGCTGATCGAAGGTGCCATGCTGCACCTGCAAGCCGATCTCGAGTGGCTCGAACGGTGTCAGGAGGACCTGGCATGACCCATGCCGTGCTGAAGACGGTCAATCTGGTGAAGGTCTACTCCGGCGGCGCGGTCCCCGTGCACGCCGTGCGGGGGGTGGACCTGGTGGTGGAGCCGGGTGAGTTCATCGCCGTCATGGGCCCGTCAGGGTCCGGCAAGTCCACTCTCGTGCACATGCTCGGCGGGCTGGACGCCCGCACCAGCGGCGAGATCTGGGTCGACGGCAAGCGCGCCGACAGCCTCTCCGAGAGCGCGTGGGCACTGCTGCGCAGGAAGAAGATCGGATTCGTCTTCCAGTTCTTCAACCTGGTCGCCAACATGACCGTGACCGACAACGTCGAGTTACCCGCGCTGCTGGCGGGGGCCTCGCCCCGGGTCGCCCGCGAGCGCAGGGAACACCTGCTCGGCGCGCTCAACCTCACCGACCGCGCCGACGCCTCGCCCGCCCAGCTCTCGGGCGGCGAGCAGCAGCGGGTCGCCCTGGCCAGGGCGCTGGCCAACGAGCCGAGCGTGCTGCTGGCCGACGAGCCCACGGGCAACCTCGACAGCCGCAACACCCGCGACGTGCTCCGCCTGCTCAGCAAGGTGCACAAGGACGGCCAGACGATCATCATGGTCACCCACGACGCCCGGGTGGCCGGCCTCGCGGACCGCGTGGTCTGCCTGCTGGACGGCGAGATCGTGGACGACGGCCGGATCGCCCGCCGCCGCACCGGGACCGCCGGAGCGGTGATCGACCTCAGATGAGTCCCGTAACGAGCCCCGTAATGAGCCCTGCGATGAGCCCCGTGATGAGCGCCGTGATGAGCCCCGTGATGAGCGCAGAATGAGCAGCACAGCACGAGCGGGCGGTCGCTGGATCCGGGCCGACCTGCGGGCCAGAAGGGGCCAGGCGGCGCTGACCGTGCTCGCCGTGGCCGGCATCGTGGCCGCTCTGATCACCGCCGTCACCCTGCTCGAAGACGGCACGAACCCGTGGCGCAGCCTGTTCGCCCAGACCGAGGGCGCGCACGTCTGGTTCTACACCAAGGACCATTCCGCCCAGGTGGCGGGCACCGGGGGCCTCGACGGGGTCACCCAGGTGGCCGGCCCCTACCGATCGGCGCCCGTCACGGTCGTGCGGGACGGCAAGAAGGAGCCCGCGGCGCTGCGCGCGATGCCCGCCACCCCGCCTCAGGTGGCGCACCCGGTGGTGGCCGAGGGCAGCTGGCTGGACCCCGCGCAGGCCGACGGCGTGGTGGTCGAGCGCTCCTTCGCCCGCGCGCTGCGCCTGCGGATCGGCGAGCCGCTCGCCATCATCGCGCTCAGCGGCGAACGCCACCCGCTGTACGTACGCGGCATCGCCGACTCCGCCGAGCAGGGCTTCTACCCGGAGTGGACGCCCGGCCTGGCCTGGGTGCTGCCCCAGACGCTCGACCGGATCGAGCCGATGCTGGGCCGCAGCGAGTGGGTGACCGGGCTGCGGCTGGCCGACGCCGACGCCGCCCAGGTGGTCTCCCAGCGGGTCGTCGTCACGCTCGACGACCAGGTCCAGCGTCTCTACACCTGGCGCGAGGTCCGGGCCGCGATGGAGCTCGACAACCGGCTGCTCGGCACGCTGCTGGCGCTGTTCGGCATGGTCGGCCTGGTGGCCGCCGCGCTCGCGCTGGCCAACGCGGCCGGCGGCCGGGTGCTCGGTCAGCTCCGCGACCTGGCCACGCTCAAGTCCATGGGCTTCACCGCGGCGCAGGTCGCCCTGCTGCTCGTGGTCGAGCACGGCGCGCTCGGCCTGCTCGGCCTCGCGCTCGGCACGCTGGCCGGCTGGGGGTTCGCGGTGGCGCTGCTCGGCGCGACCTCCGTCGCGCCGATGCCGGTGCTGGCCATCGTCGCGGGCACCGCGCTGGTGGTGCTCGCCGCCGTCGGCCTGCCGGCCTGGCGCGGCGGTCGCACCCCGCCCATCCCGGCCGCCCCCGCGCAGCCGCTGCGCGGCCACCTGTCCCGCCTGGCCAAGCTCGCTCTGCTGGTACGGCTTCCGCCCGCGCTCGTCCTGGGCAGCCGGGACGCCTTCACCAGGCGGGTGCCCGCGTTCCTGACCGCGTTCGGGCTCGCCGTGCCGATGATGATGATCACCATCGGGCTGGGCGTGTGGGCCACGCTGGACAACTTCGCCGACCACCCCGAGCAGGTGGGCCAGCACGCCGCCCTGCACGTCGGACCGGGCAAGCTCGAAGCGGCCGAGGCCGAGCGCCTGGTCAAGGCGGACGAGGATGTGCTGGCCGTCTATCCGGGCACCGACGTGAACGCCCTGGCGGCCGGTGAGGGCCGCTCGGTGCGGGTGCGGGCCATCGGCGGCTCGGCGGACCCGTACCCCTTCCCTGTCGTCGAGGGCCGCATGTACGGCGAGCCGGGGGAGGCGGTCGCCGGTCAGGGGCTGCTCGACCTGCTGGGCGTGGGGATCGGCGACCGGGTGCGGCTCACCGTGGGCGGCTCGCCGCTGATCGTGCGGATCGTGGGCCGGGCCATCGAGCCGGACCAGGACGGCGAGGTGCTGTCGGTGGGGCTGGACAGCCTGGCGCCGAAGGACTCGGTGCCGCCCGAGTTCTACGCGCTGGCGCTGCGGCCCGGCGCGGACCGGGGCGAGGTGGCGGCCAGGTTGCTCGCCCAGTCGAGCGAGGGGCTGGACGTGCAGGCGGTGGTCAACCCGGCCGACCGGCTGGCGATCATCCGGGTGCTCATCGTGGCGCTGATCGCGGTGCTCGCCCTGATCGGGCTGGCCAACCTGCTCACCGCCAGCGCGCTCGGACTCCGCGACCACGCCTTCGACCTGGCCGTGCTCAAGGCGATGGGGCTGACGCCGCGGCAGGTCATGGCCACCCTGGTGACCGGCACCGGCCTGCTGGTGGTGCTGGGCGTCGCCGTGGGGACGGCGGCCGGCGCGTCGGTCGTGACCTGGCTGATCGACCTGCAGGGACACACCAGTGGGGTGGGGGCCGGAATCGGCCGCCCACCCTCTGGTCTCTCACTGTCGATCGCCGTGCTGGTCGCCGTGGGCACGGCCCTCGCCGTCGCGCTCATCCCGGCCCGCCGGGCGGCCCGTGCCCAGGTGCCCGTCACGGCACGTTGACGCCGCCCTCACGCTTGAGCGCGAACCAGTAGAAGCCGTGGCCCGGCAGCGTGAGCAGGTAGGGCCGCGGCCCCACCTCGGGGAAGTGCACCCCGCCGCGCGCCTCGATCGGCGTCATGCCCTCGAACCTGCGCAGATCGAGCTCCACCGGCTGGGGGAACTTCGACAGGTTGTTGACGCAGAGCATCACGTCGTCGCCGTCCTCGCGGACGTAGGTGAGCACGCTCGGGTTGGAGGACCACATCTCGGTGTAGGCGCCGACGCCGAAGACCGGGTGGTTGCGGCGGATCTGCAGCATCTTGCGGGTGAAATGGAGCAGTGAGCCCTCATTCCGCTGCTGCGACTCCACGTTGACCGCCTGGAACCCGTAGATCGGGTCCATCACGGCGGGCAGGTAGAGGCGCCCCGGGTCGGCGGTGGAGAAGCCGGCGTTACGGTCCGGACTCCACTGCATCGGCGTGCGCACCGAGTCACGGTCCTCCAGCCAGATGTTGTCGCCCATGCCGATCTCGTCGCCGTAGTACATGACCGGCGAGCCCGGCAGGCTCAGCAACAGGGCCGTGAACAGCTCGATGCGGTCCCTGTCGTTGTCCAGCAGCGGCGCCAGCCGACGGCGGATGCCGAGGTAGGCCCGCATGCGCGGATCCTTGGCGTACTCGTTGTGCATGTAGTCGCGCTCTTCCTCCGTCACCGTCTCGAGCGTGAGCTCGTCGTGGTTGCGCAGGAAGATGCCCCACTGGGCGCTGTCGGGAAGCTTCGGAGTGCGCGACATGATCTCGGAGATCGGCTCGCGCGTCTCCTTCCTGACCGCCATGTAGATGCGCGGCATCAGCGGGAAGTGGAAGGCCATGTGGCACTCGTCGCCACCGGTGGTCGGATCGCCGAAGTACTCGGTGACGTCCTCCGGCCAGCCGTTGGCCTCGGCCAACAGCACCCGGTCCGGGTACAGGCGGTCCACCTCGGCGCGCACCTTCTTCAGGTACGCGTGCGTCTCCGGCAGGCCGGAGCACGCGGTGCCCTCCCGCTCGAACAGGTAGGGGACGGCGTCCAGGCGGAAACCGTCGATGCCGAGGTCGAGCCAGAAGCGCAGGACCTCCAGCATGGCCTCCTGCACGGCCGGGTTGTCGTAGTTGAGGTCCGGCTGGTGGTGGAAGAAGCGGTGCCAGTAGTACTGCTTGCGGACCGGGTCGTAGGTCCAGTTGGACTCCTCGGCGCCGATGAAGATGATCGGCGCGTCGCCGTAGGCGGTCGGTTCGTCCGCCCAGACGTAGAAGTCGCCGTACGGCCCCTCGGGGTCGTGCCGGGATGCCTGGAACCAGGGATGACGGTCGCTGGTGTGGTTCATCACCAGGTCGGTGATGATGCGCAGGCCACGCTCGTGCGCGGCCTCGATCAGCTGGACAAAGTCCCCCAAGTCTCCGAAGTCCGGGAGGATCTTCATGTAGTCGGAAATGTCGTAGCCGCCATCGCGCAGCGGCGACTCATAGAGCGGCAGGAGCCACAGGCAGTCGACTCCCAGCCACTCGAGATAGCCGAGCTGGTCGATGAGACCGCGCAGGTCTCCGGTGCCGTCTCCGTTGGAGTCCTTGAACCCCCGGACGAGAACCTCGTAAAACACCGCCCGCTTGTACCAGGAGGGGTCCTCCGAGATGAAGGTCTCGGCGACCGGCTCCGGTGATGGGGATGCGTTGATCATAATGTCGCTCACAGAAGGAGATGTGGGCAGGACGAAGTCACCGGTTTCCCCGGCGTTGTTATCTGGTGACCGCGCCGCGTGGGGTCGTCATCCCTGCGAACCCATGCCCTTGACAGGACCGGATTTGTGATCCGGTGCCCGCTTGTGCGGCGCTTACGGGCCGAACACTACCAGCCCGTTGGCTTTCCGGAACCCGCTTGTGCTGTGCGAGCTGTAATACCCAAGAGATCTCTGTGTAATCGTGATGTTACCGACCGTTCTTCTCCCTGTAACTAGAAGGGGGCAGACAGGTCACCCAGGTCGGTTTCGTAGTCGCTGAGCCAGAGACCGAAAAGGACCAGCCCCCGCACCCAGAACCGGTCGTTCCAGCCGCTGAACCGGGTCAGCGCGTCGGGCCCGCCCGCGATCACCTCGTGCAGCTCGTCCGAGAGCAGGCCGGGCACCCGGGTGGCGACCACGCCGAGCATCTGGTGCGAGTAGGCGCGCGCGGGAGCGGCCGTGGAGCGCAGCGGAACGCGCCGGAGCGGCTGCTTGATCACGTTCGTCGACGGCAGCGCCGCCACCCGCGGGTTGGCCGCCTGCAGCACCTCGCGGTAGAAACGGCCCTTGTCCTTGCGGGTCACGCCCACCGAGAGCGCGGCGTCGAAGAAGTCCGGATGGATGAACGGCGCGGCGAACGACGACTCCGGCCCCACCAGGTTGACCGCCGAGCGCGCGATGCCCCGCACGGTCCGGGTGTGCAGCACCGACAGCGGCAGCTCCGCCCGGTGGCCGTGCAGCATCGAGGTGGCGGCGGCGAACTGCTCCTGCACCGTCTCGGCCATCCACTGCGCGGCGGCCTTGGACAGCATCGGCTGCGTCGGCGCGCCGAGGCTCAGCGAGCCCAGCACCGCGGCCGACCGCTCGGCCTGCGTGGTCGCCTCCAGCGCGGCCCCGCTGACCATGAAGTTCTTCAGCAGCGGGCCGCCCGCCAGCCCGTCGACCAGCACCCGGCCGGCCTGGTGCACCTGCTTGGCGAAGGGGGCGTACCACGCGTGGTGCGGCGTCAGGTATTCGAGCCTGCGCGCCACCTCCCGCGCGTCCTCCGGGTAGTCGGCGGCGTCCTGCATGATCACCCGGTGCGGGATGCCCAGCTCGCGGGTGATCGAGCGGGCGAACGCGATGTCGGTGTCGTTGCCGTCGTCGGGGCTCGTCGTCCACGACTCCACGTCGAACCCGCGCGCCTTGGCCACGCTGCCCAGCAGCCGCGAGTCGTAGCCGCCGCTGATCGGCACGAGCAGCTTGCGGCCGTCGTAGTCCTTGTAGACCTCGTGCAGCAGCTCGACGATCTCGCCCGCGCTGGTCCACGCCTCGTAGGGCTCGCGCCGCAGCCAGCGCGGCAGCCGGCGCTCGGTGGCCAGCCTGCCCTGGTCCCACACCAGCGCCCCGGAGCCGGGCAGCCGGCTGATGTCCGCGTAGGGGGTGGCCTCGCCCAGCGGGAAGGTCACCTGGAGGATCGACGCCCAGGCCGACCAGTCGATCGAGACCGGGACCAGCGAGATCAGCGGCTGGATCAGGGAGGAGAAGTAGACCGCCTCGCCGAGCCGTACGTAATAGACGTCGACCAGCCCCAGCGCGCCCGCGTGCAGCGTGACGCGCGAGCCGTCGCCGATCAGGCCGGGAGTCTCGTACGTCTCCGCGACCGACATCCAGTCGTCGACGAGCTCGCTCCGCTCCAGGGCGGGCCTGCGCTCGCCCCAGGAGAACGCGAACGCCTCACCGGCCCGTTGATAGGGCGGCAGCGGCGTGGAGCTGAACAGCGCCGCCTCGGCCGTCTGGAGCGCGGGCCTGACCCGGGGCCCGGCGGCGGACAGCTTGCCGAGCAGGGCGCCGTCGATCCGGCCCAGAGCGCCGCAGACATAGGGCCGCACGTTGAACTGCACCGGATGTCATCCCTTCGAGCCGCTTCCCGCAAAAGAGTATCCTTTGCCGGGCTGAGAGACGGAGGTCCACGTGTCCATCGAGCTGGAAAGCACGCGCAGGGCGTTGCGGGATGCTGTCGCACAGGCAGAGCACGCCGCCGAGCTGGCCCGGTTGCTGGCCGCCGCCCAGAGCAGGCTGGCGGAGGCGGAGAGCCGGGCAGGAGAGGCCAGGGAGCTCGCCGAGAAGCTGACCGAGGCCGAGGAGCGGCTGGAGGACGAACGCACCGCGGTGGACAAACTCCGCAAGGAGCTCGCCGAGCAGCGCTACCAGGCGGAGGTGGCCAACTGGAAGCTCTCCTCGATCAAGGTGGCCCGCTGGAACCGCCTCGGCGACGCCATCAAGAGCGGCAAGAACAACCCGATGCGCCTGGCCAAGGGGCTCAAGGGCGCCACCAGGCCGGTCAAACGGCCCATCGCGCCCAAGCGCAAGCCGGTCGCCGGCGCCGGCCAGGGCAAGGACGAGCGCCCCGGCGCCGCCTTCCAGGCCACCACGTCCACCAGGACGCTCGGCGGGGCCTCGTTCAAGCTCAAGCCGTACCGCGTCCCCACAGGCCCCAACACCCGCCCGCACATCACCGCGGCGGTGATCGCCGACCCCCACGTCGAGGCGCTGCTGCGCTACGAGTGGCGGCAGAGCACCGGCTTCACCCCGCGTGACTTCGCCAGGGTGCTGCCCCAGGAGGTGCCGCACCTGCTCGTAGTGGAGTCCGTGAGCCAGGGGCCGTGGGCCGGGGAGCTGCGCGGCGAGCCGGGGCAGGGGCTCAGGGCGCTGCTGGCCTGGTGCGCCGAGCGGGGCATCCGCACCGTGTTCTGGCACACGCAGGGCGACGTCTCCGACTACGCCGCCGCGGCCGAGCTGTTCGAGCACCGCTTCACCACCGATCTGACCGTCGGCTGGCCCCGCCTGCAGTTCGGCGTCCAGCCGCGCGTGCACAACCCGCTGCCCCTGGCGGGCGGCCGCATCGACCGGGTGCTCACCCTCGACCAGCTGCTGCCCGGTCACCTGAGCTATCCCGACGTGCTCACCTCCTACCGCTGGCCCGCCGCGGTCGACTGCCCGCCCGGCACCCCGCAGTGGCGGCTGACCGAGCTCGCCGCCTGCGGCACCCCGATCGGCGACGACCCCGACACCCGCCGGGCCCATGTGGCCCTGCGCCGCGCCTACAGCGGCGGCACGATGACGGACCGGATCGACACCATGCTGGAGGCGGTCGGCCTGCCCAGCGCCCGCGCCACGCTGGACGTCTCGGTGCTGCTCGTCATCCCCGACGCCACCCGCATGGAGCACGCACTGGCCCAGCTCGCCCGGCAGAGCGGGGTGGTCCAGGCGATCGTCATCGGCCCTGACGAGGCCGAGCAGCGCGCCCGCGACATGCTGCCGGACGCCGACGTGGTCTTCCGCCGCCTGCGCCCCGATCTGACCGTCGGCGCCATGCTCGGCCACGGGCTCGACCTGTGCGAGGCCGACCTGGTCGCGGTCATGGACCCGCGCGACGTCTACGGCGGCCACTACCTCACCGACCTGCGCCGCGCCTTCCTCTTCAGCACCGCCGACATCGTCGGCAAGGCCGCCTTCTACGCCCACCTGCGCAAGCCGCAGGCCACGCTGCTCAAGCAGCCGGACGCCGAGTACGCCTACCTGCCGGAGATCGCCGGGGCCACGCTGCTCGCGCGGCGCAACGCCCTGCGCGAGGTGGGCTTCGCCGACCTGACCGACGGCTGGGACGAGGTGCTGATGCGCCAGTGCCGCCAGGACGGCGTCAAGGTGTTCTCCGCCGACCGGTTCGGCTACGTGCGGGTCCGCGACGAGGACCGCTGGCTGCTCGGCGCCGCCCACCTGGTCGAGTACGGCTCCGCCGAGCCGCACGCGCTCATCTGACGCCGTGACGCCGGGGCGGCTGGCCGGGGTGCTCGGCGAGCCGCCGGAGCCGGAGGGCACGTGGGCGGCCGAGGCCGCGTACGTGTCGGCTGCCGCGCTGCGGCGGCGGATCCCGCCCGCCGAGCTGGCCGGGCGGGTCCGGTCGCTGCCCGGCGTCGCCGGGGTGGAGGTGCGGCCCAACGGGTTCCTGCGGATCGTGGTGGCGGTGCCGGGCGCGCTGGTGGAGGAGGTCGAGCCGCTCGGCCTGCCGGATCCCGGCTGGCCGGACTTCCCCCGGACCTGGGACAACCCCGGTTTCGTGGTCCGCTACGGGCATGCCCGCGCGGCGGCGGCGCGCCGGTGGGCGCGGGAGCTCGGGGTGCCCGTCGGCGGCTTCAGGCCCGAGCTGCTCGACGACCCGCACGACCGGGCCGTGCTGCGGGTGCTGGCGGAGCTGCCGGGGCGGCTGGCGAGCCGGGATCCGGGCTGGGAGACTTACCTGGTGCGGCTGGCGCTGGCCTATCATGACGCGCACGAGCACGCCCCGGCGACGCCGATCGGGGACGAGCCGCCCGGTGCGGTGCACGGGGCGAGGGTGCGGCTGGCGCAGGCCGTACAGGATGTGCTGATGGGACCGGATCGGTTGTGAGGGTAAACAAAATATCCGGTCAAACGGCGAAAAAGCGTAAAAAATCCGCTCAGGTACGGTGATCGCGTCTCGATACGTGGGCAGGCTGTCCGGGGCGAACGGTGGTTCGGATAGCCTCGTTCGGGTGAGTCGATTCGCCCATCCTGCCGGGGACCGTCACGCTGAGACGCCGCCCCACGAGCGCCCCCCGCTGGCGCCCGCCGACCTCAACCGGATCAACCCCGCGATCTGGCCGCGAACGTCGAGCCGGGTCGATGGCACGCTCACGGTCGGCGGGCTCGACGTCCGCGAGCTGGCCCGTGAGTACGGCACCCCGCTCTACGTGCTCGACGAGGACGACGTACGGTCCCGCATGCGCGACTACGCCACCGCCTTCGCCGGGTCCGAGGTGCACTACGCCGGCAAGGCGTTCCTGTGCAAGGAGATCGTCCGCTGGCTCCAGGACGAGGGCCTCGGCGTCGACGTCGCCAGCGGCGGCGAGCTGGCCGTCGCGCTCAGCGTGGGCTTCCCCGCCGAGCGCATCACCCTGCACGGCAACAACAAGTCCGCCGCCGAGCTCACCAGGGCGCTGGAGGCCGGCGTCGGGCACATCGTGGTCGACTCCTACGAGGAGATCGCCCGCCTGGGCTACCTCGCCGAGCGGCTCGGCAAGCGGCCCAAGGTGATGGTCCGGGTGACCACCGGCGTCGAGGCGCACACCCACGAGTTCATCGCCACGGCGCACGACGACCAGAAGTTCGGCCTGTCGCTCAACAGCGGCGCCGCCGCCGAGGCCGTGCGCCGCATCCTCGCGCTGCCCACGCTGGAGCTCGTCGGCCTCCACTCGCACATCGGCTCGCAGATCGTCGACACCGCCGGGTTCGAGGTGGCCGCCCGCCGCCTGGCCTCCCTGCTGGTGCAGATCAAGGAGGAGCACGGCGTCGTGCTCCCCGAGCTCGACCTCGGCGGCGGCTACGGCATCGCCTACGTCGACGAGGACGAGGCCCCCGACATCAAGCTCGTCGCCGACGGGCTGCGCGAGATCGTGCGCAAGGTCTGCACCGACGCCGGCCTGCCCGTGCCCCGCCTGACCGTCGAGCCCGGCCGCACCATCGTCGGCCCCGGCGGCATCACCCTCTACGAGGTCGGCACCGTCAAGGACGTCGAGGGGCTGCGCACCTACGTCAGCATCGACGGCGGCATGAGCGACAACGTCCGCACCGCCCTGTACGGCGCCGAGTACACCGCGGTGCTGGCCAGCCGCGAGAGCACCGCCCCGCCGATGCTCAGCCGCGTCGTCGGCAAGCACTGCGAGAGCGGCGACATGGTGGTGCGCGACTGCTACCTGCCCGCCGACCTGGCTCCCGGCGACCTGATCGCGGTCGCCGCGACCGGCGCCTACTGCCGGTCGCTGGCCAGCAACTACAACTACCTGCCCAGGCCCGCCGTGGTCGCCGTCTCCGGCGGCAAGGCCCGCGTGATCGTGCAGGGCGAGACCGAGGACGACCTGTTGAGAGGGCAACTGTGAGCAAACCGTTGAGGGTGGCCCTCCTGGGCTGTGGAGTCGTCGGCTCCCAGGTCATCCGGCTCATTCACGAGCAGAGCGCCGACCTGGCCGCGCGCATCGGCGCCCCCGTGGAGCTGGCCGGCGTGGCCGTCCGCCGCCTGGGCCGCAAGCGGGACGTCGAGGTCGACCCCGCCCTGCTCACCACCGACGCCGAGTCGCTGGTCACGCGCGACGACATCGACATCGTCATCGAGGTCATCGGCGGCATCGAGCCCGCCCGGTCCCTGATCACCGCCGCCCTGTCCAGGGGCAAGTCCGTCGTGACCGCCAACAAGGCGCTGCTCGGCGAGGACGGCGCCACCCTGCACGAGGCCGCCCGCGCCGGCCGCGGCGACCTCTACTTCGAGGCCAGCGTCGCCGGCGCCATCCCGCTGCTGCGCCCGTTGCGCGAGTCCCTGGCCGGCGACCACGTCAACCGGGTCCTCGGCATCGTCAACGGCACCACCAACTACATCCTGGACAAGATGGACTCCACCGGCGCGTCGTTCACCGACGCCCTGGAGGAGGCCCAGACCCTCGGCTACGCCGAAGCCGACCCCACCGCCGACATCGAGGGCTTCGACGCGGCGGCCAAGGCGGCCATCCTGGCCGGGCACGCCTTCCACAGCCGGGTCACGGCCGCGCAGGTGCACCGCGAGGGCATCACCGAGATCACCGCCACCGACGTCGCCTCCGCCAAGGCGATGGGCTACGTCATCAAGCTGCTGGCCATCTGCGCCCGCTCCGACGACGGCCGCTCGGTCGGCGTCCGCGTCCATCCCGCCATGATCCCCAGGACCCACCCGCTGGCCGGGGTCAGGGAGGCCTACAACGCGGTCTTCGTGGAGGCCGAGTCGGCCGGGCAGCTCATGTTCTACGGCAAGGGCGCGGGCGGCGCGCCCACGGCCTCGGCCGTCCTCGGCGACCTGGTGGCCGTGGCGCGCAACCGCCTGGCCGGCACCCGAGGCGCGGAGGAGTCCACCTACGCCTCCCTCCGGGTGCACCCGATCGGCGAGACGGTCACCCGGTGCCACGTGGCGCTGGACGTGGCCGACAAGCCCGGCGTCCTGGCCACGGTGGCCGAGCTGTTCGCCAAGCACGACGTGTCCATCCAGACGGTCCGGCAGGAGGGCCACGGCGACGACGCCCAGCTCGTCATCGTCACCCACCGCGCCACGGACGCCGACCTGACGGCCACCATGGAGGACCTGCGCGAGCTGGACGTGGTCCGGGCGGTGGCGAGCGTCATGCGGGTGGAGGGCGACGATTGACCTCTCCCTGCCATGAATGACGGGGATTCTCCCGCATCGCTGCGGGAGGTTACTGGTTCTGTCCTATGCCGCTTGCGCGGTGAGGGTTTCGAGGGCTGCCCCACGAGACGGTGCCCGTGCTGGTCTTGTGCTCTCTCCGCAGTCGTTTCGGGTGTCCGCCGGCCCGGCGGCCACCTGGTGCGTCTGCCGAAGGCGGATACCCTCGGCGAGGATGTTGAGCGCTGCCGCGACGTCGCGGTCGTGGTGCTCACCGCAGGACCGGCAGTCCCATTCGCGGACGCCCAGGGGGAGCTTCCCGACCTTCCAGCCGCAGCACGGGCACAGCTGGGAGGACGGAAACCAGCGGTCGATCTTTATGACCGTCCGCCCGTACCGCTGGGCTTTGTATTCCAGCATCGCGAGGAAAGCGCCCCATCCGGCGTCGTTGACGCTCTTGGCCAGCATCCCCTTGGCGAGGGCTCCCACCGACAGGTCCTCCACGTAGATCGCTTGGTTGTCGCGGATCAACGCGGTGGACAGCTGATGGTGGAAGTCTCGGCGGGCGTCAGCGACCTTGGCGTGCTGGCGGGCGACCTTGAGCCGGGCCTTGGCCCGGTTCGCGGACCCCTTCTCCTTCTTCGCGTGCTCGCGCTGGAGTTTCCCCAGTTTGCGCTCCCGGCGGCGCAACCAGCGCGGATTGTCGATTTTCGTGCCGTCGGGCAGGACCGCATACGCGGTCAACCCCACATCGATGCTGCTCTCATCCTCGGTCTGTGGAAGCGGGATGCCGATGCTCTCCACGACGAACGACGCGAAATAACGCCCGGCCGCATCCTTGATGATCGTGACCGAGCCTGGATCGGACGGCATGGCGCGCGACCAGCGAACTTCGACCTCTCCGATTTTCGGCAGGACCAGACCCCGGTCGGTGACCTTGAACCGGGCGTTCTTGGTGAACCGGATCGTTTGGCGGTGGTCTTTGCGGGACTTGAACCGGGGCGGCCCCAGCTTCGGGCCGGGCCGTTCGCCGGACACGGAGGTGAAGAAGTTGCGGTACGCGGTCGAAAGGTCCGCGAGGGACTGCTGGAGCACCACCGCCGATACTTCGCCCAGCCACGCCCGCTCGGGGGTCTTCTTCGCCTCGGTGAGCCTCGCGGACAGCACCGCGTCGGGGAGGAACGGCTGCCCAGCTCGGTAGGCGTCTTGCCGGGCGCGCAAAGCAACGTTGAACACCACACGAGCGCACCCGAACGCCCGAGCCAGCGCATTGCGCTGCCCAGCGTCCGGATAAACCCGGTAGCTGTAGCGCAGCTTCACCGAACACCACCTCCTACACACTGCAATCATTCGCACACTTTCTGCGAACTCGAACAGGTTAGCGGCTACTCCATGACCACGCCAGGCGAATACCGACGAGGCATACATCGAGCAGCAACGTTGACCAACGCGACGGCCCGTGGTCCGCACGCTCCTGGCCGCTCCGCCCCAAGCCGGGCCCATCTACTGATGGGAATCGCATCCATCCCTGGCTTGAACCGTGAAGGCTGGGGCTTTCTGCGGACATTCGGCAAACGGCGTAGGGTAGGCGCCGATCAAGTCCCGCAGGTCAAGGAGCAGCGCGCATGACCTTCAGTCCAGCCGGTTTCCTGCGCACGCCGGAGCAGGGGCTGGCCCGCCTGCACTGGCACGAGGACGCCTGGGCCGTCGACGGTCAGGCGCTCGACCCCGAAGTGCTGCACACCCTGCGCGGCCTCGACATCGACTGGCCCGCGCCCGACACCGGGTCGCCTGTGACGGGGGCCGGGTTCGACGCCGAGTGGGCCGGGGTCGAGGTCGCGCTCGACGGGCTCGCGCGGCTGGCCGCCGCCGGGGTGCCGCTGACGGCGGCGCACGCGCCGCCGTGGGTTCCCACCGACCTGGCCGCCCTGCTCACCGACCGGAGCTGGCTGGACCACGCCGCTGACGACACCGCTGACGACACCGTACGCAGCCTGGCCGACCTGCGGCGCGAGGAGCACAGCGTACGGCTGCGTCGTCTGGCCGCGCAGCCGGCCACGATCGCCAAGGTCAGCGTGGTCATGGCGACCAAGCGGCCTGGCTTCGTCGCCGGCGCGCTCGCCCAGATGGCGCGGCAGCGCGGGGTGGAGGTGGAGGTGATCCTCGGCCTGCACGGAGTCGCCTACGACGAGGTGCGGCAGGCCGCCGAGGCGTGCCCGCTGCCGCTGCGCTGGATCGAGGCCGAGGCCGGGACACCGTTCGGTGAGGTGCTCAACCAGGCGGCGGCCCTGGCCGGCGGCGACTACCTCGCCAAGTGGGACGACGACGACTGGTACGGCCCGGACCACCTGGCCGACCTGCTCATGGCGGCCGATTACTCGGGCGCCGACGTGGTGGGGGCCTCCGGGGAGTTCTTCTACCTGGAGCCGTTGCGCACCACGATCAGGCGTACGACGTTCGCGTCCGGGGCGGCCTATCCGAGCGAGGTGTGGGCCGATCACATCGCGGGCGGCACGATCATGGTGCCGGTGGCGAAATTTCGCGATATTGGGGGATTTCCGGGGCTTCCTAAGGCGGTGGACCGTGAATTCCTCAAGGCCGCGAGCGAGGCCGGAGCCCGCATCTACCGCACCCACGGCCTGGGATACATGTTGCGCCGTGGGCTGAGCGACCAGCACACCTGGCAGCTCCCGCTCGCGCACTTCCTCAAAGTCGCCACCAACCAGTGGCACGGCTTTCGCCCGAGCCTGCTCATGGAGCCCGATCTGCTGACGGAGTCGAGCATGAAGCCGAGCATGAATGCGAGCACGATGTCCAGCACCGGACCGAGCACGGGGGCCCGCACGGGGCCGAGACTGCTGGAGACAGCATGAGGGTGCGCGGCAACGACTATCGCGTCCTCGACCCGCCCGAGCGGTTCACCCCGGAGCTGCGCGTCAGCGTGATCGTGCCGGCCTTCGGCGGTCAGGACAAGCTCGACCTGGTGCTGGCCGCGCTCGCCAGGCAGACCTATCCGGCGGAGCTGACCGAGGTCATCGTCGTCGACAACGGCAGCACGCCACCGCTGCGGCTGCCCGGCACCCGCCCGCCGGGCGCCCGGCTGATCCGCTGCGAGAGGCCCGGTCGGCCCAGCGCCCGCAACGCCGGGCTGGCCGAGGCCGCCGGCGACGTCATCCACTGGCTCGACTCCGACGTGGTGCTCACCCCAGGCGCCGTCGAGGCCCACATGCGCTGGCATCACGCCGCCCCCTACCTCGTCGTCGGCGGGTTCATGCGCTTCAGCGAGGCGCCGCTGCCCGCCGAGCTGCCGGACGACCTGGAGTCCTACTTCGAGCCCGCCGAGCCGCACCGCTGGATCATCGACCTGCTGGAGCGCACCGACGGGCTGACCAAGCGCACCCCGCGCCCCTTCAGCCTGCACGTGGGCGGCGCGACCTCGGTCAACGCCCGGCTGTTCGAGCTCGCGGGGCCGATGGACGAGGAGCTGATCCTCGGTCAGGACACCGAGATGGGCTACCGGCTGGGCCAGGCCGGCGCGGTCTTCGTACCCGAGCCGCGGGCCCTCGCCTACCATCTCGGCCCGACCATGCGGATGCGGCACAAGGAGCGCATCGACCGGGTCAGCTTCGCGTTCGTGGGTGACCGGATCCCCCTCTACCGCTGGCTGCGCTCCCATCCCGGCCGCCAGTGGAAGATCCCGTACGTCGAGGCCGTGGTGGACGGCACCGTCGGCTACGAGAGCGTGCGCGCCACCGTCGACGCTCTGCTGGCGGGCACGCAGCACGACCTGCGCGTGGTCATCGTCGGCCCGTGGGAGGGGCTCGACCAGGACCGGCGTGCCCCGCTGAAGGATCCCAACCTCGAACTGGTCCTGGTGCACGGCCATTTCGAGCACGAGAGCCGGGTGCGGTTCGCCACCACCGGCGAGGTCGACCTGGCCGTCCCGTACGTGCTGCGCCTGCCGCCCGGCTGGGCCCCCGGCGAGGACTCCGTGGCGAGCCTGCTCGACCTGGCGCGCACCGGACAGCACGGCCTGATCAACGTGCTGCTCGACGAGTCGCCCGCCGGCGTGGTGGCCGCCCGCCTGGAGCGTCCGGCCGCCTTCGCCCGGGCCCGGATCGTCGCCGGGCCGCAGGAGAACCTGGACGACGTCGTCGACGACGTCTCCTCCGTCACCTGGGTCGACGGCGAGACCTACGGCTTCACCAGCGAGCCCGCCAAGCCGCTCGGCCGACGCGGCGCCTACAACGCCAGGATCAAGGCCGAGGCCGACGTCGAGCGGCTGACCGGGGAGAACGAGCGGCTGCGGGCCCAGGTCGTCAAGTGGCGCGAGGAAGCGGGCACCTGGCGCAAGGACGCCGTCGAGTACCGGCGCGACATCGGCGCCCTCCGCAAGGAGGTCTCCGAGCTGCGCCGCGAGCTGGCCGCCGCCCAGCGCGCCCAGGACAGCCTGCGGACCGTCATGGCGGCCACGGTCAGGCGCGCCCTGGGCAGGAAGACCGGCAGATAGCCCACCCTGCACGAGCCCGGCCTCAGGCACGAGCCCTGAGGCACGGGGTCCGGCCTCAGGCACGAGCTGGGCCTCAGGCGCGGAGCCCGGCTGGTGGTCAGTTGGGGCGGAGCGCGGACTTGAGGCGGCCGAGCAGGGTGCGCTCGCCGGTGTCCGCCGGCGCGGTGGCGGCGAACGGCTCCGGGGCGGGGGCCGTCACGGCCGGCGCCTGTGGCGGCGCCGGCTTCGGCCAGTAGCGGTCCGGGGGCACATGCCGTACGCCATGGGTGGTCTCGATGATGTCGTCCAGGTCGTCGCCGAGGTCGGCGAGCAGCTCCGCGCGGGCCAGCGCGGAGGTTCGCTCCAGGCGGGCGGTGCGGCCGTCGGGCAGGTCCACGATCAGCACGCCCGTCAGGTCCTTCTGCACCGTCTCGATCATGCGCTCCAGCGTCGCCCGGTGCAGTGGCACGTCCACCGGTCCCCGATAGCGGAACGGCGTGGGCGCGGGCGTCGGCGAGGCCTCGTCGATGAGCCTGATCCGCTCGTCGTGCGCGAAGACCTCCCGCAGCACCCGCAGGTCGAACCAGGGGTCCTCCAGCACCGAGCGCCGCCCGTCGCGCAGCAGCGACCAGGGCGCGACCAGGGTCACGACCACGTCCTGCAGCTTGCCGTCGAGCGCCGCGGACACCGCCTGCCGCACCACCGACTCGGGGGTGTCGGCGATGTCCAGCACGATCTCGACGTACGGGACCAGCCAGTGGCGGCCCCGGTCCTTGCGCAGGTCGCGGCGGAGCGGGATGCGCTGCGCGAGGTGCGGCTCGACGGCCCGTACGGCGCGTTCCCGGTCGCGATGCTGGGCGGGCAGCCCCAGGTGGACGGCCTGGGCCTCCAGCTCCGGCACGAACACCACGCCGTGCATGGCCAGCCGGTAGGCGAACTCGGTGTCGCCGCCGCGGGTCACGCCCGGGTCCAGGCCGCCGACGGCGTGGAAGATCTCTCTCGGCAGGGCGATGGTGGGCCCTGTGCACACGTGGTAGGGATTGCGGCTCTTGCGCAGGCCGTCGGTCTTGGCGATCGTCGCCTCGGTGGAGCTCCCCGGGGCGTGGGCCAGGTCGAACACCTCGCCCAGGTGGCGGGCCCGGTAGACCTCGCCGGGCGTGAGCGGCGGCGTCTCGACGAACTTCTTCATCCCGATGGTGACCAGATAGTCGGTCACGTGGTGCCAGCGGGCCATCGCCTCGATGTGCTCGCGGCAGGCCACCATGTCGGCGTCGAGCCGTTGGATGATCTCGCCGTCGGCGGCCTTCACGCCGGTGTTGACGGCGTTGGAGATGCCCCAGCCGGTCTCCGGCCGGACGATCCGGATGTTGTCCGGCCGCAGCTCCGGCAGGCGGATGGGCGGCTCGCTGCCGTCGTCCACGACCAGGACCTCCATGAGATGGCCCGGGTACGTCTGCGCGGCGAGCGCCGCCAGTGTCAGATCCAGGTGCGGCCCGCCGTGCGCGGGAATGACCACGCTCACGGACAGGGTGGGCGACCAGGCGCCGAGCTCCGGTGGAACCAGAGCGGAATAGTCGTTCTGCGGCATAGCAGGACGCGCGTTCATCGTGAGACCCCCTGCGACGAACCCTAGCGAGAGATGCTGAGATTTTCCTGAATAATGACGTTCTTGAGGGCTCTGTCCACGCACTGGACTCGGCTCCGCGTCCACCCTGCCGACCCCGTACACTCGGTGCCCAACAGCGCAGGTAGGGAGACATCAATGAGCAGGTCCTGGCGTGGCCTCATCGAGGAGTACCGCGATCGGCTTCCGGTCACCCCGAAGACGCCCGTCGTCACGCTGCTCGAAGGCGGCACCCCGCTGGTGCCCGCGCACCGCGTCTCCGCCCTCACCGGATGCGACGTCTTCCTCAAGGTCGAAGGCGCCAACCCGACGGGCAGTTTCAAGGACCGCGGCATGACGATGGCCATCAGCAAGGCCGTCGAGGAGGGCGCCAAGGCGGTCATCTGCGCCTCCACCGGCAACACCTCCGCCTCGGCCGCCGCCTACGCCGTGCGCGCCGGCCTCACCTGCGCCGTCCTGGTGCCCCGAGGCAAGATCGCCATGGGCAAGCTGGCCCAGGCCCTCGTCCACGGCGCCACGCTCCTGCAGGTCGAGGGCTCCTTCGACGACTGCCTGGAGATGACCCGCAAGCTCTCGTCGAGCTACCCGATCGCGCTGGTCAACTCCGTCAACCCGTTCCGGCTGCAGGGCCAGAAGACCGCGGCCTTCGAGATCGTGGACACGCTCGGCGACGCCCCCGACATCCACTGCATCCCGGTGGGCAACGCCGGCAACATCTCCGCCTACTGGATGGGCTACCAGGAATACGCCACCGACGGCGTCTCCACCAAGCGCCCCCGCATGTTCGGCTTCCAGGCCAGCGGCGCTGCCCCCATCGTCGACGGCGCGCCGGTCACCCACCCGCACACCATCGCCACCGCCATCCGCATCGGCAACCCCGCCTCCTGGCAGCTCGCCACGGCGGCCCGCGACGAGTCCGGCGGCGTCATCAAGGCCGTCACCGACCGTCAGATAGCCGCCGCCTACAAGCTGCTGGCCCAGGAAGAGGGCGTCTTCGTCGAGCTCGCCTCGGCGGCCAGCGTCGCCGGCCTGCTCCAGGCGCACGCCGACGGCCTCGTCGCCCCCGGCCGGCGGATCGTCTGCACGGTCACGGGCAACGGGCTCAAGGACCCCGACTGGGCCATCTCCGGCGCTCCCGCTCCGGTCACGATCCCCATCGACGTGCACGCGGCCGCCGCGGCTCTCAACCTCGCCTGACCATGCGGGCGGCTGCCGCCCTCTCGGCGCGTGCGTGGCTTACGTGATGGTCCTTCTCGCGTGTACGGATGCCGTACGAGATGGGTGGGTTCATGTACGCCCACAGAGAAATTGACCGCAGCTTCATAGAGGAATGACGCGGACAATGGCGAGAAAGGCTCAGGAATGACGACCGTTCACATCCGCGTGCCGGCGACGTCGGCCAATCTGGGGCCGGGGTACGACGCCCTGGGGCTGGCGTTGAGCCTCTACGACGACATCGACGTCTCGATCGCCGACAGCGGCGGCGTGGAGGTCGTCGTGGAGGGCGAGGGGGCCGGGGAGCTCGACACCGGTGAAGGGCATCTCGTCGTCAAGGCGATGCGCCGGGCCTTCGACCGGATGCGGACGCCGCAGCCTGGCGGGATTCGGTTGCGGTGCCATAACAGGATTCCGCACGCTCGCGGGCTGGGCAGCTCGTCCGCGGCCATCTGCGCGGGGATCCTCGCGGCGCGGGCCCTGGCGCATGACGGCGACCTGACCGACGATGAGGTGTTCGCGCTGGCCGACGAGATGGAAGGGCACCCGGACAACGTCGCTCCCTGCCTGGCCGGCGGGCTGACGATCGCCTGGACGCAGCACGGCGGCACACCACGTATGGTGAAACTGGTACCCGATGCGAGCATCCGGCCCGTAGTGATCGTTCCGGCGACGCGGCTGGCCACGGAGACCGCCCGGGAGCTGTTGCCGAAGGATGTGCCCCACAAGGACGCCGCCTTCAATGCCGGCAGGGCCGCGTTGCTGATCGCCGCGCTGACCCAGCGGCCTGAGCGGGCGTTGCTGCTCGCCGCCACGGAGGACCGTCTCCATCAGGACTACCGCGCGCCTGCCATGCGCGAGAGCGCGGATCTGGTAGAACGTCTGCGTGCAGTGGGCGTGCCCGCGGTCGTTTCGGGAGCGGGTCCCACGATCCTTGCGTTTTCAACATCGGATTCGCAGGATTTGATCGCGCCAGAAGTGGGTAATGACTGGCACATCCAGCTAATGGACGTCGACCCAGTTGGTGCGAACGTTCAGGTTCCCGAGACACGCTGATGCCTCTTTAGACCTTCAGGGAATAGCCGTGTGCGCTGGTGATGTTAGGCTGATAGCCGCACCAGATGCCCCCTTGTTGGGTGCGCGTGCTTGTCAGCCGTACATCGCTGCATCATGCTTCACGTCGCGAGGCGTGAGCAGCGCGGCTGTCTCCCCGGAATCCGTTGCCTCCGGTTGGCCCACACCCGGTTGGCCCAACGTGAGGCGGCGACGACGGGGATCTACGCGTTCGAATCACCTCGACATCTGGCTGGCGGCAGCAATCTTAGGGGTTGTCATCCACTCGTCACCGTCCTGTGGCGGCCTGGACGAGCCCCTTGCCAAGAGTGGCGACCGTCCCCAGCGGCGGCCGAAGATCGCAAAAGTGCACCCCGGTTCGGTCTGTCCCGCCGGATCGCAAGCACATCCGGGACGCCCGGCGAATGAATCCGGCGCCCGACCCCTGGGAAGGACCTTTTAGTTGAGCGACACCACCGAACTCCTCTCCGACGCACCAGGCACACCTGCTGCGACCGGCGACACCCCCACCCGTGCCGCGGCCAAGCCGCGTGCGCGTCGCTCCGGCACCGGCCTGTCCGCCAAGGTGCTGCCCGAGCTGCAGAAGATGGCCGCCGAACTGGGCATCAGCGGGACCGGGCGCATGCGGAAGAGCCAGCTCATCGCGGCCATCCAGGAGAAGCAGGGTGGCGGCACCGGGGACGGCGCGCCCGCCACGGCAACCGCGACCGAGGCGCCTGTCGCCGCCGACGCGGCTCCCGCCGCGGAGCGGCCCACCCGCACCCGTCGGGAACGTTCCCGCACCAAGACCGTGGAAGAGCCGGTCGCGCAGGCCGCCGCCGAGCCGGTGGTCACGGCCGCCGAGCCCGTCGTGGCTCCGGCCGAGCCGGTCGTCGAGCAGGCCCCGCAGGCCGCTCAGCCCACGCAGTCCACCGAGACCCCGCAGGGTGACTCGCGTGGCGACCGTGGCGAGAGCCGCCGTGAGCGTCGCGGCCGTGGCGAGCGCCGTGACCGCGGCGAGCGTGGCGGCAACGACCGCGCCGGCGACCGCGGTGAGACCCGTGGCGAGAGCCGCGACAGCTCCCGTGACGGTGGGCGCGACGGACGTGACACCCGTGACAGCCGTGACATCCGTGACGGCGGCCGCGACAGTGGTCGTGACGGCGGTCGTGACGGTGGCCGTGACAGCGGTCGCGACGGCGGCCGTGACGGTGGCCGTGACGGGCGTTCCGACCAGCGCGAGCGCGCTGCCGACTCCGGCGGTCGTGGCAACGACCCGCGCGGTGGCGGCGACGACGACGAGCGGGGCGGACGCGGGCGCCGGGGCCGCTTCAGGGAGCGCAACCGTGGCCGCGGCCGCGAGCGCTTCGACAGCAGCGAGCCCGTGATCGGCGACGACGACGTGCTCATCCCGATCGCCGGCATCCTCGACATCCTCGACAACTACGCCTTCGTCAGGACGAGCGGTTACCTTCCGGGCAGCAACGACGTTTACGTCTCGCTCGCCCAGATCCGCCGCAACGGTCTGCGCAAGGGTGACGTCATCACCGGCGCCGTCCGTCAGCCGCGCGACGGCGAGCGGCGCGAGAAGTTCAACGCCCTGGTCCGCCTCGACACCGTCAACGGCATGGACCCGGAGCAGGCCCGTAACCGGCCGGACTTCAACAAGCTGACGCCTCTCTACCCGCAGGACCGCCTGCGCCTGGAGACCGAGCCGAACATCCTCACCACGCGGATCATCGACCTCGTCTCCCCGATCGGCAAGGGCCAGCGCGGTCTCATCGTCTCGCCGCCCAAGGCCGGTAAGACGATGGTGCTGCAGTCGATCGCCAACGCGATCACCCGCAACAACCCCGAGTGCCACCTCATGGTCGTGCTCGTGGACGAGCGGCCTGAAGAGGTCACCGACATGCAGCGCTCGGTCAAGGGCGAGGTCATCCACTCGACCTTCGACCGTCCCGCCGAGGACCACACCACCGTCGCCGAGCTCGCCATCGAGCGCGCCAAGCGCCTGGTGGAGCTGGGACACGACGTGGTCGTGCTGCTCGACTCGATCACCCGTCTGGGCCGCGCCTACAACCTGGCCGCCCCGGCGTCCGGGCGCATCCTGTCCGGTGGTGTCGACTCCACGGCCCTCTACCCGCCCAAGCGCTTCTTCGGCGCCGCCCGCAACATCGAGAACGGCGGCTCGCTGACGATCCTCGCCACGGCCCTGGTCGAGACCGGGTCGAAGATGGACGAGGTCATCTTCGAGGAGTTCAAGGGCACCGGCAACATGGAGCTCAAGCTCAACCGCTCCCTGGCCGACAAGCGGATCTTCCCCGCGGTGGACGTCGACGCGTCCGGCACCCGTAAGGAAGAGATCCTCATGGCCAAGGACGAGCTCCAGATCGTCTGGAAGCTCCGCCGCGTGCTGCACGCGCTGGACATGCAGCAGGCTCTGGAGCTGCTTCTGGAGAAGATGAAGGAGACCTCCTCCAATGCGGAGTTCCTCCTCCAGGTCCAGAAGACGACCGTGAGCAACGACCGCGACTAGCGCGCGTCTCGTGACGAAGCGGCGGGGGAGAACCCCCGCCGCTTCCTCGCGTTCCGGGCCGTTCTACCGCACGTCCACCAGACGCTGCGGTGACAGGGCCGCTCGGGTGCTCCGCGTGCCCGGCGACGTGACGCGGAAGTAGCCGTCGGTGCCGGCCTTGAAGGACTTGGTGTACTTGCCGGACCGGTTCGTCCTGGCAAAGGCGACGAGCTTGTACGTCCTGGTGCCCTTGGCCTTGAAGTGGACTTTCAGTCTCTTGCTCACGTACGGCTCGGCGCCCCGGTAGGCCTTGCCGTACACCCGGAAATACCTGCCCTTCTTCACCTTCTTGGCCGCGCCGATCGTGACCCTGGCCCGAGTCTTCCCCGAGACGCCCTGGGCGGCCGCCCGCACGGTGAAGGGCGCCACCCCCTTGAGGACCTCCCCGCCGCGCGTGGCGTAGATCTCCAGTGTCCACGCGCCGGCGGTGCTGTCGTCGCCGAAGTAGGCCGTGCCCCGGTGGTAGCCGCCGGGCTCCAGGGCCAGGTTCCCCAGGTCGTAGTACTGGCCGCCCCTGTCGCTGACGAGCTTGGCCGACACCATGCCGGAGCCCTCGACCGTGGTCTCGACCGAGACCTTCACGTCCTTGCCCCTGACCAGCGGGACGGGGTCGGGGTCGACGGAGGCGGAGGTGATGCGCTGCTTGCCGGCCACCCTGACGGTGAAGTCGTTGGTCCGGGTGGTCTGGCGGACGACGCTGACCGTCAGCTTCCAGCGGCCGGCCGGGTCGTGCTCGCCGATCGTCCACTTCCCGGTGACGACGGCCTCGCGCTTGAAGTCGAACGTGACCGGCCGGGCGGGCTTCCCCGGCGCCGCGATCACGCCGGTGACCTTCCTGACGGTCATCGGGTCCCGGAGCTTGAGCGTCACACCGGCTCCGGCCTCGCCCTGGACCGGAACGTACGCATTGGCCGAGACATCCCCCATGAAGTCCGGCCCCGAGTCCTGCGCGGTGGTCAGCGCGTGCTGTGAGGCGTACGCGCCGGTGGCGGTGAGGCCTGAGCCTCCGAAAAGAACGGCGACCCCCGTGGCGGTCGCGAGCAGCGACCGCACCCTTCTCTTCATCAGATGAAAGATCCTTAGTCGGTGAAAGTGATGCTTGGTGCGGCGGAGCCTAGTGTGACCGCCGCGACCGTCGCCATAAACACCGGGGGAATGGCTGGTGGCCCTGGGTGGTTGAACCATCTGGCACACTGGTAGCTGACCGATTTCGCGGTTCCGGCTCCCGCCCATGCGCATCTGACGCACCAGCTGGCGACCCGGCGACCGCACCCGAAAGGACAGCCATGAAGCGCGACATTCACCCCGACTATCACGTCACGCACGTCACCTGCACGTGCGGCGCCACCTTCACCACCCGCAGCACCGCCAAGAACGGCGTGATCCACGCTGACGTGTGCTCCGCCTGCCACCCGTTCTACACGGGCAAGCAGAAGATCCTGGACACCGGTGGCCGAGTGGCGCGCTTCGAGAAGCGCTTCGGCAAGAAGCCCTCGGGCAACTAGCTTCACCGACGCCGATCCGGACGCACCCTAGCGTGCGCCGGGTCGGCGTTCTTGGTGAAAGGCCCGCTCACACGCAAGACGAAGGATGCACGGTGAACCTCGACGAGTTGCTCAAGGAGTATTCCGAGCTGGAGTCGCAGCTCGCCGATCCCGCCGTGCACGCCGACCAGGGCAGGGCCCGCACGCTCGGCAAGCGATACGCCCAGCTCACCCCGGTCGTCGGCACCTACCGCGAGCTGGAGGCGGCCCGCGACGACCTGTCCGCCGCCAAGGAGCTCGCCGGTGAGGACGAGGGGTTCGCCGAGGAGGCCGCCGAGCTGGAGAAGAAGCGCATCCCCCGGCTGGAGGAGCGGCTCAAGCACCTGCTGATCCCGCGTGATCCCAATGATGACAAGGACATCATCATGGAGATCAAGGCGGGCGAGGGCGGTGAGGAGTCCGCGCTGTTCGCGGGTGACCTGCTGCGCATGTACCTGCGCTACGCCGAGCGCATCGGCTGGAAAGCCGAGATCATCGACAGTCAGCCCTCCGACCTGGGCGGCTACAAGGACGTCGCGGTCGCGATCAAGGCCAAGGGCGACGACGGCGTGTGGTCCAGGCTCAAGTTCGAAGGCGGGGTGCACCGCGTGCAGCGGGTGCCCGTCACCGAGTCGCAGGGCCGCATCCACACCAGTGCCGCAGGGGTGTTCGTCTACCCCGAGGCCGAGGACGTCGAGGTCCAGATCGACCCCAACGAGCTGCGCATCGACGTCTACCGCTCCAGCGGCCCCGGCGGGCAGAGCGTCAACACCACCGACTCCGCCGTCCGCATCACCCACCTGCCCACCGGCACCGTGGTCTCCTGCCAGAACGAGAAGAGCCAGCTGCAGAACAAGGAGTCGGCGATGCGCATCCTGCGCGCCCGGCTGCTGGCCATCGCCCAGGAGCAGGCCGACGCCGCCGCGCAGGCCGAACGCAAGTCGCAGGTGCGCACCGTCGACCGTTCCGAACGCGTACGCACTTACAATTATCCCGAGAACCGTATTTCCGACCACCGGGTCGGCTTCAAGGCGTATAACCTCGACCAGGTTCTCGACGGTGAGCTCAATGCCGTCACCCAAGCCCTCATCGACGCCGAAATGGCGGAGAAGCTCGCACAACACTCATGACATTTCTGCTGGACGAGATCGCCCTCGCCACCGCGCGGCTGGCAGAGGCAGGTGTGCCGTCCCCGCGCACGGACGCGGAGGAGATCGCGGCATTCGTCCACGGCGTGCGCAGGAGTGAGCTGCACACCGTCAAGGACGCCGACTTCGACGCGCTGTTCTGGGAAGGCGTCGCCAGGCGAGAGGCGCGCGAGCCGCTCCAGCACATCACCGGCCACGCCTACTTCCGCTACCTCGAGCTCGCGGTCGGGCCCGGCGTCTTCGTCCCCCGCCCCGAGACCGAGGTCATGGCGGGCTGGGCCATCGATACGCTGCGCGCCATGGACGTCACCGCGCCCATCGTCGTCGACCTCGGCACCGGCTCGGGCGCCATCGCGCTGTCCATCGCCCAGGAGGTCGCGCTCTCCGAGGTGCACGCCGTCGAGGTCGACCCCGACGCCTACGGCTGGGCCAAGCGCAACATCACCGAGCACGGCCAGGGCCGCACCCACCTGCACCCCGAAGACCTCGCCGAAGCCCTGCCCGAGCTCAACGGCAAGGTCGACCTGGTCATCTCCAACCCGCCCTACATCCCGCCCGGCGCGATCCCGCGCGACCCCGAGGTCCGCGACTACGACCCCGCCCGCGCCCTCTACGGCACCGGTGACGACGGCCTCGGCGAGGTGCGCGCGGTCGAGCGCACCGCCCGCCGGCTGCTGCGCGCCGGCGGCTGGGTGGTGGTCGAGCACGCCGACGAGCAGGGCAGGTCGGTATATCTCACGTTCCCGGAGGACAACGGCTGGCGTGACGTACGGCTCCGCCAGGACCTGACCCGAAGGGACCGCTTCGTCACCGCCAAGCTCGGCCAGGACTAGGATGCACGCCGTGGGGAAAAGCTTTGACTGCACCGACCTCGAACAGCGGGCCGAAGGCCTGGTCGAGGCGACCGCCGCCGTCCGCCGCGGCGAGCTCGTCGTGCTGCCGACCGACACCGTCTACGGCATCGGCGCCGACGCCTTCACACCGGCGGCGGTGACCGCGCTGCTGGAGGCCAAGGGGCGCGGCCGCGACATGCCGCCGCCCGTCCTCGTCGGCACGGTCAGAGCCGCCAGCGCGCTGGTCGAGGACCTCGGCCCCTACGGCCAGGACCTGATCGACGCCTTCTGGCCGGGCCCGCTCACGCTGGTCTGCAAGGCCAACCGGGCGCTGTCGTGGGATCTGGGCGACACCAAGGGCACCGTGGCGCTGCGCATGCCGCTGCACCCGGTCGCGCTCGACCTGCTCAAGGAGACGGGCCCGATGGCGGTCTCCAGCGCCAACCGCACGGGCTCCGCCGCGGCCGTCACGGCCGCGGAGGCCCAGGAGCAGCTCGGCGAGTCCGTCGCCGTCTACCTCGACGGCGGCAAGACCACCGACAGCACGCCGTCCACCATCCTCGACCTGACCACGGCCGTCCCCCGCCTCCTCAGAGCGGGCGCGATCCCCGTCGGCAAGCTTCGCGGCATCATCGGGTACGTCGCCACCGACGAGTGACGTATACCGTCTGCTTATCCCGGCTGCGCGGGCGGCCGGCTCGACATTACGGTGAAGCCCGGAGCAGCGACGTCCGGGAGTGACCCATGAGCAAGTTCGACGGCATGGATCCCAAGCTGGTCCGTGACCTGCTGGGTGAGGCGAAGCGGGCGGCGGAGGAGCTGCGCAGGGTCGAAGGGCGCGTCGGCCAGATCATGACCGGCGCCGGCCTGGCGACCCAGACCACCCACCGCCCGGCCCAGGTGGCCGACGCGGCGGACAAGATGGTCAAGGACGTCACGGCCCGGCTGGGGGTGCTGGAAAAACGCGTCGCCGACCGCGACACCACCCGCCCGTCGACCGCCGACCCCAAGCAGAACGGCTACGACAACCCTCCCACCGACACCGGCAAGCCCGAGGGCAAGCCGGACGGGAAGGTCGAGGACGGTAAGCCGGACGCGAAGACCGGTGACGGTAAGCCGGACGGGAAGGTCGAGGAGGGTAAGCCGGACGCGAAGACCGGTGACGGTAAGCCGGACGGGAAGGTCGAGGAGGGTAAGCCGGACGCGAAGACCGGTGACGGTAAGCCGGACGG
>NZ_JBITLM010000008.1:230323-282510 GCF_044465295.1 Nonomuraea sp. NPDC049714 | reverse complement strand
CGGACGGGAAGGTCGAGGACGGTAAGCCGGACGCGAAGACCGGTGACGGTAAGCCGGACGCGAAGGTCGAGGAGGGCAAGCCCGACGGGAACGTCTGTGAAGACGATGTGCAGGATCGGGGGATCACCGATACTCCTGCGAAGGATCATCCGGATGATCGCGATCCGAGTAGGCCGCAGGTCGTCGAAGTGGACGGGGTCAAGGTGATCCAGGTGCCTATCGACCCGCCGACGGCCAACCAGCTGGAGAGTATCCTCGAGAATTTGGACAAAGTTCAGCCGATAGACATGCCGCAAGTGGATGGCCGACCTGGCCAGGCGGATGGTTACGCGGATCGGCCTCCCAGCAGCGATCAGTCCCCCCGAAACGACCAGCCGATTCGGAATGATCCGCCGACCGGGTCTGATCAGCCGATTCGTAATGATCCGCCCACTGGCTCGGGTCAACCTGCTCGAATTGATCCGCCCACTGGTGTGGCGCCACCGTCGGGTACGGATCAGCCACCCGCGACGCAGCCGCCTGCCTCGGATGGTTGCTCGGATAATGGCAGCGGTCGCGACGGCGGGATCTCGCGTGACGCTCAGCCGGGCGGCCAGGACGTACGCGACCCCAGGCAGGACGGCAACGCCGAGCGGAATGATCCGCCGACCGGTTCCGATCAGCCGATTCGGAATGATCCGCCGACCGGCTCCGATCAGCCGATTCGTAATGATCCGCCCACTGGCTCGGGTCAACCTGCTCGAATTGATCCGCCCACTGGTGTGGCGCCACCGTCGGCTACGGATCAGCCACCCGCGACGCAGCCGCCTGCCTCGGATGGTTGCTCGGATAATGGCAGCGGTCGCGACGGCGGGATCTCGCGTGACGCTCAGCCGGGCGGCCAGGACGTACGCGACCCCAGGCAGGACGGCAACGCCGAGCGGAACGACAACGACCGGCAGGACGGCAATGCGGCGCGGGACGGCAGCACGGGCCAGGACAACGCCCGGCAGGACGCTTACGGCGGGCGGGACGGCAACACCGGGCAGGACAACACCGGGCAGGACAACACCGGGCAGGACAACGCGAGGCAGGACAGCGTTGGGCGGGACGGTGTAGGGCAGGGGGCGCGTGATGAGGGGGGCGGGTTGGTGGTGCCGCCCACTCCGCCGCCGGACAGTGCCACCGGCACCCAGTCGGTCGGTACGCAGAGCCCGCCGCGGTACGACGGCACGGGCGTGAACGCCGTCCCCGGAGCGCCTGCGGGGGTGAGCGCCTGGGTGAGCGACGGCGGCGACGTGGTGTCGGTGAACGTCGATCCTCCCGCCGCGGACTCGATCCGCCTGCTGGTGGGGGACACGCGGGGAGTCCAGCCCGTGGAGATGCCGGGCCCGGAGATGTCGGCCGTGGAGGCGCCGGGTGCGAAGGTGCCGGGCGTGGAGGTGTTGCCGGGAGAGTGGAGGGACGGGGTGTGGGTGCCTGAGGACATCGAGCCCGATGGACCGCGTGGATCGGTCGATCCGGGGACACCGGAGAGGAGCGCCTGATGTACGTGGACCCGCCCGCGCCACGCCCGCGCCAGCCCGGGGAGACGCCGCCGTCGACGTCCGGCGGTGTGCTGGACGACCAGCCGAGGGCCTGGGAGTTCAACCCTGAGTACCAGCGGCTCGTGACGGCCTGGCAGAACGTTCTGCCGTTACTGGAGAGTCTCACGTCGTCGCTGGACAAGGCCTACCAGCTCGCCAGGAGCCCGCAGACGTGGGACGCGCCGGTCGGCGCCCGTTACGTCGAGGACCTGCAGGAGTGGCGTACCAGGCTCAATCTGTACCGCCAGGCCGTGCTCACGTCGATCAGTGACGAGGCGGCCGACACCCCGCGGTGGATCCCCAGCGCGATCGGAGCACCCCACGCCTTCTCCTGAATACCCGACAAATCTAGATAAATCCGGAAGCCTGCTCGTACAGTGGAATTATGGGTGTTGAGCCCACCTACGGCCCCGACTTCGACCAGCTCCAGCGGCAGGATCCGGAGCTGGCGCAGGTCCTGCTCGACGAGGTCGAGCGGGCCCGCACCGGCCTCCAGCTCATCGCGAGCGAGAACTTCACCTCGCCCGCCGTGCTGGCCGCCCTCGGCTCGACACTGAGCAACAAGTACGCCGAGGGCTACCCGGGCAGGCGCTACTACGGCGGCTGCGAGGTCGTGGACCGGGCGGAGCGGCTGGCCATCGAGCGGGCCCGCGAGTTGTTCGGCGCCGAGCACGCCAACGTCCAGCCGCACTCCGGGGCGTCGGCGAACCTGGCCGCGTACGCCGCGTTGCTGCAGCCCGGCGACACGATGCTGGCCATGGCGCTGCCGCACGGCGGGCATCTCACCCACGGCTCCAAGGTCAACTTCTCCGGCAAGTGGTTCGACGTGGCGTCCTACGGGGTGCGGCGCGACACCGAGCTCATCGACTACGACGACGTCCGGGACCTGGCCCTGAGGCGGCGGCCCAAGCTCATCGTCTGCGGCGCGACGGCCTACCCGCGACTGATCGACTACGGGGTGCTGCGCGGGATAGCCGACGAGGTGGGCGCCTGGCTGCTCGCCGACGCGGCGCATCCGATCGGCCTGATGGCGGGCCGCGCCATTCCGTCCGCGGTGCCGTACGCGGATGTCGTCACCTTCACCACGCACAAGTCGCTGCGCGGGCCGCGCGGCGGCGGGATCCTGTGCACGGCGGAGCTGGCCGCGAGGATCGACCGGGCGGTGTTCCCGTTCGTCCAGGGCGGGCCGCTGATGCACGCCGTGGCGGCGAAGGCGGTGGCGTTCGGAGAGGCGCTGCGGCCGGAGTTCGCCGACTACGCGCGGCGGGTGGTGGCCAACGCGCAGGCCCTGTGCCAGTCGCTGGCGGCCGAAGGGATGCGGCCCGTCTCCGGGGGTACGGACACGCATCTGGCGCTGATCGACCTGCGCGACCTGGGGATCTCCGGGGCCGAGGCGGAGCGCCGGTGCGCGGCGGCGGGGATCACGCTCAACAGGAACGCGATTCCGTACGACCCCGAGCCACCGGCCGTGACCTCGGGCATCCGCGTCGGCACGCCCTGCGTCACCACCCAGGGGCTGGGGCTCCAGGAAATGGCGGAGATCGGCGCGCTGGTGGCCCGAGCCATCCTGCGGCCCGAGTCCGCGGAGGACGTGCAGGCAAGCGTGTCTGCGCTGCTGGCCATCCATCAGCCATATCTCAGCGAATATTAAGCTGTTCTGAGTCGTTTTCCGGTCACGAACGGCCGGAGCATCCTGGAAACTAGGTGTGTGCGCGAATACCTGTTCATGGCGCTCATCGCGGCAGCGGTGACCTATTTGCTCGTCCCGCTGGTGCGTAGGTTCGCCATCCGCATCGGCGCCATGCCGGAGATCCGCGATCGAGACGTGCACACCACACCCACGCCGAGGCTGGGCGGCCTGGCGATGTACGGCGGGCTGGTGGCGGGCCTGCTGGTCGCCAGCGAGCTGACCAACACGGGGGAGGCGCTGGCCGACTCCGACGGCCAGCCGGTGCTGGCGTTGATCATCGGCGGCGGCCTGATCACGTTGACCGGCTTCCTGGACGACTGGTGGGGCATGGACCCCTTCATCAAGCTGGCCGGCCAGATCGCGGCCGCCGGCGTGCTGGTCTACTACGGCCTGAGGCTGACCTACATCCCGCTGCCCAAGGACTGGGGCGGCTCCACCAGCCTCGACTACACACTGAGCACGATCATCACGATCCTGGTCGTGGTGGTGGCCATCAACGCGGTCAACTTCGTCGACGGGCTCGACGGGCTCGCCGCCGGGATCGTGTGCATCGCCGGCATGGCCACCTGGGCCTACTCCATCTTCCTCAAGCAGAGCATCACCGGTGACCGCATCACCACGACCGCGGCCATCACCGCCGTCCTCATCGGCACCTGCCTGGGCTTCCTGCCGCACAACTTCCATCCGGCCAAGATCTTCATGGGCGACACCGGCGCGATGCTCATCGGCCTGGTGCTCGCCTCCTCGATCGTCACCGTGACCCCGGTCGACCCGTCCGTCATCGAGGGCATCAACCGGTTCGGCGTGCTGCTGCCGCTGCTGGTCCCCGCGGCGGTCCTGGTGTTGCCGCTCATCGATCTGATAACGGCGGTGGTGCGGCGCACCTCCTACGGCATGTCGCCGTTCGCGCCCGACCGCGGGCATCTGCACCACCGGCTGATGGACATCGGCCACTCACACCGCCAGTCCGTTCTGATCATGTACGCGTGGGCCTTCCTGTTCGCGTTCGGCATCTTCGCGATGTCCGCGATCGGCGTGCCGGTGCTGCTGTTCCCGGTGATGATCCTGCTGGCGCTCGGTGTGCTGGTCATGATGGCCGCGCCGCGGTGGCGCCGGCGGGCCAGGGCGCTGCGTGACCGGGCGGGTGACGACGACGGGCCGCCCACCGGTCCGATGCCGCCGATCGTGCCGGAGGCCGAGAGCAGGCGGCAGCTTCCCCCGGAATCGGGGCCGGCGCAGGAGCGAGCGAGCGCCGAGCGCAATCCGGTCATACCCGCCTTCCCAAGCCGTCCGTGACAGCGACCTAGAAACGGCAGGTAAAAGCGGTCTTCCGTGCGCTTGTGATATCTTTCACGAGCAGGGGCCCCCGGATACACAAGTCCAGGGGGTAGCAAACGCTCGCTTGACAACATGCTGATGGAGCACCGATGCAAGCCAACGACGTGCGCGTACTCAAAAGCGCCGCGATCCCGACCTTGGCCGTCGGAGTGGTTGCCGTGGTCGTGGCTCTGCTGGCGGCCGGTGGCAGAGGTGCGCTGGGCGCGGTGATCGGCACCTTGCTCGTCGCCGTCTTCTTCAGCATCAGCGTGGTGGCCGTCTCCTACGCCGCGCGAGTCTCCCCGCAGATGATGGCCATCGCCGCGATGGTCAGCTACCTCGTCAAAGTCATCGTCATCATGGTGATGCTGGTCACGTTCGGCGACACCACGCTCTGGAACCCTCAGGTTTTCGCCTGGTCAGTGGTGGTGTGCACGATCGTCTGGACCGCCTTCGAAGTCCGGGCCTTCATCAAGACCAAGATGCTGTACGTCGACCCCGAAGCCAAGGTTCCCGGCCAGGGCGACCGATGAGGCTTACTAACCGGACGGGGCCCGATATGACTAGTCCTCTACTCGCCTGCTATCGTCAGGGCCGCGATGAGCGAACAAGAACGTCGACCGGAAACAGACGGTCGCGACTTCGCCGACGCCATGTGGTCGGTCCCCAGCTATCTTCTCGCCGGGATGGCGGTCTACGGCGGCATCGGGTGGTTGCTGGACCGGTGGCTGGACCTGTCCGCGTTCTTCCCCATAGGCATCGTCCTGGGGCTGGTGCTCGCCGGCTACGCGGTCTACCGGAGGCACGGTCGCTAGTCCCACGCAGCGACCGCTTCTCTGAGGAAACTCTTGTGATCAACTACGACGTTGAAGGGAACGCCGCGTGAGTGCGCTGACGGTCCTAGCACCACCGGGAGAGTTCGGGGCGCCCACGCCTGACGAGCTCTTCACGTTGCCCCCCATCATTCCCGGGGTCGACTGGTTCACCAAGCCGGTTCTGCTCGCCATGTTCGCCTCGGTCCTCGTGATCGCTTTCTGCTGGGCGGCCTTCGCCAAGCCCAAGCTGGTTCCCAGAGGCGTGCAGAACGTCGCCGAGTACGGCTACATATTCGTGCGCGACCAGGTCGCCCGGCCCTTCCTCGGCAAGGACGCCGACCGGTGGATGGGGCTGCTGCTCACCCTGTTCTTCCTGGTGCTGGTCTGGAACCTCATGGGCGTCGTCCCGGTGCTCCAGTTCCCGGTCGCCTCGCACATCGCCTTCCCGGCCGTGCTGGCGATCTCGATCTACGTGCTCAAGGTCTACCTGGGCGTCAAGCACCAGGGGCCCGTCGGCTACTTCAAGAACATGATGTTCCCGCCGGGGCTGCCGAAGCCGATCTACCTGCTGCTCGCCCCGATCGAGTTCCTGTCGAACATGATCATCGCGCCGTTCACGCACGCCGTGCGACTGTTCGCGAACATGTTCGCCGGCCACATGCTGCTGGCCTTCTTCAGCATGGTGGGCTTCTGGTTCCTGTTCGAGGCGCTGACCCCGCTCGGCGCGCCCATCGGCGTGCTCGGCGTGATCATGACCATCGTGCTCACCGGCTTCGAGATGTTCATCCAGTTCCTGCAGGCATTCCTCTTCGCGATGCTGGCCGCGATGTACATCAACGGCGCGCTGCACGCGGATCACTGAGAACCACATACCGGAATATCCATGACCGGTGAGACTCCACTTCACCGGCCGTTCAGTAAAGGAAACAAGCAATGAGCGTGAGCGTTCTCGCTGAGGTCTCCGGCAACGTCACCGCCATCGGTTACGGTCTTGCCGCCATCGGCCCCGGCATCGGCGTGGGCATCATCTTCGGTCAGGGCGTGCAGGCCATCGCGCGTCAGCCCGAGGCCTACGGCCTGATCCGTCAGAACATGCTGCTCGGCTTCGTCCTCACCGAGGCCCTCGCCCTGATCGGGCTGGTCGCGCCGTTCATCTTCGCGAACCTCTAAAGACCAGAAGAATCCCCTGACGAAAGGCTGCATCCATGAAAACGGCAGCTACGCTCCTCGCGGCGGCGGAGGAGGGTGCCAACCCTCTGATTCCGCACACCTACGAGCTCGTCGTCGGTATCTTCTCGTTCTTCGTCGTCCTCCTCGTCGTCGGCAAGATCCTCGTCCCGCGTATCCAGAAGACGCTGGCCGAGCGCACCGACGCCATCGAAGGCGGCATCAAGAGGGCAGAGGAGGCCCAGGCGCAGGCGCAGGTCCTGCAGCGGCAGTACAGCGAGCAGCTCGAAGAGGCCCGCCGCGACGCGGCACGCCTCCGCGAGGAGGCTCGTGAGCAGGCCGCGCAGATCAAGGCGGAGCTCCGCGAGGAGGCGCAGGCCGAGGCCCGCCGTCTCGTCGCGGCGGCGCACACCCAGATCGAGGCGGACCGCCAGGCCGCCTTCGCCCAGCTCCGCAACGAGGTCGGTCGCCTGTCGACCGAGCTGGCCAGCCGGATCGTGGGTGAGTCCCTTGAGGACGAGGCCAGGCAGCGCCGCACCGTCGACCGCTTCCTCGACGAGCTGGAGAGCTCAAACGCGCAGGCGGTGGGTTGATGCGGGGCTTGAGCAGGACCTCGCTGGCAGAGGTCGAGGAGCGCTTCAACGTGGTCGCCGGCAGCGCCGACCTCGGCACGCTCTCCGACGAGCTGTTCGCCGTCGCGGATCTGCTCGACCGGGAGCACGGCCTGCGCCGGGCCCTGTCCGACCAGGCCAGGCCCGCTGAGCAGAAGTCGCGCACTGTGCGCGCGCTGCTCGACGGCCGGGTCAGCGAGGCCGCGATCGCCACCGCCGAGGCAGCCGTCTCGGCCAAGTGGTCGCGCGCCAGTGACCTGGCCGACGTGCTGGAGCGGCTCGGCGTCATCGCCGCGGCGGCCGAGGCCGAGGGCCGGCGCAAGCTCGACGAGGTGGAGGACGAGCTCTTCCGCTTCGGCCGCATCCTGGCCGCCAACCCTCAGCTGCGCCGCGCGCTCGCCGACGCCTCCGCCCCGGAGACGGACAAGCGGGACCTGCTGCGCGACCTGCTGGCGGACAAGGTGGCACCGACCACCCTGCGCCTGGTCACGCAGATGGCGGTGCATCCGCGAGGACGTAACCTGGAAACAGGCCTGGAAGAGTTCGGCCGGCTCGTGTCGCAGCAGAGCCAGCGCCTGGTGGCGGTGGTGCGCAGCGCCGTCGAGCTGTCGGAGGCGCAGAAGCAGCGGCTCGCCGCATGGCTGCGTTCCTCTTACGGCCGCGACGTGCACCTGAATGTCGAGGTGGACAAACGAGTGCTCGGTGGGTTCTCGGTCCGCATCGGCGACGAGATCATCGACACCACCATTGTGGGACGAATCGAAGAAGTCCGCCGCCGGTTGGCCGGCTAGGCGAATAGGGAGACAGAGTAGAGATGGCGGAGCTTACGATCCGGCCGGACGAGATCCGGGACGCGCTTGAGCGCTTCGTCCAGGCGTACGAACCGGAAGGCGCCGCGCGCGAGGAGATCGGGACCGTCGTCGACGCCGGCGACGGCATTGCCCATGTCTCCGGCCTTCCCTCGGCGATGGCGAACGAGCTGCTCGAGTTCGAGAATGGCACGCGCGGCCTGGCACTTAACCTCGACACCCGCGAGATCGGTGTCGTGATCCTGGGCGAATTCAGCGGTATCGAGGAAGGTCAGACGGTCCGCCGGACGGGCGAGGTCCTGTCCGCGCCCGTCGGCGACAACTTCCTCGGCCGCGTGGTCGACCCCCTGGGCAACCCGCTCGACGGCAAGGGCGCGATCGAGTCCGAGGGCCTTCGCGCCCTTGAGCTCCAGGCCCCCTCGGTCGTCCAGCGGCAGCCGGTGAAGCAGCCGCTGCAGACCGGCATCAAGGCGATCGACGCCATGACGCCGATCGGCCGCGGCCAGCGCCAGCTGATCATCGGTGACCGTGGCACCGGCAAGACCGCGATCGCCGTGGACACCATCCTCAACCAGCGCGAGAACTGGGCCTCGGGTGACCCCGAGAAGCAGGTGCGCTGCGTCTACGTGGCCATCGGCCAGAAGGGCTCGACGATCGCGCAGGTGCGCTCCCGCCTCGAAGAGGCTGGCGCACTCGAATACACCACGATCGTCGCCGCCCCGGCGTCCGACCCCGCTGGTTACAAGTACATCGCCCCCTACACCGGCTCGGCCATCGGCCAGCACTGGATGTACCAGGGCAAGCACGTTCTGATCATCTTCGACGACCTCACCAAGCAGGCCGACGCCTACCGCGCCGTCTCGCTGCTGCTTCGCCGCCCGCCGGGTCGCGAGGCGTTCCCCGGTGACGTCTTCTACCTCCACTCCCGTCTGCTGGAGCGCTGCGCCAAGCTCTCCGACGACATGGGCGCGGGCTCGATGACCGGTCTGCCGATCATCGAGACGAAGGGCAACGACGTCTCGGCGTTCATCCCGACCAACGTCATCTCCATCACCGACGGCCAGTGCTTCCTCGAGACCGACTACTTTAACGCCGGCATCCGGCCTGCGATCAACGTCGGTATCTCGGTCTCCCGAGTCGGCGGCTCCGCGCAGTCCAAGGCGATGCGGAAGGTCGCGGGCACGCTGCGGCTGTCGCTGTCGCAGTATCGCGACCTGGAGGCCTTCGCGGCCTTCGCGTCCGACCTGGACGCGGCCTCCCGCGCCCAGCTCGACCGCGGCCAGCGCCTGACCGAGCTGCTCATCCAGCCCCAGTACTCCCCGTTCCCGACCGAGCACCAGGTCGTGTCGGTCTGGGCGGGCACCACGGGCGAGCTCGACGAGGTCCCGGTCGAGGACATCCGGCGCTTCGAGAGTGAGTTCCTGGAGTTCATCCAGAGCTCGCACAAGGGCATCTTCGACAGCATCCGCGAGAGCGGGCAGCTGGGCGACGACACGGTGACCGTGCTCAAGGACGCCATCACGGAGTTCAAGAAGGGCTTCACCACCTCCTCCGGCGAGCTGCTGGTGAAGGACGAGCCGGTGGCTCCGCTGGGAGCCGAAGAGGTCGGCCAGGAGAAGATCCGCAAGGTCGTTCGCCCGGCGGAGAAGAAGTAGCCGATGGGTGCCCAGCTAAGGCTGCTGCGGCGGCGGATCAAGTCGGTCAAGTCGACCGCCAAGATCACGCGTGCCCAGGAGCTCATCGCCTCTTCGCGGATCGTGAAGGCGCAGATGCGGATGCAGGCGGCGCTGCCGTACGAGCGTGAGATCACTCGCGCCGTGACGGGCGTCGTCAGCAACGCGGCGAGCGTCGATCATCCGCTGACCGTGGCGAAGGAGAACCCCGCCAAGGCGGGCGTCCTCATCGTCACCAGCGACAGCGGCTTCTGCGGCGGCTTCAACGCCAACGTGCTGCGTGAGGCCGAGGCCCTGCGTGGGCTGCTGGCCGCCCGTGGCATGGATGTGGTGCCGTTCGTCACCGGCCGGAAGGGTGTCACCTGGCACAGCTTCCGCAACCGCGAGATGGGCGGCCAGTGGGTCGGCTTCTCCAGGGCGCCTGCCTACAAGGACGCCAAGGAGATCGCCGAGACGCTGATCGACTCGTTCAAGGACGAGAACGGCATCGACGAGATTCACATCGTCTCGACCGAGTTCATCTCCATGCTCACGCAGAACGTCGTGGTCAAGCGCGTGCTGCCGCTGGAGGTGGAGGAGACCGAGGCGACCGAGTCCGACGCGATCCCTCCGTACTTCGAGTTCGAGCCGACCGCGGCCGACGTGCTGGAGTCGCTGCTGCCGCGCTACGTGGAGTCCCGCATCTTCACGGCGCTGCTGGAGTCCGCCGCTTCGGAGGAGGCGGCGCGCCGCCGGGCCATGAAGTCCGCCACGGACAACGCCAACGAGCTGATCCGCGTGTTCACCATGCAGATGAACCAGGCTCGCCAGGCAGAGATCACCCAGGAAATCAGCGAGATCGTCGGTGGCGCCAACGCGCTCGCTGACGCCGCAGCGGGGAAAGAGTGAAATGACTGCAGAGGCTGTTGAGACTGTTGAGACCCCCGCGGCCGGTGCCGGCCGCGTGGCTCGCGTCACAGGGCCCGTCGTCGACGTGGAGTTCCCCGTCGAGGCGATGCCCGACATCTACAACGCGCTGACCCTCGAGGTGACCCTCGGCGGCGAGGCCAAGACCCTGACCGCGGAGGTGGCCCAGCACCTGGGTGACAACCTCGTCAGGGCCATCTCCATGCAGCCCACCGACGGCGTCGTCCGCGGTGCGGCCGTCACCGACACGGGGGCGCCGATCTCGGTGCCCGTCGGCGACGTCGTCAAGGGCCACGTGTGGAACACGCTCGGCGAGTCGCTGGACGTGCCGACCGCATCGCTCAAGATCACCGAGAAGTGGGGCATCCACCGCCCGTCTCCGGCGTTCGACCAGCTGGAGTCGCGCACCGAGATGCTCGTCACGGGCATCAAGGTCATCGACCTGCTCACCCCGTACGTGCTGGGTGGCAAGATCGGCCTGTTCGGCGGCGCGGGTGTGGGCAAGACCGTCCTCATCCAGGAGATGATCCGCCGGGTCGCCCGTAACTTCGGTGGCACCTCGGTGTTCGCCGGTGTGGGCGAGCGCACCCGTGAGGGCAACGACCTCTGGCTGGAGATGGAGGAGGCGGACGTCCTCAAGGACACCGCGCTCGTCTTCGGCCAGATGGACGAGCCCCCGGGCACGCGTCTGCGCGTCGCGCTGTCGGCTCTGACGATGGCTGAATACTTCCGCGACGTGCAGAAGCAGGACGTGCTGCTCTTCATCGACAACATCTTCCGCTTCACGCAGGCCGGTTCGGAGGTCTCCACGCTGCTGGGCCGCATGCCCTCGGCCGTGGGTTACCAGCCGACGCTGGCCGACGAGATGGGTGTTCTCCAGGAGCGCATCACCTCGACGCGTGGTCACTCGATCACCTCCATGCAGGCGATCTACGTGCCCGCCGACGACATCACCGACCCGGCTCCGCACAACGCGTTCGCGCACCTCGACGCGCAGACCGTGCTTTCGCGGCCGGTCTCGGAGAAGGGCATCTACCCCGCGGTGGACCCGCTCGACTCCTCCTCCCGGATCCTCGACCCGACGATCGTCGGCGAGGAGCACTACCGGGTGGCGCAGGAGACCAAGCGGATCCTGCAGAAGTACCGCGAGCTCCAGGACATCATCGCGATCCTCGGCATCGACGAGCTGTCCGAAGAGGACAAGGTCACGGTGCAGCGGGCCCGTCGTATCGAGCGGTTCCTGTCCCACCCGATGTACGCCGCCGAGGCGTTCACCGGTCAGCCGGGCGAGAACGTGCCGCTGGACGAGACCATCGCCTCCTTCAAGGGCCTCTGCGCGGGTGAGTACGACCACCTGCCCGAGCAGGCGTTCTTCATGGTCGGTGGCATCGAGCAGGCCGTGGCCAAGGCCAAGGAACTCGAGCGCCGCTAAGTCGCCCCACACGGTGGTGGCACGGTTTGCGAACCGGGCCACCACCTGATCGGAAAGGAACCTACACAAGTGGCGAAGCTACGCGTAGGGGTTGTCTCACCCGAGCGTGAGATCTGGTCGGGCGAGGCCGACATGGTGATTGCCAAGACCGTGGACGGCGAGATCGGTATTATGCCGCAACACGCACCTGTGCTCGGCGTTCTCGTCGAGGGCGGCGTGCTGAAGGTGAAGCGGGAGGGCCAGGACGACCTGGTCGCCGCGGTGCACGGCGGTTTCATCTCCGTGGCCGACGACGAGGTGTCCGTGCTCGCCGAGGTGGCCGAGCTCGGTTCGGAGGTCGACGTCGCGGCTGCCCGTGACGCTCTCGACCGGGCTCAGGCCTCGATCGAGGCCAACCAGGAGGACGCTGACGCGTCTGTCGAGGCCAAGCGGGCGAGGGCCCGGCTGCGCGCGGCGGGCGAAGAGGTCTGATCATCACGAGTCCAGGGGGCGGCATGGTAGCGACGATAGTGACGTGTGTGCTGCTTGCCGCCGCCCTGATGGTCGCGCGCCATCTCCTGCTGGCCCGTCGTGGCAGCGTCCCCTGTCGCATCCGGGTGGGTGAGGGCGCCTGGCGCAGTGGCGTAGCCCGCTACGCCGACGGGGAACTGCACTGGATCCCGTTCCTTGGTGTGCGACTTCGGCCGCGCCACGCTATCGCGAGGCGCGGCCTTGTCGTTTCCCGGCGTCGTGAGCTCGACGGTGGCCTGTTCGCGGTCGACTGTTCGGGCTCGACGCGCGATCTGTCGCTGGCGATGAGCGACGACGCGCTGACCGGCTTTCTGGCCTGGCTGGAGTCCGCGCCTCCCAGCGCCTATCTGGACGTCGCCTAGCGCTGTCTGGACGTCGCCTGGCCCTGGCTGGACGTCGCCCTGGCGCTATCTGGTCCCGCCCGGCTTCCACAGGATCTCGCTGTCGGCGTGCGCGACCCGGCACAGGATGAACAGCAGGTCTGACAGGCGATTGAGGTATCTCGCCGTCAGCGGGTTCATGTCCTGGTGCGCCTCCAGTGCGGCCCAGGTGGTCCGCTCGGCCCGGCGTACGGTGACCCGGGCGAGGTGGAGGGCCGCGGTGGCGGGGTCGCCGCCCGGCAGGATGAAGCTGCGCAGGGGCTTGAGCTCCTCGTTGAAGCGGTCGCACTGCTCTTCGAGCCAGTCGACGTAGGACTGCTCGACCCGCAGTGGCGGGAACTCCGGGTTTTCGGCGATCGGGGTGGCGAGGTCGGCGCCCAGGTCGAAGAGCTCGTTCTGGACCCGCACGAGGACCGCCACGAGCTCGGCGGACAGGGTGCCGTGTGACATCGCCAGGCCCAGGTGGGCGTTGGCCTCCTCCACGTCCGCGTACGCCGCCAGCCGGGAATCGGTCTTCGACGTGCGGCTCAGGTCGCTCAGCGTCGTCATGCCGTCGTCTCCCGTGCGGGTGTAGATCCGGGAGAGAACGACAGGCTTGTCCTTGTCTGCGCGCGTCATGAGTTCAGCGTAATGACAAATGTCATCGAGAACGGACGCGCAGCGCATCCCCGTTCGCTGATTTCCGCAACTACAGGGCGAATGCCATGTAGGAGACCATCTATCTCATGACAGAGGAGAAGATCTGATGCTCGAGATCAGCGAACTGCGCAAGCGCTTCGCCGGAGGCCCGGACTCGCCGGACGGCAAGCTCGCCCTCGACGGGATCAGCTTCGCCGTACGGCCGGGCGAGATGTTCGGATTCGTCGGCGCGAACGGAGCCGGCAAGACGACGACCATGCGGATCGTCATGGGCGTGCTCAAAGCCGACTCCGGCTCGGTGAGCTGGCAGGACAGGGCGCTGACGTACGCCGACCGGCAGAAGTTCGGCTACATGCCGGAGGAGCGCGGGCTCTACCAGAAGATGCGCGCGGGGGAGCAGATCGAGTACTTCGGCCGGCTGCACGGGCTGAGCGAGAGCGCCGCCAAGCAGGCCACCGACGACCTGCTGCAGCGCCTCGGGCTCACCGAGCGCAGGAACGACGCGGTGGAGTCGCTCTCGCTGGGCAACCAGCAGCGCGTCCAGCTCGCGGTGGCCCTGGTGCACGACCCCGAGGTGCTCATCCTCGACGAGCCGTTCTCCGGGCTCGACCCGATCGCGGTCGACGCGCTGGCCACGGCCCTGCAGGAGCGCTGCCGCGGCGGCGTGCCGGTGATCTTCTCCAGCCACCAGCTCGAACTGGTCGAGCGGCTGTGCGACTCGGTGGGCATCGTCTCGGCCGGGCGGATGGTGGCCAGCGGCACGGTCGAGGAGCTGCGCGCCGCCGAGAGCCGCACGCTGCGGGTCGTGGTCAGCGACGCGGTTCCCGGCTGGGCCGAGGGCCTGCCGGGTGTGCTGACCGTCACGGGTGACCGCCATGTGCTGCTCACGGATGTCGGCCCGGGGCACAGTGACGACCAGGAGATCCTGCGCCGCGCCGTGAAGGCCGGCCGGGTCGAGCACTTCGGCGTCGAGCAGCCGTCCCTCACCGAGATCTTCAAGGAGGCCGTGGCGTGAACGGGTTGATGCTCGTCGCCAGGCGTGAGATCAGCACGCAGATCCGTACGAAGGCGTTCATCGTCGGCCTGGCGATCACCGCCGTGCTGGTGGGGGCGCTGGCGTTCGCGCCGAAGTTCTTCGACACGCCCGATTCCTACGCGCTGGGCACCGTGCACTCCCAGCAGCTGCCGCTGGAGGCGGCGGCGCCCGACGCGGAGTTCGAGTGGCGCTCGTTCCCGGATGAGAAGGCGGCCACCGAGGCGGTGCTCGACGGTGACGTCGACGCGGTGCTCGTCAACGGCACCAAGGTGATCACCGACGGCGAGATCGAGACCGAGCTGGGCGTGCTCCTGCAGAGCACCCACCGGGAGGCGAAGCTCGGCGCGGCGGGGGTGCGGATCGCGCCGCTGCAGATGGAGTCCGTGGGCGCCGACACCCGTTACGAGGCCGCGCGGACGGGCATCGCCGTGGTCCTCGTCCTGGTGCTGTTCATGCTCATCATCGGTCAGGTCATGATGGTGGCGATGGGCGTGGTCGAGGAGAAGGGCAGCCGGATCGTGGAGATCCTGCTGAGCGCGGTCCGACCGTGGCAGCTGCTGGGCGGCAAGATCGTCGGCCTCGGGGTGCTCGGCCTGATCAACCTGGGCACGATCCTCGTGGTCGGCCTCGGGGCCTCGTTCGCCTCCGGGTTCGCCGCCGACTTCCCGCCGGGCATGGTGGGCATCGTGGCGGGCGTCCTGCTCTGGTTCGTGCTCGGTTATGCCTTCTTCGCCACGCTGGCGGCCGCGCTCAGCTCGCTGGTCTCCCGGCAGGAGGAGGTCGGCAACGTGATGACGCCGCTGACGATGCTCATCATGGCGTCCTACTTCGTGGCCTTCTATGCCACCAACGACCCCACCGGCACGGTCGCCACCATCGTCTCCTTCGTCCCGCCGTTCTCCTCCATGGTGATGCCGGTGCGGATGGCGGCCACCGAGGTGCCGATGTGGGAGGTCGGGGTCTCCGTCGTGCTGATGGCGCTGGCCGTGGTGGGCACGCTCACCTTCGGCGCGAAGGTGTACGAGCGCGCCGTGCTGCGCACCGGCGCGCGGGTCAAGCTCGGCGAAGTCCTGCGCGCCAAGTAGATGGAGGAGCTCAGGCGGGCGCGGTGGCACACCCTGCAGATGATGGTCATGATGCTGGTCGTCATGTGGCTGTTCATCGGCATGCGCCAGGCCATGGCCGCCGCCGACGGCCACGCCCCCTCATGGCCGCGCCTGGCGCCCGCCCTGGTCGCGTCCGCCTGCTTCACCTGGCTGTACGTACGGGTCGCGGCCGGCATCATCGACCGTCGCCACCCCGTCAAGGAGATCGTGGCGGCCGCCGCCGTGGCCGTGTGCGCGGCGGCGATCGGCGGAGGCGACCCGCTGCACTTCGGCATGGTGCTGGTCGTCTGGTTGTCGGTGGCCTCACTAGGGGTCACCCGGAGGACCGCCGTGCTCATGGCGGTGGGCACCTTCGTCACCGGCATCATGCTGAGTCTCGGCAACTACTATCTCGACCCTTCCACGCTGCTGGTCGACGACCGGGACATCGGCAGCGTCCTGCTGTTCGTGGTGCCCACCTACGCGGTGTTCTGCGCGCTCTTCCCGCCGTCCAACCGGGTCTGGATGTACATGCTGTCGCTGGCGATCCAGGCGCAGGAGGGCAAGGAGGCGCACACCCGGCTGGCGCTCGCGGAGGAGCGGCTGCGCTTCTCCCGGGACCTGCACGACGTCGTCGGGCACCAACTGTCCGCCATCGCGGTCAAGACGGAGCTGGCCGTGCGGCTGGCGGACGCCGACGCGGCGGCGGCCAAGGCGGAGATGACCGAGGTCAACACGCTGACCAGGAAGGCGCTGCGGGAGCTGCGCCAGGCGGTGCGCGGCTACCGTGAGCTTGACTTGCCGGCTGAGCTGAATAGCGTGAAGGGAGTCCTCGAAGCGGCGGGCGTACGGTGCCGGACGCATCTGCCCTACCGCGAGCTTCCCGAAGGCGTGGCGCCGGTGTTCGCCTACGTCGTCCGGGAGGCGGTGACCAACGTGCTCAAGCACAGCGCGGCCACGCACTGCGACATTCTCGTACGGTTCACCGACGAGGAGGCCGAGATCAGCGTGCGCAACGACGGAGTCGGTGGTTGGCGCGGCGAGGATCTGGGCAGCGGCCTGACCGGACTGGCCGAGCGGGTGGAGGCCGTCGGTGGCAGATTCACGGCGGGCCCGGCAGGTGACGGAGAGTTTGTGCTTCGCGCGGTCGTGTCTCTGCCGATACCTGGGTAGGGGACAGAGGCCGGGTCTACCTCGGCGAATGCTCTGTGCGAGAGAGCGACCACGCCGCGTACGACAGCGCGGGGTGACTGAGGAGGTGGCATGCGCGTCCGGGGCAATCCAAGAGCACAGGTGGTGCGGATCGGAGAGCGGCTCGACGCGGGCACGTCGGCGGGCGTGCGGTCGCGCCTGCACGAGGCCGTCGAGGCCGGCGAGGGAGACCTGATCGTCGACCTCTCCAAGCTGGAGATGATCGACGCCACCGGTCTCGGAGTGCTCGTGGGCACGCATCGGCTCGCGCTCAGCGCGCAACGCCGCCTCGTCCTTCGGGGGGTGCCACCGCGGATCATGCGGGTGCTGGCGGTGACCCGGCTGAATCGGGTCCTTTCCGTCGAGGCGCAGCAGGCGGCGGTGGCCTGACACGACGCCGTACGCGGCGACATATCGGAGCGGGCAGCGATCAGCCGCTGCCCGCTCTCACTGTTTTCCGGTAAGCGCTTTTCGGGCACACCGATTTATCGAATCCGGCCCCGCTGCAATAAGACAATCGCAGACCGTGATCATGGTGTCACGGTTTTCCCAGCGATCTGCCGAAGATGTGCACCGCGACGTCCACGAGTTCGTCGATGCTCGGCGGGTCGTCCGCGAGCAACCATTCAATGAGCAACTCTTGCAGCGCTCCAATTACGCCGAGAGCGACCAGGCGGCGATTGCCCGTGGCCGGCTCGGGAAAATCGGTGGACGCCTCCTCGACCAGCCGGGCGAAGGAGCTGACGGCGCGCTGGCGTGAGGCGGCCAGGATGTCGCCTGACCTGCGCACCTCCAGGTGCATGATGCGCGCCCTGCGCCAGTCGGCGGTCGTGAACTCGACATAGGCCCGGATGCCGGCGCTGACCCTGTCGTCCAGCCCGGCCCGCGCCTCCTCCAACGCCGCGGCCACCGCGGCCAGGCTCTCCTCCACGCACCGCTCGTGAAGGGCCTGCAAGAGCTCCTCACGACCGCTGACACACTCGTAGAAGGCGCGGTTGGAGATCCGCGCCTCGGAGCACAGCCTTTCGATCGTCGTGGCCTCGAAACCTGGTTTCGCGTATAGCGTGTAGGCGGCTGTCATCAGCCGCTCTCGTCTGTCCGCCAGCCTTTGCTCAGCCGACATTCCCCGGTAAGACCGGTTCACATTCCACCCGTCCAACATGATCGTGGCCCCCGAGCACACAATTATGGATGGATGATCGGAATAGTGAAAGGGCGCGTACATTACCTCTTACGTCGTCCATGCAAGAACGTGACAAGTTTGATCAGCCGCTCAAGCTCCTGGGGTCCTCGGGCGAACGACGTCACGTTCATCCCCGGCAACGCGAAGCGCTGACGGGAGACGGCCTTGGGCCGGGCGAACTCGCGCAGGCCGTCCGCGCCGTGGATGCGCCCGAACCCGGAGTCGCCCACCCCGCCGAACGGCAGCGCCGGCACCCCGGCGAAGGAGATGACCGAGTTGACGGCGGTCATCCCGGACCGCATCGCGCGGGCCAACTCCATCGCCCGCCGCGCGTCGCGGGAGAAGACCGTGCCCGCCAGCCCGTAGGCCGAGGCGTTGGCCAGCTCCAGCGCCTCCTGGGCGTCGCGGGTGCGGCGTACGGTGATCGTCGGCCCGAACGTCTCCTCACGCACCGCGGGTGAGTCCTCCGGCACGTCCTCCACGATCACCGGATCGACGAAGGGCGCCCGCACGGACTCCGGGCCGCCGATGACCACCTTGCCCGAGCCGGTGGCGTCGTCGATGTGCCGCCTGATGATGTCGAGCTGCCCCGGCATGGTGATCGGCCCGTAGTGCTCCCCGGCCCTGATGGACGCCGCCCGCTCCGACAGTTCGCGCATGAACGGCGCGTAGACCGCGTCGACCACGTACACCCGCTCCACGCCCACACACGTCTGCCCGGCGTTGGACAGCGCGCCCCACAGGCACGCGTCGGCGGCGGCCTTCAGGTCGGCGTCGGCGTCGACGATGAACGCGTCCTTGCCTCCGCACTCGGCCACCATCGGCGTCAGGTTCTCGGCGCAGGCGGCCATCACCCGCTTGGCGGTCGCCGTGGAGCCGGTGAAGGCGATCTTCCTGACCCGGGGGTCGCCGGCGAGGAAGGCGCCCGTCTCGCCGAGCCCGGTCACCGTCTGGAAGACCGGCTGCTCCGGCACCGACTCGGTGAAGAGCTCCGCGAGGCGCACCCCGATGCCCGGCGTGAGCTCGCTCGGCTTGAACACCACGGCGTTGCCGGCGGCGAGCGCGTACGCGATGGAGCCCATGGGGGTGAAGACCGGATAGTTCCACGGCCCGATCACGCCCACCACCCCCAGCGGGAGATACTCCAGCGTGGCGGCCAGATTGATGCCCAGCATCCCGGACGAGACCCGGCGGCGGCCGAGGACCTTCGGCGCGTTGCGGGCCGCCCAGTCGAGGTGCGTGATCGCCAGCACGAGCTCCAGCGCGGCGTCGGCGACCGGTTTGCCGGTCTCCTGGTGCACGAGCTCGGCCAGCTCCCGAAGATGGCGGGTGACGACGGCCTTGTAGTCGAGCAGCCGCCGTCTCCGCTCGGCGTGGCCGAGCCCGGCCCACCACGCCGAGGCCGTCTCGGCCCTGCCGACGGCCTCGCGCACGGCCTCCGCGCTCTGCCGGGGATGACTGCCGACGACCTGGCCGGTCGCCGGATTCAGGGACTCGAAGGTGAGCGTCGTCATGGCGTCACCATAGACCGGTAAGCCGCCGCTTACGAGCGCGCTCAGAACAGGGTGGGGTTCTCCGGCTCTATGCCGCGCATGGCGGCGTAGTCGAGGGTGACGCAGTCGATGCCGCGGTCGTTGGCGAGCACCTTGGCCTGCGGCTTGATCTCCTGGGCGGCGAACACGCCGCGGACGGGCGCCAGCAGGGGATCGCGGTTGAGCAGCTCCAGATAGCGGGTGAGCTGCTCGACGCCGTCGATCTCGCCGCGCCGCTTGATCTCCACCGCCACCGTGCCGCCGGCCGCGTCGCGGCACAGGATGTCGACCGGGCCGATGGCGGTCATGTACTCCCGGCGGATCAGGGAGTAGCCGTCGCCCAGGGTCGTGATGTGCTCGGCGAGCAGCTCCTGCAGGTGGGCCTCCACCCCGTCCTTGATCAGGCCCGGGTCGACGCCCAGCTCGTGGCTGGAGTCGTGGAGGATCTCCGCCATCGTCAGGACCAGCTTCTCACCCGTCTTGCCGTGGGTGACGGTCCACGTCTCGCCGTCCTCCTTGAGCTTGCACGGCGGGTTCATCCAGTTGAGCGGCTTGAAGGCGCGATCGTCGGCGTGGATCGACACACTGCCGTCCGCCTTGATGAGCACGAGCCTGGGCGCCATCGGCAGATGCGCCGTGAGCCTTCCGATGTAATCCACGCTGCAACGCGCGATGACCAGCCGCATGTCGGCCAACCCTACCGCTCTGGGAAACTACGGGTATGGCGTTCGAAATGGTGGCTGTGGTCGGGCTCGGCACGATGGGGGCCGGCATCGCGGAGGTGTTCGCGCGGGCCGGGCTGCGAGTGATCGGCGTGGAGGCTGACGCCGACGCGCTGGCCACCGGGCGCGGCCATGTGGAGAGATCCACGCAGCGCGCGGTCGACAGAGGCAGGCTGACCGACGGCGAACGCGCCTCGATCCTCGGCCGGATCACGCTCACCACCTCGCGGGAGGACCTGCGCGAGGCCGATCTGGTGGTGGAGGCGATCCCCGAGGTCCTCGACTACAAGCTCTCGCTCTTCGCCGACCTCGACCGGATCTGCAAGCCGGAGACCGTGCTCGCCACCAACACCTCCTCGCTGCCCGTCACCGCCATCGCCGCCGCCACCGGGCGCCAGGGTCGCGTGCTCGGCATGCATTTCTTCAACCCCGCGCCGGTGATGGGCCTGGTCGAGGTCGTCAGCACGGTGCTGACGGACCCCGCGCTGGTGCCGGAGATCTCCGAGCTGGCCACCCGGCTGGGCAAGACGCCGGTGGCCGTCGGCGACCGGGCGGGATTCGTGGTCAACCGGCTGCTCCTGCCCTACCTCAACCAGGCCGCCGTGCTCATGGAGCAGGGCCTGGCCGGGCGCGACGACATCGACGCGGCGATGCGGCTCGGCGTGGGGCTGCCCATGGGACCGTTCGAGCTGCTCGACCTGATCGGCCTCGACACCGCCTACGAGGTGATGGGGGTGCTGTTCGACGAGACGCGTGACCGCCGGCACGCGCCCGCGCCGCTGCTGCGCGAGCTGGTCTCCGCCCGGCTGCTCGGCCGTAAGAGCGGCCGGGGCTTCTACGGCGACGAACCTCGCCCGCACGAACCGGTCAAATCCTCGGTCATCACGTTCGAGGTGGCCGGGGAAGAGGCCGACGAGCTCACCGAGCGGCTCCGTACCGCCGGCTTCAAGCCTTCGGCCGACCCGGACGTGATCCTGCGGCAGGCCGACAGGCCGGTGATCGAGCACGCCGTGCGGCTCCAGGACCCCGCCAGGATGGTCGGCGTCCGGATCGTCGGCGACCGGGTCGCCGAGCTCGCCGCCACGGTGCTCACCTCGGGTGAGGCGGCCAGGGCCGCCAGGGACCTGATGAAGGTCATCGGGCTGACGCCGGTGGCGTGCCGGGACCGGGCCGGCTTCGTGACCGACGCGCTGCTCTACCCCTACCTCAACGACGCCGTCCGCATGTACGACGCGGGCTACGCCTCGATCGGCGACATCGACGCCGCCATGCGGCTGGGCTGCGGATACCCGGCCGGGCCGTTCGAGACGCTGGAGACCATCGGCCTCGCGGTGGTGCGCGACGGGCTGCGAGCCCTGTACGCCGAGTATCGCGAGCCCGCCTACGCGCCGGCGCCCCTGCTCGACCAGCTGGTCACCGCCGGCGTACGCGCGTTCCCCCGGCCATGAGCCCGCGCCGCGCCCGCCGTCGGGAGACCGGCCGTCCGCTCGGCGTGCCCCGTGGCACCGACCGGGTGGAGGAGTGGCCCGACGGCGACTGGAAGGTGCGCATGCTCACCGGCGGCACCTCCACCAAGGACTACCGCTGCCCCGGCTGTGACCAGGAGATCCGCGGCGGCCAGCCGCACCTGGTCGCCTGGCCGGACTGGACGGGCGGCGACGACGAACGCCGCCACTGGCATCCGGTGTGCTGGCGCAAGAGACTGGACCGCGGCCCCGGCCGCAGCCGCTACTGACAGGCATGAGCCCCAACCCCCCGATGAGGAGCGACGTGGAGATTCGCGCGGCGAGCGTGCTGCCCGCCCGGCGAGAGCCGATCGAACTGCACACCGGCGACGGCCTGAGGCTGGTCGGCGAGCTGGCCCTGCCCGAGGAGCGCCCGCCGGTGGCGACGCTGGTGACCCTGCACCCGCTGCCCACCCATGGCGGCTTCATGGACAGCCACGTCTACCGCAAGGCGGCCAACCGCCTGCCCGCCCTGGCCGACCTGGCGGTGCTGCGGTTCAACACCCGCGGCACCTCCTCCGATCGCGGCACCTCCGAGGGCGAGTTCGACGGGGGCGAGGGGGAGCGGTTCGACGTGGCGGCGGCGCTGGAGTACGCCGAGTTCCACGACCTGCCCCGGGTGTGGGTGATCGGCTGGTCCTTCGGCAGCGAGCTGGCGCTCAAGTGGGCCCAGGATCCGCTGGTGGAGGGCGCCATCCTGCTCTCTCCGCCGCTGCACAGGGCGACGGACGCCGACCTGGACGCCTGGGCGGCCTTCGGCCGTCCGCTGACGGCGCTGGTGCCGGAGTTCGACGACTACCTGCGCCCGGAGGAGGCCCGGCGCCGCTTCGCCCGGGTGCCGCAGGCGGAGGTCGTCGGCGTGGACGGGGCCAAGCACCTGTGGGTCGGCGAGCCGTTCGTGCGCATCGTGCTGAACGAGATCGTGCGCCGCGTCGCTCCCGCGTCCTATCCGCTGCCCACCGAGGTCTGACCCGGGTAGCGGCGAGAGCCCCGATGTCCATAGAATCTTGTTCGGTTACCAGCGAGGAGACATCGTGGGCGCGTTCACACTCGACGGGAAGAAGGCTCTGGTCACCGGGGCCTCCAAGGGGATCGGGAAGGCGATCGCGCTCGCCTACGCCGAGGCGGGCGCGGACGTCGCGCTGGTGTCACGCTCGGCCGAGGCGCTCGCCGAGGTCGCCAAGGAGGTCGAGGCGCTCGGCAGACAGGCCGTGGTGATCCCCGCCGACCTCACCGACCGCGACGCCGCGAGCGCGGTCGTGCGCGAGTCGATCGAACGGCTCGGCCACCTCGACATCGTCGTCAACAACGCCGGCGGGTCGAACTTCCTCGTCGAGTTCAAGGATCTCCGCCTGACCGGCTGGGACAAGATCATGCGGCTCAACCTCGACTCGGCCATGGCGGTCTGCCACGCCGTGGCGCCGCACCTGCTGGAGCGCGGCAGCGGGTCGGTGATCAACGTCGCCTCCGTCGCCGCCCGGGGCGCCCCCTTCCTGGCCCCGTACGCCGCCGCCAAGGCGGGGGTGGTGGCCCTGACCAAGACGCTGGCGGTCGAGTGGGCCCTGGCCGGCGTCCGGGTCAACGCGCTGTGTCCCGGCTGGACCGTCACCGAGCTCAACCGCAACCTGTGGGCGAACGAGGCCAGCAACCAGGCCACGGTGGCGAACGTGCCGATGCGCCGCTGGGGCACCGTGGAGGAGATGGCGCAGCCCGCAGTTTTCCTGGCCGGCGACGCGTCGGCCTACATGACGGGCCAGGTCCTGTTCATCGACGGGGGTGCCACCGCCATCTGATCCCGGACAGATGCGGTCATGTCCATCGGGCATATCGGCCCATGCCCTGGAGTGATTGTCGCGGCGAACGGGGCTACCGTGTGGTGGTGCAGCTCTACACGAGATCAGCCGGGACCGGGCTCCCGGTCGTCCTGCTCCACGCTTTCCCGCTCTCCTCCGCCATGTGGCTGGCCCAGCGGGAGGGGCTGGCCGCCTTCTGCCGGGTCATCACGCCCGATCTGCGAGGCTTCGGCGGATCGACGCTGGGGGACGACGAGCCGTCTGTCGAGCTGATGGCCGACGACGTCGCCACGATGCTCGACGCGGAGGGCATCGACCGCGCGGTGATCGGCGGGTTGTCCATGGGCGGCTACGTGACCATGGCGTTCTGCCGCCGCCATCCCGACCGGGTGCTGGGCGTGATCCTGGCCAGCACGAAAGCGAGCCCCGACACCGAGCCCGCGCGCGCCAACCGGGAGCGCATCGCCCAGGCGGTGCTGGCCGACGACCGCGAGGTGCTGGTCGAGGAGGTGCTGCCCGGGTTGCTCGGGCCCACCACCAAGCAGCGCAGGGCGATGGTGTTCGGCCGGGTCAAGGGCCTGGTGCAGTCGGCGCCGCCCAAGGCGGTGGCCTGGGCGCAGCGGGCCATGGCGGCGCGGCCCGACTCCTTCGGCACGCTGGCCGCGCTGAAGGCGCCCACGCTGGTGCTGGCGGGGCAGGAGGACGAGCTGACGCCCCCGGCCGACGCGGAGGCGATGGCCAGGGCGGTGCCCGACGGCCGGGTGGAGGTCATCGCGCAGGCCGGTCACCTGACCGCCGTGGAGCAGCCCGAGGCGTTCAACACGGCGGTGGCGCGTTTCCTCAGCGCTGAGCTTGGCGCGGTATCACGATCTCACGGATGATCAGCGCGATGGCGGCGGCCACCGGGATGGCCAGCAGCGCGCCCACGATGCCGAGCAGTGCGCCGCCGAACAGCGCGGCGATGACCGTCACGGCGGGTGTCACGTCGACCGACCGCTTCATCACCCGCGGATAGATCAGATAGTTCTCCACCTGCTGGTAGACCACGAAGAAGATGGCGCAGGCGATGCCCGCGGGCAGCGACCCGAGCAGCGCGACGCCCGTCACCACCGCCGCCCCGATCGTGGCGCCCACCAGCGGGATCAGGTCCGTCAGCGCGACGATCAGGGCCAGTGCGAGCGCGTACTTCACGTCCACGATCGACAGGAAGATCCAGGTGAGCACGCCCGCGATGAGCGAGATGAGGATGTTGCCGGCGACGTAGCCGCCGATGCCCTTGAGGACTTCCTCGGTGATCGCCCCGGTGCGTTCGCGCCGGCTGGAGGGGACCAGCCTGAGCAGGTAGTCCTTGATCGTGTTCAGGGAGCCGAGGAAGTAGAGCATGAGCACCAGCAGGGTCACCGTGGTGAATGCGCCTTCGAGCACCACGAGCCCCGCGCCCAGCACCCCGCTGGCCAGCGAGGTGCCCACGGTGCCGGTGACGAACTGCCCGAGCTGCGGCAGGAGCTGATAGTTGGCGTCCAGCTGGCGCAGCGTCGGATGGTTGGACAGCTCGGTGACGTACCCCGGCACCGCGTCGATGAACTCGGTCAGCTGCTGGCTGACGGGCGGCACCACGGCCAGGCCGAACAGCACGAAGGACACGATCACCCCGGCGAACACGATGGAGATCGCCCACAGCCTGCTCAGCCGCCGCCGCTGCAGCGCCTCCACGGCCGGGTTCAGCCCGACCGCGAGGAACATCGCGACCACCACCAGGATGATCACGTTCTGCAGGCTGACGACCATCTGCGCCAGGCCGATCGCGGTCAGCACGCCCAGGCCGCCGACCAGCCCGAACAGGAACGGGCCCTGGCTCAGGGGCTTGCCGGGCAGCCCGTAGGGCCGAGCCGGCGGGCTGTGGTCCTCGGCCGGGGCCGCTTTGACTTCTGCGGACACGAAGAGCTCTCCTGCGGAGGTCGGGGGGACGTGACCGGCTGATCGCCGGGCAACGGAAAGAGCCTAGCGACCTTACGGTCACCAGGCTCTGTCCGGCCGTTCGATCAGCCCCCGTGTGGCTGCCTAACCCCAGTCGCCCGCTCGCGTGGCGGCGGCTACTCCTGCCACCACTCCGCGTCGTCCTCGGACTTGCCCGCCGGCTTGGCCGCCGACGGCGCCGGCGAGACGTCCGGCCGGTCGTTGGCCGGCGCCGCCGGAGCGGCAGGGGCGGCGATCGCGGGCTTCGGCGGTGCCGCCGCGACCGCGGGCTCGGGCTCCATGCCCGGCAGCGCGGCGCCGCCGAGCAGCTGGCGCAGCTGCGCCAGGTGGCTGGTGATGCTGTCGCGCTGGCGGGTCAGCTCGTCGACCTGGCGCTGCATCGAGGTGCGGGTGCGCTCGGCCTCGTTCTTGGCCTCGGTCACTATCGTCTCGGCGCTGGCCTTGGCCTCGGAGACGATCTGCTCGGTGTTCTTCCGGGCGTTGGCGACGAGCTGCTTGGCGTGCAGATCGGCCTCGCGGCGGGTCTGCTCGGCCTGCTGGCTCGCCTTGGTGGCCCTGGACTCGGCGGTGGCGGCGCGCTGCTCGGCCTCCGCGACCAGCTTCTGGGTCGCGGCCTGCGTGCTGGCGTGGTGCTCGGCCTCCTGACGCTCCGCGTCCTCGCGCCTGGACGCGAGCTGGATCTCGAACTCCGCCTCGTCCTGCGCCCGCTTGGCCTCCGACTCCTCCAGGACCCGCTGTGCCTGCCCGCGCATCTCGTCGGCCTGCCGCTTGGCGGTGGTCAGCACCTCGTCGCGCTCACGCTTGGTGGAGGCCCGCAGCTGGGCCACCTCACGCTCGGTGGTGGTGCGCAGCTTGGCGATCTCCCGCTCGGCGTCCGCGCGCTTCTCGGCGACCTCGTGGTCGGCCGTGGCCCGCAGCTTGGCGACCTCGCGCTCGGTGGTGGCGGTCAGCTCGTCGGCCTCCCGGCGGGCGGTCGAGCGGATCTCCTCGGCGTCGCGCTCCGCGCTGGTGCGCATCTCTTCGCTCTCGCGCGTGGCCAGAGCGCGCTTGTCAGCGGCCTCGGCCTCGGCGGCGGCCCGCATGTCGGCCGCGTCCACCTTGGCGGCGGCCTTGATCTCGTTGGCCTCGGACCTGGCGGCCTGAACGAGCTCGGTGGCCTGCTCCTCGGCGAGCCTGAGCAGCTGCTCGATGCGGGCGCCCAGACCGGAGTAGGTGGGGCGCTCCTGCTCCTGCAGTTGGCGCTGGGAGTCGGACAGATCCCGCTGTAGGGAGGTGACCTGCTCGCGGGACTGGCGCAGCTCGGCGTCGATCTGCTTCAGGTGGTCATGGACCTGGTGCCGGTCATAACCGCGGAGGACGACGTCGAATTCGCGAGCTGGGGCGTCCTCGAAGAAATTGTTGAGCTGGGCGTCGATGTCGGACTGCATGGAGGCTCGATCCTGGGTTGTCGAGACGGCTACACGGGCCGGACGGGGGGTTCGGGGCACCCGAGCCAGGAGCCCGTGCCATGCGGCAGGCTCCTTGTCCGGTGGAAGGCCAGCGTACTCCGCCCTTGCCGCGTTCGAAGCCCCGTCCGGGTTTCTGCGTAACTAGTTACTAATGAACGATTCTTGCGTTTGCGAGGGCTTGGCCGCTTGAACCAGCTCCGTGAGCGTTCCTCCTAGGTCTTTGGGGTGGAGAAACGCGATTTCCGAACCCATCGAGCCATGCCGGGGACGCTCGTCGAGCAGTCTCACGCCCTTTGCACCGATCTTATCCATCGCCTCGGCCACATCAGGAACCCCGAAAGCCACGTGGTGGACTCCCTCCCCCCGCCTGGCCAGGAATTTTCCCACAGGGGAATCGGGCGACAACGGTTCGAGAAGCTGAATGTAGGAGCCCCCACCTTCGCCGTCGGAGATGCGCAGCATGGCCTCCTTGACGCCCTGCTCCTCGTTGGTCTCGCGGGCCACCACGGTCAGCTCGAACGTCTCGGAGAACAGCTTGATCTTCGCCTCGAGGTCATGGCAGGCGATTCCGATGTGGTCGATGCGCATGAACATGTGTGGCCTACCTCCATAGCGAACAACGTGCTGCTCCTGGGTATCGTGTCAAAGAACCCCACGCGAAGCCCAGGAGGCCCCGCCATGTCCGATCCGGTGTCCGGTTCTGTCATCGTCGCCGGGGCGCGCACGCCCATCGGCAAACTGCTCGGCGCCCTGTCCGGCCTGCCCGCGGTGGAGCTCGGCGGAATCGCCATCAAAGCCGCCCTGGAGCGTGCCGGGGTGGCTCCCGAGGACGTCCAGTACGTGATCATGGGCCAGGTGCTCCAGGCAGGGGCGGGCCAGATCCCCTCCCGCCAGGCGGCGGTCAAGGCCGGCATCCCGATGACCGTCCCGTCGATCACGATCAACAAGGTCTGCCTGTCGGGCCTGGACGCCATCGCCCTGGCCGACCAGCTCATCCGCGCGGGCGAGTTCGACATCGTGGTCGCGGGCGGCATGGAGTCGATGACGAACGCCCCCCACCTGCTGCCGGGCCTGCGCAAGGGGGTCAAGTACGGTGGCGCGGACGTGATCGACTCGATGGCCCACGACGGCCTGTACTGCGCCTTCGACCAGTGCGCGATGGGCGAGTCGACCGAGCGCTACAACGCCCGCCTGGGCATCGGCCGCGAGGAACAGGACGCGGTGTCGGCCCGCTCCCACCAGCTCGCGGCGGCCGCCGCCAAGAACGGCGCGTTCGAGTCCGAGATCGTGCCGGTGGAGATCCCGCAGCGCCGCGGCGAGCCGGTGGTCGTCAAGGAGGACGAGGGCGTGCGCGGCGACACCACGGCGGAGACGCTGGCCCGGCTGCGGCCCGCCTTCGCCGCCGACGGCACGATCACGGCCGGCTCGGCCTCGCAGATCTCCGACGGCGCCTGCGCGGTGGTGGTCATGTCCAGGGCGAAGGCCGAGGAGCTCGGCCTGCCGTGGCTGGCGGAGATCGGCCGCCACGGCAACGTCGCCGGCCCCGACGCCTCTCTGCAGTCGCAGCCGGCCAATGCGATCAAGCAGGCCCTGGCCAAGCAGGGGCGGACCCCTGCCGACCTGGACCTGGTGGAGATCAACGAGGCGTTCGCCAGCGTGGTGATCCAGTCGGTCAAGGAGCTCGGCGTACCGATGGACATCGTGAACGTCAACGGCGGCGGCATCGCGCTCGGCCACCCGATCGGGGCCTCGGGCGCGCGCATCGTGCTCAGCCTCGCGCACGAGCTCAAGCGGCGCGGCGGCGGCCTCGGCGCGGCCGGGCTGTGCGGCGGCGGCGGCCAGGGCGACGCGCTCGTCATCCGCGTGCCGAACTAGGGAAAATCCGCGTACGCGGCTGGGGAAGCCACGTCCCGGGCTGGGGAGCCGCGTAAGGGCTAGGGAGGATGATGCGCCCGGCCGCGAGGGAGGGTGCGGCCGGGCGTTCTTGCGGCGGTCATGAGGACAGGAGACGGGCGAACAGCGACCGGTGCCCGCGCTCGGCCTTGCGGGCCTTCAGCGCCTCGCGCACCCGGCGGTGCTCGGCGGCCGCCTCGCGCAGCTCCTGCGCGTGGTTCTGCATGACGGTGTACTCGAACTCGGCGTTCATCGAAAGCTCCTGTGCTGTGGGTTCTTCTCTGCCTGCACGCTCAAGACTCGTCCTAAGGCCCGCCCCGGCACATCGGGCGGATGCCTTATCTGCGCGGGGGCGGACGTCTGAGGAGGTGCCTAGGCAGGGGAGAAGGGCACTAGGACGCTCACGTCTCGTCGGCGAACTTCACCGTCACCTTGCTGAACCCGAGGGACTTGAGCATCCCTTCCAGCATCGTCTTGGTGTTGGCGTCGGCGCGGGCGCGCAGGTCGCTGGAGACGGCCGCCTCGCTGATCTTCTTCTCCGCCAGCAGGTAGAGCTCCCGCTGGTCGCCCGGGGAGGTCGACAGGAAGTCCTGCACCCGGTCGAACAGCCCGCGCTGCTGGGCGAAGACGTACGAGCGCGAGTTGTTCAGGCTGGGCTTCTCGAGCTGAGCGCGCGGCAGGCGTACGGTCGCCTGGGTGCGGTCCTCCGACACCGTCACCGCGTCCTTGCCGAGGCGTGAGAAGTCGGTGTAGGCGTCCACGCCGCCCGCGCCGACGAACAGCGTGCGGGTGCCCTTGATCGCGTCCGGCAGGAAGTTGGCGTCCTTCTCCAGGTCCACCACCACCTGGAAGCTGCCCGTCGCGCCCACGAACCGGCTCAGGTCCTTGATGGACTCCAGCAGGACCGGCTGGCTGCGGTCGATGGTCTGCTCGCCCATGGGATTGAGCCAGGTCCAGGCCAGGCGGCCGCCCACCACGAGCAGGACCACCGCGACCAGCAAGGCCGCGAGATATCGCCACCTGCGGCGGCGCCGTGGAGCCACTGCGGGGTCCGCCGTCTCGGAAGTCGTCATGGTGTCTGACTACCCGAAAGGCGATCATCATTGCCAGCCATGAGGTGACATATTCGGTCCCCAATCTGCGGAGGGCTGGTCGCTGGGGTCCGGATAGACGGGGTAGACCTGAGGAGCGCTCTCCTCGTGCACCTGCGTGGCGGCCGGTGAGGCCGGCTGCGAGGCCGCTCCCGCGGGGCCGCCGCCGAAGTGGGTGCTGGACAGCTTGCACGCCTGGAAGTCGCTGAAGAACATGCGCAGCCACTCGCGGCGCTGGTGCTCGTTGAGCCCGGAGAACCAGGCCGCCGCGTACTCGTGCTCCAGCAGCGGCCCGCCCGGCAGCGGCTCGCCGCGCAGCCAGGCCATCACGATCTCCCGGTAGCTGTCGGCGGCGCTGCCGGCGCACCTGGCCGCCAGCGAGTCGATGTACTCGTGCGCGGCCTCGTCGGCGAAGCCCGCCGACAGGTCCGGCAGGTGGATGGGCGCCAGCCCGCTGGACGGCTTGAGCGGGTCGTCGAGCGGGCGCTGCTCGACCCGGGTGAACGCCGCGGGCGTCTCCGCCAGCCGCGAGGCGATCTCGGTGAAGGCCGCCCCGAGCTCCGTCAGCCCCGCCCGCATACCGGGATGCACGCAAACCGTGATGGGCCATTCCTGGCAGCTGTAGGCGATCTCCTGCGCCGCCGCCGGCCTCGGCTCGGCCAGCACCCGCGCCACGCCCGTGCCCGCCGCCAGCACGGCCAGCAGCGCGCAGGCCAGCACCAGCGCCTGCCTGGTCACCAGCGCGGCCCAGCCGAGCAGCAGGGCGCCCGTGACGCCGAGCAGCCAGATGATCTGGTCGAGGAAGATCGTCCCGCTCAACCCCTGGAAGAGGTCGTACGGCTCGCCCGTGCCGGGAGCCAGCCTGTCGGCCCAGCCCTCGCCGTCGGCCAGCCAGCTGAACAGCCCGTAGCAGGCGATCCCGGCGAGCGGCGGGGTGACCGCGCTCGGCAGCGACCAGCCGGCCACCCAGCCGATCACGGAGTAGAGCGCCAGCCCGGCCATGCCCATGCCGAGGCCGGACAGGCTCAGCCGGCCCGCCTGCTCGGTGAGCACGGTCTTGACGGCCAGCACCAGCACGGTGGCGGCGAACGAGCCCAGCACCACCAGCATGATGGCCAGCGGCGCCTTCAACGCCTTCCAGGTCGTCAGCGGGCGGTCGCGCAGCGCCCTGCGCTTGCGCAGGGCCACCCAGGCGGCGAACGCGGCGGCGACCGGCCCGGTCAGCCGGAGCGATCCGATGACCGCCGCCACGATGTTCTCCCAGGCGTCGACGCCAGGGATCAGGACGCTCCACGCCGCGGCCAGGCCGAGAGCGAGGAGCACGGCGACCGTGACCGCCGCGCTCTGCTTCAGCTCCTCGCGTGAAACGCCCGTGTGCTCACGCACCCGTTTTCCCGTTGAAGTTCACCAAGCACCCCCCGTGCCCCGTCGGCGAGGCGGAAACGCCGAGTCCAGCCGTCCCCACGGCTGATGGACTTGGCTTCTCCGTCACCATTCGATGCGAGAACCATAACTGAGCGTGATGATTGACGCCCGGATTCTTGGCCAAGCGGAGAATCCGATGGCTCTCCGTAAGCGCACGAACCTGGACGAGCAGCGCGCTACGGTAGCGCTGTGTCGCAGCACAAGCCGCTCAATCTGCCGTTCGATCCCATCGACCGAGCCGCGGAGACCTGGCGCGTTCACTTCGGCCCCTCTTCTGCCATGGCCGCCGTCACGTCGATCATGAGAGCGCATCAGATCCTGCTGTCGCAACTTGACTCGCTCCTGAAGCCCTACGACTTGACCTTCGCCAGATACGAGGCGTTGGTGCTGTTGACCTTCAGTCGCACGGGGGCGCTGCCGCTTTGGAAAATCGGGGAGCGGCTGATGGTGCACCCGACCAGCGTCACGAACACCGTTGACAGGCTGGAGAGATCCGGCCTGGTCCGGCGCATGCCCAATCCCCGGGACGGGCGTGGCGTGCTCGCTGAGATCACCGAAGCCGGTCGTGACGTCGTACGGCGCGCGACCGCCGATCTGATGGCGGCGGACTTCGGCCTGTCCATGTACGACGAGGACGCGTTGCGGGGCATGTTCGACCAGTTGCGCACGCTGCGGGTGGCGGCGGGTGACTTCTCAGGTTCCGCCATGCGGCAAGATGAGGAGCATGGCGGACTTCTCTAGGCCCGGATCGCTCTACGGAGCCATTGATCTGGGCGCGCGCAAGCAGGCACTGGACGCGCAGGCCCGACGGGAGGCCACGGGTCCACAGGCGGCGTCGTCGGCCGCGGTCGTCGACGTGACCGAGGAGACGTTCTCGACCGACGTCATCGATCGCTCGATGACCCTGCCCGTCATCCTCGACCTCTACTCGCCCCGGGCTCCCGGCAGCGCCCAGCTCAGCCCCGTGCTGGAGAAGGTGGTCGGCGGGATGGGCGGCCGGGCGGTGCTCGCCAAGATCAACGTCGACGCCAGCCCGCAGATCGCGCAGGCGCTGCGGGTGCAGGCGGTGCCGACCGTGCTGGCCATCTTCCAGGGGCAGGCCGTCACCGGCTTCCAGCAGGTGCTGCCCGAGCAGGAGGTGAGCCGCTGGCTCGACGAGCTGATGGGCGCGGTCGAGCAGTTCTACCAGGCCAACCCCGACGCCAGACCCCCGGCCGCCGGTCAGGAGGAGGCGGCGGAGGGGCCGCAGGAGCCGCCGGCCGACCCCGACCTGGTGGCGGCCGAGCAGGCCATCGAGGAGGGCGACCTCGACGCGGCCGCGGCGGCCTACGAGCGGCTGCTGGCCCGCGCGCCGGGCAATGAGGACGCCAAGATGGGCCTGGCCGGCGTCAGCCTGATCAGGCGGACGGCCGACGCCGACCCCGCCGACGTCCAGCGGCGTCTGCAGGACCCCGCCGACCTCGACGCGCAGCTCCTGGCGGCCGACCTGGAGATGCTGTCCGGCTCGGTGGACGAGGCCTTCGACCGGATCATCGCGGTGGTCAAGCGCACCTCGGGCGACGATCGTGACAAGGCCAGGCGCCACCTGCTGGGGCTGTTCGAGGCTCTTCCCAACGAGGACCCATCTCTGTCCAGAGCGCGTAGAGCTTTGTCGAGCGCACTGTTCTAACCTGGATGTATGCGGGTCGTCACGATCTCCGCGACGTACGGCACGGCCGGCGGCCACATCGGCCCGGCCGTGGCGGAGAGCCTGGGTGTGCCCTTCGTCGACCGCGCCATCGCCAGTGCCGTCGCCCAGGAGCTGGGCTGCACCCTTGAGGAGGCGCTGGCCCATGACGACCGGGCCGAGCACGGCCTCGGCAGGCTGCTGTCCAGCGCGATGCGGCTGCCGACCGTCACCTTCGGCGGGGTCGACATGTACGTTCCCGGCGCGCTGCCGCACGCGCCGGAGGAGTTCGTCCGCCATACCGAGCGGATCCTGACGGAGACCGCCCGCTCCCAGGGGGGCGTCTTCCTGGGCAGGGGCGGGGCGGTCGTGCTCGCCGACCATCCCGGCGCCCTGCACGTCAGGCTGGACGCCCCGGTGGCGCGCCGGATCAGGCAGACGGCCACGCTCAGCGGGCTGACCGAGCGCGAGGCGCGCAAGGTCATCGAGGACAACGACCGGGCGCGCACCGCCTACGTCCGCCACTTCTACCGGCGGGATCCGGCCGACATCTCGCTCTATCACCTGGTGCTCGACAGTACGGCCATCCCCGTGACGACCTGCGTCGATCTGATCGCGTCCGCCGCTGAGGCGCTGGGATGACCAGAAGACCCCTACCATGGGAGGACTTCTTGGTCAGGCGCGAAGGAGCGATTGACGTGGCGACCGTCCCCAGTGTGTCGTACTCCATTACCGTGCGGCTTGAGGTGCCGGCAGGCGGCAAGGCCGTCAGCCAGCTCACTCACGCCGTAGAGTCGGCCGGCGGGGTGGTCACCGCTCTCGACGTCACCAACGCCGGCCACGAGAAGCTCCGCATCGACGTGACGTGCGCGGCCCGTGACACCGATCACGCCCAGGCCATCGTGGACCAGCTCGAGGCCGTCGAGGGCGTCGTCATCCACAAGGTCTCCGACCGCACGTTCCTCATGCACCTCGGCGGCAAGATCGAGATGAAGTCGAAGGTGCCGCTGCGCAACCGCGACGACCTCTCCATGGCCTACACGCCGGGCGTCGCGCGGGTGTCGATGGCGATCGCCCGCAACAAGGAGGACGCCCGCCGGCTGACCATCAAGCGCAACAGCGTGGCCGTGGTCACCGACGGCTCGGCCGTGCTCGGGCTGGGCAACATCGGCCCGGAGGCAGCGCTGCCGGTCATGGAGGGCAAGGCGGCGCTGTTCAAACGGTTCGCCGGCATCGACGCCTGGCCGATCTGCCTCGACACGCAGGACGTGGACGAGATCGTGCGCACGGTGCAGATCATCGCGCCCGGCTTCGGCGGCATCAACCTGGAGGACATCGGCGCGCCGCGCTGCTTCGAGGTGGAGCGGCGGCTGCGCGAGCTGCTCGACATCCCGGTCTTCCACGACGACCAGCACGGCACGGCCATCTGCGTGGTCGCGGCGATGACCAACGCGCTGCGCGTGGTCGACAAGAAGATCGAGGACGTCAAGATCACCATGGCGGGCGCGGGTGCGGCGGGCAACGCCGTGCTGCGGCTGCTGCTGGCGGCCGGCGCCCGCAACGTGGTGGTCTGCGACTACCTCGGCGCCGTCCACAGGGAGCGCGACGACCTCGACGAGTCGCTGCGGTGGATCGCCGAGCACACCAACGCCGAGGGCTACTCCGGCGACCTGCGCGGCGCGGTCAAGGGCGCCGACGTGTTCGTGGGCGTCTCGGCGCCCGGCATCCTGACCGGTGACGACATCGCCGCCATGGCCCCGGGCGCGGTCGTCTTCGCGCTGGCCAACCCGGAGCCCGAGGTCTCGCCCGACGACGCCCGCGAGTACGCCGCGGTGGTCGCCACCGGCCGCTCCGACTACCCCAACCAGATCAACAACGTGCTGGCGTTCCCCGGGGTGTTCCGAGGTCTGCTGGACGCCCAGGCCAACGTCGTCACCTCGGAGATGCTCCTGGCCGCGGCCGGCGCGCTCGCCGCCGTCGTCACGCCGGAGGAGCTGGGCCCCAACTACATCATTCCCAGCGTCTTCCACCCCGACGTGGCCTCCGCGGTCGCGGCGGCGGTGCGCGAGTCGGCCGGCGGCCGCGCCCGCGGCTTCACCGAGGCGTAGTCCCGGCGCCATCGCCCGGCCCGATCGGGCGGTGGTCGTCCCGGGGCCGAGCCCGGATGAGGACCCCTGTGAGGGTGAGGGCCGCGTTGACCAGGACGGCCACGATCACGCCCTGGAGCACGGTGCCCATGGCGGCGGTCACCACGGCGCTCATGATCGGGATGCCCAGGGTGATGCCCACCTGCTGGGTCATCGTGGCCAGGCCGGTGGCCAGGCCCTGCTCGGAGTCGGGCAGGCCGGAGGTGGCCGTGATCATGAAGGCGACGATCGCCACCATGTTGCCCACCCCGCCGACGAAGGTGGCCACCAGCAGCAGCCAGATCCAGCCGGATCCGGCGCCGAGCAGGGCCAGGGACGCGGTGGCGGCGGCCTGCACGGCGAAGGCGACGGTCATGGCCCTGCCGGTGCCGGTCCTGGCCAGCACGCGCGGGGCGATGACGCCGCCGAGCACGGTGCCGATCCCGAGCACGCCGAACGACAGGCCGGTGGCCAGCGCCGAGTAGCCGAGGACCTTCTGCAGGTAGAGCGTCAGGAGAAAGACCAGCGAGGTCTCGGTGGCGAACGCGACCAGGCCCGCGAGGTTGCCCCACTTGACGCTGGGCCTGGCCAGGATGGTCACCGGCACCAGCGGCGAGGCGGCCCGCCGCTCGACGAACCAGAACGCGACCAGCAGCACCGCTCCGGCGGCCAGCGCGCCGAGCGCGACCGGGTCGGCGAACCCGTGCTCCCCGGCCCGGGTGAGCCCGAAGACCAGGGCGAGCAGGCCGCCGGTCACCGTCACGGCGCCGGGCAGGTCCATCTTCGGCCGCTGCGCGGGCCGGCTCTCGGTCAGGACCAGGGGCGCCGCGGCGAGCACGGCCAGGGCCACGGGCACGTTGACGAAGAAGGCCCAGCGCCAGCTCAGCAGCTCGGTCAGCAGGCCGCCGAGGATCGCGCCGGAGGTGAAGCCGGCCGACATCAGCGCGCCGTTCAGCCCGAGCGCCCTGGCCCGCAGCGGTCCTTCCGGGAACGAGGTGGTCAGCAGCGACAGGCCGGCGGGCGTGACGATGGCCGTGGCCAGGCCCTGGGCGACGCGGGCGACGAGCAGCATGGTGGGTGAGGTGGCGAGGCCGCCGGCCAGCGAGGACAGGCCGAGCAGCGCCATCCCGGCGAGGAACAGCCGGCGCCGCCCGAACAGGTCGGCGATCCGCCCGAACAGCAGCGTGAACCCGGCGGCGGCCAGCGCGAACGTGGTGGCCACCCATTGCAGGTCGGCCAGCTCGAAGCCCAGGCCCGAGCCGATCACCGGCAGCGCGACGTTCAGGATGGAGAAGTCGACGGCGAGCATGAACTGCGAGCCGAGCAGCAGCAGGAGAATCAGTCGTTGGCGGGCGCTCATCCGAGCCGTTCGATCACTGAGTACGGTCACACCGTCCCCCTAATGGGCAATTCGTTCCGTTAAGATGGCGGTGACGTTAGCACGTAAGGAGAGTTAATGGAACAAGAGTCCCGTTTGGCTGGGACGGTCCGCCCCGGTGGTCGTACGGCGAAAGTGCGCGCGGCCGTGCTCCAGGCGACCCAGGACGAGCTGGTCGAGCGTGGGTTCGACGGGCTCAGCATGGACCAGGTGGCCGCTCGGGCAGGGGTGGGGAAGACCACCGTCTACCGCCGCTGGGGCACCACCGCCCGGCTGGTCACCGACCTCATGACCGAGCTGGCCGAGCAGTCCTCCCCACCGCCGGACACCGGCGGCATCGACGGCGACCTGCGGGCCAACGCGCTCAGCGTCCTGGGCGCCATCACCGACCCGCGCCTCGGCGCCACCTTCCAGGCGGTCATAGCGGCGGCGACCTGCGACGAGGAGGCGGCCACCGCCCTGCGGGCCTTCTACACCCGCCGGGTCGCCGAATGGGCCAGGGCCGTGGACGCGGCGGTGGACCGGGGGGAGCTGCCCGAGGGCACGGACGGGCCGGAGCTGATCCGGGCCGTCTCGGCGCCCCTGTACTACCGGCTGGTGGTCACCAGGGAGCCGGTGGACGAGGTCGTCGCCGAGCGGGCGGCCTCCCGGGCGCTGGCCGCAGCCAGGGCCGGCGCCTTCGTCAGTGGCGCGGCCGGCTGAGCCGGACCAGATGATCGTCGAGCGACGGGCGGCCTGAGCGCGGCCACAGGGAGCCGTACCACCACACGATGCCGCCGGTGAGGACCAGGCCGCCCGCGGTGGCGAGCTTGGCCATCAGGTCGACGGGAGGCCCGGTGAAGGGCAGGCGGTCGTGGTGGTGACCCCAGGGGCAGTCGTTGCGCACCCGGGTGGAGTCGATCAGGGTGTCGGCGTGGGGCGGATTGACGGAGTACGCCTCGATCTCGACGCTGCTGCCGGACCGGACCTTGACGTGCCTGGTGATGGTCTTGCGGGCGGGGATCGAGCCTGTCGCCACTGAGGAGGAGTCGGCGCGCAGGTCGAAACGGGCGAGCTGGCGGGTCTGGTTGCGCAGGGTGACGCGTACGGTGCTGGAGCGGCAGGAGACCTTGTAGGTCGTCATCGTGAACGGGTCGCCGGAGCCGGAGTCGGGCCAGGCCCAGGCGGCGGCCGGCAGAAGGAGGGTCATGCTCAGCGGCACGGCGGCCAGGGCGAGACGGGCTCCGATGCGCATGGCTCCTCCCGAGCGTGCCGATGTGACGATCTTTGATATCTACAGTGCCCATATGACTACAGAAAGTAACATCGGCCGTCTGGGGGAGCGGGAAGTCCGGTTGACCCTTCATGATGGAGGTATGGCGGAGGCGATCTACGTCGGCGGGTTGTTGGTGGCGACGCCGCTTCTCGACGATCCCAACTTCCGGCGTAGCGTCGTCCTGATCCTTGAGCACGATCTAGGCGGCGGCACGCTCGGCGTGGTACTCAATCGGCCGAGCGAGATCTCGGTGACCCAGGTCCTGCCGGTGTGGGATCCGCTGGTGACCGGGCCCCCGGTGCTCTTCGAGGGCGGGCCCGTACAGACCGACAGCGCGCTGGCGCTGGCCGCGGTGCCCAGCGGCGAGGAGCCGCTGGGCTGGCGCAGGCTGCACTCGGGCACGGCCGCCGTGTCCCGGCTGGGCACGGTCGATCTGGACGCGCCGCCGGAGATCCTGCAGGGGGAGATCGCGCAGATGCGCATCTTCGCCGGCTACGCGGGCTGGACGGCGGGGCAGTTGGAGAGCGAGATCGCCGAGGGGGCGTGGTACATCGTCGACTCGGAGGTGGGTGACACTTTTCACACCGATCCCGGGGCGCTGTGGCGCCACGTGCTGCGGCGGCAGCCGGGGGAGCTGGCGTTCGTGGCGACCTGCCCGGACGATCCCACGATGAACTAGGCGTCCCAGCCGGGCCGGAGCGAGCGCTCCACGAGCTGGAGGGTCTCCTCGATGCGGCGTACCATCTCCTGGAGTCCTTCCTGGTGGGCCGGGCATTCGAAGCCGACCCGCATGGCCGCCATGGCGAACGTCACGATCAGGTGGGAGAGCGGATCGGTGACGGGGTCCACGCCCCTGAGCGCGGCGATCGCCCCGACCAGGCGGCGCTCGGTCTCGATGGAGCGGCCGATCGCGTGGTCGGCCAGCTGGGGATTGGCCTCCATGAGCCGCCTCAGCTTGAGGAACCTTTCGGTGTCCGCCGGCGTTGCGCCCTTCATGTCCCGCAGCAGGGCGCGCACGGCGCGGGTCATGGACGCGAAGGGGGGCTCGCCCGGAGCGCCGGCGGCCAGCGCCTCCAGCATCGTCTCCTCACCCTGGTCGTGGTACCAGTGGACGAGGTGGTCCTTGCTGGTGAAGTAGCGGAAGAACGTCCTCGGCGAGACGTCGACGGCCCCCGCTATCTGATCCACCGTGGTCGAGTCGTACCCTTGTTCGAGGAACAGATCGAGCGCGGCGTCCAGCAGGGCGAGCCGCGTTTTCTCCTTCTTGAGCTCCCTTAGCCCCACGCGCGTCACTCCTTCGAAACCTTTCTGTCACATTGTGCCAGATGTCGGCGAGTGCCTAATGAAATCCATTTGTCATGTGGCATGAGCTGCCATAGATTACCCCGAGACTTATGGGCGTATGCCCCGGTATGGGGCGAGATGTACTAGGGGGACTTCATGGCTCAAGCGACGGTCGACGCACCGTCGTCGCCGGAGAAGGCGGGGACCGGCGGCAATCCATGGTTGGTGCTGCTGGCGGTCAGCCTTGGCGTGATCATGGTGATGCTCGACGGCACCGTGGTCGGCATCGCCAATCCGGTGATTCAGACCGACCTGGGCGCATCCTTGGCGGACCTGCAGTGGGTGACCAGCGGCTACCTGCTGGCGCTGGCGGTCTTCCTGATCACAGCGGGCAAACTGGGTGACCTCTTCGGCCACAAGCGGATCTTCCTCATCGGTGTCGGCGGCTTCGCGATCGTCTCGGTCGGCATCGGCTTCAGTCAGGAACTGGCCGAGATCGTCCCCGGCCTGTCGCCGGTCGGCGCGCTGATCGGCCTGCGCGTGCTCCAGGGCCTGTTCGGCGCCCTGCTGCAGCCCGCGGCGCTGGCCCTGCTGCGCGGGGCGTTCCCGGGTGAGAAGCTCAACCAGGCGATGGGGGCGTGGGGCGCCATCATCGGCCTGTCCAGCGCGGCCGGCCCGATCGTGGGTGGCGTGCTGGTGGAGAACGTGAGCTGGGAGTCGGTCTTCTTCATCAACGCGCCGGTGGGGATCATCGCCCTGCTCCTGGGCATCTTCCTCATCAAGGAGAGCTCGGTCAAGGCGCTGGCCAAGATCGACTGGGGCGGCGTGGTGCTGCTGTCCGGCGCGATGTTCGCGCTGGTCTGGACCATCATCAAGGCGCCCGAGTGGGGCTGGGGTGACTCCACGACGCTGACCTTCATGGCCGCGTTCGTGGTGCTGATCGCGGGCTTCATCTTCTGGCAGAACCGGGCGAAGCAGCCGCTGGTGCCGCTGTCGCTGTTCACCAACGCCTCCATCTCCATCGGCACCGTGCTGATGATGATGGTCGCCTTCGCGATGTTCGGCGCGATGTTCTTCCTGGGCTTCTTCTTCCAGGGCGTGCACGGCCTGACCCCGCTGGAGGCCGGTCTGCGCATGCTGCCGATGAGCGCCGGCATGATCGTGGCCTCGCCGCTGGCCGGTTTCGCGATCGGCAAGCTCGGGCCGAAGATCACCATGACCGCGGGCCTGGTGGTGACCGCGCTGGCGATGTTCCTGATGTCCCAGCTCAGCATGGACGCCACGTTCGTGGAGAGCGCGATCCCGTTCGTGGTGCTGGCCTTCGGCCTGTCGCCGGTGTTCGTGGGCGCCACGGAGATCATCGTCGGCAACGCCCCGCTGGAGCTCAGCGGCGTCGCCGGCGGCCTCCAGCAGTCCGCCATGCAGGTCGGCGGCGCGCTCGGCACCGCGATCCTGGGTGCCGTCATGGCCGCCCAGATCTCCACCTCGCTGCCCGAGCACCTCGGTGCGGTGGCCCAGACGATCCCGCCGGAGCAGCTGGCGGGGCTGGAGAAGGCGGCCGCGTTCGGCGGGCTGCCGCCGGGGCTGCCCGGGGAGTTCGCCCAGGTGGTCGGCCCGGCCGTGAACAACGCGTTCATGGACGGCATGCACCTGGCCTTCCTGGTGAGCACCGGTGTCGCGCTGCTGACGGCGGTCCTGGCCATGTTCGTCAAGAGCGGGCGCAAGGTCGAGGACGCTCCGCTGCACGTCGGTTGATCTTTCGGCTCTTTTCGGCTCGACAACGGCTCTCGCTTCCGGCGGGAGCCGTTGTGCTGTCTGTGAGCGGGACCGGTCGGCGGCAGGCATACACTCGGTGGGGTGAGCACGAAGATCCTCCCAGAGCAGGAGACCCGTCCGCAGACGTCGCACGGCGACGGCGACCACGAACGGTTCGCCCACTACGCGGACAAGCACAAGATCACCGAGTCGATGGTGTCGGGCACCCCGATCCGCGCTCTGTGCGGCAAGATCTGGGTTCCGAGCCGCGACCCCAAGAAGTATCCCGTGTGCCCGGAGTGCAAGGAGATCTATGAGGGCCTGCCGGTCGGTGGCGGCGGCAAGGGCGACGACAACAAGCAGTGAGTGTTGCTGACATGTGACCGCCCACGGTAGGGCTACGGTCTGTATCCAGACCAGCTCGGACCGTAACAGGGGGTTGCATGACCCGGCGCGCGACCGCCGTCTTCTTCGCATGCGTGCTCGCGGCCGGGATCGGCGTGCCGATCCGGCCGGTCGCCGCGGCCACCGGCTGCGCCGGTGCGCAGCTCGCCGGCACAGCCGGTGGCCGACCGCGCTCTCCCGAGTCGCGGTCGCCCGTGCCGCGTTCTCCCGTGCCGCGTTCTCCTGAGCCGCGTTCTCCTGAGCCGCGTTCTCCTGAGCCGCGGTCGCCCGCGCCCGGTGACGTCGCCACGGTCGGCGCCGAGCTCGCCCGGCGGCTGCGCGGGGTCACGCCGCCTGCCCGGCTCAGGGTGCCGACCTGGGTGCACGTCATCACCGACGGCACCTCCAGGGCGCCGGACAGCGCCGTCAAGGCTCAGCTCGCCACGCTCAACGCCGCCTACGGCGGCAGGCTCGGCGGCGTCGACACCGGCGTGCGGTTCCGGCTCGCCGGCATCACCGTCACGCGCGACGCCCGCTGGTTCACCGATCCCATCACCCACGAGCGCGCCATGAAGAGCGCGCTGCGCAGGGGCGGCCCGGAGACGCTCAACCTCTACCTCGCCCAGCCCGGCGAGCTGGTGCTGGGCTTCGCCGCCTACCCCTACTGGTACGACGACGAGCCGGCGCTCGACGGCGTGGTCGTCGACTGGCGCGGCCTGCCCGGCGGCTCGCAGCCCGGCTACGACCGCGGCTTCACCGGCGTGCACGAGATCGGCCACTGGCTCGGACTGTTCCACACCTTCGAGAACGGCTGCCGGGAGCCCGGCGACGGCATCTCCGACACCCCACCCCAGGTCAGGCCGACCAACGGCTGCCCCGCCGCCCAGGACAGCTGCCCGCAGCCCGGCCAGGACGCGGTGCACAACTTCATGGACTACGCACAGGACCGGTGCATGCGCGAGTTCACGCCAGGTCAGGCCGAGCGGATGCGCCAGATGTGGGCGGCCTACCGGATGGGGGGCACGACTAAGATATCCAGGTGACAGTACCAAAGGCCCTAGACGCTCCCCACGAATCCCCTCGCATCTTCGGTCATCCCTACCGCACCGCCACCATCGGCATCCTGCTCGTGGTCACCCTGGTCGCCTTCGAGGGCATGTCGGTCGGCGTGGTCATGCCGACCGTCTCCATCGATCTCAACGCCCTCAACCTGTACGGCGTGAGCTTCTCCGCCTTCCTCATCGCCAGCCTGTTCGCCAACGTGGTGGCGGGACTGTGGGCGGACCGCCGGGGCTACGCGCTGCCGTTCCTGGCGGGGCTGGTGCTGTTCGTGATCGGCATGGGCCTGGCAGGCGCGGCGCACAACCCCGAGCTGTTCCTGGTCGCGCGGGCCGTGCAGGGGCTGGGCGCCGGGCCCACCATCGTCGCGCTCTATGTCATGATCGCCCGGGTCTACCCCGTCGACGTGCGGCCCCGGATCTTCGCCGCGCTGTCGGCCGCCTGGGTGGTGCCCGCCATGGTCGGCCCCGCCGTCGCCGGATTCGTCTCCGACAACTGGGGCTGGCGCTGGGTCTTCTTCGGCATCGTCCCGCTCGTGGTGCCCGCCCTGATCATGCTCGTCCCCTCGCTGAAGCGGCGCGCCACCGACGAGGAGGCGACGCCTTCGCAGGGTCGTCGCTCCCGCCCCCTGGCCATGACCGTGGCCGCCAGCGCGACCGCCGCCGGAGCCGGCGTGCTGCTGTACGGGGTGGACATCCTGCAGGCCCAGCCGCTGCCCGGCCTGCTCGGCTGCGCGGTGGGCCTGGCCACGCTCCTGTACGGCCTGGTCAGGCTGCTGCCCATCGGCGCGCTCCGGTTCGGGCGTGGGCTGCCGACCGCGGTGATGATGCGCGGCCTGTTCTCCGCCTCCTTCTTCGGCGTCAACGCCTTCATCCCGCTCGCCCTGCAGCAGGTCAAGTCCTTCGACACCACGTTCGCGGGCATCGCGCTGACCACCGGAGCGCTCGGCTGGTCGGCCGGCTCCTACCTGCAGAGCAGGCGCGCGGCGCAGCCGCACGCGCGGATCAGGACGGGCGCGGCCTGCGTCACGGTGGGCATCGTGCTGTCGGTCCTCGCGGTCGCGCCGGGCGTCACCGGCTGGGTCGCCGTGCCCGCCTGGATCATCGCCGGGTTCGGCATGGGGCTCGGCATGACCACGGTGAACATCACCACCCTGCACCTGTCCCCGGTCAACGAGCAGGGCGCCAACAGCGCCTCCCTGTCGGTCACCGACATGCTCGGCTCCGCGCTGACCCTCGGCATCAGCGGGGCACTGGTCAACGTGATCGGGCACAGCGCCATCCAGATCGCCTGGGGATTCGTGGTGATCTGTGCGCTGATGGCGGTCATCGCCCTGGCGGCCACCCTCCTGTCCTCCCGGGTGGCCCCCGCCGCCTCATAGCCGCCAATCCTCCTCTCCCGTCACAGCGATCGCCGAACGCCTGATCCGCGCGGCGCGCGGTGATAGGACAGCGGGACGAGGAGGTGCCATGGACGGGGATCAACGCGCCTGGCCGCCCAGGAGGCGCCGCGCCGAGGAACCGGAGGAGCTCTACTGGGACACCGAGGAAGAGGAGCCGCCGTGGAATCCGCGCGCCGCCCGGGCAGCCCGCCGCGGGCTGGAGCCCGAGGACCGTCCCGGGCCCTCGTGGGAGTCACTGCCGCCGTCGGCCCGCCTGTACGGCGCGCCGGCCGATCCGGGCTTCCGTCCGGTACGGCGCGGCGTGTGGCGACGGCGGGCCGGCACGGTGTTCGTCAGGGTGCTCGCCCTGGCGCTGGCCGCGGCGCTGGTGACCGGGCTGGTCGTGGCGGCGGTGCGGCTGGCCACGCCGGAACCGCAGCCGGGGGAGCTGTCCGACTCCCTGGCCGGGGTGCGGCTGACGCTGCCGCCCGGCTGGCAGGAGGGCAAAGTTCCCCCTGTGACGGGATTCACCTCCGTCGCCAGGGACGGCGGCGGCTCGCTCGTGATGGCCAGGCCAATGTACGGATCGGTGCCCGACCTCGCCAAGGCGGCCAAGGAGGCGGCCACGCGCTACTCACGGCTCCTGCTCAAGGGGGACCAGGTCAGCGTGGTCGAGGACGAACCGGTCGCCCAGGGCCACACCAGGGCGTTGCGGGCGTCGTACGACGACATCGTGAACAGACCCGCCTATCTGCGCGTGACCATTCTCACCCGGAACGGCAGGACGGCGCTGCTCGTCGGCCTGCTCCAGCCGGAGCAGGCCGCGAGCAGGCAGGCGCTCGACGCGGTGCTGTCGAGCGTGCGATAAGCCGCGTCCCGCCCATAGCACGCAGGGACCAGGTTGGCCAGAATCCCCGATGCACGGCACGTCTTGTCGGTCAGCCCGATTACTCTTGGGTCACTGTGAGAGAGCGAAGCACACCAACCCCAGAGGTGATGCGGTGAGCACCTTCGCCGCATCCCACCTGTCGCCTTCCTATCCCGACCGAGCCGCGTGGGGCACCGCCCAGAAGTTGCGCGCGTGGCAGCAGGAGGCGCTGGAGCTCTATTTCAGGCGTGAGCCGCGTGACTTCCTCACCGTGGCGACGCCGGGCGCGGGCAAGACCACCTACGCCCTGCGCATCGCCAGCGAGCTGCTCGCCAAGGGGGTGATCAAGGCGATCACCGTCGTCACGCCCACCGAGCACCTCAAGCGCCAGTGGGCCGACGCCGCGGCCAGGGTCGGCATCAGCATCGACCCCGAGTTCAAGAACAGCCAGGGCACCACCAGCCGCGACTACCTCGGCGTCGCGGTGACCTACGCCCAGGTCGCCATGCACCCCGCCCTGCACAGGGCGCGCACCGAGGCACGCAAGACACTGGTGATCTTCGACGAGATCCACCACGCGGGCGACGCCCGGTCCTGGGGCGACGGCGTGAGCGAGGCGTTCGAGCCCGCGGCCCGCCGGCTGCAGCTCACCGGCACCCCGTTCCGGTCCGACGACAACCCGATCCCCTTCGTCAGCTACGAAGAGGACGCCGAAGGCTTCAAGCGCAGCATCTCTGACTACTCCTACGGCTACGGCCCCGCCCTCGACGACGGCGTGGTCAGGCCGGTCATCTTCCTGGCCTACTCCGGCGAGATGAAGTGGCGCACCCGCGCCGGCGACGAGCTCGCCGCCACCCTCGGCACCCCGCTCACCAAGGACCAGCTCTCCCAGGCCTGGCGCGCCGCGCTCGACCCCAAGGGCGACTGGATCCGCCAGGTCATGACGGCCGCCGACCGCCGCCTGACAGAGGTACGGCGCGGCGTCCCCGACGCGGGCGGCCTGGTCATCGCCACCGACCACGAGACCGCCCGCGCCTACGCCCGCCACCTGCGCGCCATCAGCGGCGAGGGCGCCACGGTGGTGCTCTCCGACGACCCCGGCGCGTCCAAGAAGATCAAGGGGTTCGCCGCGTCGGGAGACCGCTGGCTGGTGGCGGTCCGCATGGTCTCCGAAGGCGTCGACATCCCGCGCCTGTGCGTGGGCGTCTACGCCACCTCGACCTCGACCCCGCTGTTCTTCGCCCAGGCGGTGGGCCGTTTCGTGCGGGCCCGCAAGCGCGGCGAGATGGCCTCGATCTTCCTGCCGTCGGTGCCCACGCTGATGGGCCTGGCCAACGAGATGGAGGTCGAGCGCGACCACGTCCTCAACCGCAAGCCGCCCGAGGACGGCCTGGACGACAGCCTCCTGGAAGACGCCAACCGCAAGAAGGACAACCCCGACGTCCTGGGCGACGAGCTGCCGTTCGAGACCATGCAGACGTCGGCCACGTTCGACCGGGTGCTGTTCGACGGCGGCGAGTTCGGCACCGGCGCCGAGATCGGCTCCGCCGAGGAGGAGGACTTCCTCGGCCTGCCCGGCCTGCTGGAGCCGGACCAGGTGGCCACGCTGCTGCGCAAGCGCCAGTCCGACCAGCAGGCGGCCAAGCGCAAGGAGCCGGTCGAGGCGCCCGCCAAGCTGGCCCCGCACGAGCAGATCGCCGAGCTGAGGCGCGAGCTCAACGGCCTGGTCGGCGCCTGGAACCACCGCACCGGCCAGCCGCACGGCGTCATCCACTCGGAGCTGCGCCGCGCCTGCGGCGGCCCGCCGATCGCCCAGGCGACGGCCGAGCAGATCCAGGAGCGCATCGCCGCCATCCGCCGCTGGGCCACCCAGCGCCGCTGACGCGCCGCCGGACCCGCAGCCTCGCTGCGGGTCCTTTCGGGTCGGCCGCATAGGAGATCGTGACGCTCCGTAAACCTATGCGTTTGGCGACAGAGTCGTGGCCTTCCGTTAGAAACCGGCTGGAAACGGCAACACTTCTCTAGGCCGCCTTGGGATATGCAGAAGGACGTTACCCATGTCGTCTGGGGCCACCGGAAAGTCGACGCTCAACGTCTCTTCTGGTCTCTCCCGAAACGCCGTCATCGTCCGCCTGGACGGGGAGATAGACGCCTACGCGGTGTCGCCGCTGCGGGAGCACCTCGACCGCGTCTGGGAGCTCCCCGCCCGGCCCTTCCTGATCCTGGACCTGCACGGGGTCGGCTTCTGCGACTCCATCGGGCTGAACGAACTGGTGGACATCATGCACCGGTGCGAGGCGCGGGGGACGCGGTTGCTGCTCGGGGGTGTGCAGGAGGTCATGGCGCGGGTGCTCTACATCACCGGCCTGCGCAACGCCTTCGAGGTCTTCGACACCTTCGACGAGGCGCTCCGGCACGCGCACTCCTGACCTGAGCCGAAGAATTCTCACGCCCAGGTGCGGAAGTGTTACTCACTGTGGGGCCAGGTCCTTCCCCGGGCGTGACTCCACATGGCCACACTGTTGCCAGGCTCATACTCTCCGTGACGGGCCGCGACGCATGGGGGTCGCGTTAACGTAGAAAGGTGCCTGAGGTGAGTCTGTACCTACCGGAAGACATCCAGCATCGGGTCGCTGAGGCGGCGCGGGCGCACGGGGTGTCCGAGGCCGACTACATGCGTGAGGCGATCACGCGAGCGCTCAGCGAGGAGTTCGTGGGAGAGCGTCCTCGCCCACGACTGCCGCTGTTCGACAGCGGCGACCCCTCCTTGGCACGGGACATCGACGAGGAGATCGTCGTCGAGCGGCGACAGCCGATGCTCCCCGTCTTCGAACTGAGCGAGGAGTCGTTGACGGCTGAGCGCATCGACGGGACTCTCGCGGAGGGCTTCGGAAGGGACGGGCTCGGCACAGGACGACGCGGGTGCTGACGTTGGATCAGCGGCACTTCCGGGTGATGAAGCCGCTCTGGGGTGACGCCTTCACGCTGTTGCCGGCTGATGCCGCCTAGCGGACGATGGGGGCGCCCTGGAGGGTGGCGCCCGCCTCGTCGAGCTCGGCGAGGGCCGCCTGGGTGGTCTGCCTGGCGACCCCCGCCGTGAGGTCGAGGAGCACCCGGACGGCCAGGGCGTGCTTGACGGCGTCCAGGGCGGTGGCCCGGACGCAGTGATCCGTGGCGATGCCCACCACGTCCACCTCGTGGACGCCGTGCCGCTCCAGCCATTCGCCGAGCGGGACGCCGTCGCCCGAGGTGCCCTCGAAGCCGCTGTAGGCCGCCTCGTGGGCGCCCTTGCTGAAGACCTCTTCCACCCCGGCCACGTCGAAGGCCGGGTGGAAGTCGGCGCCGGGGGTGCCCGCCACGCAGTGGGGCGGCCAGGACCGGTAGAAGTCGGGGGTGTCGGAGAAGTGGGGGCCGGGGTCGACGTGATAGTCGCGGGTGGCCACGACATGGTCGTAGCCGTGCTCGGCCACGTGGCGGGTGATCGCCGCCGCCACCTCCGAGCCGCCTGCCACGGGCAGGCTGCCGCCCTCACAGAAGTCGTTCTGCACGTCCACGATGATGAGCGCACTACCCATACGGATCACGATACGTCAGGCGAACTCCGTGGGGATCGCCGCATACCCTCTGGCGAGGTGGCGTGCGTCCTTCGGGAGCTGGGTGATGGCCTCGGCGTGTCTGGCGCGGGCGTCGGACAGGGGCTCGCGGCCGATGACCTCGCCGTCGCGGACGAGCTGGTGCAGCAGCCGGACGCCGCCCTTGGGGGTCAGGCCGGAGGTGCTGACCAGCTCCGTCTGGAAGTGCCCGCTCTCGTCCAGCAGGCGCCAGGCCCTCTTGCGGCCGCCGCGCGAGGGTTTGCCGACCGAGCGTTTGGCCACGGGCTCCAGCTTGCCGCTGGGCGTCTCGCGGGCCACGAGCTTGTAGACGAGCGCGGCCGTGGGGACTCCGGACCCGGTCACCAGTGCCGTGCCGACGCCGTAGCCGTCGACGGGGGCGGCGGCGAGCGCGGCGATGGCGTACTCGTCCAGGTCGGAGGTGACCAGGATGCGGGTGTTGAAGGCGCCGAGCGCGTCGAGTTGCTCGCGGACCTCCTGGGCCGCGACGCCCAGGTCGCCGGAGTCGATGCGGACCGCGCCGAGCTCCGAGCCGGCCAGGTCCACGGCGGTGCGGACCGCCTGGGGCACGTCGTAGGTGTCGACCAGCAGCGTGGTGCCGGCTCCGAGGGCGTCGATCTGGGCTTGGAACGCCTGCCGCTCGGTGTCGTGCAGGAGGGTGAACGCGTGCGCGGCCGTACCGGCGGTGGGGATTCCGTACATCCGGCCGGCCATGAGGTTGGAGGTGGAGGCGAAGCCGGCGATGTAGGCGGCGCGGGCGGCGGCCACCGCGGCGTGCTCGTGCGTGCGGCGCGAGCCCATCTCGATGATCGGCCGCTGGCCGGCCGCGTTGACCATCCTGGAGGCTGCGGAGGCTATCGCGCAGTCATGATTGAGAATGGAAAGAGTCACGGTCTCGAGGAGTACGGCCTCCGCGAACGTGCCCTCCACGACCATGATGGGGGAGGCGGGGAAGTAGAGGTCGCCCTCCCGGTAGCCGTAGATGTTCCCGGAGAACCTGTAGTCGGCGAGGAAGGCCAGGGTGGGCTCGTCGACCACGTGGTTGTCGCGCAGAAAGGCGATGTCCTCGTCACTGAACCGGAAGTTCTCCAGCTCGTCCAGGACGCGTCCGGTCCCGGCGACGACGCCGTAGCGGCGTCCGGCGGGCAGATGCCTGGCGAAGACCTCGAAAACCGCCCTTCTGTCCGCCGCGCCACTGCGCAGGGCCGCCTCAAGCATTGTCAGCTCATAGTGATCTGTGAGCAACGCAGAGCTCATCGTCATTGTCACGACTCGAAGACTACGGCCGAGGTAGGGCAGGATGGGGGATGTGGGTAGCACCGCTCCAATGACCGTCGAGCGTCCTTCAACGGACGTCCGGCCCGATCTGCCGTGGGTGACGATCGTCTGGAACGACCCGGTCAACCTCATGTCCTACGTCACGTACGTCTTCCAGACGGTCTTCGGTTACACCAGGGAGAAGGCCGAGAAGCTGATGATGGACGTTCATCACAAGGGCAAGGCCGTCGTCTCCAGCGGCACGCGCGAGGAGATGGAGCGCGACGTGCAGATCCTGCACTCCTACGGCCTGTGGGCGACGGTTCAGCCGGATTCGGTCAAGTGAGGCGGCGGTCGTGAGTTCGGGTTTCTCAGCGGGCCGGCGGGGTGCCGTCGTCGCGAAGTTCGAGGCGGCCGAGGTCTCGATCCTGCGCTCGCTCGTCGCCATGGTCCTGGGCCTGGTGGAGCCGGGCCTGACGAGCGACGATCCGCTGGAGAAGGCGCTCGGCATCGGCGGCGGGCAGGCGCCGTCGGATCCGGTGCTGGTCCGCCTGTTCCCGTCGGCCTACGAGGACGCGCAGGAGGCCTCGGAGTTCCGCCGCTACACCGAGGCGACGCTGCGTGACGGCAAGCGGGCCGACGCGCAGACCGTGCTCGACACCGCCCAGCCCGGCCGCGTCGACCTGACGCCCGAGCAGGCGCAGGCGTGGCTGCGCTCGCTCAACGACGTGCGGCTGACCCTCGGCGTCAAGCTGGACGTGACCGAGGAGATCCACGAGGAGATCGAGAACATGGGGGAGGAAGATCCCCGTTATGCGGCTCTCGTCACCTATGACTGGCTGACCTACCTCCAGGACAGCCTGGTCCGAGCCCTCTGGTAACTTCCGCAGCATGCTGACGATCTCACAGGAACTCGCCGACAAGATCGTTTCCCATGCCCGGGCCGACCACCCCGATGAGGCGTGTGGCGTCATCGCGGGGCGCGAGGGCGTGCCGGAGCGGTTCATTCCCATGGAGAACGCCGAGCGTTCACCCACCTTCTACCGCTTCGACTCGATGGAGCAGTTTCGTGTCTGGCGGGAGATGGACGATCGGGACGAGGAGCCGGTGGTGATCTACCATTCGCACACCGCCACCGAGGCCTACCCGTCGCGCACCGACGTCTCCTACGCGTCGGAGCCGAACGCCCACTATGTCCTGGTCTCCACGCGGGAGGAGGACAAGGTGGAGTTCCGCTCCTACCGGATCGTGGACGGTGAGATTTCTGAGGAAGAGGTAAGGTTCATCCCATGATGGTCAGGCATGTGCAGAGTTTTCTCTTCGCACACACTCCGGCTGTCGTCGTCTACGACTGTCGCTGAGCTGGAATTCCGCAGCCAGCCCTCGGCGTTGCATGCCGATGGGACGACGAACTGACCAAGGAGACTGACAGCGATGGCCATCGAGGTTCGCATTCCGACCATCCTGCGTAGCTACACCGACGGCGCCAAGGCCGTCGACGCCGAGGGCGCCACCCTCGACGAGCTGATCGCCAACCTGGAGTCCCGCCACCCCGGCATCAAGGACCGCCTGGTCGACCAGGGCGCTCTGCGCCGGTTCGTGAACGTCTACCTCAACGACGAGGACGTACGGTTCCTCGGCGGCCTCGGCACCCCGGTGTCCGACGGCGACACGGTGACGGTCCTCCCCGCTGTCGCCGGCGGATGACATGCGGTTCGAATCACTGACCGACTCCGTCGGGGGCACGCCCCTGGTGGGCCTGCCGCGCCTGTCGCCCTCGGCGGACGTGCGGATCTGGGCCAAGCTGGAGGACCGCAACCCGACGGGCTCCATCAAGGACCGGCCGGCGCTCTGGATGGTGCAGGAGGCCGAGAAGGACGGGCTGCTCACCCCGGGCTGCACGATCCTGGAGCCCACCAGCGGCAACACCGGCATCTCGCTGGCCATGGCCGCCAAGCTCAAGGGCTACAAGCTGATCTGCGTCATGCCGGAGAACACCTCCGAGGAGCGCCGCCAGCTCCTGCGCATGTACGGCGCGGAGATCATCTCCTCGCCCGCGGCGGGCGGCTCCAACGAGGCGGTCCGGGTGGCCAAGGGCCTGGCCGCTGAGCACCCCGACTGGGTGATGCTCTACCAGTACGGCAACCCGGCCAACTGGCGTTCCCACTATGAGACGACGGGTCCGGAGATCCTGGCGGACCTGCCCACCGTGACCCACTTCGTGGCAGGGCTGGGCACCACCGGGACCCTCATGGGCGTCGGCCGTTTCCTGCGCGAGCGGGTGCCGGACGTGCGGATCGTGGCCGCCGAGCCGCGCTACGGCGAGCTGGTCTACGGCCTGCGCAACGTCGACGAGGGCTTCATCCCCGAGCTGTACGACGAGTCGGTGCTCACTACGCGCTTCTCGGTGGGCTCGGCCGACGCCCTGCGCCGGACCAGGGAGCTGCTGAGCTCGGAGGGCATCTTCGCGGGTGTCTCCACCGGCGCCGCCCTGCACGCCGCCCTGGGCGTGGCCCGCAAGGCCGTGCAGGCGGGAGAGCGGGCCGACATCGCGTTCGTGGTGGCCGACGGCGGCTGGAAGTATCTGTCCACCGGCGCCTACGAGGGCACCCTGGACGAGGCGGAGCAGCGCCTGGAGGGGCAGCTCTGGGCCTGACCCGGAATGCCTGACCTGACATGCGAGAAGGGGGGGGGGGGGGGGGGGGGCCGCCCCCCGCGGGGGGGGGGGTGGGACACCCTCCTCCTAGGTGAAAAACCCTGGGACGAGG
>NZ_JBITLM010000008.1:146264-230313 GCF_044465295.1 Nonomuraea sp. NPDC049714 | reverse complement strand
GCGGGGGGGGGCTGCGGGCGGACGGCCCGGGATGGCCGCCCCTGATCGGCCGGGCGCGGGCCCGGGGGGCGGGCCCCCCCCCCCCTTCGCGTTGTCACTGGTCGAACAGCGTCGTCCTAGTTGAACAGCGTTGTCACTAGTTGAACAGGACCCGCAGCGAGAACGTGGCCTCGGTGTCCGTCTGCGTGCCGCTCAGGCCGACGGCCCGAAGGACCTGGACGTTGGCCTTCGCGTCGCCCTGCATGTCCGCCAGGTAGAGCTTCTCGACCTTGTCCAGGTCCACGAACAGGCCGTAGGTGGCCGCATCCGCGTCCGGGATGGCGATCTGGAAGGTCTCGTTGTCACCGAGGGCGCCGTCCTCGGCGAGCTTCTTGGCGTACTCGTCCGTGGTGGCCACGGTGAAGACGCCGTCCCCGGCGACCTTGGCGATCTGGGGCGCCTGCTGGCCGTTGGCCGTCGCGGCCTTGAGGACCTTGTCGAGCACGGCCTGAGCCTTGGCCGGGTCCGTGGCGATCCGGACGCCGCCCTTCAGCTGGTTGGTGTCGAGCCCCTCACTGTCGAGCGCGATGGTGAAGTTCTTGCCCAGGACGGTCGCCAGGTCATCGGGGAGCTGGAGGCCGAACTGGGTCTTGGCCTGCTCGACGAACTGCTTGAACTGGGCGCCGCTGGGCGTCGCGGCGGCCTGCTTCTCGATCTCGGCCCACTGGGTCGTGATGAGCTGGTCCAGGCCCGACATCGAGAACGCGCCCGCGGTGGAGGCGGGCAGCGCGGCCAGGGAGGAGCCGGGCAGCTCAGCGCCCTTGGTGAGGTTCTGGCCGCCTCGGACCACGCCGGCGAGCTCGGCGTAGCCGCTGTCGAACCGGAGCGCGCCCGCGAACCGGGCCGTCTTGATCTGGTCGAACATCTTGGTCTGCTCCGCCGTCAGCTCACTCTTGGCGAGCTCGCCCAGCTTGCCGAGGTGCGTCCAGAAGGACAGCACGCCCTGCTCGCCCATGGCGGCCAGGTCGTCGCTGAACTCGGCGTTGTCGGCCAGGCTGCCTTCCTCGGCCGCGTACTGGTCGGCGAGCTGCTGGCTGGTGGAGATCAGGGCGTAGTCGTCGCGGAACGCCAGCCCGTACTTCTCCCCGTCCATCATCTTGGTGATGCCGGCCTTGGCGGCCTCCTCGTCCTTGACCTGGATGGCCAGGGCGAAGTCCGGCTGCTCGCCGCCGGAGGGCAGCACGCTGAGGCCCACCCGGCTGCCGAGCCACGGGTCGACGTCCTTGAGGAAATCGAGCTTGGCGAGGTCGTCGCCGCCGTCCTTCTTCATGGCGTCGAACAGCGCCTGACGCGGGTCCTCGCCCTGGAAGCTGTCCTTGGTGACAGTGAACTTCTGGGCGATCTGGAACAGCGCCAGCTTCTGGTTGGCGGCCGGGTCCAGGTCGAGGCGGACGTAGGCGATGGAGGCGGCGGGCAGCACCTCGTGCGGCTGCGTGCCGCCGCCGCCGAGCGCGCCGACAGCCCAGACCGCGCCGCCGCCGAGCAGCACCACGGCCAGCGCGGAGGCGATGGCGATGATCCAGCCCTTGCGGCTCTTGGCGGGCGGCTCACCGCCCGTGCCGAGCAGTTCGGGGCCGTTGTTCTGCCAGCCGCCGCCCTGGTCCGGATGGCCGTACTGGCCGCCGTAGGCCTGCTGCTGACCGTACTGCTGGTTGTAGGCGGGCTGCTGTCCTTGCGGCTGCTGGCCGTAGCCGGGCTGCTGTCCCTGCGGCTGCTGGCCGTAACCCGGCTGCTGCCCCTGCGGCGGCTGCTGGCCGTACTGGGGCTGCTGCCCGTACTGCGGCTGCTGGCCATAGGACGCCTGCTGGCCCTGCGGGGCCTGCTGCCCCGGCGCCGGTGGCTGGCCGTACTGCGGCTGCTGGCCGTACGGCTGCTGCGGTGGGTACGGCTGGCCGTGCGGCGTGGGCGGCGTCGGCGGGTTCTCGGGCTGCTGCTCCTGGTTCCACCGGTACGCCGTGGTCCGGTCAGGATCTTGGCCCCGTGGGGGATTGTTCGCAGACATCACTCAACTCACAGTGTGGACTTATGACCACAGAGAAGCTATCTGATGTTGCTAGAAGGGCGCTTGCAATGTACTGAAGTGAGGCCTATGCCCGGTTGAGCTCCTGGCGGAGGCTGCTGAGGTGCACCTCACCGTCGCTGTACTCCCGCACGCTGGTCCACGGCACGAACGTGCATCCGGCGTAGATCAGGCGCCCTACCATCCGGGAGAGCCACGAGGGGCGGCCGTCGCGGTCGTGGGTGAGGCCGAGCAGCAGCGGCCCGCGCCGGGCCGACACCAGCAGGCCGTAGACCGTGGCGGCCTGTTGCGGCTCGTCCCGGTGCTTGCTGACGCGGATGTCGACCACGTGACCGATCCACACCCCGTTGGCGTCCCAGACGGACTGTCCGATGAGTTCGGTAACACTCGCCATGCTCGAACTTTCTCAGCCTTGTCACGTTTTCGCAGGTAGGCGCGCTGATGGGTGGATGCCGTAGAGTATGGGGCGCTAGAACATAGTTCCAGACTTCAGGCAGGGGCGGATGACCAAGTTCGACGAGGCCACGCAGGCCATCCGGGTCGACGAGAACACCTACGACGTGTGCCTAGACCCCGGCTACGCGATCGGCGGCCCGCTCAACGGCGGCTACCTCATGGCGGTGGTGCTGCGCGCGGTGGTGGACGACTCACCGTTCGAGCACCCGGTGAGCACCACCTCACAGTTCCACAAGTCGCCCGCCGCCGGCCCCGCGCAGGTGCGCGTCGAGCGGCTCAAGGCGGGCCGGACCGCCGCCTTCACCCGCGCCACACTCGTCCAGGACGGCGTCGCGCAGATTGAGAGTCTTGTCACCACGGCCACGCTGCACGGCGTCGACCCGGTCTACGCGGCCCCTTCCACACACCGCATGCCCCCCGCCGAAGAGTGCGTCAAACTCCCCGACCCCAAGCCCGAGTCCGGCATGACGCTGAACGCCCAGATGGAGCTCCTGTTCGACCCGCCCACGATCGGCTGGCTCACCGGCGAGCCCACCGGCAGGCCCGAGGCGCGCGCCTACTTCCGGATGACCGAGCCGCAAAATCCCGACCCGTTCGTGCTGGCCCTGGCCATCGACGCGCTGCCCCCCGTGGTCTTCTCCGCCGGGATGCGCGGCTGGGCGCCCACCGTCGACCTCACCTGGCACCTGCGCGCGCTGCCCGCCCCCGGCCCCCTCACCCTGATCGGCAGCGGCCGCCTCATCGCCGACGGCTGGTTCGACGAGGACGTCGAGGCCTGGGACGCCGCGGGCCGGCTCGTCGCCCAGTCACGCCAGCTGGCGAGGGTGGGGCGCGGGTGACCCGCCGGGCGACACACCGGGTGACACACGCGGTGTGAGCATTCTTACGCAGAGAAGATGCCGCAGGTCGCCTACCCTCTGAAGGGTGCCGGACGCGAGTATTGGGATCTTCGACAGCGGGGTGGGCGGCCTGACGGTCGCCCGCGCGATCATCGATCAGCTGCCTCACGAGTCCATCACCTACGTCGCCGACACAGCTCGTCAGCCATACGGGCCCAGACGCATCGCCGAAGTGCGCGCGTACGCGCTGGAAGTGATGGACCACCTGGTCGAGCACGACGTCAAGATGCTCGTGATCGCGTGCAACAGCGCCAGCGCCGCCGTGCTGCGCGACGCCCGCGAGCGCTACGACGTGCCCGTCGTCGAGGTGATCCAGCCCGCCACCCGGCGGGCCGTACGGGCCACCCGCACCGGCAGAGTCGGTGTGATCGCCACCCAGGCCACGATCGAGTCGATGGCCTACCACGACGCCTTCACCGCGGCTCCCGACGTACTACTCACCGGCGTGGCCGCCCCACGCCTGGTGGAGTACGTCGAGCGGGGCGAGACGGCCAGCGAGGAGCTGATCGAGGTCGTACGCGGCTACCTGGAGCCCATCCAGGCCGCCGGCTGCGACACGCTCATCCTCGGCTGCACCCACTACCCCCTGCTCACCGGCGCCATCTCCTATGTCGCCGGTGACGGGGTGACCCTGGTGTCCAGCGCCGACGAGACGGCCAAGGACGTCTACCGCATTCTGCATGACCGCGATCTGGCGGTCGGACGCGAAGCCACCCCCCGGCACCGCTTCCGCGCCACCGGCGACTCCCTGCTCTTCGCCCGGCTCGGGCGCCGCTTCCTGGGCCCGGAGATCGATGCGGTCGAAGTCGCACCAGTGGGGGGTACCACCTACAAGGGAGGCCCACATGAAGGTGACCATCATCGGCTGTTCGGGGAGCTTCCCCGGGCCTGACAGCCCCGCGTCCTGCTATCTCGTGGAGGCCGAGGGGTTCAGGATGCTGCTCGACTTCGGCAGCGGGTCGCTGGGCGCGCTCCAGCGCCACATCGGCCTGTACGACGTCGACGCGATCTGCCTGACCCACCTGCACGCCGATCACTGTCTCGACCTGTGCGGCTATCACGTGGCCCGCACCTACGGCCCCGCCGCGCCGTACCCTCGCGTGCCCGTGTACGCGCCGGCGGACGCCCCGAGGCGGCTGGCCGCCGCGTACGGCATGCCCGAGGAGCCCTGCCTGGAGACCGCCTTCGACTTCGCCGGGCTGGCGCCGGGCACCTTCGAGGTCGGCCCGTTCACGGTGACCGCCGCCACGGTCAACCACCCGGTCGAGGCGTACGGCTTCCGCGTCGAGCACGCCGGGCGCAGCGTCGCCTACTCGGGTGACACCGGCGAGTCCAACGACCTGGTCAAGCTGGCGGCCGACGCCGACATACTGTTGTGCGAGGCGTCGCTGGTGGACAAGCCCGACCTGCCCGTCGGGCTGCACCTGTCCGGCCGCCAGGCCGCCGAGCACGCCGCCAAGGCGGGCACCGGACGGCTCGTGCTGACCCACCTCGTCCCCTGGAACGACCCGGCCGTCGTCATGGACGACGCCTGCAGAGGCGGCTACGACGGGCCGGTCGAGCTGGCGCACAGCGGCGCCGTCTACGACCTGACCTGAGGGCAGGCGGAGTCGGGTCACGGAGATAGGGTGATGCGCATGTCACGACAGGATGGCCGCACTTCTGACCAGCTCCGCCCCATCACCATCACCAGGCAGTGGCTCGCGCACGCCGAAGGCTCGGTGCTGGTGGAATTCGGTAGCACCCGGGTGCTCTGCGCCGCCTCCGTCCAGGACAGCGTGCCGCGCTGGCGCCGGGGCAGCGGCCAGGGCTGGGTGACGGCCGAGTACGCCATGCTGCCGCGCGCCACCAACACGCGTAACGACCGCGAGTCGGTGCGCGGCAAGATCGGCGGCCGCACGCACGAGATCTCCCGCCTGATCGGCCGCTCGCTGCGCGCCTGCGTCGACTACAAGGCGCTCGGGGAAAACTCCATCGTGCTCGACTGCGACGTCCTGCAGGCCGACGGCGGCACCCGTACCGCCGCCATCACCGGCGCGTACGTGGCGCTGGCCGACGCCGTCGCGTGGATGCGCGAGCGCAAGATGTGCCCCGGCGACCCGCTCATCGGCTCGGTGGCCGCGGTCTCCGTGGGCGTGGTCGGCTCGGTGCCGATGCTCGACCTCTGCTACGTCGAGGACGTGGCGGCCGAAACCGACATGAACGTGGTCATGACCGGCGACGGCAGCTTCGTCGAGGTGCAGGGCACCGCCGAGGGCACGCCGTTCGACCGCGCGGTCCTCAACCAGCTCCTCGACCTCGCCGTGGCCGGCTGCGAGGAGCTGACCCTCTTCCAGCAGGAGGCGCTGGGCGTATGAGGATCGTGCTCGCCACCCGCAACCCCGGCAAGATCACGGAGCTGCGCCGCATCCTGTCCGGGTTCGACATCGTCGGCCTGGAGGAGTTCCCCGAGATCGGCGACGTCGCCGAGACCGGCGTCACCTTCGAGGAGAATGCCCTGCTCAAGGCGCACGCGGTGGCCCAGCAGTCGGGGCTGCCCGCGGTGGCCGACGACTCGGGGCTCTGCGTTGACGTGCTGGGCGGCATGCCCGGTGTGTTCTCCGCCCGCTGGTCCGGGCGGCACGGCGACGACCGGGCCAACCTGGAGCTGCTGCTCGCCCAGGTGTCCGACGTGCCCGCCGCCAAGCTGACCGCGCACTTCACCTGCGCCGCCGCGCTGGCGCTGCCGTCAGGTGAGTCACGGGTGGCCGAAGGACTCCTGCCCGGTCGGCTGGTCTCCACGCCGCGGGGCGCCAACGGGTTCGGCTACGACCCCATCTTCGTGCCCGACGGAGACACCCGCACCACGGCGGAGCTGTCACCGCAGGAGAAGGACGCCATCAGCCACCGGGGCCGCGCCTTCAACGCCCTGGCCCCGATCGTGCGCGAGCTGGTCTCTTCGTAACCACCGCGTAAGAACCCCGCGCCCGGGGCGGCGTAGCGTCATCAGTGTGCAGAGCAATGAGAACGTGCCCGCCTGGGCCGGCGCGCTGGCCGGAATCGTCACCGGGGGCGTCGCTCTCGGTGTGGCGCAACTGGTGGCAGGGCTGGTGAGCCCCGCGGCCTTCCCCGTGCTGGCCGTGGGCGACGCGGTGGTGGACCTGTCGCCGGCGCCGCTGAAGGACTTCGCCATCCGGACGTTCGGCGAGAACGACAAGGTCGTCCTCGTCGGTGGCGTCTTCGTGCTGCTCGCGCTGGCCGCCGCCGTCATCGGGGTGCTGGCCAGGCGCAGTATCTGGTACGGCCTGGCGGGGCTGGCCGGGTTCGCGCTCCTGGGTGTGCCGGCGGTGCTGACCAGGCCGGACGCGCAGGTGGCCGACGTTCTGCCCACCGTGGCCGGGGTCGGGGTGGGGGCCTTGGCGCTCGTCTGGCTGATGGGGCGAGCCCGCGCCGGGGCCGTCGAGTCGCCGTCGCCCGCCCAGCCTGAGCCCGCCGAGCCTGAGCCCGCCGAGCCTGAGCGGCCGGCCGTCATGCGGGCGGGTCGTGAGGCGTACGTGTTCGACCGGCGGCGGCTGATCACCGGGCTCGCCGGCGGCGTCGTGGTCGCGGGCGCCACGACGGTGCTGGGACGAACCCTCGCCGGGCAGCAGGCCGTGGACGCCGCCAGGGTCGGCGTGGCCCTGCCCGCGCCTGCTCAGCCGCTTCCCGCGCTGCCGCCCGGCGTGGACTTCAAGCTCAACGGCCTGTCATCCTTTGTCACGAAAAATGCGGATTTCTACAGGGTCGACACCGCGCTCATCGTGCCCCAGGTCGACCCGCGGACCTGGACCCTCCGCGTCCACGGACTGGTGGACCGGCCCATCGAGATCACCTACGACGACCTGCTCAAGCGCCCTCTCACCGAGGCCGACATCACCCTCGCCTGCGTCTCCAACGAGGTCGGCGGGCCGTACGTGGGCAACGCCCGGTGGCTCGGCGTCCGGATGGCCGACGTGCTGCGCGAGGCCGGCGTCCGGTCCGACGCCGACATGCTCCTGTCCACCTCCTCCGACGGCTTCACCTGCGGCACCCCGCTGGACGTCGTCATGGACGGCCGCGACGCCCTGTTCGCCATCGCCATGAACGGCGAGGCCCTTCCCGTCGACCACGGCTTCCCCGTGCGGCAGGTGGTGCCGGGTCTGTACGGGTACGTCTCGGCCACCAAGTGGGTCGTGGACCTCAAGGTCACCAGGTTCGACACCGATGAGGCGTACTGGACGCCACGCGGCTGGGCGGCCAGAGGCCCCATCAAGGTCCAGTCCCGCATCGACCTGCCCGGCTCCAAGGTCACCGCCGGCCGCACCACCATCGCCGGCGTCGCCTGGGCCCAGCACACCGGCCTGTCCGCCGTCGAGGTCCGCGTCGACCGGGGCGAGTGGCTGAAGGCGAAGCTGGCCCAGGTGCCGGGCCCGGACACCTGGCGGCAGTGGGCGCTCGACTGGGACGCCACCCCCGGCGACCACACCATCGAGGTACGCGCCACGGACGCGGCCGGCCGCACCCAGCCGGAGGAACGCACCTCGGTCGCCCCCGACGGCGCCACCGGCTGGCACACCATCACGGTCCACGCCACCTGACCTCGTTGGCCCGCTGTTCTCCGCGTTTGTGCTGGTACGGGCATCAGTACTGGCCGAGAATCTTCCTGACTCTGCCTCTTCCTCGTGGTGGCCGCCCCTACGATCGGTCGTCGAGTATGACAGGAGGCAGGACGTGTTCCGCGACCGAAAGTCCAGCGTCCGGTGGGTCCTTCCCGAGGGGCAGTACAACCCCGTGGTCGCTGACGGGGTCAGATGGCTCGACTACGAGCGCGCCGCGACCCCCGACCCACCCGACTCCACACCCACCGACCTGACCAACTCCACACCTACCGACCCGACCGACTCCACCCGCACCGATCCGACCCGCACCGGTCCAACCCGCACCGGTCCGGCTGCACCCACCCGCCCATCCCCGCCGACCGCCCAGAATCCGCTGGGCGGCCCTCGCCCACGCGACCACCTACAGACCGACCAGCCATCGAACCGCCGGCGCTCCAACGCCCAGCACTCAGCCAGGCACACCCCACAAGGGCAAGGACCGGGAGGTCAAGGTCCCGGAGGTCAGGGCCGGGCAGAGCAGGGCATGCACGGACAGGAGCCGGAGCAGGGGCCGCAATGGCGACGGGCGGACGGCCGGTGGCGAGGTGGCCTGACCTCTGACGGCCAAGCCCCGGACTCGCGACCTCAGGACGACCACCTTTCAGGCGGCTCGTTCCCCAACGCCCAGCCTCCTGACGGCCTGCTACCCCATGGCCAGTTCAGGAACGGGGCCAGGCCGGACCCCTCGCTGCTCGAAGGACCTGAAGGCCCTTCGAGCCCGATGACGCCGGATACGGCTGCGGCACGAGGACCAGGACTCCGCGATGAGCCTGATCAGGGCCCAGCCCGGCGGGCGGCACCATCAGGTGATCACGCACCACCGCCCGCCCCGCACCGAGCTGCGATGCCGTCGGCCATGTCCAAGGCCCTGCCTCACTGGCCCGCTCCGAGCACGTCCCAAGAGCCCGGTAGCGCCCACCAGCGTGCCGGTTCTCACCAGACCGGCAGCGTTCAGCACACGATGCCTCAGCGCTCCGAGACCCCGCACCAGTGCGCAAGGCCGCAGGAGGCCGAGGCTCCCCAGCAGTACACGAGGCCCCGAGGTTCTGGGAGCTCGCAGCAAGGCGTGACCTCGAACGGATCCTGGCCGGTCGAGGCTTCAGCTCCCCAAGCCGCATCCCGTGAACATCCACACGCGGACAGTTCGCGAAGAAACGCAGCACCAGGCGATATGTCTCGCGAAAACGCCACGACGGGGGTGTCGTCGCGAGAACCCCTGGGACATTCGCAGTCCGAGGGCATGCCAGCAACGTCCAGCGCCGCGACAGCCTCCGCCTCTGGCGCTCCTCGGCAAGCCGGAGCCCAGGTCGGGAGCGTAACTCCAGGCTTCGGCGAAGCTGCCACCGCCAGCGCTGCTCACAGAGGCGCTGCCGCACAGGGGAGTGCCGGCGACCAGCGGGTTGCTCCAGGAGCCGACCCCGCTGCGTATGCTCGCGCCTTCCCCAGGGTTGGCCCCTACGCACAAGTGGCCTCCCCTGCCCAGGCCGGCACTTCTCCTCAGATCGGCCCATCTGTCCGGATCGGAGACTCTCGACCGGGCGGTTCGTCCGCTGGGGTTGGGTCGTCCGCACAGGGTGGCGATTCTCCCCTGGGCGGTTCGTCCGGCCAGGTAGACCAGCCTGGCCCTTCCCTCCAGGGCGGCCCGTCTGCTCAGGGGGGCAACGGCTCTCAGGCGGGTCCTTCGGGTAAGACGGGCTCCTCTGCTGGGGTCGGTAGTCCCTCACTGGTCGGCCCGTTCACGCAGAACGGCTCCTTTGCTCAGTCGGGTTCCCTCGCTGACGTTCCCGCGCCGAACGGTGCTGCCGGTTGGGGCGGTGCGCCCGTTCGAAGCCAGGCGTCTGGTCGAGGCGGTACGCCTGCCGACGGGCGTTCGGCAGCCAGGGCGGCGGACATGGCGGTTGGTGGCCCGGGAGGGACAGCAGCACCGGGAACGGCCGACGGGCCGGGCCATCAGGCGCCCGCTCCGAATGAAGCCCCGGGAACGGTGACGCGATTCTCCACGCCGGGAGCTGGGACGGCCCACACTGACGGCCGGGCCGGCGTTTCGGACGGCGGGCGGGCTGACGCTTTCGGCAACGGCCGGGCCGGCGTTGCCGGGAATGGGCGGGCTGACGCCTTCGGCGGGGGGCGGGCTGACGTTGCAGGAAACGGGCGGGCCTCCGGGGCATCGTCCGGGTCTTCCGTGGAGGTCCCGGCTGACGCCGGTTGCCCGGCTACGGGTGGGGGCGGTTCAGTGGCCCCGGGGAGTTGGGGGAGGGCAGGCGGCACCGCCGCGTACGACTGGTTCGACTGGCCGCATCGGCCGCCCAAGCTCGCCGACAGCAGGCCGTACGGTGTGCCGGGTGGGCTGGTGGCGCCGGACCCGCAGGTGCAGCGGGACCTGGTGGCGGCCGTGACGCCGGGCGCTCGGTTCCCTGACCCGCGCGGCACCTGGGTTCGGCTGATCAATGGGGGCGGGCCGGCGGACGATCCGTTCCGGGCGTCGAACGCCGCCGACTGTGCGCTGGCCGTGGTGTCCACCTGGCACGGAGAGCCGGCCGCGTCCGCCCCGAGGATGCCCGAGTACGACAAGATCGGCAGGCCGCTGATCACCGGTGAGGCCGGGAGCGCGGCGCGGATGGAACGCTGGGTGGGGCAGCGGTTCCAGCACGCCGGGCAGGGCAGACACGCGTACCCGATGGTGGCGCGGCGGCTGCGGGAGGCCGGGCACGGGGCCTGTGCGGTCATCGTGGTGCGCTGGCCCGGCGGCGGGACGCACGCGTGGAACGCGGTCAACTCCCACGGTGAGGTGATCTGGATAGACGCGCAGCGCGGTCACATGGCCGTGGAGCCGCCGTACACCACGGTGACCGGGGTGTTCTGCGTCGTCCTCGACAGGCAGGGACAGTCACGATGAACATGGACCAGGCGCGGGCGCTGGCGGAGGAGTACTTCAACGGTGTGCGGCCGGCGGACGCGACGTACTCGGTGGGGATTTACGGGTTCGATGAGGGATATGTCGCCTGGGTCCGCGAGCTGGAGCCCGATGACCCGGTGAGACTGCCGGACGCGGTGGGGGGCGGCTGCATCGTGATCGACGGCAGCACGGGCGAGGTGGCGGCCCGCCCCCTGCTCGACCCGGAGACGGTGGCCGAGCTGTGGCCCGGCCACCGGACCCGCTGACGAAGGCAGTGCGTTCCGGCTCAGCGGATCCTTCGGCCGAGGCTCGTGCCTGCGGCGCTCGCCTGATCGCGAGGCGGAGTCGTCATGGCCAGGCCGGCAGCGGCCCGGGGGATCTTGGGCGGGATTGCGCAGGGCCGGGCGTTGCCCCCGTGGACGCCCGGCCTCCGCATGGTGCCGCCGGGCCGGGCCCGGCGGCGTCACACCTACATCTATCCGGATTTATCGCCATAAATCGGATTCGAGGGCATCAATACCGAGCCCACCGATCACCCCGCAGCCAGCGAGCCGACGATCGAGGCCCTGGCCGCCCGCCGGGAGGGCAGGATCGCGGCCACCACCCCCGCCAGCCCCGAGAGCACCACGAACAGCCCGATCTGCCCGGCGGACGCGGAGAAGACCGCTCCGTCCATCAACGCCCGCGAGGCCGCCCACCCGAACGACACCCCGAGCACCACTCCCACCAGCGCCCCGATCAGCCCGAGCACCAGTGCCTCCACCGAGAGCATGCGCCGCAACTGGGGCCTGGTCAGCCCGAGCGCCCGGAGCAACGCCGATTCCCTGGTCCGTTCGTACACCGACAAGGACAGTGTGTTGGCGATGCCGAGCAGTGAGATCAGGATGGCCAGCCCCAGCAGGCCCGTAATGATCATCAACAGCATGTCGAGCGTCTCGTCGAACTGCCCGCGTACCTCGGTCGAGCTCTGCACCTGGACCGTCGGGTACGCGGCGGTCGCGGCGTCCACCACGATGCGCGCCTGTCCGGGTGCGACGCCTTCGCCGATGTTGAGCAGCACCAGGCTGTCGTCAAGCACGCCGAACGCCTCCTCGAACTGCGGCTCGGCCATGGTGAGCGTCGGCAGCGGCGACTCCGCGTCGACGATGGCCACCACCTTGAGCGGCACCGTCCCGGCCTGCTCGGTCTTGACGGACACCGTGTGGCCCACCTTGACGCCGAAATCGGTGGCCGCGTGGTCCGCCAGGATCGCCTGGCCGGCCCCGAAGTCCCGCATGGAGCCCGACAGGACCTCTGGCTCGATCGGCCCGTTGTACGTTCCGACCTGGGTCTTGATGCCGCCGACCGACGCCCGGGTGTCGCGGATCCGCAGCACCGCCGCCAGCTCCGGCTTGCCCCGGAGCTCCTCGCCGATGGTCCGGGGGATGGTGGCGTCGCGTTCCTGGGTGATGAGCTGGTAGTCGACCGGGAACTGCTCGTCCAGCTTGACCGTCACCGTCGCCCGGGTGGACGCCGTGACCACCGAGATCAGCGTCATGAGCGTCACGCCGATGGTCAGCGCCACCGTCGTGGTCGCGGCCCGCTTGGGGTTGCGCCCGGAGTTGTCCACGGCCAGCCGGCCGGGCACGCCGAAGAGCTTGGCCGGGATCCAGCCGATCAGCGCGCTCATCGGCTTGACCAGCACCGGTCCGAGGATCAGCACCCCGAGGAAGGTCAGCACGCCACCCGCCATCACCACGAACAGCGAGCTGTCCTCGCCGGGAGGCAGCGCCAGCGCGCCGACGCCGGCCGCGCCCAGCCCCGCGAGCAGGAACAGCGACGCGAAGACCACGCGCAGCGCCCCGGCGCGGAACGTCTGCTCCTCCACCTGCGTGCGCAGCGCCGCGATCGGCGCGACCCGGGTGGCCGTGCGGGCCGGCAGCACCGCCGCACCCACGGTCACCACGAGCCCGAGTACCAGGCCGATCGCGATCGTTGCGGGCGTGAGCGTGACCGCCGCGTCCGTCGGCAGTGGCGCCTCGAACGCGGCGAGCACCGCCAGCGTGAGCACGCTCAGGCCGTACCCGGCGGCCAGGCCGAGCGCCGAGGCGACCAGCCCGACCACCGCCGACTCGATCAGGACCGAGCCGAACACCTGGCCACGCGTCGCGCCGATGCACCGCAGCAGCGCCATCTCCCTGGTGCGCTGGGCGACGAGGATGTTGAAGGTGTTGTAGATGACCAGCGTGGCCACCAGCATCGCCACCAGCCCGAACATCAGCAGGCCGATGGTCAGCACCTCTATCTCCACCCCGGCCTGCTTGGCCAGGTCGGCGGCGAGCTCCGTCCCGGTCTTGACCACGTGCGCGCCGCCGACGGCCGCCGCGACGGCCTCTTTCAGCCGTACGGGATCGGCGCCCGCGACGTCGATCTCCTGGAAGCCCTTCTCGCCGGTCATCCGCTGCGCCGTCGCCATGGTGAACCCGACCACGCCGGTGTAGGACAGCTGCTGATCGAGTCCGGGATCGAGGGTGCCGACGAGCTTGAAGGTGTGCTTGCGCTGCTTGGCGTCCAGCACCGTGATCGTGTCGCCGAGCCGGAACCCCTGGGCCTCGGCGGTGTTCTTGTCGAGCACGGCCGCCCGGTCGTCGGATCCCGGGCCGGTGCCGGTGACGATCGTGGTGCGGTCCAGCGCTCCCGGCACGATCGACACGGCCGTGGTCGGCATGTCCCCGGCTGTCTTGCCGTCCTTGCCCAGCAGCGGCGCGGGCCCGCGCAGCAGCCCCTGCGCCTCCCGCACCCCCGCGACGCCGCGCACCCGGTCCAGCGTTTCCGGGGCGATCGTCTTGTTGTCAGGCCCTCCAGGCAGTACGGCCACCGCCACCTTCTCGGCGTCGGCCGTGACGCGCTGGCCGAACCCTGCCTGGATGGTGTCGTTCAGCACGAACGTGCCCGCGATGAACGCCACCCCCAGCACGATCGCCAGCGAGGTGAGCAGCAGCCTCAGCTTGTGCGCGCGCAGCCCGGCCCAGGCCGTCTTCACCACGTCAGGCCTCCAGCTTCATCAGCGTGTCCAGCACGGACTGCGGCGTGGGCGAGGTGATCTCGGTGACCAGCGCGCCGTCACGCAGGAACACCACCCGGTCGGCGTACGACGCGGCCATCGGGTCGTGCGTGACCATGACGATGGTCTGGTCGAGCTCCCGCACGGACGTCCGCAGGAACGACAGCACCTCCGCCCCGCTGCGCGAGTCGAGGTTGCCGGTCGGCTCGTCGGCGAAGATCACCTGCGGCTTGCTGATCAGCGCCCTGGCCACGGCGACGCGCTGCTGCTGGCCACCGGACAGCTCGGCCGGCCGGTGGCCCAGCCGGTCCCTCAGCCCGACGGTGTCGATCACCCGGTCGAACAGCAGCTGGTCCGGCTGGCGTGCCGCGATCTCCAGCGGCAGGCGGATGTTCTCCTCGGCGGTCAGCGTGGGCAGCAGGTTGAACGCCTGGAAGATGAAGCCGATCCGCTCACGGCGCAGCAGGGTGAGCTGCTTGTCGCCGAGCCCGGTCACCTCCACGTCACCGATGTGCACCGTGCCGGAGGTGGCGGTGTCGAGCCCGGCGAGGCAGTGCATCAACGTCGACTTGCCCGAGCCGGACGGGCCCATGATCGCGGTGAAGGCGCCGGTGGCGAAGGCCACGTCCACCTCGCGCAGTGCGTGCACCTGTGCGTCGCCTTGGCCGTACACCTTCGTCAGGGCCTGGGCCAGCACGGCGGGTGGGGCCTGTCGCCAGGTTTCGGTGAGAGTCACGTTCGCTCCTTGTTGTTCTTGACCGCGACTCACGCTATGGCCGGAAATTTCGAGTTCTGTGGGCCTTGAGGAGGGACTTTGTGTAGGCCGTCAGATGACCCGCGTCAGCCGTTCGGCCGATGCGACGGCACGATCAGCCCGGCTTCGTAGGCGTACACCACCACCTGCGCCCGGTCCCTGACCCCCAGCTTGGCCAGCACCCGGCCCAGGTGCGTCTTCACCGTCGCCTCCGCCACCTCCAGCTCGGCCGCGATCTCCAGGTTGGAGCGGCCCCGCGCCACCATGAGCAGCACCTCCCGCTCGCGCGGCGTGAGCTCGGCGGTCGCGGCCGGGGCCGCCGACGGCAGGTAGGTGGCGAACCTGCCGAGCATCCGCTTCAGCGTGGTCGGCGCCACCACGGCGTCACCGGCGTGCACCGACCGGATGGCGCTCAGCAGCTCGGCGGGTGGCACGTCCTTGAGCAGGAACCCGGAGGCCCCCGCCTTGATCGCGGCGAACGCGTACTCGTCCAGGTCGAACGTCGTCAGGATGAGCACCTTCGGCCCGGTGATGTGCCGGGTCGCCTCGACGCCGTCCATCCTCGGCATCCGCACGTCCATGAGGACCACGTCCACCTCGACGTCCTTCAGCACCTCGATCGCCCGCAGCCCGTCCCCGGCCTCGGCCACCACCTCGATGTCGGGCTGCGCGCCCAGCACCATCCTGAACCCGGCACGCAGCAACTCCTGGTCATCGACGAGCATCACGCGTATCACTGGCCGCTCCTCGCAGGCTCTACGCGGCCCTGGCCTCGGGCATCGGCAGTTTCGCCAGCACCTCGAAGCCGCCGCCCGCTCGCGGCCCGGCCGTGACCGCTCCGCCGTACATGGTGACTCTCTCCCGCATCCCCACCAGCCCGTGCCCGCCGGACGCGAGCGCCGCCGCCGCGCCCCGCCCGTCGTCGGTCACCCGCACCACCAGCTCGAACATGGAGTAGCGGAGCTCGACCAGCGCCCGTACGCCGGGGCCGCCGTGCTTGAGCGCGTTCGTCAGCGCCTCCTGGACGATCCGGTAAACAGCGAGCTGCTTGCCCTCGGGCAGCTCCGCCGGCGTGCCCACGACCTGCAGCCGCGCGGGCACGCCCGCGCCCCGCACCAGCTCCTCCAACTGCGCGAGCCCGGGTTGCGGGGTGTACTCGGTGCTCTCGTCCTCCCGCAGCACCCCGACCAGCCTGCGCATCTCGGCGAGCGCCTCACGCCCGGTCTTGGAGATGTTGCGTACGGCCAGCCGCGCCTGCTCGGGATCGCCGTCGATGGCGTAGCCCGCGCCGTCGGCCTGCACCACCATCACGCTGACATTGTGCGCCACCACGTCGTGCAGCTCCCTGGCGATCCGGGCGCGCTCGGCGGCGGCCGCCATCCGGGCCTGCTGGTCGCGCTCGAACTCGGCCCGCATCGCCCGCTCCTCCAGGCTCTCCAGATAGCGCCTGCGCGTGTTGGCGTACAGGCCCGTCAGCCAGACCGTCACCACGAAGATCGAACCGCTGGTGAACATGCCCAGCGTGGCCGTGTCCCACTGCACCAGGGCCAGGAAAACCCCCAGCTCGGCCACCAGCATGGCGGCCAGCGACCAGCGGAAGGAGGCACGGTAGGCCACCGACCACAACGCCACCAGCACCGCCAGATTGGCCGGCAGCACCCCCGACTCCGCCAGCCACTGACCGAAGCTGATCAGCGAGACGACCGCGAACACCACCAGCGGACGCCCCCGCCACAGCAGGGGCAGCAGCAACGCCAGGCTGACGCCCAGATACACAGGCACGCTGAACGGCGGCATCGAGCCACTCGACGGCGCGTCGATGTACGTGGCCAGCGGTAACAGGCACAGCAGAGCCAGAGGAGTCACCCGCAGGGCGTCCATCAGCTTCCCATGGCGCGTGGACCACGCCCGTACCCTGCCGAACACATCATCACGATACGTATGGATGGGGAGAGGTTGGTCAGTCTTGAGGCGGATGTTTGCCTACGACCCTGGTCTTACACGGGTCTTACGAGTGGTAGGCCAATCTTGTACCTGGGTGCGCCTCTCGGGGCGAGTAAAGGGAGATCGTGATGGCGGATCATGATCGTGAAGACGGGTCGCGTGGCGAGGCGCCGCGCGACCCGTCTCACGAAGAGGGGGCCGCGCAGAGCGCGTCCGACGACACACGGACATCTCCCTCCCCGGACCCCGCCCACGACGTCTCCCCCTCACCTACGGACAGACCCACGGCGAGCGGCACGACGGCGGACGACCCAACGATCAGCGCCCACACGCCGGCCGATCCCGCAGAGGGCGGTCACGCGGAGGGCGGTCCCAGGCCGGGCGATGCGACGAGCGGTCACGCGATGGCCGGGCCCGCGGCGGCCGGCCACGCGGCCGGCGATTTCGCTCAGGGCGGGCGTGCGACGGGCGGGCCCGGTGGTCCCGTGCCCGGTGGTCCCACGTCCACCGGTGGTCCCATGCCTAGTGGTTTCACGGCCCCCGGATGGGCGGGACCTCGGCCGCCGGAACCTGGCTCCTGGCGGGACTTCGTCCGTCAGAAGCCGGCCCAGATCATCGGCGCCGGCCTGATCGGCCTCATCGTCGGCTGCCTGATCGGCGGCAGCGCCGTCCTGCTGATCGGCAGCCTCACCTCCCACGATGCCTACAGAAGCTGGGAGCGGCCGGCCCTGGACCGTCGTTACGGCCCCCTCCAGCCCGACTACCGCGCCCCTCACCACCCGGCCTGCCGGCCCGTCCCCGGCGGCACCTACTGCCGCCATCCGGCCCCGTACCCGATGCCCCTGCCCAGCGACGGGTCGTCGATCAGCCCTCCCAAGCCGACGCCCACCCTCGCCACTCCCGTCCCCACCCGCACGGGCTAAGGTTTCCCCGCAAGGCGAACGAACGTGACGCCGGCCGTCGGAAACCAGGGGATCGCATGTCAGAGACGCACAACGGCGACATGGTGGCCCTTGTGCCGCAGAAGCTCGGGCTCGCCGCCCTGTCCGCCGTGCCCGGCGTCCGCCCCGTCCTCTACGACGTCACGGCTCCGCTGCCCGCGGAAGCCTCGGACGCCGAGGTCATGGTCGTCCCCTCGCGCCCCCTGGACCGCGTACTCGCCCTGGTGACGGAGCTTCCCTCGCTCCGCCTGGTCCAGACCCTCAGCGCCGGCACCGAACAGCTGTCCGGCCGCCTCCCCGACCAGGTCGCCCTCTCCAGCGCCCGAGGCGCGCACGGCCTCGCGGTGGCGGAGTGGACGGTCGCCACCCTCCTCGCCGTCTACCGTGGCCTCCCGACCTATGTGGCCAACCAGGCCGAGGCCCGCTGGCACCCGCGCCCGACGGAGACCCTGGCCGGCAAGAGGATCCTCATCCTCGGCGCTGGCGACCTCGGCACTCGGCTCCGCACCCACCTGGAGCCCTTCGGCGTCGAGATCACCATGGTCGCCCGCCGCGCCCGCCACGACGTCCGCGCCATGGACGACCTGCCGCGCCTGCTGCCCGCCCACGACGTGGTGGCCCTCATGCTCCCCCTGACCGCCGACACCCGCCACCTGGCCGGCCAGGACTTCCTGAGCAGGATGCGAGACGGCGCCATCCTCGTCAACGCGGCGCGCGGCGGCGTCGTCGACACCGAGGCCCTGCTCGCCGAGACCCGGTCCGGCCGCCTGCGCGCCATCCTCGACGTCACCGACCCCGAGCCCCTGCCCTCGGACCACCCGCTGTGGCACTCACCGGGCGTCCTGATCACCCCACACGTGGCGGGCAGCGTCCCCGAGGCCGATGAACGCGCCTGGAAGGTAGCGGCCACCCAGATCGGCCAATTCGCCAGAGGCGAACAACCGGCCAATCTGGTTAATTAACCATTTTTCATCTTACGGAATCCGCGCCGATTTCCTGTCATCGGGAAATGTCAGTGCGCCTGCCTAGGCTGCCCGCATGTCGTACGGCGATGTCACCATGGAGGAGCTGGCCCGATGCGTGAGGCAGGCGCGCTCGATAGCAGAAGTCCTGTCATCGCTGGGGCTCAACAACTCAGGCGGCCGGCGCGCTGGAATTCGGCGGAGAATAGATGAGCTGGGTCTCGACACGTCGCATTTCCGGCGCACCTCCCGAATAAAGTACACTGCGGATCTTCTGTCCGAGGCGGTGGCCGCTTCGACAAGCGTCAATGGCGTTCTCGATCACCTGGAGATACGGCGAAGTGGCGGAGCGCATTCGCACATCAGCAGACGTATCAAGGCCGAGGGGATCGACACGTCGCACTTCTCGCACGAGCCTGCGTCTCAGCCTGTCCACTGCGAGCGCTTCGAACGCGCTGTTCTCGAAGAGGTCGCAGGCGGCGCCAAGAGCATGCGTGAGATCCTGCGGCGACTCGGAGTGACCGAGTGCGGGAGAGTTCGCGAGGATGTGCGCCGGCAGCTGCGCGCTTTCGGGATCGCGGAGCCGGCTGGTTTCCAGCGGATCCACCTGGACTCGGAGGCTGTCAGGGCCGCCGTCGCCGCGTCCTGCTCGGTGGCTGACACGATGCGTCGCTTGCGATTGCCGGTCAATGAAACGAATCGGAGGCGCGTGCTCCGTTGTGTCGCGCGCCATGAGATTGACACCTCACATTTCGGGCGCGAGCTCACGGACTCCCGTACGACAGGTCTCCAGAGCGATCCGGCGAAACTCCTGGTGCTGCGTCCCCCCGGATCTGGTCGCAGTCGGGGGGCGATGCTTCGCCGCCTTCTCGGACGCATCGGGATCCCTGCGGTCTGTGAGAAATGCCGGGTCGGAGACACGTGGCAGGGCGCGTCGCTGACACTGCAAGTGGACCATATCAATGGCGACCCGCTCGACAACCGGCGGGAAAACCTGAGGTTGCTGTGCCCGAACTGCCATTCGCAGACGGCGACATACGCCGGTCGGAACCGTGGCGCCTCGATCGGATAGATGTGCGGGCGGGGGGACTCGAACCCCCACAGTGTCTCCACCAACAGGACCTAAACCTGCCGCGTATGCCATTTCGCCACGCCCGCGCAGTCCCCGCCGAGGGGGCCTCAAATAGTTTAGCCCTCCGATTGTGCGGCGCTACCAGTATTGCGGGCCCGGAGGTCGGGCCCGCAGCCGGGGATCAGGACAGGCCGAGCTTCTTCTTCAGGCTCGCCACGTGTCCGGTGGCCTTCACGTTGTAGAGGGCCTGCTCGATCTTGCCGTCGGCGTCGATGACGAAGGTGGAGCGGATGACGCCCACGACTTCCTTGCCGTAGAGCTTTTTGGTGCCGTACGCGCCGTACGCCTGATGAATCGCCAGCTCGGGGTCCGACAGCAGCGGAAAGGTCAGCGCGTCGTGTTCGGCGAACTTGGCGAGCTTGGCCGGCTTGTCCTTCGACACGCCGAGGACGACGAAGCCCTCGGCGGTGAGCTGGCCGAGGTTGTCGCGGAAGTCACAGGCCTGCTTGGTGCAGCCGGGGGTCATCGCGGCGGGGTAGAAATAGAGGATCACCCGCTTGCCGCGGTAGGAGTCGAGGGAGACCTCGCCGCCGTCCGCGGTGGGCAGGGTGAAGTCGGGTGCGGCGTCGCCGGGCGCCAGCTTCGTGTCGGTCATGGGTCCTCCAGTGTTTTTCCAGGAAAACCTACCTGGCCGCCCGCGGTGCCGTACGTCGTGCCGACCTGACAGACTGATCACGACAACAGCGGGCAGTGCCCGCATGACGGCGCGGGCACGACCAGGAGCGCGGTCGAGAGGAGAGCCATGGCTGACACCGATCCCGACGAGTTGGAGCGGCGGATCGCGCGGACGCGAGCTGAGTTGGCGCAGACGGTCGACGCCATCGCCGACCGGGTGAGCCCCAAGCGCGTGGCCGGGCGCACGGTGGCGGATGTGCGGTCCCGGGCCGAGGGTCTGGCGATCTCGGTGAGCGACGCCCTGGGGATGAGGTCACGGCCGGTGGAGTTCGGCGACGACCCGGAGCGGCTGTGGGACGAGGAGCCGCCCAACCTGGCGCCGGTGCTGATCGGGCTGGGCGCCGTGCTGGTGGTGGGCGCGGCCATCGCGCTGTGGCGCCGCCGTCGCCGTTAGAGGGCCGTCAGAGGGCCGTCAGAGGAAGGTCCGGGCCTCGCCTCTGTAGGTGGGGACGGACTCCGTGACGGTGTCGTTCTCCACCAGGTAGAGGGTGTCGAAGCGTTCGCACAGCTCGCCCGCCTTGGCGTGCCGGAACCAGACCCGGTCCCCGACGCGGAGGTCTTCGGCGGGCCGGCCGAGCAGGGGGGTCTGCACCTCGCCCGCGCCCTCGTCCGGCGCGTAGCGCAGGCCGGCGGGAAGGTACGGCTGGGGGAGCCGGCTGGGCCCGGCGGATCCGGAGGCGAGGTAGCCGCCGCCGAGGACGGTGACCGTGCCGGGGGCGGGGCGGCGGACCACCGGCAGGGCGAACAGGGCCGCGGGCCGGCCGGTGAAGCGGCTGTAGAAGTCGAACAGGCGCGGGTGGAAGAGCCCTGATCCGGCGGCGACCTCGGTGACGGCCTTCTCGCGTACGGTGCGTTCGACGGAGCCGGTGCCGCCGCCGTTGACGAATTCGAGGTCGGCGATCTGGCGGACGGCGTTGACGATGCGGCCGCGCCGTACGATCAGCTCTCTGGCCGACAGGGCCTGCATGAGCCTGATCGCGCGGGCGCGGGCGGCGCCGGTGTGCGGGGCGTCGCCGACTCCGGCGATCTGCGCTTCGTAGGCCAGGAGCCCGACTAGGCGACACCCCGGGCGTTTGGCGATGTCGGTGGCCAGGGCCGCCGCCTGGTCGGCGTCGCGGACGGGCGAGCGAAGCGCACCCGCCCGAAATTTCCCACCAAGGGCGACAAATCCGGCGTCGATGTCGATACATATGCGGATCTCGTGGCGTGGCTGGACCCCGGCCACGGCATGGTCCATGAACGCCAGCTGCTCCGTGGAGTCCACCGACAGGGTGATCCGCCCCGCGGCCTCGGCGTTGCTCGCCAGCGTGGCCAGGGCCTCCCGGTCGACCGTCGGATAGGCCACGAGGATGTCATCGAACCCCCGCTCCGCCAGCCAGAGCGCCTCCGGCAGGGTGAAGGCCATCAGGCCACGGAAGCCGTCCATGGCCAGCACGCGTTCCAGCAGCGGCCGTGAGCGGATCGACTTGGTCGCCACCCGGATCGGCTTGCCGGCCGCGCGTCGTACCAGAGCGGCGGCGTTGGCGTGAAAGGCCTCCAGGTCGAGGATGGCGAACGGCGGCTCAAGAGCCGCGGTCGCCCTGTCGTAGCGCCGGCGGTCGTCCATGCCAGCAGCGTAGATGAATATGAGACAGATTCATATTGGCCGTCGCGCCCGTAAGGATCTAGCAAACGGGCGGCGAGGGGGCGGTCGAGTGGCCACCGGGTCCGTGTACCTCTGATCGTTGTGATGACCACGCTCCAGCAGATACTGCCCGGTGCGGCCGTCGCCGCGCAGGACACCCCGCTCCGCAGGTCCAGGCGAGCGCTCAGACCGGCACGCACCCCGGCGGCGGTGCTCGTGGCGACCCTGCTGACCGCGGGGCTCGGGTTGACCACCGTGGAGATCGTGTCGGCGCTGTTGGGCAAGCGGCTCGGCTGGGTGCCGGTCGACGAGGCCGTGGCATGGGCGTCGAAGTCCTCGTGGAGCGAGCTGTCTCCCGTCGCGCTCGCCCTGGCCGGCGTGGGCGGCATCCTGCTGCTGCTCGCGCTGGTGCCGGGCCGCTCCCGGCTGGTGCCGGTCGAGACGACCGACCCGCTCATCGTGGTCGGCATCACCCGCGTCGGTCTCCGCCGTACGCTGCGGGCCGTCGCCCAGGAGGTCGACGGCGTGCACAAAGCGCGGGTACGGCTGCGCAGACGCAGGATCGAGGTCACCGTCGTGACCGGCCCGGAGAGCTCCGGCTCGATGCTCAAGCAGGTCGGCACGGCCGTGGGTGACCGGCTGGCCGGCGTGGGCACGCTGGAGACGTGCGAGGTCGTCGTAAGGCTGCGCAGGAAGGGGCTGTGATGAGGCAGTACGCCGGCAACCGGGTCGGCCTGGCCGTGGTCGGCGCGCTGCTGCTGGGCGCCGGGACCTACGCGTGGCTACGCGGCCAGGACAAGCTGGACGGGCTGCCGCCCCGGGCCAAGGTGCTGCCGGAGCGCACCGCCCACGCCGTCGCCGAGCAGCAGTGGGCGCTGTGGGCGATCGCGCTGGCCCTGCTGGTGCTCGCGTTCGTGACCCTCCGCTGGTTGCTGCTCAGCCTGGGCTGGGGCCGCCTCGGCGCCCGCTCGGGCACCGGCACGGCGATGCTCTGCGTCGGTCTCAAGGACGTCGACGGCCTGGCCAGGGCGGCGGTCCGGGTCGTCGGCGAGGCCACCCGCCTGCGCATCAGGCTCACCTGCCCGGCGACGGCCGACGTGGGCTCGGTGGCGGCCAAACTGGACCGCGAGATCGTCAGCCGCATCAGACGCGAGGTCCGCGACGACGACCTGGCCGCCATCGTCCGCATCCACGTCCGCCGGTAGGTCAGCTGTTGGACCTGAGTACGAGAATGCGCACCTCGTCGTCGTAGATGGTGAACTTCACCGTGAGCTGCGATGTGTGAATCTCGTACGCCTCCGGGATGTGGGCATCCGAAAGCGCGTCCTTCGGCGGGATCGGGCCGGTGGCAAGGTCGGCTACCAGCGTGAGCAGCAGGCGCCGGACCCGTTCGGGTATCTGGGTGGCGATCTCGTGAGTAGGCGGTTCCCAGATGACGGCGCGCAGGGTCATGTGTGAGGTAGCCCCAAGGAGTCGGCGAGCTTGGCCTCAAGCTCTTCACGGGAACTGGCTGTGACGATGACCGTACCCTCCGGATCGGGCTCTCCGCGCTCGATCCGCGCGATTCCCTCACGGATCACCCGCCGGTCCGCCTCATCCTGAAAACGGCGAAGCTCCTCCTGCAGGTGGGCGTAGTCGTCAGCTGAGAGCAGGACGGCCTCCGGCCTGCCGTGCCGCGTGATCGTCACCGGCTTGTGAGCATGGTGGACCTGTGCGACGAGAACGCCGAGCTTCTCGCGGGCTTCCTGGAGCGCGATGATGTCCATGGCCACAGCTTAGATGAACAACCTTGAGAACTGTAAGGTTCTCGAGGTTCGTACATTTCAGCACTCGATGACGTTGACCGCTAGGCCGCCGCGGGAGGTCTCCTTGTACTTGTCGAGCATGTCCCGGCCGGTGTCGCGCATCGTCTTGATGGCCTTGTCCAGCGAGACGTGGTGGCGGCCGTCGCCGCGCAGGGCGATGCGGGCGGCGGTGATGGCCTTGATGGAGGCGACCGCGTTCCGCTCGATGCACGGGATCTGGACCAGGCCGCCGATGGGGTCGCAGGTCAGGCCGAGGTTGTGCTCGATGCCGATCTCGGCGGCGTTCTCCACCTGCTCGGGGGTGCCGCCGAGGACCTCGGTGAAGCCGGCGGAGGCCATCGAGCAGGCCGAGCCGACCTCGCCCTGGCAGCCGACCTCGGCCCCGGAGATGGAGGCGTTCTCCTTGAACAGCACGCCGATGGCGGCGGCGGTGAGCAGGAAGCGGACGATGCCGTCGTCGTCGGCGTTGGGGGTGAAGCGGGAGTAGTAGGTGAGGACGGCGGGGATGATGCCGGCGGCGCCGTTGGTGGGGGCGGTGACGATGCGGCCGCCCGCGGCGTTCTCCTCGTTGACCGCCAGGGCGAACAGGGAGACCCAGTCCATCGCCTGCAGCGGGTCCTTCTCGGCGCTCTCGCTCTGCAGGCGCCGGTGCAGGGGGTTGGCCCGGCGCTTGACCTTGAGGCCGCCGGGCAGGACACCCTCCTTGGCGATGCCCCGCCGGACGCACTCCGACATGACCTGCCACAGGTTCAGGATCTCGGCGCGGATCTGGGCCTCGGTGCGGCCGAACGCCTTCTCGTTCTCCAGCATGAGGGCGGAGATCGACAGGCCGGTGGCGGAGCAGTGCTTGAGGAGCTCTTCGGCGGTGGTGAAGGGGTAGGGCAGGACGGTGTCGTCCGGTTTGATGCGGTCGGCGCCGGTGGCCTGCTCGTCGACGACGAAGCCGCCGCCGACGGAGAAGTAGACCTTCTCGCGCAGGGTCTCGCCGTCGCCGGAGCGGGCGGTGAAGCGCATGCCGTTCGGGTGCTCGGGCAGTGAGATCTTGCGTTCGAAGATCAGGTCCTGGCCGACGACGAACGGGATCTCGTGGGTGCCGTACAGCTTGACGGTGCCGGACTCGCGCATGGCGGCCAGCCGCTCGTCGATGGTGTCGACGTCCACCAGCTCGGGCTTCTCGCCGGACAGGCCCAGCAGGACGGCCTTGTCGCTGCCGTGGCCCTTGCCGGTCAGGCCGAGTGAGCCGTACAGGATCACTTCGACGCGCGTCGTACGGTCGAGCAGCCCGTCGGCGTGCAGCCCGCGCGCGAACTTGTGGGCGGCGGCCATCGGGCCGCCGGTGTGGGAGCTCGACGGGCCGATGCCGATCTTGAACAGGTCGAAGACGCTGATCGCCATTGATGCGCCTTTCAGCAAGGCCGGGGCCCGGTGCGGGCCCCGGCGGCCGGATCAGGAATCGCCAGAGGTGAGTGCGGCGTACTCCTCGGCGGACAGCAGGTCCTCCGCGTTGCCCTCCACGCGCACGCGGAACATCCAGCCCTCGCCGTAAGGGTCGCTGTTGGCCAGCGACGGGTCCTCCACGAGGGTCTGGTTGACCTCCACCACCTCGCCGCCGACGGGGGTGAAGATCTCGCTCACCGACTTGGTCGACTCCACCTCGCCGATGGAGTCGCCCGCCTCGATGGTGGAGCCGACCTCGGGGAGCTGCACGTAGACGACGTCACCCAGGGCTTCGGCGGCGAAAGCCGTGATCCCGATGGTCGCGATGAGGCCGTCCTCGAGACCGGCCACCCACTCGTGCTCCTTGGTGTAGCTCAGGTCCTCAGGGATGTTGCTCACTTGTTCCTCCTGTAAAAGGGCAGCTCGACCCGGTCCACGGGCTCCTGGCTGCCCCGGATGTCCACGGCCAGACCTTCATTGACCCCGGTGTCGACGTAGGCCAGCGCGATGGGCTTGCCCAGGGTCTGGGATGGCGCACCACTGGTGACCTCGCCGACGACGGCACCGTCCTTGGTGACCGGGTAACCATGGCGCGGCACCCGGCGGCCTCGCGCGACCAGGCCGACGAGACGGCGCCGTGGCGGGATGTCCTTGACCGCCTCCAGCGCCGACCTGCCGACGAAGTCGCCCGGCTTGTCGAATTTCACCACTCTGCCCAGCCCCGCGTCGAACGGGGTGAGCGAGACGCCGAGCTCGTTGCCGTACAGCGGCATGCCGGCCTCCAGCCTGAGCGTGTCGCGGCTGGACAGCCCCGCGGGCCTGAGGTCGTACGGCTCGCCCGCTGCCGTCAGCGCGTGCCAGAGCGGCACGGCGTCCTGGTTGGCGATGAAGAGCTCGAAGCCGTCCTCGCCGGTGTAGCCGGTGCGGGCGATGAGCGCCTGCCGCCCGTCGACCAGCCCCGGCAGCCCGGTGTAGTACTTGAGCCCGGTCAGGTCGGCGTCCGTGAGCGTGGCGAGGATCTCCTGCGCGCGCGGACCCTGCACGGCGATCAGTGAGTACTGGTCCGAGCGATCCTCAACCACCACGTCGTACGATTTGGCGCGGGTTTTCAGCTCATTGCCGACCATTTCATAGTTCGAGGCGTTGGCCACGACCATGAACTCCTCGTCCCCGAGCCGGTAGACGATGAGGTCGTCCAGCACCCCGCCCCGCTCGTTCACGATCATGGTGTAGCGGGCCCGGCCGGGCGCCATCGCCGACAGGTGACCCACCAGCGCGAAGTCCAGCGCTTCACCCGCCTGCGGCCCGGTCAGGAAGATCTCGCCCATGTGCGAGAGATCGAACAACCCGGCCGCGTGGCGGACCGCGTTGTGCTCCGCGGACTCGCTGCCGTAACGCAACGGCATGAGCCATCCGGCGAAGTCGGTCAGCGTGGCGCCGAGAGCCTCGTGTACGTCTCTCAACGGTGTGAGTCGGGACATGTGTCGCACCTCAGGACAGGGACGGATGCACGGATCATCCTCCCCCTCTGTCGTCGTTGCCTGAGAGCTTCGCCCGGGGATTTGCCGGACTTTCACCTTCGGCGAGGCCACCAGGCCTGCTTTCCAGAGGACACCTCGTCCGTACGGTCCTTTTCCTTGAGAGGTTCGCGGGGAGGGCTTGCTCCTTCAGGGGCCCCGACCGGCTGTCAGGACGCTCTCCCGTACGGTTTCGACGGTGATGTCGGCAAGCCTAGTGGCGTCACGGGCCTGTTGTCGCGCCCGGATGCCACGGGACCGGATGACCGTGAACCCGTCCGCGTGGCCTCGCGTCGAAGGTGTATGAGATGGAATGCGGCAATTGTCGCTCTGGCCATGGCGCTGACCGCCTGCGCCGCCGAGCCCGCCGCGAGGTCGACGGCCGGTGGGACACCGACGGCCGGTGGGACATCAGGGCCGGATACGCGCTACACGGCGTCCCTTACCGTGCTGGAAGGCCAGGGGCACGGGCCGCAGTTGTGCGAGATGGTCGCCACCTCCAACCCGCCGCAGTGCGGCGGGCCCGACGTGGTGGGGTGGGATTGGGACACCGTGCCGCACGAGTCGCTGTCCGGGGTCCGGTGGGGGTGGTACGCGGTCGTGGGGACCTGGGACGGGAGCCGCCTGACGCTCACCGAGCCGCCCCGCGAACCCACGGCTCGGGATGGTGTGCCGCCCGCGTCGCGGGACGATCTGAAGAGCCCGTGCCCCGAGCCGGAGGGCGGGTGGCGCGCGGTCGAGCCGGACAGGACGACACAGAAGGCGATGGAGCGGGCGGTCGAGCGGGCCTCGGAGGTGAAGGCGTTCGCGGGCGCTTGGATAGATAGCCACTTCCCCGGCTCGCACTTCCCCACCGACTTCGACGAGCCCATGAACGTGGTGCTCAACCTCCGCTTCACCGGCGACCCCCAGAGCCGTGAGGCGTGGATCAGGGAGGTCTGGGGCGGCCCCCTCTGCCTGAGCCGGGCCGAGCGCGACCTGGGCGAGCTGACCGCGATCCAGGCTCGGGTGGCGAGCGAGAAGGGCGTGATCAGTACGTCGACCGGCGAGGCGCGGGGCGTGGTGAGAGTGCGGCTCTGGCTGGCCACCGACGAGCTGCGCGAGCGTCTGGACCGGGAGCATGGCAAGGGCGCCGTCCAGGTCGAGAGCGTGCTGTGGCCGGTCGGCTGACCGTACGAGGCGCCCACCGGTTGAGATCAGCAGGCGGCTATCAGGGCTTCGAAGAGGGCGCAGTCGGTGGCGGCTTCCGGGTGCCACTGGACGGCGACGGTGAAGGGGTGGGTGTCCAGTTCCACCGCCTCGATCGTGCCGTCGTCGGCTGTGGCGGTGGCCGTCAGGGGTGGGGCCAGGTGGTCGGCGGCCTGGTGGTGGTAGTGCGGCACGGTCACGGGGCCGTCGCCCAGGGCCTTGGCGACCCGGCTGCCGGGGGTGGGCCGGATGGGGAGGTGGCCGAACTCGCCGGGGGCGGGGGAGTGGGCGGTGTGCCCGACGACGTCCGGGAGGTGCTGGTGGAGGGTGCCGCCGAGGGCGACGTTCAGGACCTGGAGTCCGCGGCAGACGCCCAGGTAGGGGAGACCGGCGTCGAGGGCCGCGGTCATGAGCGCAAACTCCGCCTCATCCCGAAATTTCCGGACATAGCCGGTCTGGTCATGCGGCTGTTCCCCGTACCTGCCGGGGTCGATGTCGCCCCCGCCGGCCAGGATCAGCCCGTCCAGCCGCCCCACCAGTGCCGCCGGCTCGCCCGCCGGCGGCAGCACCACGGGCTGACCGCCCGCCCGCACCACCTGCTCCACATAGGTGTACGGCAGCAGCGCGACGGTCATCTCCCAGACCGTGAACCGCGCCGGCTCGACGTACGACGTGATGCCGATCAACGGCCGCTTCATCATCTTCCCCTTACAACGGTGTCACGTACGCGCCGGAGATCCCCCCGTCCACCAGGAACTCCGACGCCGTGATGAACGAGGCGTCGTCGCTGGCCAGGAAGGCCACCGCGGCCGCGATCTCCGACGCCTCGGCGAACCGGCCGACCGGCACGTGCACCAGCCGCCGCTGGGCCCGCTCGGGGTCCTTGGCGAACAACTCCCGCAGCAGCGGCGTGTTGACCGGCCCCGGGCACAGGGCGTTGACCCGGATGCCCTCGCGGGCGAACTGGACGCCGAGCTCCCTGGACATGGCCAGGACCCCGCCCTTGGAAGCGGTGTAGGAGATCTGCGAGGTGGCCGAGCCCATGACCGCGACGAACGAGGCGGTGTTGATGATGGAGCCCTTGCCCTGCCGCCGCATGTGGCCGATGGCGTGCTTGCAGCACAGGTAGACGCTGGTGAGGTTGACCTCCTGGACGCGCCGCCAGGCGTCGAGGCCGGTCTCCAGGATCGAGTCGTCGTCCGGCGGGGAGATGCCCGCGTTGTTGAAGGCGATGTCCAGGCTGCCGTAGGTGTCGAGCGCGGTGGCGTACATCCGCTCGACGTCGTCCTCGCTGGTCACGTCCGCCCTGACGAACAGCCCGCCGACCTCGGTCGCCGCCTTGGACCCGGTCTCCTCGTCGATGTCCACGCAGACGACCTTCGCGCCTTCCTGCGCGAAGCGGCGCGCGGTGGCCAGGCCGATGCCGCTGCCCGCGCCGGTGATGACGGCGACACGGTCCTGCAAACGCTGCATAGCTCCACTCCCTGTCTGATGGGTCGTCCACCGCTCCTCATTCGCCTCGCGAAGTGCCTCGTTCCCCGGCCCTTCACGCCGCTCACTGCGTCGGGTTCAGTCCCATGAGATGAACACGTTCTTGGTCTCGGTAAAGGCCGCCAGGGCGTCCGGGCCGAGTTCTCTGCCGAGTCCGGACTGCTTGAAGCCGCCGAACGGGGTCCAGTAGCGGACGGAGGAGTTGGAGTTGACCGACAGGGCGCCGGCCTCGACGGCTCTGGCCACCCGCAGGGCCCGGCCGACGTCGCGGGTCCAGATGGAGCCGCTCAGGCCGTACGGGGTGTCGTTGGCGATGCGCACCGCCTCTGCCTCGTCGGCGAACGGCACCACCGACACGACCGGGCCGAAGATCTCCTCGGTGAACGCCCGGTCGGTGACCGCCGAGGTCAGCACCGTCGGCGGGAACCAGTAGCCCTTGCCCTGCGGGCAGGCCCCTTGCAGGTACGGCGCGTCGTCGACGAAGCCGCGCACCCGATCCAGGTGCTCGGCGCTGATCAGGGGGCCCATCTCGGTGTCCGGGTCGAGGGGGTCGCCGACCCGGATGTCACGCACCGCCTCCGACAGCCGCTGGAGGAACTCGTCGTAGGCCCCGGCCTGCACGAGGATGCGGGAGCGGGCGCAGCAGTCCTGCCCGGAGTTGTCGAAGACGGCGTACGGCGCGGCCTTCGCCGCCTTCTCCAGGTCCGAGTCCGCGAAGACGATGTTCGCCGACTTGCCGCCGAGTTCGAGGGTGATCCGCTTGACCTGGGCCCCGGCCTTGGCCGCGATCTGCTTGCCCACCTCGGTCGACCCGGTGAACACGATCTTCGCGACGTCCGGATGCTCGACCAGCCGGGCTCCCGCGACCTCCCCTGCCCCGGGCAGCACCTGGAGCACCCCCTCGGGGAGGCCCGCCGCCAGGGCCAGCTCGGCCAGCCTCAGCGCGGTCAGCGGAGTCCACTCGGCGGGCTTGACGATCACCGTGTTGCCCGCCGCGAGCGCCGGCGCGACGCCCCACGACATGATCAGCATCGGGAAGTTCCACGGCACGATGACGCCCACCACGCCCAGCGGCTCCTGGAACGTCACGTCCACGCCGCCCGGCACCGGGATCTGCAGGCCGTGGTTGCGCTCCGGCGCCCCGGCGTAGAAGTGCAGGACGTCGCGTACGGCGCCCGCCTCCCAGCGGGCGTTGCCGATGGGGTGACCGGCGTTGGTCACCTCCAGCCTGGCCAGCTCCTCGCCGTGCGCGTCCACCAGGTCCGCGAAGGCGCGCAGCAGCCGCGCCCGTTGCCCCGGCGCCACGTCCCGCCAGGCAGCCTGGGCCTTCCTGGCACGCTCCACCGCCCGGTCGACCTCGGCGGCGTCGGCGAGCTCGACGTCGGCGACGACCTCTTCCGTCGCCGGATTGATGATCTTCATACGGCTCACATCCGCTCGAAGCCGCGGAACAGCTCCCAGTCCGTCACGGCAGCGTCGAAGGCCTGCAACTCGATCCTGGCGTTGTTGGCGTAGTGGGTCACGACCTCGTCGCCGAAGGACTCGCGGGCCAGCTTGGACCCCTCGAACAGCGCCAGCGCGTCGCGCAGGGTGTGCGGCACGGTCTCGGCGTCCGTGGCGTAGGCGTTGCCCGCGAACGCCTCCTCCAGCGGCAGCTCGGCGTCGATGCCGTGGAGCCCGGCCGCGATCAGGGCGGCCACCGCGAGGTAGGGGTTCACATCACCGCCGGGCACCCGGTTCTCCACCCGCAGCGATGGGCCGTGGCCGACCAGGCGCAGCGAGCAGGTGCGGTTGTCCACCCCCCACTTGACGGCCGTGGGCGCGAAGCTGCCGGGCACGAAGCGCTTGTAGGAGTTGATGTTGGGCGCGTACATCAGGGTGAGCTCGCGCATGCAGGCGAGCTGCCCGGCGATGAACCGGGCGCCCAGCTCGGACAGCCCGTGCGGCCCGTCGCCCGCCATGACGAGCTCGCCGTCCGCGCCGCGCAGCGAGATGTGGACGTGGCAGGAGTTGCCCTCGCGCTCGTTCGGCTTGGCCATGAAGGTGATCGACTTGCCCTCCTGGGCCGCGATCTCCTTGGCGCCGTTCTTGTAGATCGAGTGGTTGTCGCAGGTCCTGAGCGCCTCGTCGTAGCGGAAGGCGATCTCGTGCTGGCCCAGGTTGCACTCGCCCTTGGCGGACTCGACGTAGAGTCCCGCGCCCTCCATGTCGCGCCTGATCCGGCGCAGGAAGGGCTCGATGCGGGCCGTGCCCAGCAGGGAGTAGTCGACGTTGTAGAGGTTGGCGGGCGACATATCGCGATAACCGCGTTTCCACGCCTCTTCGTAGGTGTCCTCGTAGACCACGAACTCCAGCTCGGTGCCGACGTACGCGCGCAGTCCGCGCTCCTCCAGCCGGGCGAGCTGCCTGCGCAGGATCTGCCGCGGCGAGGCCACCACCTCGGCGCCGTCCTCCCAGGCCAGGTCGGCCATCAGCAGCGCGGTGCCCTCCTGCCAGGGCACGCGCCGCAGGGTCGACAGGTCCGGCCGCATCACGAAGTCCCCGTACCCGCGATCCCAGGACGACATCGCGTAGCCGCCGACCGTGTTCATCTCCACGTCCACCGCGAGCAGGTAGTTGCACCCCTCGGAGCCGTGGTGCAGCACCTCCTCCAGGAAGTAGCGGGCCGACAGCCGCTTGCCCTGCAGCCTGCCCTGCATGTCGGCGAGGGCGAGCAGCACGGTGTCGATCCGTCCCCGTGCCACCTCGTCCCGCAGCTCGTCGACGGTGAGGAAACCGGCGCCCGGTCGATCACTCACGTGGGTCGCTCCCATCTGGCCCGTTGATTGGGCTAGTCTCAGACCATTGATGTGCATGCTGGGATCGCTTGTCAAGACCCGAGGACACGTTGGACGAGTCGACGCGTTTGATGACGGTGTTGCGGCCGGTGCGGGCGGGCAACGCCTTCGAGGAGACCGTCGAACGGCTGCTCCAGGCGATCAAACTCGGCCTGGTCGCGCCGGGCGCGAAACTCCCCGCGGAGCGCGAGCTCGCCGTCCGGCTCGGCATCAGCAGGGTGACCCTGCGCGAGGCGATCCGCGCCCTGCAGGACGCGGGCTATCTCGATGTACGGCGCGGCCGCTACGGCGGGGCCTTCGTCACCTACGTGCCGCCCGTCCCCGGCGCGACCGATCTGCGCCAGGTCGTCGCCGACATGGGCGCGGCCGACCTGGCGGACGCCCTCACCTTCCGGATGGCCGTGGAGTGCGGAGCCGCGCAGGTGCTGGCCGCCACCGAGCTCACCGCCGAGCAGCGCGCCACCCTGCATCGCCGGCTGACCGACCTGGACGAGGCGTCCCTGGCCGACTACCGACGCCTCGACACCGCCTTCCACCTGTCCATCGCCGAGCTCACCGGCTCCTCCCTGCTGGCGGCGGCCTGCGCCGACGCACGGCTGCGGGTCAGCGACCTGCTCGACGCGATCCCCATGCTCCAGGTCAACCTCGACCACTCCGCCGCCCAGCATCGCGCCATGGTGGCGGCCATCCTCGCCGGTGACCCCGACGCCGCCCGCCGTGCGGTCGCCGAGCACCTGGAGGGCACCGCCGCGCTTCTGCGCGCGTTCCTGTCCTGAAAGCTTTGCCCGAACACGATGAGGACAGCGAGACCAGGACGGCGAGATGGGGACAAGCAGTCCGAGCGGGCTCGTAGAGTCGATGTCAAGGTCATGGAAAATTGGTTCGAGCACAGCATCATCGCCACAGGACGGCTGCCGCTGTTCTGTTTCTTCGCCGCGCTCATCGTGGCCTTCATGGCCACCCGCATCAACGTGCGGCTGATCAGGGCGAAGGTCGGCTGGTTCCGCAACGTCAACGTGGGTGAGATGCACATCCACCACGTGGTGTTCGGCGTCGTGCTCATGCTGGTCGGCGGCGTCGCCGGGCTGATCGTCTCCGGCGCCTCGCAGGAGGGCTACGCGGTCGCCGCGTCGGTCTTCGGCGTCGGGTCGGCGCTCGTGCTGGACGAGTTCGCGCTCATCCTGCACCTGCACGACGTCTACTGGGAGGAAGAGGGCCGCACCTCCGTCGACGCGGTGTTCATCGCCGTCGCCGTCACCGGGCTGCTGCTCGTCGGGCTGCGCCCGCTCACCTGGGACTACGGCACCCCCGTGAGCCCGGCCGCGCTGGTCGTGGCCAACCTCGCGCTGGCCGTCATCACGCTGCTCAAGGGCAAGATCTGGACCGGGCTGGTCGGCCTGTTCGTGCCCGTCCTGCTGCTCGTGGGCGCGGTGCGGCTGGCCAGGCCCGGCTCCCCGTGGGCGTACTGGTTCTTCGCCGACCGCTCGCCGCGCAAGATGGCCACGGCCATCCACCGGGAGGACCGGTGGCGGCGGCCGGTCATCCGAGCCAAGATCGCCTTCCAGGAGTTCCTGTCCGGCCGCCACGACCTGCCCTCCACCCGGCGTGCCCGGCTGAGGCGCGACACCTAGGGCCACTCAGGGCAGCGGCAGCAGCCCTTCGTGGCGGACCGTCCACGAGCCGTCCGTCGGGAAGCCGGGCGCCGGCCCGCTGCCGTCCCAACCGGCGGCCATCAGGGCGACCGCCGCCAGGAGCCCGCCGTTGCCGGGCAGGTAGACGGGCAGCGACGCCGTCTGCCTGTTGTGCCCGTTGGGCAGGTAGGTGTTCTTGGCGGTGGGCATCAGCAGGGCCGCCAGCGCGGTCTCCGGCTCGCCCAGCCGGGTCGCCGTCATCGCGATGGCCGGGTAGTCCCAGCCCCACGTCGTCTCCCACGGCCAGGTCGCCATCACGTGCCGCAGCGTCGCGCGCATCGTCTCCGGTTCGATCAGGTCGGTGGGAGGGACGACGCCCAGCGCGTACAGCATGGACGGATGGTCGTCCGGCACGGTGTACGGCGGGGCGTCCATCGCGGCGTAGACCCCGTCGCGGACCAGCGGCCTGGACAGGCCGGCGGCCACCTCCGACCAGGACGGCTCGGGTTCGAGCCCGAGCAGCCGCCGCCACTCCTGGGCGACCTCCAGCGCCCACGCCCAGTAGGCCAGCTCGAACGTCGGGTTCGCCGCGTTCGCCCGGACCTCGGCGTACGACTCCTGCGCCGGCACCAGCGGCGGCCCGAGCGTGTGACCGCCGGGCCCCTTGACCGGGAAGGCCGCCATGAAGGCGGCGGTGTCCATGACGATGCCCGCGTACCGGGTCAGCGCCTCGCGGGAGCCGGTCGAGCGGCGTACCAGCTCGGCCAGGAAGATCGGGTGCGGCTGCTGCCACACCAGGAACGGCCCGATCGGGCTCGGGCTCTCCCGGCCGTCGGGCGCGACCTGCTTGGGCCAGCGCGCGCCCGGCAGTCCCTGCCGCGCCGCGGTCTCACGGGCCCGTCCCAGGATGGCGTCGTACCAGCCGAGGCTGCGTTCGAGCAGCTCGGCGCGCCCCCACAGCGGGAAGTGCGCGCCGTGCCACCAGTGCATCTCCAGGTGGAAGCGGCCCCGCCAGCTGTTGGTCATCAGGCCGGTCTCCTGCGGCGGGGTGGAGCCCGCGCAGTGGATCGCCGTGAGGTACTGCGACAGCACGACGCGGCGCTCCAGCTCCGGTGCGCGCTCGTCCTGGCTGCCGGACAGGTCCAGCGCGCCGCCGGTGCTCCAGAAGCGCGCCCAGTGCCGCTCGGACGCCTCCAGCACGCGCTCGTACGCGGGCAGGTCGGCGGGCGGCTCGGGCCCGAAGGCCACCACCAGCTCGACGACCGGCTGACGCGAGGTGATCAGGAACTCGTGCGGCCCTTCCGCGCGCACCTGCGCGCCGTCCGGCAGCACGACCGCCACGCCGTACCGCGTGTCGTCGAGCACCCGCTCGACGGCGAATCCGCCGGGCGTCTCCCGCAGCGCCGACGTGTGGGCTTCCGGCCGCGACCAGTCCGCCGCGTTGCCCCACGCCTGCGACCCGTAGGGAAAGGCCAGGCGTACGGCCAGCCCCTCGGTGAGCAGCCGGGACGCCACCCGCACGGCCAGGATGTCGCGCTCCGGATGGCAGGCGGTGGTGACCTGGACCGGGGTGCCCCCCAGCCGGTGCTCGCCGGTGATGACCCCGGTCCACAGGTCCAGCCGCTGGCGGGCGTCGCTCACGTCGGCGGGCTCCAGCGGCGCCTCGCCCGGCCGGGCCAGGCCGATCCTGGCCAGGTCCAGCCGGTGCGGGTTGTTGCGCAGCCACGCCTCCGCGGCCGAGGCGGGGTTCTCGCCCGTGCCGCTCAGGTCGCCGCGCATGTCCACGTACGGGACCGGTCCCCGGGGGGTGTCGTACGTGGTCATGGTGTCCGCCAGGTCGTACGAGCCGGGGACGCTGTGCCAGCCCCATGAGGACAGTGTGCCCAGCAGCGTTCCCGGCCCGTTCCCGGTGCGGTCCTCGACCGGGTAGGAGTCCGGGAAGGTCTGCAACCCGGTGACGTCGACGGTGAAGCAGAACTCGCCGTTGCCCACGGACAGCGGCGACTCCGCCACGATCTCCGTCACCTCGACCGCGTGCCGGCCGACGAGCGCACGCCTGTCGATCCCGGTGCCCGTCACTGCTGGATCGCCGTCCCCACCTGCTTGATGAAGTCGGCTGCTGCCTCAGCCGGCTTCGAGCGGTCGAACAGCACCTCCGCGTTGATCCGGTCAAGGATGTCCGGCGTGTCCGTGGAGCCTGTCGGGCCGATCACCAGCGCCGGGCCGGCCTTCGGGGTCACCTCGTCGATGAACTTCGCCTGAACGACCTCGTCCTCACTGAGTGAGCTCTCGATGGCCTTGCGGACGTCGGAGTTCGCCGAGATGCCGCGGTCGGCGAGGATGATCTTCCCTGCCTCGGGGCTGTTGACCAGGAAGTCCACGAGCTTGGCGGCCTCCTGCGGGTGCTCGCTCTTGGCGTTGACGGTGTAGAGCTGGGAGGCCTGCAGCCACATGCCGGGCTGTGTGGCACCGCTCTCGCCCGGCACCCGCATGAGCTCCAGCGGGTGCCCGGACGCCTTGCGCAGGGCGGTGAGCTGGTTGCTCCACTCGAACTGCATCCCGGCCAGGCCACGGCCGATCAGTGACTGCTCGGGCGCGGGCTGGGTGATGAGCTCGGCGGTCTGCGAGGCCGGCGGGGTGGCCCCGGCGTCACGCAGTTCGAGGGTCATGTTCCACCAGTCGACGAGGGTCTTCTCGCTGATGCCCACCTTGCCGTCGGCCGTGTAGAGGGCCTCGCCCCGCTGCCGCGAGAAGATGTCCAGCATGTCGGTCTTGGTGGGGTCGGCCAGGCCGAAGGTGCCCTTCGGGGACTTCTCCGCGATCTCCTTGGCGATCCGCTTGAAGTCGTCCCACGTCCAGGTCTCGTCGTCCGGCAGCGGCACGCCGGCCGCCTTGAACACCTCGGGGTCGACCACGAGGGCCACCGTGTTGACGCCGGTCGGGACGCCGTACTGGACGTTGTTGAACTTGCCGTTGTCCAGTGCGGCGGCGCCGATCTTGTCCGTTTTCAGCACGCCGCTGACCGTGGACAGGTCGAGCAGCGCGCCGCGGTCACCGTACTCGCGCGGGTAGGCGCCGCCGAGGGTGATGACGTCGGGGGCGCCGCCCGCCGCGACCTCGGTGGCCAGGCGGTCGAAGTAGGAGTTGAAGTCGGTGAACGAGCCCTTGATCTTGATCTTCGGGTTCTGCTTCTGGAAGGCGTCGATGACCTTCTGCGTGGCGGCGGCCCGGTCGTTGTTGCCCCACCAGCTGAACTTCAGCTCGATGGTGCCGTCCGCGCTCTCGCTCGCGCCGCCGCAGCCGGCGGTCGCTAAGAGCGCGGTGGTGAGGCAGAGCGCCGCCAGGCGGCGGGATGTGGACATTCTCATGGGTCTCTCTCCCGATGGTTTAAAACGATTTAATGGACCGTACGTGAAACTCTGCTGGGGCGTTTACTTGAATCCCGTGGTCGACAGGCCCTGCGTCAGGTAGCGCTGGCCGGCCAGGAAGAAACCGAAGATCGGCACCAGACCCACGATCGACATCGCGAAGAGCTGACCCCACGCCGTCTCGCCCTGACCGTCCATGAAGGAGCGCAGTGCGACCGGCATGGTCCACAGGTCCGGATCGGTGAGGAAGATGAGCTGGCTGAAGAAGTCGTTCCAGGTCCAGATGAACGTGAACAGCGCCGAGGTGGCGAGTGCCGGCACCGACAGCGGCATGATGATCCGCCAGTAGATCCGGATGTGCCCGCACCCGTCGAGGCGGGCGGCCTCGTCGAGTTCCCGGGGCAGGCCCCGGATGAACTGCACCATCAAGAAGATGAAGAACGCGTCATGGGCCAGGAACTTCGGCACGATGAGCGGCAGGTTGGTGTTGATCCAGTCAAGCTGGGAGAACAGCACGTACTGCGGGACGATCAGCACATGGATCGGCAGCATCAGCGTCGCCAGCATCGCGGCGAAGAAGAAGTTCCTGCCCCGGAACTTCATCCGGGCGAAGGCGTAGGCGGCGAGCGAGCACGAGAGCAGGTTGCCGATGACCGCGAAGATCGCGATCACCGCCGAGTTCCACAGGTAGTAGTGGAAGGGGTGGCTCAGCGCCGTCCAGCCCCGGAAGTAGTTGCTGAAGTCCAGCTCGGTGGGCCAGATCGACGGGTCGCGAAAGATGATCTCGTTGGGCTTGATCGAGCTCGACACCATCCACAGCAGCGGATAGAGCATGACCACGCCGCAGATGATCAGCAGCGCGTGCTTCGACAGCCGCCGCGTCCGGCTGCCCTCGCCTTGCCGCGCGCCTCTCACGTCAGTTGCCATAGAACACCCACCGCTTGGCCAGAAGGAAGTTGAGCCCGGTCAGCGCGGCGATGATGAGCAGCAGTGTCCATGCCATCGCGGAGGCGTAGCCCATGTCGAAGGAGCCGAAGCCGCGCTGGTAGAGATAGAGCGTGTAGAGCAGGGTCGCGTCGGATGGACCGCCCTGCCCGCCGCTGACCACGAACGCCTGGGTGAAGCTCTGGAACGCGCCGATCATCTGCAGCACGAGGTTGAAGAAGATGATCGGGGTCAGCAGCGGCATCGTGATGTGGAAGAACCTCGCCACCGTGCCGGCCCCGTCGACCTGCGCCGCCTCGTAGTAGGAGACCGGGATCTGCCGCAGGCCCGCAAGGAAGATCACCATCGGCGCGCCGAAGGTCCAGGCGTTCAGCACCACCAGCGTGCCCAGGGCGTAGTCCGGGTGGGCCACCCAGCTCACGCCCTCGATGCCGGCCATGGCCAGGAACTGGTTGATCAGTCCTTCCTTGCCGAAGATCTGCCGCCACAGGATCGCGATGGAGACGCTGCCCGCCAGCAGCGAAGGCAGATAGTAGACCGACCGGTAGAAGCTCAGGCCGCGCACGCCCCGGTTGAGCAGGAGCGCCAGTGCCAGGGCCAGGATCAGCTGGATGGGCACCGACACGAACACGTAGAGGAACGTCACCCCCAGCGACTTGTGCAGCCGGGGATCCTCCAGCATCTGCTGGTAATTCGCCAGGCCCAGCCATTCCGGCGGCTTGAGCAGCGTGTATTCGGTGAACGAGAGATAGAGCGAGGCCAGGATCGGTCCAATGGTGAAGACCACCATGCCGATGAACCACGGCGTCAGGAAGAGATAACCGATCCGGTCCTCGCGAGGACCTCTCGGAGCCAGGAAGCGCCGCAAACGGTTGTTTTGCTGTAACGGCGACGCAGGTGCGAGTGCACCCGTTTGTTCGCTCATCTATCACCCTTCGCCAGGTCGCGCAGGGGGAAATGCGCGGGTGGGAGTGGGCGGGCCGGCTTGCAACCCGGCCCGCGAGTAACCAGTTTCTAACAGAGCCGTCATTGGCTGTCAACGATCGGTGAACACTGCCTTGAGCTGGACAAACATCGGATGGAAGTTTTTTGCGAGGGGGTACGGCAACCGGTTGCAATCGCGTGCGGAAACCGGTATCTTGCGGCGGTGCCCGGTTCGGGCGCGCCGGTCCTGACCCGACGATTTAATGCATGCAGTGAAGCTTGAGCATGCGGGGAGAGCGGACATGAGCGCGCGTGATCACAGCAGGGACGAGCCGGAGCAGCCCGTCCGACCCCCCGGCAAGCGCGGGCCCCGGCCCTGCGGCACGGCGACCATCAGCCGCGTCGCCGAGGCCGCCGGCGTCTCGCGGGCGACCGTCTCCCGGGTCATGAACGGCTCACCCACCGTCGACCCGGAGCTCGCCGCACGGGTGCGGGCCGCCGCCAAGAAGCTCGAGTACGAGCCGAGCCTGGTCGCCCGCAGCCTCGCGCTCGGCCGCACCAGCACCATCGCGCTCATCGTCCCCGACCTGGCCAACCCGCTGTTCCAGGGCATCCTGCGCGGGCTCAGCAAGGCAGCCGGAGAGGTGGGCCGCCGCCTGCTGGTCGCCGAGTCCAAGGAGGACGCGGAGGAGGAGATCATCCTCGCGGTGGAGGCCCGGCGTCGATCCGACGGCCTCGTCCTCGCCTCACCCCGGTCGACCGACGAACGACTCCGCGCGCTCGGCGACCGGCTCGCCCCGCTCGTGCTGCTCCACCGGGAGATCCCCGGCTCCACCCTGCCGTCGCTGTCCATCGACAACGCGGCCGGCATCGCGGAGATCATGACCCATCTCACCGGCCTCGGCCACCGCCACCTGGTCTACCTCGCCGGCCCCGAGGCCAGCGCGTCCAACCGCGACCGGCGCGCCGCGCTGCGCGCCATCGTGGCCGCCACGCCCGGCCTCGCCCTGACCGAGCTCGACTGCGGCGCCATGTTCGACGACGGCCACGCCGTGGCCCGCGAAGTGGTGGCGTGCCGCGCGACCGGCGTCATCGCGTTCAACGACATGGTCGCCTTCGGCGCGCTGAGCGGCCTGCACGAGCTCGGCGTCGCCGTCCCCGGCGACCTGTCGCTCACCGGGTTCGACGACATCCCCTTCGCCCGCTACACCACACCACCGCTGACCACGGCCTCCATCCCGAAGAACGAGCTGGGCAAGCAGGCCTGGGACAAGCTGTGGTCGCTGATGAACGGTGACACCGGCGGGCACAACGTCCGCTTCCAGCCGCGCCTGCTCGTCCGGGAGAGCACCGGGCCCTACCACCCCCTGAGGAGAACACCATGAAATGGATCAGCGTCCGCGGTGACCGCCTGGTCGACGACACCGGCCACCCCGTCACGCTGGCCGGCGTCGGGCTCGGCGGCTGGATGAACATGGAGAACTTCATCACCGGCTACCCGGCGACGGAGTCGCTCCAGCGTGCCGCGCTGCGCAAGGCGCTGGGGGAGGAGGGCTACACCAGGTTCTTCGACCGCTTCCTCACCGACTTCTTCGACGTCGAGGACGCGCGCTATCTGGCGTCCCTGGGCCTCAATTCCGTACGGATCCCCTTCAACTACCGCCACTTCGAGGACGACGACCGGCCGTTCGAGCTCAAGGAGGAGGGGTTCGCCCTCCTCGACCGCGTCATCCGCCTGTGCGCCGACGCCGGCCTGCACACCATCCTCGACCTGCACGCGCTGCCCGGCCGGCAGAACCAGCACTGGCACAGCGACAACCCGACGCACTGGGCCGACTTCTGGAACCAGCGGCAGTTCCAGGACCGGGTCGTGCACCTGTGGGAGGCCCTCGCCGACCGCTACAAGGACGAGCCCGCGGTCGCCGGGTACAACCCCGTCAACGAGCCCGGCGACGCCTCGGGCGAGGTCATCGGACCTTTCTACGAGCGGCTGGAGAAGGCGGTGCGGGCCATCGACCCGCGCCACGTCCTCTTCCTGGACGGGAACCGCTACTCCTCCGACTTCTCCGTCTTCGACGAGCCGTTCGCCAACACCGTCTACACCGCCCACGACTACGCCCTGCCCGGCATCGCCGCGGGCAGCACCTACCCGGGCACCACCCGCGGCGAGTACTTCGACCGATCGGTGGTGGAACAGACCTTCCTGCGGCGTACGGAGTTCATGCGCCGCACCGGGACGCCCATCTGGATCGGCGAGTTCGGCCCCGTCTACGACGGCGACCCCGAGCGTGACCGGTCGCGACTCCAGCTCCTGCGCGACCAGCTGGACATCTACCGGGAGCACGGGGCGAGCTGGGCGCTGTGGACGTACAAGGACATCGGCCTGCAGGGCCTCACCTACGCTCGCGCGGACAGCGCCTACCTCCAGCGGATCGCACCCGTCCTGGAGAAGAAGGCCAGGCTCGGCTCCGACTCCTGGGGCGGGAACGACCGGCAGATCCGTCACATCCTGGACCCGATCGAGGAGCTCTTCGACAAGGAGTTCCCCGACTTCGAGCCGTTCCCGTGGGGGCGGCGGTCCTACATCCAGACGCTGGTGCGCAACATCCTGCTGGCCGAGCCGATGGTGGGGGAGTTCGGGCGGTGCTTCGACGGGGTGACCCCGGCGCAGGCCGAAGAGCTGGCGAGCTGCTTCGCCCTGGCCGCGTGCGAGCGCCGCGAACCCCTCGCCGAGGTCCTGCGCGCCCACCAGAATCAGGTCTGAACCGGCTCCCGCTTCACGCCGCCCTCGAAGGCGCGGCGATAGTCGGTGGGCGTGACCCCTACGTGGAGCGCGAAGTGGCGGCGCAGATTGGCCGCCGTGCCGAGCCCGCTGTGCCGGCTGACTTGCTCGATGGGCAGCTGCGTCGACTCCAGCAACGACTGCGCGTGGGCGAGACGCTGATTGAGCAGCCACTGCAGCGGGGTGGTGCCCGTCACGGACTGCACCTGGCGGAAGAAGGTACGCGGACTCATCCCCGCCCTGCGGGCCAGGTCGTTGACCGACAGCGGTAGATGGAGGTGCTCGGTGGCCCACTGGAGCACGGGGGCGAGGCTTTCGTCGTCGGTCACGGGCACGGACAGGTCGATGAACTGGGCCTGGCCACCCGCCCTGTGCGTGGGCACCACCATGCGGCGGGCCAGGGCGTTGGCGACGTGCGCGCCCAGGTCCTGCCGTACGAGGTGAAGGCACAGGTCGAGCCCGGCCGTCATGCCGGCGCTGGTGAGCACGTCGCCGTCGTCGATGTACAGCACCGAGTCGTCGATCTCGACCTTGGGAAAGCGCCTGGCCAGGTCCTCGGTGTGCATCCAGTGAGCGGTGGCCCTGCGGCCGTCGAGTAGCCCGGCCTCGGCGAGCGCGAAGGCGCCCATGCACAGAGAGACCATGCGCGCGCCGGACTCCGCCGCTCGCCGCAGCCCCTTGATCAGGTCGGGATCGACGGGCATGCCCTCAGTGAAGACCGCCTCCGGCACGGATGGCACGATGACGGTGTCGGCCCTGGCCAAGGCGTCGAAATCGTGATCGCAGCGCAGGGAGAAGCCGCGCGCGGGCCCCGTCTCCACGGTTTTCTGCCCGCACAACCACAGGTCGTACCACGGGTCTGCCAGGTCGGGCTGCGGCCTGCCGAAGACGGCGTAGGCGATGCCGAGCTCGTACAGGTCCCACGGGTGCATGTCGGTCTCTTCGGTCACCACGAGGGCGACGGATCCGGCGCTCATGGGACGGAAGCCTATGGCAGCAATTTTGCGAAGATAGTCGGTCCTGCCACTGTTGACGGCGTCTGCGCAGGTGAGAACGTGATCTCCGGACCCGAAACGAAGGAGAAAGCACTGTGCGTACGACCGATGTGACAGTTCTCGGCCTTGGCCTCATGGGCACCGCGGTGGCCGCGGCGTTTCTGAACGACGGCCACTCCACCACGGTGTGGAACCGGTCAGCGGGCAAGGCGGGCGCGCTTGTGACGAAGGGCGCCGTCCTGGCGCCCTCCGCCCGCGAGGCGGTCCAGGCCGGCCCGCTCGTGGTCGTCGTCCTGACCGACACCGCCGCCGTGCGGGAGCTGCTCGAACCGCTGGCCGACGTGCTGGCCGGACGGATGGTGGTGAACCTCACCTCGGGCAGCTCCGACCAGGCCCGCGAGACCGCCGCGTGGGCGCAGGCCCAGGGGATCGGCTACCTCGACGGCGCGATCATGGCGATCCCGCAGGTCGTCGGTACCGCCGACGCCTTTCTGCTCTACAGCGGCCCGAAGGCCGCCTACGACGAGCATGAGAAGACGCTGCGGAGCCTCGGCGCCGGCACCACCCATCTCGGCGCCGACCACGGCCTCGCCTCGCTGTACGACGTGGCGCTGCTCGGCCTGATGTGGGGCACGCTCAACAGCTTCCTGCACGGCGCGGCCCTGCTCGGCACCGCCAAGGTCGACGCCACCACGTTCGCGCCGTTCGCCAACAAGTGGCTCGGGGCCGTGACGGGCTTCGTGTCCGCCTACGCGCAGCAGATCGACCAGGGCGCTTACCCGGCCTTGGACGCCGCCATCGACACCCACGTGGCGACCATCGACCACCTCATCCACGAGAGCGAGGCCACCGGCGTCGACACCAGCCTGCCGAGGTTCGTCAAGTCCCTGACCGACCGGGCCCAGGCAGCGGGACAGGGCGGGCTCGGCTACGCCGCCATGATCGACCAGTTCCGCCACGATCACTGAAGCTCGCAGCCACGGAGCGTCACGGAGTCCACGTAGGTTTCCGAAGCCCGATCGCCGGTTACCGGAAAGTCATGTTCGGCGCGGTACGGCTCCGTCCTGCCAGCGGTAGAGGTCGCGCAGCAGGGAAATCTCGGCGCCGTGATGGATCAGCTCCCTGTTGACGTGCAGGACGATGCCCTCCATGGGAAACCGCTCGGGACCCACCGTGGGCGGATTCTCCAGGTCAGCGTCCGAGAGCTCGCGGACCCCCGCGTTCCATCTCCCATACATCTCATCGAGCTGTTTCAGCGCCTCGTCAGCGGTCCCCGCGTAGGCGAATGTCTGGGAGTCGACGTCCTGGCCGCCGAAGTGCCATCCGACCCGATAGCCCAGGCAGGAGACGATGATGTGCGCCAGCCGCCAGGCAATCGTGGTCACCGGCGCCGGCACCGGGTCAGGGGACGCGAAGTCCATCGTCCATTCCCCCGAACCTGCCGACAGTGGTGCGGCCGACGTGCCACGTGGGCGGATGCTCCAGCAGCCACGCACCGGCTCCCAGAAGTACTCCTCATCGGCAAGACCGTGCAGCCGGGGCCGCAGGTTCTTGTGCCAGTGCCGGTCCAGCTGGTCCGAGATTCGCTCGCTTCTTGTCATTTCCGCACACTACAAACAACGGAGACCTGGCTGCGGCCCTCGCGGACGCCGTCGCCGGCCGTGGGCCGCGAGACTCGCTGATCGACTCAGGGCTTGCTCGTTCAGAGCGCGACCGCTGAGCGGATGGCCAGGCCGGCGCCGAGCACCACCACCATCGTGGCCGTGCCCAGCGGGGCGAGCGCCGAGAGGCGGGTCGCCAGGCGGCGGCCCGCCGAGGCGCGCTGTTCGAGGCGATCGGCGAGCTTGACGAGCAGCAGGCCGGTCACGGTGAGCGTGACGGCCATGCCCAGGCCGTAGGCGGTCACCAGGGCGACCCCGAACCAGGTCCGGCCCAGCGCGACCGCGCCCAGCAGCACGATCAACGCCGACGGACTCGGCACCAGCCCACCCGCCACCCCCAACCCCACCACCCCAGACCTCTTCCCCCCACCACGAGCCCCGTGCCCGTCCCCATGCCCGTGCTCATGTTCGTGGTCGTCGGGGCGGTGAGCGGTTCTGAAGAGGCGGAGGCCGATGAGGGCGATCAGCAGGCCGCTGGCCACGCCGAGCCAGGACAGCACCGACTCACCGGCCAGCGTCGTGAACGCGCTCAGCACCAGCCCCACCACCAGCACCGCGCCCGTGTGCGTGGCCGTCACCGTCGCGCCCACGGCCAAGGCGTCACGGGGACGGCCCCGGCGACCGGCCAGGTACGCGGCCATGATGGTCTTGCCGTGTCCCGGGATGAGCGCGTGCCCCGCGCCGAGCACCACCGCCAGGCCGAGCGCCAGCAGCCCCAGCGGCACGGTCAGATCGTCCGTGCCGATGAGCCCGGTGAACAGGCGGTCCAGCGCGGCGAAGGCGTCCCCGATCGGCCCGCCGACCGGGATCACGGAGATACCGACACCGGTCGCACCCGGCTCCGCCCCACCGCTGGCAGCCGGGCCGGGGCCGGGAACTCCCGAGGTGGTGGCGCCGGTGTCGGGAAGAGCGCCGGGGGCGGCTACGGCGACGGTGGCCGTGCGTTGGTCGAGGGGGTCGGACAGGAGGTCGTCGGGGTAGCGGCGTAGTTCGTCGGTCACGCTCGTCGCGGGCACCGACGAACGGGACAGGCGGACGCCGTCGCCGGTGGCGGTGATCTCGCGCCAGCCGATCCGGTCCTGCTCGAAGCCGTCGGTGAAGCTCACCGTCCCCGCCACCCGGGTCACGGCGACCAGCTCGCAGGTCAGGCGGCTGACCTGGAGGCCGCCCTGGCCGGGCGCGTGGACGTGGGCGGATCGGGCCACCCGCCAGGGCACGGCCCTGCCGTCCACTTCGAGGCTCTGCGCGGTGGCTAACGCCGTGCATGTGCGGGTCGCGTACGTGCTGTCCACGTCCGGCTTGGCCTGCAGTGTCGGCAACTCGGCCAGGTCCACTACGGCGAGGTTGCGCACGCGGTCGGAGGAGACGCGCAGGCCGTTGTAGTGGTTGACGGTGAAGTTGCCGAGCGGGTGAGCGAGGGTCGCAGGGGTCTCGGCGTGGGCCGTGATGCTGGGCAGGGCGCTCGCGCAGAGCGTGAAGATCAGGCCGGCGCTGGCGGAAAGGGCGAGCTGGAGCGGTTTCATGAGGGCCTCGCCAGTGCGGGCAGGTCGGGGTCGAAGCCGGCGGCCGAGGTGGTGCGGGTGTCGCGGCCGGTGGCCGGGGTGGTGCGGGGGGTGCGGCCGAGGGCGCGTTCGATGGTGGCTCGGTGGTGGTGGATCAGCGGGTTGCGCCAGCCTGTCGAGGTGGCCCGCTTGGCATGGTGGAGTGCCGCCTCGGGACGGCCGGCTTTGAACAGGGCCCAGGCCAGCGCGTCGGCGGCGGCGAGGTTGGGGTTGCGGGCGTGCTCGGCGCGGGCGTGCCGGACGGCCCGCGCGGGGTCGCCGTGGTCGGCTTCGAACTCGGCCCAGGTCAGATCGTCGCGTACGCCCGCTTCCTCCAGGAGGGTTCGCTGGGCGCGCAGCAGGGTCCAGTCGGCGGGCAGGCCTGCCTTGAGGCGGGTCTCGCCCTGCTCGATGAGGTACTGGGGGAGGGGCAGCCGCTGGACCACACGCTCGTAGAGCGTGAGCGCCTCGGTCAGGCGGCCGTCCAGGGCGGCGACGGAGGCTCGGCCGGCGAGGGCGGGGGTGTAGGCGGGCTGGGCTTCCAGGGCTTGGACGTACCAGCGGTCGGCGGTGTCGAGGTCGCCCTGGTGCAGGGCCAGTTCGCCCAGGTAGTGGCGGGTGTAGGCCAGGTCGGCGGGGGTGTGCGCGTCGTCGTGGGCGTACTCCAGGAACGTGCGCGCCCGCTCCTGGTCGCCCCGGAGTTCGGCGGCGTACGAGGCGCGGGCGAAGGCGGCCACGCCCGGGCGCAGGCGCAGCATCGTGTCCACGGCCCGTTCGGCGGCGGGCAGGTCGCCGAGCTGGGTGCGGGCGTCGGCGAGCACGCCGTGGGCGGCGGCGTTGTAGGGGTTGACGTCGATGGCCTGCTCGGCCAGCTCGGCCGCGTCGGCGAACTCGTGCCGACCGGCCGCCAGGGCCGCCCCGCCGGTCAGGACCGTGTCGTCACGCGTGTCGTCGCGCGGGTCGAGCCGGGCGGCCCTGGCCAGCGCGCCCTCCGCCTTGACGTAGTAGGACGGGTCGCCGGTGACCCTGGCCTGGTCCACGTACTGGCTGCCGAGCAGGGCCCAGCCGTGGTAGTCGCCGGGAAGACGCTGCAGACGCTCTTGCAGGGTCTCCCCGGCGGGACCTCCGGCCGCGGCCGGCACCGGGTCAGGGGGTGCGGAGACGGCGAGGACGGTGAACAGCAGGGCGCCGGCCAGGACCAGTCCGGTGGCCGGAAGAAGTGGGCGCATGAGGACTCCGGTGCTCAGAAGGTGCCGCGACGGGAAGAGCGCTGGTCAAGGCCGGTGCGAGCGGGGTCAGCGTTGGCTCACCGCGACGTTGCCGGGGAGGGGGATGTACGGGAACGTCTGGCCGAACGGTCTGTCGTTCGCGTCGACCTTGTCCGTCAGGACGGGGATGAGCTTGCCGGATCGCGCGGCCCCCGCCACGGCCTGCAGGGCGATGTCCACGACGTCGTCGCCGAGGCGGCGGCCGTTCGGGAAGCCCTGCGGGTCGCCGGCGAGGACGCCGAGCCTGTTGGGGCTCTTGGCGGGCGGGACGGAGGTGTTCAGCCGCAGCATCTCGGCCGGCCGTACCGCGTGCACGTCCTTGTTGAGCGACAGCGAGTTGAGGTCGGCCGCGATCGGCCCGTTGTCCTTGGCGACGCCGGTGAGGAAGATCTGCACCAGGTCGGCGCGCGGCGTGGGCGGGGCCTTGATGCCGTAGACGGACTGCAGCAGCCGGGCGACCTCCGGGTCGGTGACCCGCTTGACCAGGGCCGGGATACCGGCGTCCCGGTCCGGGGGGAGCGCGTTGAACGCGTCCTTCAGCCCGGCGGGCGCCACGACCTCGTTGACCAGCGGGTTGCCCAGGCGTGAGATCTGGACGTGCCGGTGCCCGTTGAACTTGTCGGTCGTGGACCAGATACCGATCACCGGGTTGCGCCTGGCGTCGCCCTTGAGCACCAGGTCCTCCACGGGCACCTGGAGGCCCAGCGTGCTGACGTTGTAGCCCTTGGCGGTGTCCTGGCCGACCTGGGACAGGTCGCCGCCGTACAGCAGGTCGAACACGCGCAGGTCCAGGAAGAACGCCTCGTCCGACTGCCCGGCGAAGGCGCGGCCGCCGCCCCGGAGGCCGGTGATGGCCTGCGAGCGCAGCGTGGCGTAGTCGGGCATGGACGCCGGGCCGACGTTGCTCGGCGCCACGACGCCGTCGGCGACCAGGGTCCGGGTGCGGCCATGGGTGATCCGCTTGAGTGTGTAGCGCTGCCGGTAGAGCAGGTTGCGGTCGGTGAGGGAGGTCACCGGCCCGTTGTTGTAGAGGAAGGTGTCGGTGCCGCGCCGGTCCTCGTCGCGGAACGTCCACTGGTAGGTGATGTCGGGCTTGGCGTCGCCGTTGTTGTCGATCTTGATGTTGTAACGGGACTTGGTGTCGAAGGGGTAGAAGTTCGGTCCGCCCTGAGGCTCCTGGAACGGGATCCAGTTCGACAGGAGGGTCACGGTGCCGGCCTTGTCGGGGCTGACGAACGCGTACACGTCGGTGTTGTCGTTGCGCGGGTCGCCCGCGATCGCCGGGGCTTCGCGGTGCGAGGAGGCGATGCCGGAGTCGGTACGGAGCAGGGCGAGCGAGGAGGCGGTCAGGGCCGCCGCGACGCCGAGTCCGATGAGAGCGCGCCGGTTGATCCGGAGCTCCATGGTCGGTCCTTTCGAGAGCTGCTTGTCTGAGAGGTTCCGGCCGGGTTCCTCGATGCCCTATTCGTTCCAGCGCGTCCGCCGGATGAGGCGTCTTCATCCTCAGGGAGGAGCGTCAATATGAGTTGACATACTTAAGTCGTCAATCTAAGTTGACGGGTGCCGAATCGGTGTCGCCGTTCGTTGGCTGTTGTCGGGATATATCTCGAAAAAGGGGAGCTTGTGATCAAGGAATTACTCGCATACCTGCGTCCGCACAGGCTGGTCCTGATCGTGGGCGGAGTGCTGGGCCTGATCGGATCGGCGGCGGGCCTGGCCATGCCGTTGCTGGCGAAGTACGTGGTGGACGCCTTCGGGCAGGATCGTTCCATGGCCGGGCCGCTCCTCGGGCTGACCGCCGCGGTGTTGGTCGGAGCCGTGGTGTCCGCCGCCGGTGGCTATCTGATGGAGCGCACCGGCGAGGGCGTCGTGCTCGGCGCCAGGCGCAGGCTGGTGGACCAGATGCTCAGGCTGAAGGTCGCGGACGTGGACCGGCTCAAGCCCGGAGACCTGCTGTCGCGGGTGACGGGCGACACGACCCTGCTGCGCGCGGTGCTGACCAACGGGGTCGTCAACTCCGTGAGCGCGGCGTTCATGCTGGTCGGCGCGATCGTGATGATGGCGATCATGGACGGCGTCCTGCTGCTGATCACGCTGCTCGTGATCGTGGTGATCGGCGGACTGACCGGGATGGTCATGCCGAAGATCCAGCGGGCGCAGAAGCACGCGCAGGAGGCCGTGGGCGAGATGGGCGCGGTGCTCGACCGGGCGCTGCAGTCCTACCGCACGGTCAAGGCCAGCGGCGCGGAGGAGCGCGAGATCGGCGTCGTCGCCGCCGCGGCCGAGCGCGCCCGCGACCGGGGCCTGCAGGTGGCCGGGTGGACGTCGCTGGCCGGCGTGGCGACCTGGATGGCCGTACAGGTCGCCTTCCTGTGCGTGCTCGCGGTCGGCGGCTCCAGGGTCGCCGCCGGCACGCTGGAGGTCTCGGCGCTGATCGCGTTCCTGCTCTACCTGTTCTACCTGGTGGCGCCGATCGGGCAGCTCGTCGAGGGCGCCGTCCAGCTCCAGCAGGGGTTGGCCGCGATGCGGCGGATCAAGGAGATCGAGGACCTGCCGGGCGAGCCCGTCGCCAAGCTGCTGCCGCCGGAGGACCCCACGCCCCTGGGCGTCACGTTCGAGGAGGTGGTCTTCCGGTACGGCGAGGACCGGCCGCTCGTGCACGACGGGGTCACTTTCGAGGTGCCGTCGGGCGGGCTCACCGCGCTCGTCGGGCCGTCGGGAGCGGGCAAGTCCACCGTGTTCGCCCTGCTCGAACGCTTCTACGAGCACCAGAGCGGGACGATCGCGCTCGGCGGGAAGCGGATCGAGGACTGGCCGCTCGTCGAGCTGCGGGCCGCGCTCGGCTACGTCGAGCAGGACGCCCCCGTGCTCGCGGGCACGCTGCGGGAGAACCTCCTGTTCGCCGCCCCGGAGGCCACCGAGGAAGAGGTGCTGCGGGCCGTCGCCCGGACCCGCCTGGACGACCTCGTGGCCAGGCTGCCCGAAGGGCTCGAAACGGCCGTCGGGCACCGGGGCGTGCTCCTGTCGGGCGGCGAGCGGCAGCGGGTCGCCATCGCCCGCGCGCTGCTGCGCAGGCCCAGGCTGCTGTTGCTCGACGAGGCCACCTCCCAGCTCGACGCGGTCAACGAGCTGCGGTTGCGCGAGGTCATCGCCGAGGTGGCGAAGGAGACGACCGTGCTCGTCATCGCGCACCGGCTGTCCACCGTGACCAACGCCGACCGGATCGTGGTCATGGAGGCGGGCGGCGTCCGCGCGGTCGGCACCCACGCCGAACTGGTCGGCGGGGACGAGCTCTACCGTGAGCTGGCGGCCACGCAGTTCCTTGTCAGCTAGCCGTTGTACTCTTCGGGTGACATAGATGAATGTGTTCATTCAGGAGGTCGCATGAGCCGCACCGTGCGGGCGCCGCGAGGCACCACGCTCACCGCCAAGGGCTGGCCGCAGGAGGCCGCGCTCCGCATGCTCCAGAACAATCTGGACCCGGAGGTCGCCGAGCATCCGCAGGAGCTCGTCGTCTACGGCGGCTCGGGCAAGGCCGCACGGGACTGGCCGTCGTTCGACGCGATGGTCAGGACGCTCACCACGCTGGAGGGCGACGAGACGCTGCTGGTGCAGTCCGGCCGGCCCGTGGGCGTCTTCCGCACCCACGAGTGGGCGCCCCGGGTGCTCATCGCCAACTCCAACCTGGTGCCCGACTGGGCCAACTGGGAGGAGTTCCGGCGGCTGGAGTCGGCCGGGCTGACCATGTACGGGCAGATGACCGCGGGCTCCTGGATCTACATCGGCACGCAGGGCATCCTGCAGGGCACGTACGAGACGTTCGCGGCGGTGGCGGAGAGACACTTCGGCGGCTCGCTCGCGGGCACGATCACGCTGACGGCCGGGCTCGGCGGGATGGGCGGCGCCCAGCCGCTGGCCGTCACCATGAACGGCGGCGTCGCCATCTGCGTCGACTGCGACCCGCGCTCCGTCACCCGGCGGATCGAGCACCGCTACCTCGACGTCCAGGCCGCCTCCCTGGAGGAGGCGCTGCGCCTGGCCTACGAGGCGCGTGACGCCCGCCGCGCGCTGTCCATCGGCGTGGTGGCCAACGCCGCCGAGGCGCTGCCCGACCTGCTCGCCCGCGGTGCGGAGATCGACATCGTCACCGACCAGACGTCGGCGCACGACCCGCTGATGTACCTCCCGGCCGGGGTGGCGTTCGAGGACATGGCCACCGAGCGGGACAAGGACCCGGCGGGCTTCACCGAGCGGGCCCGCGAGTCGATGGCCAGGCACGTCGAGGCCATGGTCGGCTTCAAGGACGCCGGCGCCGAGGTCTTCGACTACGGCAATTCGATCCGGGGTGAGGCCCAGCTGGCGGGCTACGCGCGGGCCTTCGACTTCCCCGGCTTCGTGCCCGCGTACATCAGGCCGCTGTTCTGCGAGGGCAAGGGCCCGTTCAGGTGGGCGGCGCTCAGCGGCGACCCCGCCGACATCGCCGCCACCGACCGCGCGATCCTCGACCTGTTCCCCGACAACGAGCCGCTGGCCCGCTGGATCAGGAAGGCGGAGGAGAAGGTCCACTTCCAGGGGCTGCCCGCGCGCATCTGCTGGCTCGGCTACGGCGAGCGCGACCTGGCGGGCGAGCGCTTCAACGACATGGTGGCCTCGGGCGAGCTCCAGGCCCCGGTGGTGATCGGCCGCGACCACCTCGACAGCGGCTCGGTGGCCTCCCCCTACCGCGAGACGGAGGCCATGGCCGACGGGTCCGACGCCATCGCCGACTGGCCGCTGCTCAACGCCATGCTCAACACCGCGTCCGGCGCCTCCTGGGTCTCCATCCACCACGGCGGCGGGGTCGGCATCGGCCGCTCCATCCACGCCGGGCAGGTCACCGTCGCCGACGGCACCGCGCTGGCCAGGGAGAAGATCTCCCGGGTGCTCACCAACGACCCGGGCACCGGCGTCATGCGCCACGTCGACGCGGGCTACGACGAGGCCGCCACCGTGGCGGCCGAGCGGGGCGTCCGCATCCCCATGCGTGAGTCCTGAGTGACGGGATGATAATGCCGGGGCCGCGGTGTTGGAGGAGGCGTGACGGGGTTCGACGAGTTGCTCGACGGCCGGAGGCTCTCACCGGTGCAGCGCAGGATCGCCCATTACCTGGGGGAGCATCTGGAAGAGGCGATCTTCCTGTCCAGCGTGGAGCTGGCCGAGCGGGCCGGGGTGAGCCAGCCGTCGGTGACCAGGTTCGCCGTGGTGCTCGGCTTCGCCGGCTACCCCGAGCTGCGCCAGGCGCTGCGCCCGCTGGTGCTCGGCGGGGCTCCGGAGGGCTCGCAGGAGAGCGTGCTCAGGGGGGCCGTCGACCGTGAGATCCGCAACCTGACCCTGGTGCGCGACCGGCTCGGCGGCCTGCCGCTGAAGGAGCTGGGGGAGGCGCTGGCCGCCACCGAGCCGCTGCCCGTGCTCGGCCTGAGGGTGTCGGCCGGGCTGGCCACCACCTTCGCCTACTACACCCGGCGCATCCACCCCGACGTGCGGCTGCTCACGCACGGCGGCTCGGAGCTGACCGACGGCCTGCACGCGGCCCGCCGGGCCGGCGCCGAGTGGCTGGTGGCCGTGGTTCTCCCCAGATATCCCACCGAAGTCATCCACGCTCTGCAGTACGCCGAGAAACTGGGCTATCGGGTGGCGGCGATCTGCGACCGGCCCGACTTCCCCGCCGAGGTGGTGCTCGACGCCCCGGTGGGGGACCGGCTGGTGTTCGACTCGCATGTGGCGCCGCTGGCCCTGGCCATGGCCCTGGTGGAGGCCATGGCCGACGCGGCCCCGCTGCGCACCCAGGCCCGGCTGGAGGAGTACGAACGCATGACGGACGAGACCGGCACCTTCCAGACAGGCGACCTTTCGTTTCCTTAGGCGGGCAGATTCCACGTGGGCCCGTCCGGGTCGCCGAGCCACACTCGTTGTCCCTGGCGTGTCACGGTGAGCCCGAAGCCGGATTGGTGCGGGCTGCCGGCGTGCTGCCAGGTCAGGACCGCATCCTCCACGGACTGCCAGAGCCTCAGCGGGCCGTGCTGCCGAACCAGCCACCCCTCATCCTTCGGATCCCGGCGTGTGGTGGCCTGAGAGCCGGTGGCGACATCAAGCAGGATGATCTCATCACCGAACCCCAGTTTCTCGGCTGAAGGAGCGCCGAGCTGGGCCACGAACCGGCCGGTCGAATCATCCAGAACGTTCGGGTCGATCCTGCTCTCCCGCTCGTCGCCGAGCCCGATCACGTACGACGACCGGGGCGGGCGGGCATGTGGGCGGGCGGGCATGAAGGCGAAGTCGTCGAGCAGGAACCGGCCGCAGGCGGTGCCGTCGTCGGCCAGCGTGAGGTGAGCCAGCGCGTCGCCCGGCATCCACCCGGACAGGGGTGCGGTGATGGTGCCGCCGTCGCGTACCTGCTCCATCCAGGACAAGGGGATGTACCGCACCGAGCAGGTCGCGATGAGGCGGTCGTACTCGGCGTTCTCGTCGTACCCCGCCAGGCCGTCACCGACGACGAGAGTAGGCGCGTACCCGGAGTCCTCCAGCGCCAGGCGGGCACGGGCCGCGGCATGGTGGTCGTACTCGATGCTGGTCACCTGACCGTCGCCCAGGCGCTCGCACATGAGCGCTGTCGAGTACCCCGTCCCCGTTCCGATCTCCAAGACCTTGTCGCCGTCCCCGATGCCCGCCCGTTCCAGCATCGCGACGACCAGGCTGGGCATCGTCGAGGATGAGGTGGGAGCACCGACGGTGATCGTGCCGGCAGTCTCGGCCGGGATGCCGTCGACCTGTGTGATCCAGGTCTTGTCGAAGTAGGCCATCTCCCACCACTTCTCCTCGGGCAGGTGGCTTCGCCGTATGGAGTGCCAGTGGTCCCCGGCCACCGATGCGTCCCGGCAGAAGAGGGCTTCACCGAGGAATCGCTCGCGCTGTACGACCTCTACCGCTCGGCCCCAACCGGGATCCGTCAGGGCGCCTTCTCGCGCCAGCAGTGCGGCCAGTTCCTGGCGTAGATGCTTTGGAGTGGTGCTCATGACATTCCCGCCTGCTTGTAGCCGCGTCGGAGGCGGAGTTCGCGAACTGGTGGGCGGTCGGAATTCCTTTTGTAGGCACTCATCGAGGCAGGAAGGCTCGCACGATACGGTCACCCGCCAGTCCACGGCTGGTGTCCCAGCGGCCGAGGGTCAGGTCGTCGATGACCCATAGGCCGCGTCCGTGCTTTTCGTCTACGTCGGGACAGCGAGGGATCGGGATGGAGTCAGCCAGCCCCGGATCCGTCACGGTGAGTTCCCAGTGGTCGGGGGACGGAGTCAGGCTCATCCTCACCCATGTGGCACGGGCGTGCAGGAGCGCGTTGGTCACCAGCTCGGATGCGATGAGCTGGAGATCGGGCAGCGCCGGATGCTCCCGGCCCATCCACTTCAGCAGCTCCCTGCGGGCCAATCCGGGGAGTACGTGCGGGTCGTGCAGCTCTTTGACTGACCAGACACGAATGCCGGTGAATGGCGGAATTGACACGGATGCTCGCATTTTCACCTCGGGGAGTTAGGGCGTACAGCCTGTGTCATGCCTGTACGCACTTGCTGCGACTCGCACCTCCGAGCCATTCGTAGGTCCTCACAGCATGGGTCTCTTTCCGCTGGCGCGCCGTCAGGATTGGGCGTACGGTTCCGTACAGTTAGTAAGCCACTCTGCTGCGTAACGATATGGACGGATATCGCTCTGGAAAGGGTGGGAAATGGCGAAAGACGGGCTGGATGCGAGTAGGGAAGCTTGGGTGGAGTTCGCTCATCGCCTGAAGAAGTTCCGGATGGATCAAGGGCTGAGCCAGGAGCGTCTCGCGGACAGAGTGCCCTACAGCGAGAGCGCGGTCGGGCACGTCGAGCGGCTCATGCGCAAGCCTAGTGAGGACCTCACCCGTGAATTGGAGAAGGCTCTGGGGCTCAACGGGCAGCTTCTGGAGTTGCTTCCGCAGATTCACGGGGTGTTGGGGCCTCGCTGGTTCCGGGAGTGGCCGAAGGTGGAGGCGTCGGCTCACGTCATCCGGACCTGGGAGCCGATGCTTATCCCCGGCCTTCTTCAGACCGAGACTTACGCCGGACAGGTGTTCCTCGGGGAGCCAGGAGCAACGGAGCAGGAGACCGCGAAGGCGGTGGATTTCCGTATGCACCGGCAGACTATTTTCAACCGTCCAGCGCCGCCCATGTACTCGGCCCTGATCGATGAGAGCGTTCTTCATCGTCCCGTCGGTGGGCCGCAGGTGATGCGGAAACAGCTCCAACGGCTCGTTGAGGTGCTCAGTCCTCCGTACGTCACGGTAAGGATCGTTCCCCTGAAGGCGGGGCTCACGGTGGGATGCCTTGGTGCGTTCGAAGTGGCCACGCTGCTGGACGGCGGCCCAGATCACGCGTACCTGGAGAGTGCCGAAGAAGGGCGGGTGACCAATCGCGCCAAGACCGTGCAAGCGCTTATGGTGCAGTGGGAAGCCCTATCCAGCATGGCGTATCCCGTCGACAGAAGTCGGGAGACCATTCGCGAGGTGATGACGACTTATGAGTAACGCAGGTCTCCGTGTAGGTGTGTGGACCAAGGCCGAAGCGTCTGGCGGGAATGGCGGAAGCTGTGTCGAGGTGATGCGGCGGCCGGATGACGGTGTTCTTGTCAGGGATACCAAGGATCATGGGGAGGGGCCCGTCCTGAGCTTCACGAAGGACGAGTGGCTGGCCTTCCTGGACGGAGCTTCCAGCGGGGAGTTCGACCTGTCCTAGACGATGGCCTTCTGGAGGGGTTCAGCCTGGTCGGCTGAGCCCTTCTCGATGCCGTGATCCGTACATGCCTGTAGGGAGGGTGGAATCCCTGACAGCGATTCAGCCGCAGATCTTCATTCCAGATCAGAGGAGGTCGGCCCGGTGGGCGAGGAGGCCCGCCTGGGTGCGGTTGGCCAGGTCGAGCTTGTCCAGCAGGCGTGAGACGTAGCTCTTGACCGTGGTCTCCGACAGGAACAGGCGGGCCGCGATCTCGCCGTTGGTCAGGCCCTCGCCGAGGCAGCCGAGCACGTCGCGCTCGCGGTCGCTCAGCGCGGCGACCCTGGCTCGTACGGCCTGGCGGGCGTCGTCCGTGCTCGCCGAGCGTGAGACGAGGTGGCGGGCCGCCGACGGCGACAGCACGGTGTGGCCCTGGGCCGCGACCTTGACGAGGTCGATCAGGTCCTCCGGTGGCGTGGATTTCACCAGGAAGCCGCTGGCTCCCGCCTCCAGCGCCCTCAGGACGTGAGTGTCGGAGTCGAACGTGGTCAGCGCGACCACCGCCGGTGAGGTGCTCAACCTGGTGATCTCGGCGGTCGCGGTGATGCCGTCCACGCCCGGCATTCTGATGTCCATCAGGACGACGTCGGGGGCCGTACGCAGCACCGCCTCCACCGCCTCCGCCCCGTCCTCGGCCTCGGCCACCACCTCGATCTCGCCTGCCGAGGCGAGGATCGTCCGGAGGTGACGGCGGACCATGGGGTCGTCGTCGGCCACGAGCACCTTGATCATGTCGTCTCCCGTCCGGGCTGCCTGGTTCCGTGCTGCCCGGTCTCCGTGGGGACGGAGGCGGGGAGGGTGGCGGCGACGCGGAAACCGCCGTCCGGGCCGAGAGCGGCGGTGAAGGTGCCGCCGAGCAGGGTGACGCGGCGCCGCAGCCCGTCCAGGCCCATACCGGAGCCACTCGCCGCCAGCCCGGAGGCGGCCACAGGCGGGGCGTTGCTTATCGTGACGGTCATGGTGTGGTGGTCGTAGGCGAGCTCGGCCTCCACCCGTGTGCCGGGCGCGTGTTTCCGCGCGTTGGTCAGCGCCTCCTGCAGCACCCGGTACGCGGCCCGCGCGATCGCCGGGGTCACCGCTCCCGGCCGGCCGGTGACGCGCAAGGTGGTCGGGTTGCCCGCCGCGACGGCCCCGTCCACCAGGGTGTCGAGGTCGGCGGAGGTCAGCGTGACATCCGTCGGCTCCTCGGACTCCTGGGGCTGGTCGTGGCCGCGCACGATGCCGATCAGGTCGCGCAACTCCGTGAGCGTGCGGGTACCCGCGTCGCGGATGTGCTCGGCGGCGGACCGGACGGCGTGGTCGGCGGTCGAGACCTTCAGGGCGCCGGCGGCCAGGACGATCTCCGTGACGTGATGGGTGACGATGTCGTGCATCTCCCCGGCCAGCCGCTGCCGCTCGCCCGCCCTGGCCCGCTCGGCCAGCAGGTGCCGCTCGCGTTCCACGCTCTCCGCCTGCTGGGTGAGCAGCCGTTGCTCCCGTTCGGCGCTCTCCGCCCTGTCCCGCAACGATCCCACCAGTTCGCGGCGGGCGCGGACGTACAGGGCGAGTACGGCGGGCAGGACCGTCGTGGTGAGACCGGCGTACACCGTCTCCCAGTCCGGGGCCCACGGCCGGCCGGCGGACAGGGCCAGCACCGTCACGTACGCCAGCGCCTCCCGGCGGGGCAGCTCATGGGCCAGGAACCACACGATCACCGGCGTGCACAGCGGCGCGGTCACCTGCGTGGCCTGCTCGGCCGGGGTGAACGTCCCAGGAGCCAGCGTGTCCCCGACTGCCGCCGTCACCGTCGCCGCGCACGCCACCAGCGCCACCGTCCGGGGGAAGCGGCCGAGGAAGGGCAGGCAGGCGTTCACGACCAGGCTCAGCACCAGCCCGGCGGCCGGGCCCAGGGGGCCGCTGGTGCGCTGGACGTTCCGGTAGAGGGCCAGGTCGAGCAGGATGAACGCGACCATGGCGAGGACCAGGAAGGCCTGAGCCCTCCTGGCCTCGTTCGCCTGGGGTGGGGAGGTCATGGTCGGTTGAACAGGTCACATCGAGGCGCGGGTGTGGTGGCGGTGCTGCCCGGCCGCTCGGTGATCAGGCGGGCCACCGGCTTGTCACCCTGCCAGCGCGGCCACGCCCTGCCGCTCGACGCCGGCGTGCCGGTCCGCGCGAACGTGGCCCAGGCGGTCACCATATCCCGGGCCACCGACCGCTGGGTCTCCGTGAGCGGGACGGGCCGGCCGTCGAGGCTGATCGGCTTGTCCTTGACGTCGAAGAGGTACGCCAGCTCCGAGGCGTGCCCCGCGCCGGCCGGGAAACCGGGCACGGTCGGGATGAACGGGGGCGCGGTGTCGTCGCCGAAGACGTACGCGTACACCTTGGTGCGCTTCGTAAGGGCGTCCTGGGTGGCGACATGGGGGCAGGAGAAGATCGCATCCGTGTACGGCGCCGCCCACGCCTCGTGCGCGGTGCCGTACCGGTCGCGGGGATACCGGCGGGCGACCTCGTCCGCCTGGTCGCCGAAGCCCTGGCGGAGTAGGCCGGGCAGCTCGGCGTCGGTGATCGGCTTGCCGAGCAGGCTCATCACCCCGGCCATCATCAGGGCCTCCTTGGACGTGTGGCCCGACAGCACCGGCACCCGGGCGAAGTCCCCGACGCGCAGCGCCTTGCCGGGGGCGACAGGAAGGACAGGACCGCCGTACGACGCCGCCGCGAAGTACCCGGTCAGGTCCAGCAGTTCCTTGACCGGCTTGGCACGCAGGCACTCCAGCGTCTTGGCGGCGTCACGGCAGCCGACCTGCCGGGCGGCCGCCCGGGTGGCGGCGTAGGTCTCCTTCAGCGGCCGCCAGTACGGGAGCCTCGGGGTGCCGGGGGCGACCGCGTTCGGCAGCAGGACCGTGCCGCACGCGCCGCTCTGGATGATCGCCTTGTGGAACAGGCCCCGGCCGGTGGGGGAGGTGAGGTGGCCGCAGGTGGCGATGCCGCCGCCCGACTCGCCGAACAACGTCACGTTCCCGGCGTCGCCCCCGAAGGCCGCCGCGTTCCGCCGTACCCAGCGCAGCGCCGCCTGCTGGTCCTGCAGCCCGAACGTGCCTCCGCCGGACATCCCGGGGATGGCCAGGTAGCCGAGCACCCCGAGCCGGAACTCCACCGTGACCACCATGACGTCGCCCTGGACGGCGAGGCGGCGCGGGTCGTAGTCGGAGCCCCGGCCCGCGTTGAACCCCCCGCCGTGCAGCCAGACCATCACCGGTCTCGGCTTCTCGCCCGCCTTCTTCGGTACGGTCACGTCGAGCGTGAGGCAGTTCTCGGCGTCGCTGCTCTCCTTCGGGTTGTCGCTCGCCTGCGGGCACGCCGGGCCGGAGGTGGTCGCGGGTACGACACCCTGCCACGTGGTCACGGGCTTGGGCGGTTGCCAGCGCAGTTTGCCGACGGGCGGCTGGGCGTACCGGATACCCCGAAATCTCAGGACTTTTCCGTCTTCGGTGCCCCGAATACGCCCGCTGTCAAGCCTCACCTCAGGCCCGGCCCCGGCGCTGCCGGCAGCGCCGGCCGCGCCGTTGGTCGCCGGGCTGGTCGCGGCTCCTGTCGTCGGGCTGGTCGCGCTGACGGCAGCCGCCTGGTCTTCTCCGGTCCAGGCCGCCCCGCAGCCCTGCGTGAGCAGGAGCGCGAGCGCTCCCAGGACGGCTCTGTCTCGTAGTGCATCCATGACCAGCACGCTAGGAAGAGACTCCTACCTCCCGGTACGGCCGCAGGTTGCGTTCGACCGACCGAAGGTTGACAAAGCGCTCGAACTTGAGCGCCGTCCCTCATGAGAGGCTTTGGGACATGTTCGAACGACCTACGGCCCTGGTCACGGGGGCCACTCGCGGGGTGGGGGCGGCCGTCGCCCGCGCCTTCGCCCCGACCCACCACGTCATCCTCGGCGGGCGCGACGAGCAGGCGCTGGCCGCCCTGGCGGCGGAGCTGCCCGACGCGCGGCCCTGGCCGGTGGAGCTCACTGAGGTGACCGAGGCGGACGTCGCCGGCGTCGAGCGGCTCGACGTGCTGGTGCACAGCGCCGGCGTCACCACGCTGGGCCGGATCGGGGAGCTGCCCGCGTCGGTGTGGCGGGACACGATGACGCTCAACCTCTTCGCGGTCGCGGACCTCACCCGGCTCGTCCTGCCGGCCCTCAGGCGGGCGCGCGGCCACGTGATCTGTGTCAACTCCGGCGCCGGGCTGCGGGCCAACCCGGGCTGGGCCGCGTACGCCGCCAGCAAGTTCGCGTTGCGGGCCTTCGCCGACGCGCTGCGGCAGGAGGAGCCGGACCTGCGGGTGACGACCGTCTACCCCGGCAGGATCGACACCGATATGCAGCGGAGCGTGCGCGAGCAGGAGGGGCAGGCGTACGAGGCGGACCGCTACCTCACGGTCGACAGCGTGGCCCGCGCCGTCCTCGCCGCCGTCAACGCCGGCCCCGACGCCCACCTCACCGAGCTCACCCTCAGACCGAGCGCGGGCCCCGTCACGTAGAAGTCTGCCCGGCGCTTCGCCGCTCGGCAGGTTGGCAGGGCCGCTCCGGGCCGTCGGCGTGAGTGTGAATGGATCCATTCACTACAGTGGGTTCATGCTTGAGGAACTCGCGCGCACCGGTCGGGACCCCGCCACCAACGGCTACGTCAGGGACGCATGGTCTCCGCCTGACCTGGAGCTGCGTGAGTGGTTCGCGGGTGAGGCCACGCGCCGGGGTCTGGACCTGCGGGAGGACCGTAACGGCAACCTCTGGGCCTGGTGGGGCGACCCCGCGCGCGAGCCTGGCGTGGTCACGGGCAGCCACCTCGATTCCGTACGGCAGGGTGGCGCGTACGACGGGCCCCTCGGGGTGGTCTCGGCCTTCGCAGCCATCGATGTGCTGAAAAATCGGGACTTCTTTCCGAAGAGGCCGCTCGGCGTCGCCTGCTTCACGGACGAAGAGGGCGCCCGGTTCGGAGTGCCGTGCGTCGGGTCGCGGCTGCTCACCGGGATGCTCGCGCCCGAGCGGGCGCTGGCGCTCAAGGACGACGAGGGCGACACCCTGGCCGACGTCCTCACCAAGGCCGGCCGCGACCCGCGCGGGCTGGGCCGCGACGACGAGACGCTCGCCCAGGTCGGCGCGTTCGTGGAGCTGCACGTGGAGCAGGGCCAAGGCCTGGTACGGCTCGGCAGGCCGGTGGGCGTGGCCCAGGCGATCTGGCCGCACGGGCGCTGGCGGTTCGACTTCCGGGGGCGGGCCGACCACGCGGGCACCACCAGGCTCGCGGACCGCGACGACCCGATGCTGCCGTTCGCCCGCCTGGTGCCGGCCGCCCGCGACGCCGCCGCCCGGCGCGACATCGTCGCCACGATCGGCAAGGTACGCGTCTCGCCCAACAACGCCAACGCGGTGCCCGGCCTGGTGTCGGCATGGCTCGACGCCCGCGGCCCGGACGAGGCCGACGTCCGCGCCTTGGTGGCGGAACTGACCGCCCTTTCGTCCGCGGCCGGAAGCGGAACGGGTGGAGGCGCCGGGGTGACGGCCGAGGTGAGCGAGGAGTCGTGGACGCCCCTGGTGGACTTCGACCACGGGCTGCGGGAGCGGCTGGCCGCCGTCGTGGGCGGCGGCACGCCGGCGCCGATCCTGCCGACCGGCGCCGGGCACGACGCCGGCATCCTGGCCGCCGCGGGCGTTCCCGCCGCCATGCTGTTCGTACGTAACCCCACCGGCGTGTCCCACTCCCCGGAAGAGCACGCCGAACAGGCAGACTGCCAGGCAGGAGTCGTCGCACTGGCGAGTGTGCTGGAGGAGCTGTGCCGCTGACCTACTGGTGCGAACAGGCCTGGCTGCCCGACGGCGTCGCCGACAGCGTGCTCGTGACGATCGACGGCGCCCGGATCGTCGAGGTCGTACAGGGGGACCCGGGCGGGGCGCGCCGCCTGCCGGGGCTCACCCTCCCGGGCCTGGCCAACGCCCACTCACACGCCTTCCACCGGGCGCTGCGCGGCACGACGCAGACGGGCAAAGGCGACTTCTGGACCTGGCGCGACCGGATGTACGAGGTGGCGGCGGGGCTCGACCCCGACGCGTACCTCGCCCTGGCCAGAGCCACCTACGCCGAGATGGCGCTGGCGGGGATCACCTGCGTGGGGGAGTTCCACTACCTGCACCACGCGCCGGGCGGCAGTCCGTACGACGACGCGAACACCATGGGCCACGTCCTGGTGCGGGCCGCCCGCGAGGCGGGGCTGCGGATCGCGCTGATCGACGCCTGCTACGTCTCCGGCGGGCCCGGCACACCGCTGGCCGGGGCGCAGCTGCGGTTCGGCGACGGGGACGCCGACGGGTGGGCGGTGCGGGCCGAGGAGCTGGCCGCCGTCTATCGGGGCGAGCCTGACGTGGAGATCGGCGCGGCCATCCACTCGGTCCGCGCGGTGCCGCCCGAGCAGATGCCGGTGATCGCGGAGTTCTCCCGCCGGCACGCGGTCCCGCTGCACGCGCACGTGTCGGAGCAGCGGGCGGAGAACACCGCGTGCGTGGAGACGTACGCCGCGACTCCCGTGCAGGTGCTGCACGAGCACGGCGCGCTCGGCCCGCGCTCGACCGCGGTGCACGCCACTCACCTGTCCGAGGTCGACGTCGAGCTGCTCGGCCAGTCCGGCACCTACGTGTGCATGTGCCCGACCACCGAGCGCGACCTGGCCGACGGCATCGGGCCGGCCAGAACGCTGTACGACCGGGGCTCGGCGATGACGCTCGGCTCCGACAGCCACGCGGTGATCGACCTGTTCGAGGAGGCCCGCGCGGTCGAGCTGGACGAGCGGCTGGCGAGCGAGCGACGCGGTCACTGGAGCGCCGCCGAGCTGCTGCGCGCCGCCACCTTCACCGGTCACGTCTCGCTCGGCTTCCCCGACGCGGGGCAGCTCCTGCCCGGCGCGTGGGCCGACCTGGTCTCCGTGCGGCTGGACTCTGTGCGTACGGCCGGCGCGGCCGGGCTGGAGGCGGTGGCGTTCGCGGCGACGGCCGCCGACGTGCATTCGGTGATCTCCGGAGGCCGCCAGGTGGTCAGCGAGGGGCGGCACGAGCTGGGCGACGTCGGGACCATGCTGGCCGAGGCGACACGGCGGGTGAGCGGAAGGGAGGACACCGGATGACCAGCACGGTGATCGACGGCATCGGGGTGCTCTACACCGGTGACCCGGAGCGCGAGGAGATCGAGGACGCGGCCCTCGTGGTCGAGGACGGCCTGGTGGCCTGGACCGGGCCGGCCGCCGAGGCGCCGCAGGCCGACCGCAGGGTGGCGGCGGAGGGCAGGGGGGTGATCCCCGGGTTCGTCGACAGCCACGCGCACCTGGTGTTCGCGGGAGACCGGACGGCCGAGTTCCAGGCTCGCATGTCCGGCCAGGCCTACACCGGAGGCGGCATCAGGACCACGGTCGCCGCCACCCGGCAGGCGGGAGACGCCGAGCTGGCCACCCGCGCCGCCGCCCTGGTGAAGGAGATGCTGGCTCAGGGCACCACGACCGTGGAGATCAAGAGCGGCTACGGCCTGACCGTCGAGGACGAGCGGCGCTGCCTGGAGATCGCCACCGCCCTCACCGACGAGACCACCTTCCTGGGCGCCCACGTGGTCCCCTCGGGGATGGACGCCGACGACTATGTACGGCTCGTCGCCGGTGACATGCTCCAGGCCTGCGCGCCGTACGCGAAATGGGTGGACGTCTTCTGCGAGCGCGGCGCGTTCGACGGCGATCAGACGCGGGAGATCCTGCGCGCCGGGATCGCGGCCGGGCTGCAGGCCCGGGTGCACGCGGGCCAGCTCGGCGAGGGGCCGGGCGTGCGCATCGCGTGCGAGCTCGGTGCGGCCTCGGCCGACCACTGCACCCACCTCACCCCGGCCGACGTCGACGCGCTGGCCTCGTCGGGCACCGTCGCGACGCTGCTGCCCGGGGCGGAGTTCTCCACCCGCTCGCCGTACCCGGACGCCAGAAGGCTGATCGACGCGGGGGTGACGGTCGCGCTGGCCACCGACTGCAATCCGGGGTCGTCGTACACCTCCTCCATGCCGTTCTGCGTCGCGCTGGCCGTACGGGAGATGAGGATGACGCCGCTGGAGGCGATCAGGGCCGCCACCTACGGCGGGGCGCGCGCGTTGCGCAGGACGGACGTAGGCTGGCTGCGCCCCGGAACCCGCGCGGACCTCGTCGTGCTCGACGCTCCCTCCTATGTGCATCTGGCCTATCGCCCCGGCGTTCCCCTTGTTCACCAGGTGTTTCAGGCCGGTCTCCTCCTTGAGGAGGACCCGCAGAACCCTCCGCTGGTCGTAGGCCTTTAGGGAATCTTTGCTTCTGGCCAGACGTTGGCGGGATAAGAACGCAGCTGCGGGAACGAGGTGCCTGGGGATGGCAAGGCCTACGGGGAGTCGCGGAAGCGAGCAGCACGTCGCTGACCGGGATCTGCTGGGGACGTACCTGGCGGAGATCGGCAGGGTTCCGCTGCTCACTGCGGAGCAGGAGGTGGAGCTCGCCAAGCGGATCGAGGCGGGACTCTTCGCCGAGCAGTTGCTCGACAGTGGGGGCTCGGAGCCGCGCATGGGGGATGCGGCGGACGAGGAGCTTGAGAGGCTGGCCATCTCGGGCCAGCGGGCGAAGGACGAGTTCATCCAGGCCAACCTGCGCCTGGTCGTGGCGGTGGCCCGCAAATACTCGGGGCGCGGGATGCCGCTGATCGACCTGGTCCAGGAGGGCAACCTGGGGCTGGTCCGCGCGGTGGAGAAGTTCGACTACAAGCGGGGCTACAAGTTCTCCACCTACGCCACCTGGTGGATCCGGCAGTCGGTGGGCCGGGCGATCCACGAGCAGGCCAGGCCGGTGCGGCTGCCCACGCACGCCGGGGAGCAGATGACCCGGCTGATGCGGGTACGCAGGGACATGCTGGCGGAGCTCGACGTCGAGCCCACCGACGAGGAGCTCGCGGCGCTGCTGGAGCTGCCGATCGAGCGGGTCAAGGAGCTGCGCCGCTGGGCGTCCGACCCGGTCTCGCTGCAGCTCGGCGTGGGTGACGAGGACGAGACCGAGCTGGGCGACATGATCGCCGACGACACGTGGGCCGATCCGGAGCAGCAGGCGATCGACATCCTGGAGCGTGAGCGGCTCGACCAGTGGCTGACCGGGCTGGAGGGCGACGCGCGCGACATGCTGCGCTGGCGCTACGGGCTGGTGGACGGCCGCGAGCACACCCTCACCGAGGTGGGCGAGCGCTACGGCATCGGCCGCGACCGGGCCCGCCGCATCGAGCGCGACGCGCTGGCCAGGCTCCGCAGAATGGCCGACGCCGCCGCCTGACCTGTGCCGCGCGGGCCGCCGTAACCGGCCCGCGCGGGTCTCCATCCGTACAGCGCGTCAGGTCTGGCGGAGCAGGCGGGTGAGGAACTCCTCGACGGCCGCTTCGGCGGTGCCCTGTTCGCCGCCTCTGGCCACGAGCAGGGCGCTCTCGTTGATCGCGGCCAGCAGCATGTGGGCGTGCTGGTCGAGGTAGGCGTCGGGGACGGTGCCGGTCCGCCGTAGGGCCGTCTTGAGCATGCCGAACGAATAGCGCTCCTCCAGGGCCCGCCACCGCTCCCATCCGATGACCGAGGGGGCGTCGATGAGGACGATGCGCTGGATCACCGGGTCGCCGGCGAGCCTGATCCAGGTGCGAATGCCCGTCTTGAGCGCTTCGGCCGGGTCGGTGATGTCCCGCACGGCCTCCATGAGCTGGACGCCGATGGCCGACTCCGTCGCCTCCAGCACGGCCTCGAACAGCGCGTCCTTGCCCGCGTAGTGGTGGTAGAGGGCACCCCTGCTGAGCCCCGACTCGTGCAGCACGGCCTCGATCGAGGTGCCGTCGTAGCCGTGCTCGGCGAACAGCCGCGTGGCGATGGCCAGGACCTTGTCGCGGGTCGCCGCGCCGCGTTCCGCCTTGAGGTTCATGGGACCACTGTAGACAAACCGACAGTCAGTCGGTAATTTCATAGACCGACGGTCGGTTTGTCATTAAGGGGAGCGCCATGAAGGACATCCATTACGTCGACATCGGCGAGGGTGACGTCGCTCTGTTCGTGCACGGTGTCGGCACCAGCTCCCACCTGTGGCGCAACGTCATCGCCGAGCTCCGCGACGAGCGCCGGTGCGTGGCCGTCGACCTGCCGCTGCACGGCGGCAGCGCGTCGCGCGCTGATCTGTCGCTGCCCGCGATGGCCGCAGCGGTGGCCGAGCTCTGCGACGGCCTCGGCCTGGACCGGGTGGACCTGGTCGGCAACGACACGGGCGGCGCCGTCGCGCAGCTCTTCGCCGTCACCCATCCCGAGCGGCTGCGCAGCCTCACCCTCACCAACTGCGACGTGCACACCGAGCTGCCGCCCGAGACCTTCAGGCCCACCGTCGAGCTGGCCGCCCGCGGTGAGCTGGCGCCGATGATCACGGCTCTGCTGGAGCAGCCGGAGGTGCTGGCGGCCAGTGCGTACGGCCAGGGTTATGAGCACATCGAGGACCCGGCCGCGCTGGTCGACGCGTACCTGCGGCCCATCTTCGCCGAGCCGGACGGCGGCCGGGACTTCGAGCGCCTGCTGACCTCGCTCGACGCCAAGGACCTGATCGCCATCGAGGCGCGGCTCACGGTGCTGACCGTGCCGGCGCTCGTGGTGTGGGGCACGGGCGACCCCTTCTTCGACCTGAGCTGGGCGCGCTGGCTGCGGGACACGCTCCCGGGCGTCAGGGAGATCGTCGAGATCGAGGACGGGCGGCTGTTCTTCCCCGACGAGCGGGCCGCCGAGCTCGTCCCCCATCTGCGCCGCTTCTGGAGCCGGCTTTAGGCTGCCCGATATGAGGATCGGACAGGTCGAGACGCTGCGTCGTTATCCGGTGAAGTCGATGCTGGGGGAGGAGGTGACGGCGAGCCTGGTGACCGAGCGCGGGCTGGCGGGCGACCGGGTCCGGGCCGTGCTCGACGTCGCGACGGGAAAGATAGCCAGCGCCAAGAACCCCCGGCTGTGGCGCGAACTGCTGGCGCTGCGCGGCGACGCGGTGCCCGGCGACGAGGAGCTGTCGAAGCTTCTGGGCCGCGACGTGCGGCTGGTGGACGTGCCGCCCGAGGGGGCCACGCTGGAGCGGTCGGTGCCCGACGAGGTGCTCGACCAGGGGGTCGAGGCCGAGGTGGCGTTCACGGCCAGCGGGCTCGGCGGGGCGGCTCCGGAGGGCACCTTCTTCGACTTCGCGCCCGTACACCTGATCACCACCTCGACGCTGGACCGGATCGGCGAGCTCGGCGCGCGCGGCACCATGGAGGCCGTCCGCTACCGGCCGAACCTGGTGATCGCGACGGAGGCCGACGCCTTCGCCGAGAACGGCTGGGTGGGCGGCGAGCTGGAGATCGGCGACGAGCTGGTCCTCGGCGTGATCGCGCCCACCCCGCGCTGTGCCGTCCCGACGCTGGCGCACGGGGAGCTGCCCCGCGACACCGGCGCGCTGCGCACGGTGGCCCGGCACAACCGCGTGGACGTGCTCGGCACCGGTCCGCAGCCGTGCGCGGGGGCGTACGCGCGGGTGCTGCGGCCCGGCACGATCGCGCGGGGCGACGAGGTACGGCTGATCCACGGCCTCAAACGCTCCTAATGCGGCCGGTGAGCCGACCGAAACTTCGGTGAAACACCGGCGCGGCGAGATTCACGTACGTGAAACACACCAGGTCGAGCCACGAAACGGAGGGCGAACACGCTGTGGCGACACGTCACAGTTAAGGAGGGTCGCGTCGTGAAGATCGATAGCGGCACCACGGCCTGGATGCTCGCGGCCACAGCGCTGGTGCTGTTGATGACTCCGGGCCTCGCGCTTTTCTACGGCGGTATGACCAGGGCCAAAAGTGTCCTGAACATGATGATGATGTCGTTCGGCGCCATCATCACCGTCACCGTCGCCTGGGTGCTGTTCGGGCACTCCCTCGCGTTCACCGACAACCCCAGCTCGGCCATCAACAACTTCGTCGGCGGCTTCGACGCGCTCGGGCTGCAGAGCCTGGTCGACCTTCCCACCAAGGACGACGGCACGGGCATGCCCAGCCTCGTCTTCTCCGCGTTCCAGCTGACCTTCGCCATCATCACCGTCGCCCTGATCAGCGGCGCGATCGCGGACCGTGCCAAGTTCGGCGCCTGGATGGTCTTCAGCGTCATCTGGGCGACGATCGTCTACTTCCCGGTCGCCCACTGGGTGTGGGGCACCGGCTGGCTCAACACCATGGGCATCGAGGACTTCGCCGGCGGCACGGTCGTGCACATCAACGCCGGAGCCGCGGCCCTGGCCCTGGTCCTGGTCATCGGCAAGCGCAGGGGCTGGCGCAAGGAGCCGATGCGGCCGCACAACCTGCCGCTGGTCCTGCTCGGCGCCGGCCTGCTGTGGTTCGGCTGGTTCGGCTTCAACGCGGGCTCCGAGCTCGCCGTGGACGGCACGGCCGGCCTGGCCTTCATGAACACCCAGATCGCCGCCGCCGTCGCGGCCGGCGCCTGGCTCGTGGTCGAGAAGCTGCGTGACGGCCACGCCAGCAGTCTCGGCGTCGCCTCCGGCGCGGTCGCCGGTCTGGTGGCCATCACCCCGGCCTGTGGCTTCGTCGACCCCTGGGCGGCCATGGTCATCGGTCTCCTGGCCGGCTCGATCTGCGCCTGGGCCGTCGGGCTGAAGTACAAGCTCAACTACGACGACTCGCTCGACGTGGTCGGCGTGCACATGGTCGGCGGCATCGTCGGCGCCGTGTCCCTCGGCTTCTTCGCCGCCTACCCCTTCCTGGACCAGCAGAGCGAGGGCCTGTTCTACGGCGGCGGCTTCGGCCAGCTCGGCCTGCAGATCCTCGGCCCGGTCGCGGTCGGCGGCTACTCCTTCATCGTCACCTACGTCCTCGGTAAGATCATCGACAAGACGATGGGCTTCCGGATCAAGGAAGAGGACGAGGTCACCGGCATCGACATCACCACCCACGCGGAGACCGGCTACGACCTCGGCTCGGTCCACGCCTCGGGTGTCTCCTCCCCCAACGGCCCTGTCACCTCGGTTCCGGCACCGAAGAAGGTGGAAGCATGAGGCTCATCACAGCCGTCATCAAGCCCTTCAAGCTCGATGACGTCAAGGCCGCCCTCGAGCAGTTCGGCATCAAGGGCATGACGGTCAGCGAGGCGAGCGGCTACGGCCGTCAGCGCGGCCACACCGAGGTCTACCGCGGCGCCGAGTACCAAGTGGACCTCGTCCCCAAGGTCCGGCTGGAGGTCCTCATCGAGGAGGACGACGCCGAGGACGTGATCGACGTCATCGTCAAGGCGGCCCAGACCGGCAAGATCGGCGACGGCAAGGTGTGGTCCGTCCCGGTCGAGAGCGTCATCCGGGTGCGGACAGGGGAGCGCGGGCCAGAGGCCCTGTGACGACGGCGTCCAGGCGAAGCGGGGGGATCCGGTGAGGGGCGAGGCACGCTCATTCTCCGCGGCTCGCAAGGAGCGGGCCGCGGACACCGATCGGTGGCTGAAGGACCTGTTCCGCACGGCCAGCGACGGGGAGCACGTCTCCCTGGTGGCGGTGGGCAGCCTGGGGCGCGGCGAGCTGGCTCCGGGCAGCGACCTCGACCTGGTCCTGCTCCACAACGGCCGGGCCGACGTCGCCAGGATCGCCGACCGGATCTGGTATCCCATCTGGGACTCCGCCGTCGGCCTCGACCATTCGGTACGCACAGTGGACGAGGCCGTGACCGTCGCCAGGCAGGATCTCAAGGCGGTGCTGGGGCTGATCCAGGCCCGGCACGTCGCCGGAGATGCGGAGCTCACGAGGAAGGCCAGGGAGTCGGTGCTCGCCGAGTGGCGGGCCGACTCCAGGCGCAGGCTGAGCGAGCTGCGTGACGCCGCCGACAAGCGGGCGCAGGTCAGCGGCGAGCTGGCCTTCCTCCTCGAACCCGACCTCAAGGACGGCCGCGGCGGGCTGCGCGACGTCCAGGCGATGCAGGCCGTGGCAGCGGCCTGGGTGGCCTCCGCGCCCGGCCCCCGGCCGCGTGAGGCCTACGAGTTCATCCTCGACGTCAGGCACGCCCTGCACGTCGTCACCGCGCGCGGCGCGGACAAACTGGTGCTTCAGGAGCAGGACGCCGTGGCCGGAGTGCTCGGCCTGCTCGACGCCGAGGCGCTCATGCGCAGGCTCGCCGAGGCGGGCCGGACCATCTCCCACGCCTTCGACGGCACCTGGCGTTCGGTTGACCGGCTGGTGTCAGGACCGGCCCCGCGCGGGCGGCGCCCGCTGGCCGACGGCGTGGTCGAGCACGGTGGCGAGGTGGTGCTCGCCAGAGGGGTCACGCCGCGTACGGACCCGGTGCTGGTGCTGCGCGCCGCCGCCGCGGCGGCCGAGTCCGGGCTGCCGCTGGCCCCCGCGACCGTGTCCGTTCTCGCAGCTCAGTCGGCTCCGATGCCGGTTCCGTGGCCTGAGGAGGCCCGCGGCGCGCTGGTGGCGATCCTCGGCGCCGGCCGCGCGGCCGTGCCCGTCTGGGAGGAGCTCGACCAGGCGGGCATCCTTGTCAGACTCCTTCCTGACTGGGAGCGCGTACGGCACCGCCCGCAACGCCACCCGATCCACCGCTTCACCGTCGACCGGCACCTGATCGAGGCCGCCGCGAACGCCGCCAGCCACACCCGCGACGTCTCGCGCCCCGACCTGCTGCTGATCTCGGCGCTCTTCCACGACATCGGCAAGGGCTGGCCGGGCGACCACTCGGTCACCGGCGAGGTCGTGGTCCGCGACATCGGCGTCCGCCTCGGCCTGCCGGCCCAGGACGTGGAGATCCTCGCCACCGTCGTCCGCCACCACCTGCTGCTGCCCGAGACCGCCACCCGCAGGGACCTGGACGACCCCGTCACGATCGAGAAGGTGGCCGCCACGGTCGGCTCCCGCGAGGTGCTGGAGCTGCTGGCCGCGCTGGCCGTCGCCGACGGCACCGCCACCGGGTCCGCCGCCTGGAACTCGTGGAAGGCCGGGCTCGTCGCCGACCTGGTGCGCCGCGTGCGCTCGGTGCTGTCCGGCTCGCCGCCGCCCAAGGCGCCCGTCCTGTCGGCGGAGCAGGCCGCGCTGGCCCGCCACGGGGGCGGCGCCATCCGCGTCAACGGGGGCGCCGTCACGGTGGTGGCCCCCGACCGGGCCGGGCTGCTGTGGAGCGCCGCCGGGGTGCTGGCCGCGCATCGCATGGTGGTCCGCTCGGCCTCGGCCGCGTCCGCGGGCTCCACCGCCATGATCGAGTTCTCCGTCACCCCCGAGTACGGCTCCCCGCCGGACCCCGCCACCTTGGAGGCGGATCTCCGTCTCGTCCTTGCTGGACGTCTTGACATCGAGCAGCGACTCGCACGCCGTACACGATCTATGAGACCCGCCCGGGTGCCCGTAGCTCCACCCCGGGTGACGTTGGTGGATGACGCTTCCGCCACCGCCACCGTGGTGGAAGTCAGGGCCCATGACAGGCCAGGCCTGTTGTGGCGTATCGGTCGTGCCTTCGGGGAGTGCGGTCTTGACGTGAGAGCCGCCCGCGTAGAGACTCTCGGCGCGGAGGCGGTGGACGTGTTCTACGTGCTTGACCGCGCCGGACGCCCCCTCAGCGACGAGGCGCAGCGCAATCAGGTCCGCGACGCCGTGCTCGCAGCACTGCGATAACCAAGAGCACACGGCTGACGTTCACATTCGTAACGATTGTGTCCGATTTGGACTGATTAGTCGGATGCTGCGGATACCTTGTGGACGGCCTGACGACCCGTGCGCGAGCGGGATGATTGAGGGGTATCGGGAGTTGTGACTACGGGGAGCTCCGACAGCGGCTTCGCCGCCGCCAAAGACCGCGGACGGCGGTTACTGCCACGGCTGGCGCTGCGTAACTGGCGCGTGAGATGGCGTCTCACGGCGCTCGTCCTGGTTCCCACCATCGCCGGTGTCGTGCTCGGGGGAGCGCGCGTGGTGGGTTCGGTCCAGAGCATCAACGACTACGACCGTACGGCCGTCGCCGCCGAGCAGGCGGCCCACATCCGGGACCTCGTGCAGGCGCTGGGCCTGGAGCGTGACACCGGCGGCTGGTCCGACGCCGCCAGGAGCCTGCGCAAGCGGCTCGCCGAGCCCTACGCCGAGCGCAAGGCCGACGTCGACCGCCTGGTCAAGACCGTGCGCGGCGACCTGTCCTCGATGGACGAGTCCTACGGTGACCGCGTCCTGCGCGTCGTCCAGCGGGCCCACACCGACCTCAACTCGCTGCCCAGAACCAGAGCCGAAGGCCAGCGCGACACCACCCGTTACGACACGCTGCTCGACACCCTGCTCCGGCTGCACGAGGAGCTGAGCCTGCTCAGCGACGACTCTCAGATCGTCGGCCATTTCCGCGCGCTGAACGCGCTGGCCCGCGCCAAGGAGCAGGTCTCCCGCCAGCGGGTCCAGCTGCTGCGGGGCCACTACAACTCCGCCAGCGTGGACGCCAAGGAGATCGAGCGGTTCATCGCCTCCAACGCGGCCCAGCGCAGCGAGATCGCCACCGTCGCCCAGGAGGCGGGTGCCGAGGTCGGCATGGACCTGCAGAAGGCCCTGACCATCCCCGAGTACTACAACACCGAGCTGACCAAGTCCCGCGCGATCACGCTGGCCAGCGGCAAGGCCCCCGGCGTCCGGATCAGGTCCAACCTGCTCGCCCAGACCACGCGCGAGAAGTCCGCCCCCGACCAGTGGTTCGACGAGAACGCCACCACCATCGACGCCCTGGGCGGAATCGAGACCAAGCTCAGCGAGCGGGTGGCCCTGCGCAGCCAGGAACTGCGTGACGCGGAGATCCGCAACGCGATCATCGCCGCGGCCCTGATCGTCGGCCTGCTGCTGCTCGTGCTGCTGCTCACCATCGCCATCGCCCGGTCGATGGTCACGCCGCTGCGCCGCCTGCGCACCGAGGCGCTGGAGATCGCCGGCTTCCGCCTGCCGGACGTGGTGCGCAAACTGCGCGTCTCCGGCGACGCCGCGCCCGAGGTGCGGCCGATCGCGATCGACGGCGACGACGAGATCGGCGAGGTCGCCAAGGCCTTCGACCAGGTCCACCGCCAGGCCGTACGCCTCGCGGGCGAGGAGGCCGAGCTCCGGGGCAACATCAGCGCCATGTTCGTCAACCTCTCGCGCCGCACCCAGACGCTGGTCGAGCGTCAGATCTCGCTCATCGACGGCCTGGAGAAGGGCGAGCAGGACGGCGGCAGGCTGTCCGACCTGTTCAAGCTCGACCACCTGGCCACCCGCATGCGGCGCAACTCCGAGAACCTCCTGGTCCTCGCCGGGCACGAGCCCACCCGCAGGCGCAGCCAGCCGGCCAAGCTGGTCGACGTGGTGCGCGCCGCGCTCTCTGAGGTCGAGGGGTACGAGCGCGTCCAGGTAAAGGTGCACCGGGCCACCTCCGTGCTCGGCAGCGCCGCCAACGACCTGGTCCACCTCGTGGCCGAGCTGGTCGAGAACGCCATCCAGTTCTCGCCGAAGAACTCGCAGGTCGTGGTCTCCAGCAGCCTCATCGAAGGCGGCGGCGCCCTGCTGTCGGTGACCGACGCCGGCATCAGCATGACCCCGGAGGAACTGGCCGAGGCCAACCGCCGCCTCGCCGAGCCGCCCGTCGTGGACGTGTCGGTGTCGCGCCGGATGGGCCTGTTCGTGGTCGGCCGGCTGGCGCTGCGCCACGGCATCCGGGTCCAGCTCCGCAAGGGTGACGGCGACGGGCTGATCGCCATGGTGCTGCTGCCGCCGGCCCTGGTCCAGGACGTCAACCAGCCGCCGCTGCCGCAGCGTTCCGGGTTCGGCGGAGCAGGCGCGCCGGTCCCGCAGCGGCCCGCCGCGCCGGTGCAGAACGGCTACCACTCCTACGGCTCCTTCGACTCCTTCGACCACGGCGCCGGCACCGCCCGCCCCTTCACCGCCGACACCGACGGGGGCGCCTTCCGGCCGCACTCCTTCGACACCGGCAACGACACCGGCGCCTTCAGGCCGCAGCCGCCCAGCACCGGCAACGGCGCTTCCAGGCCGCAGTCGTACGACTCCGGCGTCTTCCCGTCGTACCCGAGCCCGACCTCGCCGCCCCAGAGCCCAGCGCCCCAGGGCCCACCGGCACAGGGCCCGCCACCACAGGGTCTGCCACCACAGGGCACGCCGTCGCAGCAGCCCCCGCCTCAGCAGCCCCCGCCTCAGCAGCCCCCGTCGCAGGAGCTTCCGTCGCAGGAGCTTCCGTCGCGTGGCGGCCCGTCACAGAGCACTCCGCCGCCTTCCTACCCGTCGTCGGACTCGTTCCCCTCGGATCCGTTCCCGTCCGGGCCCGAGCGGATCGGTTCCTTCCCGTCGTATCCGAGCACGGACAGCTCGTACCCCACGCCGCAGCCGAGGTACGACACCAACGACGTGCGCAAGCAGGATCAGCCGCCGCCCTCGGTGGAGGTCTCGTCGATGGAGGCCGAGCAGGAGGAGTTCCTGCCGATCTTCGCCTCGGTGGAGTCCGCCTGGTTCCGCAAGCCCCCGGACGATATAGCACCGGAACCGAACCGGAATGAGCAAACCCCCGCGCAACCCGTACCCTCTGTGGAGGAAACGTGGCGAACCGCCGCGGACGCCGGATGGCGTGCGGCGGCAGCCGCTAGCGATCCGAGCCTCGGCGGCGTGACCGCTGCCGGACTCCCGAAGCGAACGCCCAAGGCCAACCTCGTTCCGGGGACGGTCGGCCGATCGGAGCAGCAGCCGCAACAGCGGCAGGCTCCGGCGCCGCCGGTCTCCGCGACCCGGGTGCGCAGCCGGATGGCGAGCTATCAGCAAGGAGTGCGGCGGGGTCGTGCCGAAGTACGTGAACAGGAGGAACGAGAGTGAGTAAGCGTCCTAGGGAGGGCGAGTGACGACCCTCAGCCATGAGGCACATCGGTTTGACTGGCTGATCACCGACTTCGTGCGGAACACGCCCGGAGTCGCGCACGCGGTCGTCGTCTCAGCGGACGGGCTGTGCCTGGCCACCTCCGAGGGCTTCCCACCGGACAGGGCCGACCAGCTCGCCGCGGTTTCCGCCGGCCTGCTGAGCCTGACCGTGGGCGCTTCCCGGGTGTTCGAGGGTGGCGCGGTATCGCAGACCGTGGTGGAGATGCAGCGTGGGCTGCTTCTGGTCATGGCGATCAGCGACGGCTCGGTGCTGACGGTGCTGGCCGGGCCGGACTGCGACATGGGTTTGGTGGCGTACCAGATGACGCTGCTCGTCGACCGGGCGGGCCAAGCCCTGACGCCCGCCCTGCGTGCGGAACTGCAGGCAGCCAGGGTGCGGTGACGCGATGCAGATGATGGGACAGGGCCGTGTACGGCAGTAGCGGGGCCGGGGACGACGACGAGCCCCTGTTCCGTCCTTACGCGGTGACCGGCGGCCGTTCAGAGCCGCGCTACCACCTGGCGATGGAGACGCTGATCTCGTCCATGTCCATACCGGACGACGAGATGGCCCTGCTCACTCCCGAGCAGGATGCGATCATGCAACTCTGCCGCTCGATCCGGTCGGTCGCCGAGATCTCGGCCCTGCTCCGTGTCCCGCTGGGCGTGGCTCGCGTGCTGGTGGCGGACATGTCGGACGAAGGGCTCGTTCGCCTGCACGCGCCACGCCTCGACCAGGGACAGCCAGACCTCAATATGCTCGAAAGGGTGCTCAGTGGACTTCGCAGGCTCTAGCCCCGGGCTTACCTCGACGAAAATCGTCGTGGCCGGCGGGTTCGGCGTCGGCAAGACGACGTTCGTGAAGGCGGTGTCCGAGATTCTCCCGCTCACCACGGAAGCGGTGATGACCGACGCGTCCGCGGGCATCGACGACCTCGGTTTGACTCCGAACAAGCAGACGACCACCGTGGCGATGGACTTCGGCCGGCTCTCACTGGATCGCGACCTGATCCTCTACCTGTTCGGCACGCCCGGGCAGCACCGGTTCTGGTTCATGTGGGATGACCTGGTACGCGGCGCCATCGGGGCCGTGGTGCTGCTCGACACCAGGCGGCTGGCGGACAGCTTCCCGGCGATCGACTACTTCGAAGAGGCGAAGCTGCCGTTCCTGGTGGGCATCAACGGCTGGGACGGGCAGTTCCAGCACACCGACGAGGAAGTGCGGGAGGCGCTGGCGCTCGGCGGCCACGTGCCGATCGTACGGACGGACGCGCGGAGCCGGGAGTCGGTCAAGTCGACGCTGATCTCGCTCGTCGAGCACGTCGTCCGTCTGCGTGCTGCGCCGGTCAGATAGCAGAAAAGCCTTAAATCCGGCATGATCACACTACGCTTTCCTTGATAGAAGGGCGTGGATCGTGTGGATCGCAGTGGCGGGGGCGGTGGCCGTCATCGGCGTGATCGTGTGGTCGTTCCGGCGTAACACGCGTGGAGCTGACGAACCCGGGGGCCGGCCCGGCTGGGACTGGGAGTCCCGGCTGGGCGAGGACGCCCGGGTGGCGTTCATGGAGGGCGTGCGGGCCTGCCACGACCAGGTGGGCCCGCTCAGCTTGGACGAGGAGCGGGGGCTGCTCAGGATCGTCGATCCGCCCCGGCTCATCTCCCTCTATCTGCTCGCCGACCGGTTCACCGGGCGCGGGCAGGACGGGCTGCACGACCCGCAGGGGACGGTACGCGAACTGGTCGCCCAGTGTGTCGCCACCGAGCAGCCCGGCGTGCTGCACCTGCGCGCCGACTGGCTGAGCGGCGAGGTCGACGGGATGGACGGGCCCGGCTTCACGGCCGCCGTACGCGAGATCGTCCGCCCGGACGGCGCGTCGCCGTCGGGGGACGGGAGCGTCGGCTGCCTGGAGGTCACGCTGCCCGGCTCGCCGGAGGAGTACGCCAACACGGCGCTGCTCGATCTGGGCCGGGTCGTGGAGCTCTACGAGAAGGCGCGTGCCGAACGGCCTGCCATGCCGGCCGCGGCGCTGCTGCGGGACGTGGTGTTCGGCCTGATCAACGAGGCGGGGCCGGGGCTGACGTGGGCCAGGCCGCCCACCGAGCGGCACCGCACGGCTCTGCTCGCCGCCAGCCGCCCCACGACCTGACCGGCTGCCCGGCTCGCCGGCGGCCGTCCACGAGCCGACCGCTGGACCGGCCCGCTGTCAGTCGGCAGGGGGAGTGCTCGCGCGCCCGCTCACCAGTGCCTCGATGCCGTCCAGGACACGCTGGAGGCCGAACTCGAAGGCGTGCTCGGCGCTGTAGGCGGCCCCCAGGGCCTCGCCCGTGGCCTGGCCGACCCGCGCCGCCGTGGGGAAGCGCCCGACGTCGGCGATCCGGCTGAAGAACGGCGCATGGGCGGCCCACCACTGCTCGTCCGACAGCCCGGTCCGGCTCTCCGCCTGCGCGGCCTCGACGGCCCCCCTCGCCGTGCCGTGCACGAACCCGGTGACCAGCGTGATCACCGAGTCCATCTCCACGTCGGTCAGGCCGATCCCGTCGACGGCACGTAGCTCGTAGTCGTACTTGGCGGTGACGTTCGGGCCGAGCACCGGCCGGCTCGCCGCCACCTGCAGCAGCCACGGATGGCGCAGGTAGAGCCGCCAGTTCTCCCTGGCGATGACCTCCAGCCGCCCCCGCCACCCGCCGGGCACCTCCTCGGGCCCGGCGGTCTCGCCCTGCCCCGTCCCGGCGTGCCCCATCTCGCCCTGCCCCGTCCCGGCGTGCCCCATTTCGCCGTGCCCCGTCCCGGCGTACGCCGTCTCGCCGTACACGGTGTCGAGCATGACGTCGAGCAGCTCCGGCTTGCCCGGCACGTAGGTGTAGAGCGACATCGTCCCGACCCCGAGCCTCTCGGCGACCCGGCGCATGGACAGCGCCTGCAGCCCGTCGGCGTCGGCCACTTCGATGGCCGCCCGGACGATGCGGTCCACGCTCAGGTCGGGCTTGCCCTTGCGGCTGGTGCGCTCGCTGGTCCGCCAGAGCAACGCCAGGCTGCGCGCCGGATCGCCTTTGCCGCTGTACTCAACAGTCACAACTCGTACGGTACACCGTACGGTCGATGTTCGGTGGATCTCGTGGTGTCCACGGACTATACGGTTGGATAGTATCCTCTTCAAACGGATAGCTTCCTGGACGATTGGACAATGGACTCGTGACGACGTCGAGACCCGACCCCGAGGACCTGACCGCTCGCGCGCGGATCCGGGACGCGGCCCTGCGGCTCTTCGGGGAGCACGGCTTCGAGGCGGCGACGACCCGCCGGATCGCCGAAGCCGCAGGAGTGTCCCCGGGGCTGGTGCGCCATCACTTCGGGTCCAAGCAGGCGCTGCGCCAGGCCTGCGACGCCCACCTGATCAAGCTGATCACCAGGATCAACGAGCAGGTCGCCGCCGACACGACCGCCGCCGACGCACCCGTCGGCGGCGTGAACTACGTCGGGGCCTCCCTGGCGGCCCTCGGCCCCTACCAGCGGTACCTGGCGCGGGCCCTGACCGAGGGATGGGCGGAGCCGGTGTTCGACGCGATGGTCCAGATGAGCGAGCAGTGGCTCGCCGAGCTCGACGAGCGCCGCTCCGATCCGCCCTTCGCCCACCGCAAGGCCAGGGCGACGGTGGGCACGGCGATGGCCCTGGCCGTCGGGATCCTGCACGAGCACGTGTCCCGGGGGCTGGGCGTAGACGTGTCCACCGAGGAGGGCGCCGACCTGCTCGCCGTGACCCTGCTCGATCTCTACTCCCACCCCTGGCTCAGCCCCGAGCAGGCCGCCGCGCACCGCGACGCCCTGGAGAGCACCCGGCGTTCGACCGAGGAGCACGCTGATGAGTGACGCGATAGCGGTAACCGGCCTGGTCAAGGCGTTCGGCGCCACCCGCGCCCTGGACGGCCTCGATCTCGTCGTGGGCACCGGTGAGGTGCACGCCTTCCTGGGGCCCAACGGCGCCGGCAAGAGCACCACGATCCGGACCCTGCTCGGCATGCTCCGGCCGGACGCGGGCACCGCCCGGCTGCTCGGCGGCGACCCGTGGGCCGACGCGACCGAGCTGCACCGCAGGCTCGCCTACGTGCCCGGCGACGTCACCCTGTGGCCCCAGCTGTCCGGCGGCGAGGTGATCGACCTGCTCGGCCGGCTGCGCGGCGGGCTCGACGAGCGGCGTCGCGACGAGCTGCTGGAGCGCTTCGACCTGGACCCCCGCAAGAAGAGCCGCGCCTACTCCAAGGGCAACCGGCAGAAGGTCGCCCTGATCGCCGCGCTGGCCTCCGGCGCCGAGCTGCTCATCCTCGACGAGCCCACCTCCGGCCTGGACCCCCTGATGGAGGAGGCGTTCCGCGAGACGGTGCGTCAGGAGCGGCGCCGCGGAGACCGGACGGTGCTGCTGTCCAGCCACATCCTGTCCGAGGTCGAGGCCCTGTGCGACCGGGTGACCATCATCAAGGACGGCCGCACGGTGGAGAGCGGCACCCTTGCCGACCTGCGCCACCTCACCCGCACCTCCATCCAGGCCGACCTGGCGGCGCCGGCGGACGGGCTGGCCGCGCTGCCCGGCGTACACGACCTGAAAGCCGAGGGCGGCCGGGTCCGGTTCGACGTCGACACCGCCGCCCTGGACGCGGTGCTGAGACACCTCACGGACGCCGGCGTACGCGGCCTCGTCAGCCGGCCCGCCACCCTTGAGGAGCTGTTCCTGCGCCACTACGACCGCGTCGCGGACGCGCCGCACACGGGAGCGGTTCGATGACCGCGCTCACCGGCACCGGCCACCTGGCCCGCCTGGCGCTGCGCCGCGAACGGGCCATCGCCCCGTGGTGGATCCTGCTGATCGTGAGCCTGGCCCTGGTGATGGTCGCGTACGTCACCAGGAACATGGGCACCTACGAGCTGAAAGTCGCCTACGTCGACCTCATCCGCCGCAACGCCTTCTTCCAGGGGCTCGGCGGCGGATTCGCCGAACCGCGGCTGGAAGTGCTCGCCACGTGGCGCAGCGGCGGCTTCCTCTATCTGGCGAGCGCGTTCGCGGCCGTCATGTCCGTCGTCCGGCACACCCGCGCGGAGGAGGACACCGGCCGTAGTGAGCTGGTCCGCTCAGCCGTGGTGAGCCGCCACGCCCAGCTGACCGCCGCCGTGCTGGTGGCGGCCGGGACCAGCCTGGTCTGCGGCCTTTCGACGGCCGTCGTGCTGATCGGGGTCGGGCTCGAACCGCTCGGGTCGCTCGCCTACGGGGCCGCCGTCACGGTCGCGGGCTGGGTCTTCGCCGGCATCGCCGCCGTCGCCGCCCAAGTGGCACGCGACGCCCGTACGGCCACCACGATCGCCCTCACCGTCCTCGCCCTCTCGTACGTGATGCGCTACGCCGGTGACGCGAGCGGGCAGTACTGGCTGAAGAACCTGTCCCCGCTCGGCTGGAGCCATCTGGTGCGGGCCTACCAGGACGAACGGTGGTGGATGCTCGGCGTCCCGATCCTGACGGCCGCCGTCCTGCTCGCCGTCGCCTACCGCCTGCTCGGCCGCCGCGACCTGGGCGCCGGGATACTGCCCGAACGACTCGGGCGCGCGACGGCCCCGAACCTGCGCGGCCCGACCAGCCTGGCCTGGCGGCTGCACCGCGACCTGCTGGTGAAGTGGGCGGCAGGAGTCGCGTTCTTCGCGGCGGCGGCCGCCGCGCTGAGCCCGCTGGGCCGGGAACTCCTCTCGCGGCCCAGCATCGTGGTCGACAACATCACCCAAAGCCTCGGCGTGCCCGCCGACGCCACGCTCGGCGCCTACTCCTGGTATTTGATCCTGATCCTCGCGTACGCCATCGCCCTCTACCCGGTGCTCATGACCCTGCGGCTGCGCGCGGAGGAGACCTCAGGCCGCGCGGAGGCCGTACAGGCCACCCCCGTGACCCGGCTCAGGTGGGCGGCCGGGCACCTGGTCGTGACCGGCCTCGGCACGACGGCCCTGCTCGCCCTCGCCGGGCTCGTCTTCGGCGCGCTGTACTCAGTGCTCGTCGGCGACCTCACCGCCGATCTGCCCCGCTTCCTGGCGGGGGCGCTGGGCGCCGTACCGGCCGCCTGGTGCGTCGGGGCGGTGTGCGTGCTCGCGTACGCACTGCTGCCGAGGGCGAGCGCGGCGATCTCCTGGACCGTCTGGATCCTGACCGTCATCCTCGGCCAGGTCGCCGCCCCCCTGTACGGGCTCTGGGGCGGCAGCCCCCTGGAGCCCTTCCACTACATCCCCAACGCCTTCGCCGGGCCGCCCATGACTGTCGGCCCGACCCTGGCCCTGCTCACCGTCACGGCGGGGCTTCTCCTCGCCGCCCTGCTCGCCCTCCGCCACCGCGACTTCGGCTAGGACCCGCCTCGACCGCCCTCTACGAGGAGGCCGCTTCCTTGCCCGCCGAGAGGGCGCGCAGATCGTCGAAGGCTTGGCGGAGATGGTCGTCCAAACTCTGTGCGGGGTCGTCGATCCAGGCTTGGGCCGCTTGGTGAAAGGCGGCCCAGCCGGTCCGCGCAGCCAGACCGGCCAGCCGGTCGGCGACATCGCGCTGCCGCAGCGCCTCCGCTACGGCGTCGGTGAGCGACGCGGCCTTGGCCAACTCACGTTCACGGAGCGCCGGCGTCGCGGCGATGACCGCCTGCCGTGGTTCGGAGAACGGGCGGTTGTCCTCCAGGATCCGTCCGGCCTTCCGGAAGGCGTGGAGCAGGATGTCGAGCGGCTGCAGATCATCGGGCGCTTCTGCCACCGCCTGCGTCAGCGCGGTGCGCAGGGCGGCTTCGCCGTCGAAGAGCACCTCGCGCTTGTCCGGGAAGTGCCGGAAGAAGGTGCGCTCGTTGACGCCGGCCCGGGCGGCGATCTCAGCCGTGGTGGTCTGGTCGAACCCGCGTTCCCGGTACAGCTCCATGGCCGCCTGCTGAAGGCGGCGGCGCGCTTCTGCTCCGCTCCGTGGCACCCTCCGAGGCTACCGCATGTGTCAGTGGCTGGCGCTACATGTAGAGTCAGTGACTGGCGCTAAGTAGCGCCAGTCACTGGCGTATAAGGGGGAGCATCTCATGCATGTCTTCGTTACCGGTGGTTCCGGCCTGACCGGCCCCACCGTCGTCGCCGAGCTCGTCGCGGCCGGCCACATCGTCACCGGCCTGGCGCGCTCGGACAGCGCCGCCGCTCGGCTGGAGTCTCTGGGCGCCACACCACACCGCGGCTCTCTGGACGACCTCGACAGCCTGCGGAGCGGCGCCGAAGCCGCCGACGGCGTCCTGCACATGGCCTTCGGCGGCGACTTCGCCGACCCGGACGACATGATGAGGCGCGACCGGACCGCGATCGAGACGCTCGGCCAAGCGCTGGAACGATCGGACAAGCCGTTCGTCAGCACCTCAGGCACGCTGGTCATGCCGGCCGGCCGGGAGACCACCGAGAAGGACGAACCCGATCCGGCCGGGGTCGCGGGCTTCCGGATCCCCGGCGAGAAAGCCTGCCTGGGATTCGCCGCCCGGGGAGTACGCGCGAGCGTGGTCCGGCTCGCTCCTACCGTCCACGGCGAAGGGGACCACGGCTTCATCGGCATGCTCGTCGCCACCGCGCGAATGACCGGCGTGTCCGCCTACATCGGCGACGGCGCCAATCGGTGGCCCGCAGTACATCGGCTCGACGCGGCGATCCTGTTCCGCCTGGCAGTGGAGAAGGCTCCCGCGGGCAGCGTGCTGCACGGCGTAGCCGAAAGCGGCGTCACCCTGAAGAGCATCGCGGAGACGATCGCCCGGGGCCTCGATCTGCCCACGGTCTCGCTGACCCAGGAAGAGGCCGCCGCGCACTTCGCAAGCCCGTTCATGGCCACTGTCTACGGCATCGACGCGCCCGTCTCCGGCGCTTACACCCAGGAATCGCTCGACTGGTCGCCCACCCACCCGACACTGCTCGACGACCTGGAGCACGGCGACTACTTGGCCTACGACTACTTGGCCTAGTGGGCTCGGGCGACCCCGACCGGACACTGTCGACCGATCCCGGCATGATCCTTCGAAGCTCATTCCGGTCACGGAAGCGCACCATCCCCGAGCCGGAGAACCAGCGGGCCAACCGCCGGCGAAGGGGCGGCAAGGGCGGCCGATCAACGCGTTGAAGAACTGTCTAGCCGCCGGTCGTGCCGTCGAGCATCTCGCGCAGGATGTCCAGGTGGCCGTTGTGACGGGCCGTCTCCTCGGTGAGGTGGAGGAGGATCCAGCGCAGGTCGACGTGAAGGCCGTTGCGGACGGCTCGCTGGGCCTGCTTGTCCAGGCCGTTCCCGGCGACCAGGTCGCGGTAGCGGGCGCTCTGTTCGGCGTATTCGTCGAGCAACTGAGTGAGCGGGAAGTCAACGGCGATACGCATCTCGCGGTCGGGGTCTTCCTCGGTCCAGGGGCCCCGGTCCTCCTCACCGAGGAAGACCACTTGGAACCAGTAGTACTCGACCCAGCGGAGGTGGTTGATCACTCCGCTCATGGTCATCAGCGGAGAGCCCGGCAGGAGCGCTTTGCGGGCGTTCTCCGCGGCGACGCCCTCGCATTTGGCGCGGGCGGTGTCACGTGCGTAGTCGAGAAACGTGGTGAGCTGGGTGCGCTCGTCCCACGCCGGCGGTGTGTCATCGATTCTGGTCATCGCGCGAAGTGTCCCCGATCCCCGAGATCGATGTCGAATGCCCAGGGGGCTGGGCGACCGCGATGCGCGGTGGGATGAGTGATCAGGTGCGGTGGACGGCTCCCGGGAGTACGGGCTGATCGGCGGGGGGGGGGGGGGGGGGGGGGGGGGGGGGGGCGGCGCGGGCCGGGGGGGGGGGGGGGGGGCGGGGCGGGGCCGGGCGGGGGGGGGGGGGCGGGCG
>NZ_JBITLM010000008.1:0-146254 GCF_044465295.1 Nonomuraea sp. NPDC049714 | reverse complement strand
TAAAAGCGCGTGAACCGTACCTCTTGCGGGCCTTTCACCAGCTTCCCGGACGCGGGCGGGGGGGGGGGGGGGGGGGGGGCGGGCCCCCCCCCCCCCCCCCCGCCGCCGCCGCCCCCCCCCCCCCCCCCCCCCCCCCCCCCCCCCCCCCCCCCACGCCGGTAGAGGTCAGCGGTGCAGCATGAGCGGCAGGCTGCCCCAGCCGTGTGCGATGAAGGACGGGACGTGCGGCAGCTCGCCCTCGTCCACGGCCAGCCGGAGGTCCGGGAACCGGGCGAACAGCGCGGGCAGGGCGGCGAGCGCCTCCTGGCGGGCGAGCGGAGCTCCTATGCAGCGGTGCACGCCGATGCCGAAGGCCAGGTGCTCGTCGCGTTCCTGGGTCGGGTCGAACTGGTCAGCGTCCGGGCCGTGCTGGTCGGGGTCGTGCCCGGCCGCCAGGTAGCTGGTGATGATCGCGTCGCCCGCCTCGATCCGTACCCCGCCGATCTCGATCGGCTCGATGGCGAACCGTAGCGGCAGGTTGGCGATCGACGGCGTCCAGCGCAGTGTCTCCTCGATCACCGCATCCCAGGAGATCTCTCCCGACAGGACACGCCGGAGGTGCTCGGGGTGGGTGAGCAGGGCGTGCACCGCGTTGCCGATCAGGTTGACGGTGGTCTCGTGCCCGGCCGCGATGAGGAGCAGCAGCGTGTCGCGCAGCTCGTCGTCGCTGAGCGAGTCGCCGCTGTCGCGGACGTTGATCAGCTCGGTGGTCAGGTCGTCGCCCGGGTGCTCGCGCTTGTAGGCGACCAGGCCGGGCAGCACGGTGCCGATCTGGGCCGCCGTGGCCGCCGCCTGCTCCGGGGTGCCGGTGGTGTCCATGACGGCCTCCATCACCTGGGCCATCTCCACCCGCATGTGCTCGGGGACGCCGAACAGCTCACAGATCACCCGCATCGGCAGGGGGTGGGCGTAGGCGGTGCGGAGGTCGACGGCCTGACCCGGCGGCTGCGCGGCCATGGTGTCCAGCAGTTCCGCCACGATGCTCTCGACGATCGGCTGCATGGCCTTGGTCCGGCGCGCGGTGAAACTCGGGGCGATCAGCTTGCGCAGCCGCCGGTGCTCCTCGCCGTAGGCGCTGAGCATGCTGGACACGCCGATCCAGGTCATGAGCCACGTCCAGCCAGGCTCGGTGAGCGCCTGTGGCAGCAGCCGCCAGTGCCGCTTGTCCTTGCTCACCAGCGGATCGAGGATCAGCTGCTTGAGCAGGTCGTGCCGGGTGACCGCCCAGGCGGGGACGCCTCCGGCGAGTTCTACGAGGACCAGGGGGCCGAGGTCACGTAACCGGCGGGCCTCGCCGGGGAGGTCGGAGCCGAAGGGATCGAGGACGACGGGGGCTGGACTGCCCAAGGGGATTCTCCTGGCTGATCGGGGCGGATGGGGGTGAAGCGCACCGGCAGACGCGCCAGGGCGCGATGGAACGGGCCGGGCCGCCACGGAAGCTCTCCGCGGGGCACGGTCAGTTCGAGGTCGCACAGGTGAGAGGTCAGGCGTTCGATCGCGGTCATGGCGATGAGCACGGCCGGGTCGCTGGCCGGGCAGCGGTGCGGCCCGGCGCCGAAGCCCAGGTACGCGCCGCCGTCGGAGCGCAGCTCCTCGGGAACGTTGGTGGGCTCGGTGTTGGCCGCGGCGTAGGAGACGAGGACCAGCTCGGCCGGCTGGATCCAGGTGCCGTGGAAGTGCACGGGCTGGAGCACGAAGTACGGGCCGTAGTTCGACATGGCGGGCTCGGCGCGCAGGGCCTCCATGAGAGCGTCGTACGTGCTGAGCGCGCCGTTGGTGAGCGAGCTGTAATAGCGGTCGTCGCTGACCATCCGGGAGATCGTGTTGGAGATCAGGTTGGCCATGGGGTCGTAACTGGCGGCCGTCACCAGGACGAGGGTCTCCGCCAGCTCGTCGGGCCGCAGCGCGGCGGGATGGTCGATGAACCAGGAGACCAGGTCGTCGCCCCGCTGGGCGTGCTTGGCCTGGATCAGCTCGCCGATGTAGCGGCTGAACGCCTCGCTGCCCCGCGCGCCCCGCTCGCCGTCAGCCTCCATCAGGTCCGACAGAGCCTGGGTCAAGCCGGCGCTGTCGGAGTCGGGCCGCCCGAAGAGCAGATTGAAGATGCGGGTCGGGATGAGCCGGGCGAAGTCGGCGACCAGATCGGCCTCGCCTTGCGCGGCGAACTGGCTGATGAGCGAGTCCGAGACCTCGACCACCATCTGGCGCAGCTTGTGCGGCTGGATCTGCTCGAAGCAGTCGGAGATCACCTTCCGGAAGCGGGCGTGCTCGGCCCCGTCGGAGTACAGCGCGCTCGGCCGGCGGCCGAGCATGGCGATGGCCCCCGCGGCCTCGGGGGTGTCGGGGAGCCGCGCCTGCCAGGCGCTGGGATGCTTGCTCCAGACACCGCCGGCGTTGGTGAGCACGTCCAGGGCGGCCCGATAGCCGAGCACCAGGTGGGCCTCGATGCCCGGGGCGATCTCCACGGGCGCGACCGCGCCGTGGCGCCCGCGCAGCTCCGCGTAGAGTGCCTGCGGATCTCTGGCGTATTCCGGCCCGTACAGGCGCCCGGCGTCGGGCAGGTAGCGCAAGGTCAAGACAGCACCAGCTCTCTGACGTGCTCCACCAGCGCGATCAGCGATGCACGGGCGGAGGCGGGGTCACGGGCGTCGCACACCATCAGCGGCGTGCCTGGGTCCAGATCGAGTGCCTCGCGTACGGACTCCAGCGGGTAGTCCGGCGAGTCGGGGAAGTGGTTGACGGCCACCGCGTAGCGGATGCCGGCGTTCTCCACCAGGTCGAGGACGGCGAAGCTCTCGTCGATGCGGCGGGTGTCGGCCAGCACCAGGACGCCCAGCGCGCCGCGCACCAGCTCGTCCCACAGGACCTGGAAGCGGGTCTGCCCCGGCGCCCCGAACAGGTAGAGCACCACCCCTGGCAGGGTGAGGCGGCCGAAGTCGATCGCGGTGGTCGTGGTCGTCTTCTCGTTCACGCCGGTGAGGTCGTCGACCAGCGTGCCCGCCTCGGTGAGCACCTCTTCGGTGTTGAGGGGCTTGATCTCCGAGAGGGCACTCACGATGGTCGTCTTGCCCACGCCGAACGGCCCTGCGATGACCAGCTTGACCGGAATGTGCTCGGTGCTGACGCGGCTGTCAGAGAGCGCGGAGGCCATTGAGTACCAACTCCAAGATCTCGATGTCGGGCAGGTCGGTGGCCGGCGGATCGCGGGTCAGCAGCGTTCCGCCGCCGACCAGTCCGGCGACCAGCAACCGCACCACGCAGTACGGCAGGCCTAGGTGCGCGGCGCACTCGTACACCGACAGGGGTCCGTCCCGCAGCAGGGCCAGCAGATGCGACCCCGGAGGGTCCAGCCCGTGGGCGGCGGCGTCGGGCGAGCCGAAGACCAGGGTCGTGCGCTCGACGCTGATGTGCTCGGGCACGGTCAACCTCGCGGCGGCCATGTAGTCCGGGACGACCCGCCGCCGTTGCCGTCCGGAGGTCATGCCCGGACGCCTGGCACCCTGGCCGCGCTGGCCTCGTCGAGAGCCTTGATGAGTTTCTGCACCTGCAGTTGTACCTCGTAGGCGAGGGCGCCGATGTTGACCGCCCCGGTGGCGGCGACGACGATGGCGGCGCGGTCGCCGGCGGGGGCGATGTAGTAGTAGCCGCTCTCGGCGGAGATGACGATGTCCACCACCCCGCCGTCGGAGCCGCCGCTGAGGCCGTCGCACAGGGCGCGGGCGGCCCCCAGCACGGAGCTCGTCATGGCGGCGGCGCGTTCGCCGCTCTCGGTCGTCACGTCGGCCGAGCCGCCGAGGATCAGCCCGTCACGGCTCAGTACCACGCCTCGCGCGACTCCGGGCAGTGCCAATAGGGGCGAAAGGACCCAGGACACGTCGAGGGACAACGCGCGACCCTTGGTCCGAGGACGGCCAGAAGCGCTAGGAGTGTCCATGGAACGGTCAATTCCCTTCGGTGATGTCGTGCTGCTCGGTCGGGAGCGCTTCGCGGCGGCCCGCTTCGGCTCCGGTCTGGAAGTCTCCCCACCGCTTCTGGGCTTCCTCCGGGGTGGTGAGCAACCGGCCGTCGGAGCCCTGAGAGCCGCCTCCGGCGGGCCTGGAGCCGGACGCGGCACGTACGGGCTGGCGGCGACGCTGCGGCAGCGGCGTCAGCTCCTCCGCCGTCGGTGGCCGATGCGCCGTCGCGGGCTCGGCTTGTACGGGCTCGGCTTGTACGGAGGAGGCGACGGGCTCCGGCCGCGCGGCCGCCGTCACAGGCTCCGGCTGGGCAGCCGCGACAGGCTGGGCAGCCGCGACAGGCTGGGCGGCCGCCACGGGCTGGGCGGCCGCCACGGGCTCCGGCCGGCCGGCCGGGACCGCGGCGCGGACCGGCTCGGGAGCCAGCACCGACGGCCGGCTGTCCTCCGGCATCTCGACCAGCAGGGCGGTGGGGATGGTCAGTACGGCCTGTACGCCGCCGAAGGCGCTCTTCTTGACCGTGACCTGCACGCCGTAGTGCGCGACCTGGCGGCCGATCGCGGCCCAGCCGGTGTGGGGCGGGTTGCCCAGGTCGACCAGGCGGGTCGGCTGGGTGCCGCTCAGCAGGCGGGTGGCGCGGGCGTACTGGTCCTCGTTGAGGCCGACACCGGCGTCGTCGATGACGATGGCGGCGCCGTTGTTGGTCTCGTGTACGGCGATGGTCACCTTGAGCGTGCCGTAGGAGTGGTGGACCGCGTTGGCCAGCAGCTCGGCGGTGATGAACAGGATCGACTCCGCGGCGCGGGCGGCGACCCCGATCCGGCGGCGCAGGTGGTTGGCCGGGCCCTCGATGCGCTGCTCGAAGTTCTCCACCCGGGAGATGGCGCCCACCATCAGGTCCACCAGGTAGGTGTCGTCACGTGACAGGCCGGGCGTGGCGCCGCACGCGATGCCGGTCACCTGCACGCGACGGATGATCAGCTCGTTGAACATGTCGAGTCCCAGCACCTCGCGCAGCAGCGCCGTGTGCTCGTCGCCGCCGTAGCGCTGTTGCACACCGGCGAGCAGGTCCTGGGCGCGCAGCGCCTGGGTCTGCACGCGGGACATCGCCCCTCTGATGACCGCCTGGGCCGCTTCGTCGATGCGCTCGCCTTCGTCCCTGAGTCCGCGGGTGACCAGGTCGAGGATGGCACGGTGCTGCCTGTCGACGTCTGTGCCGGCGAGTGCGGGGCTCTGCACGCCCGGCACGATCACGTGGGGCGTGCGCAGGTGGGACAGCAGGGCGGGGATGCGCTTGGAGATCAGGTGCTCGGTCTCGGCGCGTACGAGGTCCTGCTGGGCGCGGGCCTCGCGCAGCAGCTCCGCGCTCTCCTGGGCCTGGCGCTCCGCCTGGGCCAGGCGCTGGTTGCCGGCGCTGGTCTCGCGGGTCCGATGCTCGAATTCCTGACGGGCCTGAACGAGCTGCCCACGGGCCTGGGCGAGACGGTGGCGTACGCGCATGTGGAGGAGCAGGACGCCCACGAGAGCGAGGGCGAGGACCACGGCGATGATCACTATGGGAACGCTGGAGGAGTCTGGCGGCATGACAAGTCCTGGGGTCGAGGAAAGCCGGCGGAAAGATGTCGACCGCCGGAGAGCCTGCTAGCAGCGCGTGACGGTCTCGCACAGCGTCCGGCGTGGACCGCGTCGGAGTGGACCGCGCCCTTCCGCGACGTCGGCACGGCTGGGTGCCTGGTGCGGCTCTGCCGGCGGCAGGGCGAGGCCGAGCAACATGTGCATCCTCAGTCTCAGTCGAACGACGACCAACAGGGGAACCAGTATTCCCGTTTAGTCACGATAGTCAACCGTGTGTAAGGTCATCAGTTCTTGCGGTGGCGTAGGGGTTTTCGCGTGGATCGGTGATCAGCGGCGGTAGAACTCGGCGGGCTCCGGGGTCAGGGGGGTGTTGCCGAGAATGAGGTCGGCCGACTTCTCCGCCAGCATCATGACCGGGGCGTAGATGTTGCCGTTGGTGACGTACGGCATGGCCGAGGCGTCCACCACGCGCAGGCCTTCCAGGCCGTGCACGCGTAACGTGTCCGGGTCCACGACGGACATCTCGTCCACACCCATCTTGCAGGTGCACGACGGGTGCAGGGCGGTCTCGCCGTCCTTGGCCACCCAGGCCAGGATCTCCTCGTCGGTCTCCACCGAGGGGCCGGGGGAGATCTCACCGCCGTCGAGCGCGGCCCAGGCCGGCTGGGAGAGGATCTCCCGGGTGAGCCTGATGGCCTCCACCCACTCGCGGCGGTCCTGCTCGGTGGACAGGTAGTTGAAGCGGAGCGCGGGCTTGACGCGGGGGTCCGCCGAGGTGATGCGCACCGAGCCGCGGGCGTCGGAGTACATTGGGCCGATGTGCACCTGGTAGCCGTGCCCGCCCGCGGGGGCGCTGCCGTCGTAGCGGACGGCGATCGGCAGGAAGTGGAACATCAGGTTCGGGTACGGGACGTCGTCGTTGGAGCGGATGAAGCCGCCCGCCTCGAAGTGGTTGGTGGCGCCGGGCCCGCCGCGCAGGAAGAGCCACTGCGCGCCGATGAACGGCCTTCGCCACCTGGCCAGCGACGGCTGCTGCGACACCGGCTGCGTGCAGGCGTGCTGGACGTACACCTCCAGGTGGTCCTGGAGATTGGCGCCCACGCCGGGCAGGTCGTGCACCACCTCGACGCCGAGCGGCTCCAGCAGCTCGGCGGGGCCGACGCCGGACAGCTGCAGGAGCTGGGGGGAGTTGATGGCGCCGCCGCTGACGATGACCTCGCCGGCGTCGACGCGCTCGCCGTCGCAGATCACACCGACCGCTCGGGCGCCCTCGAAGACGATCTTCTCGACGAAGGCACGGGTCCTGATGGTGAGGTTGCGGCGGTGGCGTACCGGATGGAGATAGGCGCGGGCGGCGCTCAGCCGGCGGCCGCGGTGCAGGTTGCGGTCGAAGGCGGCGAAGCCCTCCTGGCGGTAGCCGTTCACGTCGTCGGTGAGCGGGTGGCCGGCCTGCTGGACGGCCTCGAAGAACGCGTCGAACAGCGGGCCCTTGGCCGGGCCGCGTTCCAGCTTGAGCGGGCCGTCGCCGCCCCGGAAGTCTGTGCCGGGGTCGGCCAGGCAGTTCTCCATCTTCTTGAAGTACGGCAGGCAGTGCGCGTAGTCCCAGTTCTTCATGCCGGGATCGGCCGCCCAGCGCTCGTAGTCGAGCGGGTTGCCGCGCTGGAAGATCATGCCGTTGATGCTGCTGGAGCCGCCGAGGACCTTGCCGCGGGCGTGGTAGACGCGGCGGTCGTTCATGTGCGGCTCGGGCTCCGACTCGTACTTCCAGTCGTAGAACCGGTTGCCGATGGGGAACATCAGCGCGGCGGGCATGTGCACGAACACGTCCCACAGGTAGTCGGGCCGGCCCGCCTCAAGCACCAGGACCGACACCGACGGGTCGGCGCTGAGCCGGTTGGCCAGGGCGCAGCCCGCGGAGCCGCCTCCCACGATGACGTAGTCGTAGATCAACGGGGGATCCAGTCCTTCCACACGATCTCGTTCTCCTCGACCCAGCGCTTGGCGGCCTGGTCGGCGTTGAGCCTGCGGTTGATCATGTCGCTGGCGACGGCGTTCTGGTCGTCGTTGCTCCAGCTGAAGTTACGGACCAACTCGTAGGCCTTGCCGCCGGTCTCGGCGAACTTCTTACTGACGATCTTGTCGAGCAGGTAGGGAGGGTAGTCGCAGGCGACCTTGGCGGCGTCGGCGTCGCAGCCGATGGCGTAAGGCGGAAGGTTGATCTTCACCAGCTTCACCTTGGTGAACAGCCACTGCGGCTCGTAGAAATACATCAGCAGCGGGGTCTTGTTCTTGGTGGCCGCCTGGGCCGCCTTGATCAGCGCGGCTTCGCTGCCGGAGTAGACGACCTTGTAATTCAGGTTGAGGTTCCTGACGATCGCCTCGTCGTTGGTGACGAAGGTGGGATCGCCGTCCAGCACCTGTCCGCGCTCGCCGGATCTGGGGGTCCTGAAAAGGCTCGCGTACTTGTTCAGGTTCCGCCAGTTGGTGATATCCGGATATTTCTTGACCATCCACTCAGGCACGTACCAGCCGATCACCCCTTTGTTGCCGGTGAGCCCGGCGGAAAGGGCGACCTTCTTCTTCTCGATGTACTCCTCTTTGAGGTCGTTGTGGCCCCAGCTCTCGACGATGACGTCGACCTCGCCGCTCTCGAAGTCACGCCAGGATTGGTCCTCCTTGATCTCCCGCTTCACGACCTTGTAACCGAGTTCCCGTTCGAGCAGGTAAGCCAGCACGGCGGCCTGGGCCTCATAACCGGCCCACGCGTGAATGTCCATCCTGACCGTGTTGTTCGCCGCACTGGCAGAGGTGGGGGCCTCATTGGTGCAGGCCGTGAGCAGCAGGGCCAGCAGTAGGGGCCCGACGAGTGTCTTGGTTCGCATGAGAGTCTCCGCGACCGTGACCCCGCCCTGCGGCGAGGTCACGGCTCAAGGGGGATCAGGGAGTGTTACGCGGGGATCCAGGCCTGCCACTTGGCCTTGTTGGCCTCGACCCACTTCTTGGCCGCCTCCTCGCCGGACATGCCGTTGTTGGTCATGTCGTCGGCGACGGCGTTCTGGTCCTCGTTGGTCCAGCTGAAGTTCTTGACCAGCTCGTAGGCCTTGCCGCCGGTGTCGGCGAACTTCTTGCTCACGATCTTGTCGAGGTCCATCTCGGCGTAGTCGCAGGCGACCTTCTTCGGGTCGGTGTCGCAGCCCTCGGTGTACGGGGGCAGGTTGACCCTGACCAGCTCGGTCTTGCTGAACAGCCAGTGCGGGTCCCAGAAGTAGAACAGCAGCGGCTTCTGCTGCGCCTGCGCCTGCTGGGCGCCCTTGATCAGCGCGGCCTCGCTGCCGCCCGTGACGATCTTGTAGTCCAGCTTGAGGTTCTTGATCAGCGCGGCCTCGTTGCTGACGTACGACGGGTCACCGAACAGCAGCTGGCCCTTGTCGCCCGACTCGGACGTCTTGAAGAGCTTGGCGTACTTGTTCAGGTTCTTGTAGTCGGTGATGTCGGGGTACTTGTCCGCCATCCACTTGGGGATGTACCAGCCGATGACGCCCTTGTTGCCGGTCGAGCCCGCCTCGACGGCCGTCTTCTTCTCCTCGATGAACTGCTTCTTGAGGTCCGGGTGCCCCCAGTTCTCGATGATGACGTCGACGTCACCCGTCCCGAAGCCCTCCCAGGCCAGCTGCTCCTTGATCTCCGGCAGCTCCACCTGGTAGCCCAGCTCGTTCTTCAGCAGGTACGCCACGACGTTGGCGCTGGCCTCGTACCCCACCCAGGGGTTGATCGCGATCTTCACGGTCCCGGGAGCCGAGCCGGAGGCGCTGGCGGTGCCCTCCGGAGCCGCGGAGCTGGGGGAGGTCTGCACCGTGGCCCCGCCGCATCCTGCGGCGAGCCCCAGGGCTAGTAGGCCTGCGAGCAGGCGAATCTTCATTTTTGCTTTCCTTTTGTGGGGGATGGGCGCCTGTCGGCACCTTGCGTGATGCGGTCGAGCATGACTCCGAGCAGGACCATCGCGACACCGGCGACGAATCCCATCCCGAAGTCCGTCCGCTGGGAGAAGCCGAGGACCACGTCGTAGCCGAGGGCTCCGGCTCCGACCAGCGCGCCGACGACCACCATGGCGAGCGTCATGACGATGCCCTGGTTGGCGGCGAGCAGGATGGCGCGCCTGGCCATCGGGAGCTGCACCTTCCACAGGAGCTGACCCGAGGTGGACCCGGCGGAGGCGGCCGCCTCGACCACGGTGGCGGGCACGGTCCTGATGCCGTCCTCGACGAGCCGCACGACCGGCGGCACGGCGAAGATGATCGAGGCGAAGATCGCGGTGAACCGGGTGGTGCCGAACAGGGCCAGCGCCGGCAGCAGGTAGACGAACGACGGCATCGTCTGCGCCGCGTCGAGCAGCGGCCGCTGGATGGCGGAGTAGGTGTCCGACCTGGCGGCGGCCACGCCCAGCAGCAGGCCGATGACGAGGGTGATGACGACCGCGACGGCGACCGTGGTCAGCGTCCGCATCGAGTGCTCCCAGGTGCCGAGCAGCGCGATCGCCAGCAGGCAGGCCAGGGCCGTCAGCGCGGGCCGTACCCCGCTGATCCGCCACGCCACGATCAGCACCGCGGCGGCGACCAGCCACCACGGCGCCGAGGTGAACAGGCTCTCCAGCGGGTTCAGCACCAGGTTGGAGAAGGTGTCCTTGATGGAGGAGGTGACGCCGAACCAGCTCGTCTCCGCCCAGAGGACGACGTCGTTGATCTCGGAGACGAGGTTGATCGTCAGGTTCTCGGGCCACTCGCGCGGCAGCAGCTGCGCCGCGACCAGGCCCGCGCCCGCCAGGACCGCCGCGACGACCAGGCTGGTCCTGCCGATCTTGTTACGCGGGTCGCGCTTGGCCACCGAGACCATCATCCGGTCCAGCACCACCGCCATGACCACGATCGCGAGGCCGGCCGGCAGCATGATGCCCACCTGCGCGCGCGACAGGCCGCGGATGATGTCGGAGCCGAGGCCGGGCGCGGAGATCAGGTTCGCGATGACCACCATGGACAACGCCATCATGATCGTCTGGTTGACCGCCAGCGCCATCGTGGACCTGGCCAGCGGCAGGCGCACCTTGAGCATGGTCTGCGTCCCGGTGGCGCCCAGGGAGGCCGAGGCCTCGACCGCGGTGGGGGAGACCCGCTCGATGGCCAGCGCGGTGATCCGGATCGCCGGCGGGATCGAGTAGATCATCGTCGCGATGACGCCCGCCGGGGCGCCGATGTGGAAGAACAACGCCAGCGGCGCCAGATAGGCGAAGTGCGGCATGATCTGCATGACGTCCAGGACGGGCGTGATCAGCCTGCGCACCCGCGGCGACAGTCCCGCCCAGACGCCCAGCGGGATGCCGATGGCCAGGGACAGCAGCACCGCCGAGGCGACCAGGGCGAGGGTGTCGACGCTGGCCTGCCAGAGCCCGAAGACGCCGAAGGCGCAGAACCCGGCGACGGCCCCGAGCGCGACCCGCCAGCCCCCCGCCAGCCACGCCAGCGCGCCCATGACCCCGATCAGGCCGGGCCAGCCGAGCGCGTACAGGGTGGTCTGGAAGAAGCCGAAGACCATCTCGACGAAGATCCGGATGTAGTTCAGGAAGTACAGGAAGACCGGGTTCTCGTTGCGGTGGTCGTCGATCCACTCGCGCAGCTCGGTGACCGCCGCGAACTGCGGCGCCTCGCTGTTGTGCGGCAGCGTGCCGGTGCCCTGGAAGATCAGGTACGCCACCACGAACAGCAGCGCGATCCCCGTGGGCGCGACCCAGCCGGGGACCCGCAGCCTGGAGGGTGTGCTGACGGCCGTACTGCTCATGCCGTCGCCACTCCCGAAGAGTTCTGTCCCTGTCCCGCGAGGAAGCCGAGCAGGTCCACCCGGTCCACCACGCCGACCAGCTCGTCACCGTCGACCACCCGGATCGGGCGGGAGGAGGACGAGGCGGCGCCGATGGCGTCCTTGATCACCGTGGTCGCCGGGAGCTCGGGGCCGTCCAGCGGCTCACCCTCCTCGGGCGGCCGGGCGATCCACCGCAGGGTGAGCACGTGGCTTCTGGGGACGTCCCGCACGAAGTCCGCCACGTAGTCGTCCGCGGGCGCGCCCACGAGCTCCTCCGGCGTGCCGATCTGCACGATCGCGCCGCCCCGCATGATCGCGATGCGCTCGCCCAGCTTGAGCGCCTCCGACAGGTCGTGGGTGATGAACACCATGGTCTTGCCGACCTCGCGGTGCAGGCGGACCACCTCGGCCTGCATGTCCCGGCGGATCAGCGGGTCGAGCGCGCTGAACGGCTCGTCGAACAGCATCACCTGCGGCTCGACCGCGAGCGCGCGGGCCAGCCCGACGCGCTGCTGCATGCCGCCGGACAGCTGGTCGGGGTAGGCGTCGGCGTGGCCGTCGAGGCCGACCAGCGACAGGATGTCCGCCGCCCGCGCGTGCCTGGCGGCCTTGCCGGTGCCCTGGATCTCCAGCCCGTAGGCGACGTTGTCGATCACCCGGCGGTGCGGCAGCAGGCCGAAGTGCTGGAAGACCATGCTGACGTGGTGGCGGCGCAGCTCGCGCAGGCGCGCGGGAGAAGCGGCGCCGACGTCCTCGCCGCCGATCGTGATCCGGCCGGCCGTCGGCTCGATGAGCCGGGTGAGACAGCGTACGAGGGTGGATTTACCGCTTCCCGACAGGCCCATCACGACGAAGACCTCGCCGGGCCGTACGTCGAAACTGACGTCCCTCACAGCGGCGGTGCAGCCGGTCTTCTCTCTTAGTGCCGCGGGGTCCAGAAACCTGTCGTCGCAGTCCAGCACCCTTTCGGCCTTGGGACCAAAGATCTTCCACAGCCCTTCGACGCCGATGGCCCCACTGTCGGGAGATTCCCGCACCACTCGCCTCCTCAGTTGAGGGGGCAAACATATGTGGTGAATAACGCGAATCTCAATGCTGTGACCTTCTGGAGACCTCTGCGCTCCTGGGGTGTTACGGTCATGGATCGGTCCAAACACCCATTAGAGGACATTTCCTCACTTAATAGATTATTTCGCGCCGTCGAAGCTTTATAGATGGGGCTCCAGGTTCTTGCTCATGCGTCACACTGCTCGACTTATGTCGCGTTATGTTCGCTTGGCCGAGCTGGTAGGTATGTGTTCCAATTACCCAGGCTTGCTGGATTTTCACATGCGTCACGGGGATCTTCATATTGCGCCGATTCGGGCGAGAGGTTGCGTTCGGTGAGTACTGAGTTAGGACAGCGGCCGCCAGAGGAAGGCAACTGGCGGTTGCGTAACTGGCGTGTTCGGGCGCGACTTGTCGCGCTCATTCTCGTCCCGACGGCCGCGGCCGTGCTGCTCGGTGGCTTTCAGGTGTTCGCCTCCACCGGTGCGGCGGCCGATTTCGCGCGCACCAATCAGCTCGCCCAGCTCTCCGCGCAGATCGGCGAGCTCACGCACGTCGTGTCCGGGGAGCGCGCGCGGACCTCCTGGTTCATCGCCAGGAACCGCCCCGCCAGCGCCCTGCCGCCGGTGCGCGAGCAGATGGAGCAGGTGGACGACGTCATCGGCGAGGTGCGGACCAGCGCCGACGCGCTCCTGCTCACCGTCACCGGCCGGACCGCCGACCAGATCCAGAACATGCTCAACCGGCTGGACGACCTCACCGGGCTGCGCGAGCAGGCGCTTGAGGCCGACCTGCTGCCCGCCGCCTCGGTCGAGCTGTACACCACGGTGATCAACGACCTGCTCTCGGTGCACAACGAGCTCATCAAGGGCAGCCAGGACGACGAGCTGTTCCGCCAGTCGCGCATGCTCGACGCGCTCGCCCGCGCCAAGGAGAGCGTCTCGCACCAGCAGGCCCTGCTGACCACCGTCCTGACCGAGGGCGCGTTCAGCCAGGACCAGCTCAAGCGCTTCCTCGGCGAGCTGTCCCGGGAGGAGAACGAGCGCAGGACCTTCGCCGACGAGGCCACCGCCGAGGAACGCCGGATCTTCGACGAGAACGTCAACGGCCGCTCCGCCGACAACATGCTGTTCCTGCGCGAGCTGGTGCTCATCAGGGCGACGGCCGGGCAGACCGTACGCGGGCTCGACCAGGGCAACCGCGACGACGCCGGGCAGTGGTTCGAGGCGTCCAACGTGGTCGTCGACTCCATGCGCCTGGTCGAGCAGCGGCAGGCCGCCGGCATCGTGACCCGCAGCGAGGCGCTCAGCGCCGACGAGCGGCAGCGCGCGTACGTGATCGCCGGTGCGGTGATCGCGCTGCTCGTGGCCGTCCTGCTGATCACGACCGGGGTGGCCAGGTCTCTCGTACGCCCGCTGCGCCGGCTGCGCGCCGAGGCGCTGGACATCGCCGGCAAGCGGCTGCCGGACTTCGTGCAGCACCTGCGCGAGTCCCGTGACGGCGTGGTCGACGCCGAGGTGCCGCCCATCAACGTCTTCTCCAGGGACGAGGTCGGTGAGGTCGCGCGGGCCTTCGACGAGGTGCACCGCGAGGCCGTACGCCTGGCCGGCGACGAGGCCAGGCTCCGCGCCAACGTCAACTCGATGTTCGTCAACCTGTCGCGGCGCAGCCAGACGCTGGTGGAGCGGCAGCTCTCCCTGATCGAGCGGCTGGAGCGCGGCGAGCGCGACGACGACCGGCTCGGCGACCTGTTCAAGCTGGACCACCTGGCCACCCGCATGCGCCGCAACAGCGAGAACCTGCTGGTCCTGGCGGGCCAGGAGGCCGCGCGCAAGTGGAGCCAGCCGGTCGAGCTCATGGACGTGGTCCGGGCCGCGCTCGGCGAGGTGGAGAGCTACGACCGGGTCAGCATCCAGGTCCAGTCGGAGACGGCCATCGCGGGTCAGGGCGTCAACGACGTGGTCCACCTGCTGGCCGAGCTGATCGAGAACGCCGTCTCGTTCTCCGCCCGCGACACCAAGGTCATCATCTCCAGCAGCCGCATCGACGGCGGCGGGCTGATGGTCTCGGTCACCGACAACGGCATCTCGATGAACGCGGAAGAGCTGACCGAGGCCAACTGGCGGCTGGCGAACCCGCCGGTGGTCGACGTGTCGGTGTCGCGCCGGATGGGCCTGTTCGTGGTCGGCCGGCTGGCCCTGCGGCACAACATCAGGGTGCAGCTGCGGCGTCAGGACGTCGGCGGGCTGACGGCCATGGTGCTGCTGCCGGAGACGCTGCTCACCGCGATGCCCGGCTCCGCGCCCGACGCGTCCGTCCTCCGCACGGCGGTGTCCGCCCCGGAGATGATGCCGTACGCGCAGGTGCCGATGCAGAGCATGCCATCCATGCCTTCGATGCCTCCCATGATGCCTACGCCTTCCATGCCGGGCCCCGGCCATCCGTCTCTGGACATGACACCCGCGCCCGAGCCTTCCTCGTGGTTCAGCTCGCAGTACACGAACTCCGTGGAGCTGCCGTCCGAGCCGTTCCCCTCCCAGGAACCCGCGCAGGGCGACTTCCTGCCGATCTTCGCCTCCGTCGAGTCGAGCTGGTTCACCAAGCCGTCGTTCACGCCGGACCGGCGCGAGCCCGACCCGGACCCCGCCTGGTCGTCGTCGGGCGCCCCGTCCTGGCCCTCGCAGGAGGAGACGTCCTGGCCCTCGCAGGGCGAGGTCACGCCGGCGCCCCTCCCGACGCGGGCCGCGCGTGCGCCGCAGGATGACGCCGGCCCGATGACGCCGCCCCGCGCCCCGGTCGAGTGGTCGTCGCCGGCGGACAGCGGCTGGCAGGCGGCCGGAGCGGTCCGCGAGCCGGCCCTCGGCGGTACGACGAGCTCGGGACTGCCGAAACGGACGCCGAAGGCGAATCTGGTGCCCGGCTCCGCGGCGCCCGCGTCGGCGCCCATGCCCGCGCCCCCCGTGTCCCCCGATCGACTGCGCAGCAGGCTCTCCAGTTACCAGCAGGGTGTCCGCAAGGGCCGGGCCGAGCTTGAGGAGGACTGATGAGCAATCTGAGCCAGGCGGCCAAGGATGTGAACTGGCTCGTCAGCGGTTTCGTCGAAGAGGTGCCCGGAGTGGCGCACGCGGTGGTGGTCTCCGCCGACGGGCTGCCGATGGCCTTCTCCCGCGGGTTCCCCCAGGACCGCGCCGACCAGCTCGCCGCCATCGCGGCCGGGCTGGTCAGCCTCACCGCGGGATCGGCCCGGGTCTTCGAAGGCGGCGAGGTCGTCCAGACCCTCGTCGAAATGGAGTACGGCCTGATGCTGGTGATGTCGATCAGCGACGGGTCGTGCCTGGCGGTGCTGGCGGCACCTGACTGTGACATGGGCCTGGTGGCCTACCAAATGACGATCCTGGTGGAACGCGCGGGGCAGGTGCTCACGCCTGACGTGCGCGCGGAACTTTCAAGCGCGCGCCCCTGGTGATGGGAGTAGACGTTGGCATCGTGGCATGGCGGTGAGCCGGAGCCCGAGCGCAGCTCGTTGGTGAGGATGTACGCCGTAACGGGTGGCCGGACCGCGCCGCGGACCGCGCTCGCCATGGAGGCGCTGGTCTCCTCGGCGACGTCGGTGCAGCTCGGACCGGTGTACGCCCGGGAGTTCCGGCAGATCAGCGAGCTGTGCCGGCAGATCAGATCCGTGGCGGAGATCTCCGCGCTGCTGGCCATCCCGCTCGGGGTGGCCAGGGTGCTGGTCGCCGACATGGAGGCGGAGGGGCTGGTCAGGGTCTATCAGCCACAGCTGGACGCGGGCAAGCCTGACACGAGCCTGCTCGAAAGGGTGCTCAGTGGACTACGCAGGCTCTAGTCCCGGCCTCACCTCGACGAAGATCGTGGTGGCCGGTGGCTTCGGCGTGGGCAAGACGACGTTCGTCGGCGCGGTGTCGGAGATCATGCCGTTGACGACGGAGGCGGTGATGACGGACGCGTCGGCGGGGGTCGACGACGTCTCGCTCACGCCGAACAAGAGGACCACCACGGTGGCGATGGACTTCGGCCGGGTGTCGCTGGACCGTGACCTGATCCTGTACCTGTTCGGGACGCCTGGGCAGCACCGGTTCTGGTTCATGTGGGACGACCTGGTCAAAGGCGCGATCGGCGCGGTGGTGCTGGTCGACACGCGCCGGCTGGCCGACTGCTTCCCGGCGATCGACTACTTCGAAGAGGCCAAGCTGCCCTTCGTGGTGGGGATCAACGGCTGGGACGGGGGCTTCCCGCACATGGAGAGCGAGATCCGCGAGGCGCTCACCCTGTCGCCGCACATCCCCCTGGTACGCACCGACGCCCGTAGCCGTGAGGCGGTCAAGTCCACGCTGATCACCCTCGTGGAGCACGCCATGGCCGCCCGCACGGCGTACTGATCAGCGGGCCGACCACCAGTAGGCGGCCACCAGCTCGGCGACCAGCGTCTCGGTCAGCAGCGCCACGTCCGGGTCGTCGTCGTGGGCGTACCTGACGGCCGCGGTGGCGTCCTTGACCTCGCCGCCCACGGTGATCACCGTGGACCCGCGCTGCCGTACCCAGTCCATGGCCTGCTCGTCGTAGCGTGAGCCGGGGAACAGCAGCGCGCGGTAGTCGAGGGTCTTGGTCAGGTAGACGTCCACGTGCGCCCAGTCGCCGGTCTCGCAGGCGTCCGCCGACCGGCGCGGGCCCTCCCTGAGCATCAGCGCCGACTGCTCGGCCGACGACAGGCGCTCCACCGGGCCGATCGCGTAGACCCCGTGCGGGCCGTCGAGCAGCTCCAGCACCATCGGCAGCCACTCGTCGCGGCGCTCCAGCAGGTCGGCCGTGGCCTCGGCGCCCCGCCGCACCAGGGCCGCCACGTCCCGGCCGGACCCGGTGAGCCGGGACTCCAGGGCGAGCAGCAGGGCGAGGGTGTGCTGGAAGGTGCGGCACGACACGCCGCCCCGCTCCACGCCCGCGTGCATGGGGATCACCAGGTCGGCCGCCCGCGCGAGCGCGGAGTCGGGGGTGTTGGTGAGCGCCGCCACGGGGGAGTCGCCGCCCGCGTAGCGGGCCACCGCGTCCAGCGTCTCGCGGCTGCTCCCGGTCGCGGAGATCGGTACGACCAGCGTACGGGAGTCCGGCGGGAAGGAGGCGGCGGCGGAGGCGTACTCGGCGTAGGCGTCGACGCCCGCCGCCCGCAGGCGCAGGGCGGCGACCCCGGCGGCGTAGCGGGAGCTGCCCATCCCCAGGAACAGCACCCGCTCGACCCCGGCGGGCAGAGCCGCGAAGGGATCGGCCGCCTCCAGCGCCTCGGCCAGGGTGGCGAGGGCGGCGGGCTTGGCCTCCAGGTCGGACAGATAGAGCTCGGGGTTCAACGACTCTCCTCGGGATACCAGTCGCGCAGCACACCCATCGGTGCGTAGCGCCATCGGGGCAGGTGACGAGCCGCGTAGATCAGCTCACGGCACTCCTGCTCGATCTCGAACGGGCGGATCAGGGACTCGTCCAGCAGGCCGGCCGCGCCGCGTTCGGCCAGGCGGCCGGTGTAGGCGGCGAGCATGAGCGCCCTGGCCTCGGCGGCCCAGTGGGCGGCGCTCTCCGGCGAGGTGCCGCGGCGCTTGATCGCCACCTGGGCCACATGCTGGAGGCTCGTGGTCAGCTGGGCGACGTCACGGGCGGCGGGCTGGAGCGGGTCGGCGCCGGTGACGGTGGGGTTGCCGTCGAAGTCGATCACCGCGTAGCCGTCGCGCCAGCGCAGGATCTGGCCCACGTGCAGGTCGCCGTGGATGCGGATCCTGGGCGAGGCGACGGGCCGGGCCAGCGGCGCCAGCTCCTCCCGCAGCCGTCCGGCGTGGCCGGCCAGCCAGACGCCGTCGTCGCCGCCGGTGAGCTCCAGGGCTTCGCGCAGGGCGGACTCGGCCCTGACGCCGTCCTCGCCGGTGAAGGACGCGCTGGGAAAGGGCCCGCCTGTCCCGGGGTCGGCGGGGGAAGCGGGTTCGGTGGGGGACAAGGGTTCGGTGGGGGACAAGGGTTCGGTGGGAAAGGTCGACAGGGCGAGGTGCAGGTCGGCGGCGAGGCGGCCGAGAACGGGGGCGAAGGCGGTGCGGCCCGCCTGGGCGTCGTCGGCGCACCACTCCCAGCCGTCCGTGGCCTCCGGCAGATAGCCCGTCACCAGCGCGAGGAGGATTTCGTGCGGCCCGTCCACCCGGGTGAGCGCGGCGTAAGGCGGCGCGGTGTCTTTGAAGCCCGCATCAACGAGGTGAGCGAGCACCTCGGGCGTGCGCGGCAGCGGGACGGGAGGTGTGAGCCATTTCACGACGACCCGGTCATTCACCACCACAGAGTAGTTTGTCTGGTCTACGTGCGGCCCGAAGTCGCGCTCGGTCTGGACCCCAGTGTGCGTGGGGCCTGGGCTGTGCGAGATGGTGGGCAGCGGAAGGAACCGGCGGACGGCGAACCCCGGCGGCACGGGCCTTTCCAGCACGGCGAGCAGAGCGGTCGTGAGACCGCGATCTCGGTGGGAGGGCGGATTCTCACCGAGAGAGATCAACCGGTTCCATATTGAATCCGAATTCAACACTTGGACCAAACTTCCAGGTAGCAATGTCCGGCAAAGTCTTGCTCATGTTGATTTCTGCTGCAACACTCCTGCTCTGGTCTGCCGTGCCCGGTTGGTCGCGCGACCCCCCGTACATCGAAATTCATAAGGAGTAGCGGCTGTGTTCCGTACCCGGGTCACCCGTCGTCTTCCGGCTGCTGTAGCGGCGGCCGGCCTCGCGCTCGCCGTCGCGGCGTGCGGCGGTGGGTCGACCAACAGCGCAGAGACAGCACCGCAGGCGTCAGCCGCTCAGCTGAACCCGAACGCCGACCTGACGAAGCAGTCACTCATGGTGACGGTCTGGGATGGATACACGCCCAAAGAGCTCCAGGACATGGTGAAGAAAGAGCTCAAGGTCAGCAAGCTCGACATCACCATCCACGACACCAACGAGACCGCGATGACCAAGCTCACCACCGGTGGTGACAGCGGCATCGACGTGGCGTTCGTGTCCGGCCAGTACGCCCAGGCGCTCGCCGAGCAGGGCCTGCTGGAGCCGATCCACGCCGAGCTGATCCCCAACCTGGCCAACCTGTACCCCGAGGCCACCCAGCTCTCCTACGACAAGGGCAACAAGTACTCCGTGCCCTACACCTGGGGCACGACCGGCATCTGCTACCGCAGTGACCTGGTGAAGGCCGAGCCGACGAGCTGGAACGATCTACTGAAGCCGCCGGCCTGGGCCGAGAAGAAGGTCACGCTGATGACCACCGAGCGCTGGCTGGCCCTGCCCGCCCTCAAGGCCCTCGGCTACTCGGTCAACACCGCCAAGGACGAGGAGATCACCAAGGCCAAGGAGCTGCTGCTCGCCGCCAAGCCGCACCTGCTCGCCTTCGACGACACGACGTTCGGCGACCGGCTGATCAAGGGCGAGGCCCTCATGGTCGAGGCATGGGACGGCTGGTGCCCGACCACCGACGCGAAGCAGAACATCAAGTTCACGGTGCCGAAGGAGGGCAGCGACCTCTGGGTGGACACCATGGTGATCATGAAGTCCTCCAAGAACAAGGAGGCCGCGCACGCCTTCGTCAACTACATCCTCGACCCCGAGGTGCACCGCTGGGCGGCGGAGAACATCAACTACAAGGTGCCGAACAAGGCCGCCATGGACAAGGTCAAGATCGCCCCGGGATCGCTGCTCGGCATCAAGCCGGCCGAGCTGCTCAACGGTGAGGCCATCTTCGACCTCGGCCAGGCGTCGACCAAGTACACGCGCCTGTCGTCCGAAGTCCAGGCCGACTAGTTGCGGTGAAAGTTTCGATCGGAGCCCGGCCGGTGTCCCCTTCGCGGGGGCGCCGGCTGGGCGCATTCGTCTTCCTGGCCCCCGGGCTCACCTACCTGATCGTGCTGCTCCTGGTGCCGCTGGCGCTGGTGCTCAGCTACACGGTCTTCCAGCGTGGGCGGTTCGGTGGCGTCGTCTACGAGTTCACGGGCGAGAACTTCGCCCGCCTGTTCGACCCTCTCTACCTGAGCGTCCTCGGCACCTCGCTGAAGATCGCGGGGCTCGCCACGCTGATCGCGTTGCTGCTCGGCTACCCGACGGCCTACCTGATCGCGCAGCTTCCGCGTAAGTGGAAGACGATCGCGCTGGTCGCGATCGTGCTGCCGTTCTGGACCAACTTCATCATCCGCGCCTACGCCTGGATCATGCTGCTGAGCGGCCCAGGGCTGGTCAACTCCGGCCTGCAGGCGCTGGGGCTGGAGCCCGTCGAGCTGCTCTACAACGAGGGCGCCGTCGTCACCGGCCTGCTCTACTCCTACCTGCCGCTGATGGTGCTGCCGCTGTACGCCGCGATCGAGAAGCTCGACCCGCAGCTGCGTGAGGCCTCGGCCAACCTGGGCGCGTCGGCGTTCACCACCTTCCGCAAGGTGACGCTGCCGCTGACGGTGCCGGGCGTGCTGACCGGCTGCCTGTTCGTGTTCGTGCCGAGCTTCGGCAACTTCGTCATCCCCGAGATCCTGGGCGGCGGCAAGACGGCCATGGTGGGCAACCTGATCCGCACGGAGTTCCTGTCCGCCCGCGACTGGCCGTTCGGCTCCACGCTGGCGCTGGCCCTCATCGCGGTGCTGCTCGTGCTGCTGCTGGCGCAGGCCTGGGTGGCCCGCCGTGCGTAGATCGAAGCTCCTGCACGTCCCGTTCTGGGCGACGTACGTGTTCCTGTACGCGCCGATCGTCGTGCTGGTCGTGATGTCGTTCAACTCCGGCGAGTCGGCTTACACCTACGAGGGCTTCAGCCTCAAGTGGTACGCCGACCTCGCCCAGGACGAGCGCATCATCGACGGCCTGATCAACACGATCATCGTGGCCACGGGCTCCACGGTGATCGCCACCGTGCTCGGCACGCTGCTCGCCGTGGGCCTGGCCCGGCACACCAGGTCCAAGACGCTGGACGCGGTCGCGCTGATGCCGGCCGTGCTGCCCGACCTGGTGCTCGCCATCGGCCTGCTGCTCTTCTACGGCATGATCCAGCTCACGCTGGGGCTCTACTCGGTGATCCTGGCGCACGGCGTGTTCGCCATGGCCTTCGTGGCGGCGGTGGTGCGCACCCGGCTCTCGGGCAGCGACGGCTCGCTGGAGGAGGCCTCGCGCGACCTGGGCGCCGGCCCGGTGACCACGTTCAGGAAGGTCACACTGCCGCAGCTCGCGCCGGGCATCGTGGCGGGGGCGCTGCTGGCGTTCACGCTGTCGCTGGACGAGTTCGTGATCGCCTTCTTCACGATCGGCAACAGCGAGCAGACGCTGCCGATCGTCATCTATTCCATGATTCGTTTCGGGGTGACCCCGAAGATCAACGCGCTGGCCGCGGTTTTGCTCCTGGTGAGCTTCACGGCGGTGATCGTGGGGCAGCGCATGACCAAGATCGGGGAGTCACGTGCTCAAGATTGACGGGATCACCCGCAGGTTCGGCGAGGTCACCGCGCTCGACGGCGTCTCACTGGAGATCGGGCAGGGCGAGTTCTTCGCCCTGCTCGGCCCGTCGGGCTGTGGCAAGACGACCCTGCTGCGCATCATCGCCGGCTTCGAGACCCCCGACAGCGGCACGGTGACGCTGGACGGGGAGGACCTGCTGGGCAAGCAGCCGAACCGCCGGCCGATCAGCCTGATGTTCCAGTCGTACGCGCTGTTCCCGCACATGACGGTGGCCAAGAACGTCGCCTACGGCCTGGAGCGCGAGAAGCTGCCGCGTCAGGAGATCAAGCAGCGCGTCGGCGAGGTGCTGGAGACCGTGGGCCTGTCGGCGCACGCCGGCCGCAAGCCGCAGCACCTGTCCGGCGGCCAGCGCCAGCGCGTCGCGCTGGCCCGCTCCATCGTCAAGCGCCCCCGCCTGCTGCTGCTGGACGAGCCGCTGTCGGCCCTGGACAAGAAGGTCCGCGCGGACATGCAGCTGGAGCTCAAGCGGCTGCAGAACGAGGTCGGCATCACCTTCGTGGTCGTCACCCACGACCAGGAGGAGGCCATGTCGCTCGCCGACCGCATCGCGGTCTTCGACCACGGCGTGGTTCGCCAGGTGGACGAGCCGGTCGCGCTGTACGAGCGCCCGCACACCCGGTTCGTGGCCGACTTCGTCGGGGCCAACAACCTGTTCGAGGGCGCCCTGGGCGACGAGGACTCGCTGGAGACCGCGGACTTCGGCGCGCTGCGTGGACGGCCGCTGCGGGCGCTGGAGACGGGCGCCAAGGCGCTGCTCGGCATCCGGCCGGAGAAGGTACGCCTGGGCGAGGCGACGGACGCGGGGGGCCTCAAGGGCTCGGTGCTCGACGTCAGTTTCTACGGCGGCGTCTCGCACATCTCGGTGTCGGTGCCCGGCCGGCCCAAGCCGGTGCTGGTGGCGGTGCAGGGCGCGAGCGAGGTCAAGTCCGGCGCCGAGGTCACCCTCGGCTGGCGGACCGACGACGCCGTGATCATCCCGGTGGATCAATGAAGCAGGTCGTTGCCCGTCACCGTGCGCGCGTAGGACAGGATCAGGTCCGCCGCCTCCTGAGGGCCGATGAGCGGATGCCGGGCCGTGATCCGGTAGCCGTAGGCGTCCTCCAGCGCCACCAGGTTGCGCGAGATCGACAGCGCGTCGGCGGTGAGCCTGAAGACCCCGAGCGCCGACCCCGTGTCCAGGATCGACTGGTACATCGACACCTGCCGGTCGTAGAGCGAGGTGAGCAGCACCCCGTAGACGCGGTGCCGCCCGGCGGCTCCGCCCAGCTCGTTGAGCAGCCGCACGTCCGGGTCGAGCGGGCCGGTGGGCAGCCCCGACTTGATGGTCAGCACCAGCTTGGTGACCGGGTCGGTGAGGGCGGCGATCTGCCGCAGCCGCTGCTCGTAGAAGCGCTCCATCCCGGCGTGCTGCGCCTCGACGAGCAGCTCGCCCAGGTCGGGGTAGTGGTAGAGGACGGCGCCGGAGGTCAGCCCGGCCTCCTCGGCCACGTGGGAGAGCTGGACGCCGTCGACGCCGTGCTTGATGATGGCCCGCCGCGCCGCCTCGATCAGGTCGATGCGCCGGTCAGTACGGCTCTTGCGCTGGGCCATCTTCACCACCTCGCCATTTTCTTCGCCTGCAGTTCAATAATCCGTGACCATAGTGCCCTGAAGTTGACCTTCTCGCTACTTGAGTATTTGAATTCCCATTCAAATGTCTAGCCCTACCGGAGTGCCCATGTCTCTCACCATCCTGTTCATGCCGGAAAGCGCCTACGGGCCCACCAACAACTCCATCGGCATCGGCGACATCCTGCGCAATCGCGGCCACCGCGTCGTGTTCGCCGCCGAGGCGTCATGGAAGGGCAAGCTGGAGGCGCTCGGCTTCGAGGAGGACCTGGTCGACCTGGCCCCGCCCGCCGAGGAGGAGCAGGACGCCGGTCAGTTCTGGAAGGACTTCATCCGCGAGACCGCGCCCGAGTACCGCAAGAGCACCCTTGAGCAGCTGGAGACCGTCACCAAGCCCATCTGGGACTCGCTGATCGACGGCGTGAAGTACTGCGAGCCGCAGCTCAAGGAGATCATCGAGCGGGTCCGGCCGGACGTCATCGTCGAGGACAACGTGATCACCTTCCCGGCGCTGCTCACCGCCGGCAAGAAGTTCGTCCGGATCGTCTCCTGCAACCCGCTGGAGGTGCGCGGCGAGGGCGTCGCGCCGGTCTTCTCCGGGCTGCCCGCCGACGACCGCTCCGAGTGGGACGCCTTCCGCGCGGAGTACGACCGCACCCACCGCGAGATCTGGAGCGCCTTCAACGCCTGGTGTGTCGAGCAGGGCACCGAGCCGCTGCCCGAGCTGGACTTCATCCACGAGGGCGACCTGAACCTCTACGTGTTCCCGGAGATCCTCGACTACGCCGGCGCCCGGCCGCTCGGCGAGAACTGGCACCGCCTCGACTCCTCCGTCCGGGAGACCGACGAGGACTTCGAGCTGCCCTTCGAGCGCAACGAGGGATCGCTGATCTACTTCTCGCTCGGCTCGCTCGGCTCCTCGGACGTGGAGCTGATGCAGCGGGTGATCGACGTGCTGGGCACCACCCCGCACCAGATCATCGTCTCCAAGGGCCCGCTGCACGAGGAGATCAAACTCGCCGACAACATGTGGGGCGCCGAGTTCCTGCCCCAGACGAAGATCATACCCCTGTGTGACCTGGTCATCACGCACGGCGGCAACAACACCACCACCGAGGCGCTGCACTTCGGCAAGCCGATGATCTTGCTCCCGCTCTTCTGGGACCAGTACGACAACGCGCAGCGGGTGGACGAGTTGGGCTATGGTGTCAGGCTTTCCACCTACGCTTTCACCGACGAGGAGCTGAAGGGCGCGCTCGACCGCCTTCTGGGTGACGGTGAGCTCCGTGCGAGACTTGCCGCCGCCGGCGAAGAGATCCGCGGGCGCGACGGTCTGCGCAAGGCCGCTGACCTGATCGAGCGCCTCGGTCGGCAGTAGGTACGGAATCCAGGTACCACCAGGGAAAGATATCCATGCGTGAATTGATCAACCCCGCGACCGGGCTCGCCTGCGCGGAGCTGCCGGACACCCCCGTGGCGGCCGTCAACGCGGCCGTGCGGCGGGCCAGGGACGCCTTCGGCGAGTGGGGCGGGACCACGCCGGCCGAGCGGGCCCGGCTGCTGCTGCGGGTGGCGGACCTGGCCGAGGCTGACGCCGACGAGCTGACCAGGCTGGAGGTGGAGGAGACGGGCAAGCCCGCGGCCGTGTTCAGGGACGGCGAGCTGCCCTTCGCCATCGACAACCTGCGCTTCTTCGCCGGTGCCGCGCGCTCGCTGGACGGAACCGGGGCCGGGGTGTTCAGCGCCGGCTACACCTCGGTCATGATGCGCCGCCCCGTCGGGGTGATCGGGTCGATCGCGCCGTGGAACTTCCCCTTCGTGATGGCCGTCTGGAAGATCGGCCCGGCGGTCGCGGCCGGCAACGCGGTGGTCATCAAGCCGGCCCCGCAGACGCCCCGCAGCACGCTGCGCCTGGCGGAGCTGTTCGCCAAGGCGGGCGCGCCCGACGGGCTGGTCCAGGTGGTCACCGGCGGCGCCGAGGTGGGCGAGGCGCTGGTCACCGATCCGGGCGTGGACATGGTGAGCGTGACGGGCTCGACCGAGACCGGCCGGGCCGTCATGACGGGCGCGGCCGGCACGCTCAAGCGGGTCCACCTGGAGCTCGGCGGCAAGGCGCCCGCGCTGGTCTTCGAGGACGCCGACCTGGCCGAGGCGGCGCGCGGGGTGGCCCTGGGCGCCACGTACAACACCGGCCAGGACTGCACCGCGGCCACCCGCGTCTACGTCGCCCGCGAGGTCTACGGCGAGACGGTCGAGGCGCTCCGGGCGACCCTCGCCGAGATCCGGGTCGGCGACCCCTGGAACCCGGCCACGGACATCGGGCCGCTGATCTCCTCGGCGCACCGGGACCGGGTGCACGGCTTCGTCTCCCGCTCGGGCGGGCGGATCCTGCACGGCGGGTCGCCGGTCGACGGGCCGGGATTCTTCTACCCGCCCACCCTGGTGACCGACGTCGCGCAGGACAGCGAGATCGTCCAGGGCGAGCTGTTCGGGCCCGTGCTGGTGGTGCTGCCGTTCGACGGCGAGGACGAGGCGGTCAGGCTGGCCAACGACACGCGTTACGGTTTGGCCTCGTCGGTGTGGTCGGCCGACGTCGCCCGCGCGATGCGCGTCTCTCACCGCCTCGACGTGGGGGTGACGTGGGTCAACGATCACCTGCCGATCGCCAGTGAGGCCCCGCACGGCGGGGTCAAGGGCAGCGGCTTCGGCAAGGACATGAGCCAGGAGGCGGTCCAGGAGTATTCCGTGACCCGCCACCTGATGATCAAGCATACGGCACCCGCGGAACGCGACTCGTTCCGCCCAGCCTGAGAAACGTGGACGGCGTAATGTCGCCCAAAGTCCTGCTTTGGGAGACTTTGATGGGATATGTTCGGTTGGCCGATCTGGTACGGGTTGTGTTCCAATTACCCAGCCCGGCAGAATCCCATGCGCCACACGCGTGTCTGATTTCCTTCGAGCACGTAACGGCGAGAGGTTGCGAGAGTCAGTGAGGACGGAAAACCCCAAGCACACGAGGCCGGGGGAGTACACAGGCGGACGGTTCCGGCTGGCGAACTGGCGCGTGCGCTCGAGGCTGGTGGCGCTGATCCTCATCCCCACGATCGTGGGTGTGCTGCTCGCAGGCATCCAGCTGGCCGACGCCATCGGCACCAGCAGCGAGTACCGCCGGCTCACCCAGGTGGCCGAGCTGGTGCAGCGCGTCGGCGTGCTCTCCCACGAACTCGGGAAGGAACGTACCCTCACCGCGTGGTACGTCGCCGACGGCCGGCGTCCCGGCCGGATGACCCAGCTGCGCACGCAGCGCGGCACGGTCGACGCCGCCAAGCAGCGCGTGCTGGAGGCCTCGGCCACCATCGACGCCTCCCACTCCGCGCGGGTGCGCGCCGAGGTCGCCGAGATGAACCGGTGGCTCAACGGCCTCAAGGGGCTGCGTGAGTCGTTCCTGGGCCAGAGCGTCCCGCCCCGAGCCTCGATCAGCACCTACTCGCGGCTCATCGAGGTCCTCGCCGCGCTCCAGGCCGACCTGGGCGAGGGCGTCAACGACGAAGACCTCCAGGGCGACGTGAACGCGCTGCGCGCGCTCCAGCGGGCCAAGGAAGAGGTCTCCCGCCAGCAGGGCATCATGATCGTCGCGCTGGAGGAGCGGTCGCTCGACTACGACGACCTGTCCGACTTCCTGGGCTCGTGGAACCGCCAGCAGGCCGAACTCGCCGCCTTCGAGCAGGAGGCCGATCCGCAGGACCTGAAGGCCTACTCGCAGGCCGTGCGCGGCATCGAGATCGACCGCGCCGACTCCATGCGCCAGCGGGCCCTGGCCCAGCTGCGCGAGTACGCGCGCATCCGGGACCTCGACACCACCTCACGCCGGGACATCAATCTCTGGTACGAGAGCACCCTGCTGACCACCAACGCCATGCGCAAGGTCGAGGACGGCCTGGCCACCAAGATCGTGACGCAGACCCGCGAGCTCAGCGACACCGAGCAGCGCAACGCCATCATCTCCGGCGCCACCATCCTGGTCCTGCTGCTCCTCGTGCTGGTGATCACCACCCGGGTGGCCGGTTCGCTGGTCCGCCCGCTGCGGCGGCTGCGGGCCGAGGCCCTCCAGGTCGCCACCACCCGGCTGCCCGAGACCGTCCGCGTGCTGCGTGAGTCCGGCGACGCGGCCCGGGTGCCCGAGGTGCCGTCGGTCGGCATCGACACCCGGGACGAGATCGGGGAAGTGGCCCGCGCCTTCGACGAGGTCCACCGCGAGGCGATCCGGCTGGCCGGCGACGAGGCCAAGCTGCGCGCCAACGTCAACTCGATGTTCGTCAACCTGTCGCGACGCAGCCAGACGCTGGTCGAGCGGCAGCTCCAGCTCATCGAGGGCCTGGAGCAGGGTGAAGAGGACGAGAACCGGCTCGCCAACCTGTTCCGCCTGGACCACCTGGCCACCCGTATGCGCCGCAACAGCGAGAACCTGCTGGTCCTGGCGGGCCAGGAGGCCGCGCGTAAGTGGAGTGACCCGGTCCCCCTGGTCGACGTGGCCCGCGCCTCCCTGTCGGAGGTCGAGAACTACGAGCGGGTCCAGATCCAGATCGCGTCCGGCCCCATGGTCGCCGGCCCGGCCGTCACCGACGCCGTGCACCTGCTGGCCGAGCTGATCGAGAACGCCGTCTCGTTCTCGCCGCGAGAGAGCAAGGTCCAGGTCACCAGCGCCGTCGACGAGGGCGGCGTACTGGTGACGATCAACGACCTGGGCATCGGCATGAGCCCCGAGGAGCTGGCCGAGGCCAACTGGCGGCTGGCCAACCCGCCCGTCGTGGACGTCGCGGTGTCGCGGCGCATGGGCCTGTTCGTGGTCGGCCGCCTGGCGTTGCGCCACGGCATCCGGGTGCAGCTGCTGATGCGCGAGCGCGGCGGCCTGAGCGCGATGGTCATGCTGCCCGACATGCTGCTGGCCGGCACGCCGGGCAGCGGGCCGCAGCAGCGCTCCCAGTACGACGCGTTCACCAACTTCGACCCCGCCATGTTCGACCAGAGCCCGGCGACGAACGGCTCCGGCGTCTACGCGGCGCCGCCCGGCCTGGCCTCCATGCCGCCCGGGTTGGACACGACCGACATCAGGGGCAAGGACAGCGCTCCGATGGACACGCAGTGGCCCGGCTCGCTGCCCGCGCCCGGGGGCGAGGCCTGGCCGCCGTTCCCCGAGCCGCAGAAGCAGCAGGAGCAGCCGTGGCCGTCCTTCGGCGGCGAGGCGCCGCCCGCGCCGGCCAAGGACGAGCCCCGCTGGCCCTCGTTCGCCGAGGAGACGCCCCCGCCGGCGCCGGCGCTCGGTGATCAGCGCTGGCCGTCGTTCGCCGAGGAGCCTCCCCCGCTGGCGCAGGACGAGCCCCGCTGGCCGTCGTTCGCCACGGAGCCGCCCGCTCAGCCGCAGGAGGAGCCGCGCTGGACCTCCTTCGGCCAGCAGCCTCCCCAGCCTCCGCAGCGGCCCTTCGGCGAGGAGCAGCGCCCGTCGCCGTTCGCGGCCGACGAGCAGCGGTGGAACTCGCTCGCGGGTGACGACCAGCGCTGGCCGTCCTTCGCCGAGGGCCCCAAGGCCCCCGAGTCGATCCCGCAGAACGGCCACGCGGCGGTCAACCCGTTCGGGCCCGGCGACTACTCCTCGCAGGACCTGACCGGCCCGCTCCCCGTGGTGCGCAGCTCGCCGATCGAGGAGCAGGGCGAGGAGTTCCTGCCGATCTTCTCCTCCGTCGGATCCGACTGGTTCCGCCGGCCCGAACCCGAGCAGGTCGCCCCCCGCCAGCCCGACCCCGAGCCCGAACCGGAGACGCAGGCGCAGCCGGCGGTCCGGCCGGTCGAGGCGGCGTCGGCGGGCCAGCCCGCGTCGCTGGACAAGCCCGCGCTGCCGCAGCGCAGGCCGGGCGAGTCGGGTGTCACCCCGTCGTGGACCTCGCCGGCGGACAGCGGCTGGCAGGCGGCACAGGCGGCGGCCGAGCCCGCCAAGGGCGGCACCACCGCGTCCGGGCTGCCGCGCCGCGTCCCGAAGGCGAACCTGGTGCCCGGAACGGCGAGCCTGGCTGAACCCCCAGTCACCTCGCCGGCCCCGCAGATCTCTCCCGAACGGCTGCGAAGCCGGTTGTCCAGCTTCCAGCAAGGCGTACGGCAAGGCCGCGCGTTCACCCGCGGAGACGAGAATGAGGAGGAGCAGCAATGAGAGAACTGAGCCAGGGAGCGCGTGGCATCAACTGGCTGATCACCGATTTTGTCAACAACGTGCCTGGTGTGGCGCACACCGTCGTGGTGTCGTCAGACGGCCTGCCTCTGGCCTTCTCCGAAGGTTTCCCCAAGGACAGAGCCGACCAGCTTGCCGCTGTCGCCTCAGGTGTGATCAGTCTGACCCAGGGTGCCGCCCGCGTCTTCGAGGGCGGCATGGTCACCCAGACCGTCATCGAGATGCAGCGTGGACTGTTGATGATCATGTCGATCAGCGACGGGTCCTGTCTCGCGGTGCTGGCGGCACCCGACTGCGACATGGGCCTGGTGGCCTACCAGATGACGCTGCTGGTCGAGCGTGCGGGCCAGGTGCTCACACCGGCCGTACGCGCCGAACTGCAGGCGGCCCGCCCCCGCTAGACGGGCGGTGACAGGAGATCATGGTGTCAGGTCAGGGTTGGGCTGGTGATAGCACTCCGCCGCATCCGTCGGCTCCCCGTCCGCCGAAGTCGAGCTCCCTGGTACGGCCTTATGCCGTGACCGGGGGGCGGACTGCGCCGCGGATGAAGTTCGCCATGGAGGCGCTGGTGTCCTCGGTGACGTCCGAATATCAAGATATTTCTCTATTAAGTCCGGAGTATCAGGCGATCATTCAGCTGACCCGGAACGTCCGATCGGTTGCTGAGATCTCAGCCCTCTTACACCAGCCCCTTGGGGTGGTCCGGGTGCTGATCGCCGACATGGCGTCGGAAGGCCTGATCCGCGTGCACCAGCCTGCGCTGGAAGCGGGAAAGCCGGACCTCAACTTGCTCGAAAGGGTGCTCAGTGGACTTCGCAGGCTCTAGCGCCGGCCTGACCTCGACGAAGATCGTCGTGGCCGGCGGGTTCGGCGTTGGCAAGACGACGTTCGTGAAAGCGGTGTCCGAAATCTTGCCGCTGACCACGGAGGCGGTGATGACCGACGCCTCGGCGGGGGTCGACGACGTCTCGCTCACGCCGAACAAGACGACCACGACCGTGGCGATGGACTTCGGCCGGGTGTCGCTGGACCGTGACCTGATCCTTTACCTGTTCGGCACGCCCGGTCAGCACCGGTTCTGGTTCATGTGGGACGACCTGGTGCGTGGCGCGATCGGCGCGGTGGTGCTGGTGGACACCCGTCGGCTGGCCGACAGCTTCCCGGCCATCGACTACTTCGAAGAGGCCAAGCTGCCCTTCATCATCGGGATCAACGGCTGGGACGGGCAGTTCGCGCACGGGGAGGACGACGTGCGCGAGGCGCTGTCACTGGGCTCGCACACCCCCGTCGTGCGTCTGGACGCCCGATCCAGGGACGCGGTCAAGACCACGTTGATCACCCTCGTGGAGCACGCGCTGACGCGTCACACGCACGCTCCGGCGTGATCCGAGCGCCTCAGCGGTGCCGCGGGCACCGCTGAGGCGGCGAACCATCCCCCATCGATCAGGACGTCGATCAGTACGTGGATCAGTGCGCGACCGTGTGGCCGCGCACCAGCCGCCCGACCTCGGCCCGCAGGTGGACGAAGTCAGGGTGTTCGCGGGTGGTGATCTGGTCGCGGGGCCCCGGCAGCTCCACGTTCAGGTCGCCGACCACGTGCGCGGGCGCCTTGGACAGCACCACGACGCGGTCGCCGACGTACACGCTCTCGTCGATGTCGTGCGTGATGAGCACGATCGTCATCTGGTGGAGCCGGCGCACCTCCAGCACGAGGTCCTCCAGATCCTCCCGGGTCTGCGCGTCGACGGAGCCGAACGGCTCGTCCATGAGCATCAGGGTCGGCCGGTAGGCGAGCGCGCGAGCGATCGCCACCCGCTGCTGCATGCCGCCGGAGAGCTGGAAGGGATACTTCCGGCCCGCGTCCGTCAACCCCACCGACGCCAGCGCCTCCTGCGCCGCCTCACGCCGCTTGCGCCGGTCGAGACCCTTACGGCGCAGCGGCAGCGCGACGTTGTCGGCCACCGACATCCAGGGGAACAGCGACCGGCTGTAGTCCTGGAACACCACGGCCAGGTTGGCGGGCGTCTGCTTCACCAGCGCGCCGTCGACCTTGACCTGCCCGCCCGTGGGCGTGATCAGCCCGCCGATGGAGCGCAGCAACGTGGACTTCCCGCAGCCGGAGGGCCCGACGATGCACAGCAGCTCGCCGTCGGCCACCTTGAGGTCGAGCCCGTCGATGGCGTGATGCTCGTTCGGCCCACCGCCGCCATATATGTGCGTGAGGTTCTCTATCTCCAGCAAAATGAATTCCTAGGGCCGAGTCCGGCGATAACACGCCGACTCTATCGAAGGGGTCATATCTTGCACATGACTATGGCTAGCGCGCGTGAGTAGTGTGTGGTGCCTGATGAATGGCTTCACTGAGGCGGAGCTCGCCTACCTGCGCACCCACGACCTGGCAAGGCTGGCGACGGCCACGGCCGCCGGGGCGCCCCACGTCGTTCCCGTCCGGTTCAAGCTGGACCCCGAGCGCAATCTGCTCGCGATCGGCTCCCACCTGCTGCCCGACGGCGTCCGTCCCCGCCGCTACCGGCACAACGTCCGGCACAACGAGCAGGTCGCCCTCGTGGTGGACGACTTCACCGACGACGGGCCGCGCGGCGTCGCCGTCCACGGGGTCGGCAGGATCCACCTCCAGGGCGGTGAGGGGCTGAACCCCAGGTTCGAGCCGATCTGGCTGGCGATCATGCCGACCTGGATCTCCTCCTGGGGTGTGGACACGCCTCCCTACGCCGCGCCCCGCAGCCGGTGGGTGACCGAAGGACTGTGAGATCGGCTCACACCTCCACCCGCTGGGCGCTGTGGTGCCAGGCCAGCACGCGGCGCTCGGCGACCAGGAACAGTTCGTTGAGCAGATAGCCGAGGATGCCGAGCAGCAGGATGCCCGCCCACATCGCCGGCAGGTTGAACGTGGAGTAGGCGACGGTGAGCTGGAAGCCGATGCCGTTGGTGGTGCCGGGCAGCAGCTCGGCGAAGACCGTGACGATCAGCGACAGGGACAGGGCCAGGCGCAGCCCGGCGAAGATCTTGGGCAGCGCGGAGGGCAGGACGATCAGATAGACCTGCTGCGCCCGCGACAGCCGGAACACCTGCCCGGTGTTCAGGTGCAGCGGCTCCACCGAGCGGGCGCCGTCGGCGGTGTTGAGCAGCACCGGCCACAGGATGCTGAAGACGATGAAGGCCAATTGCATGCGCAGCCCGAACCCGAACACCACCAGGAAGACGGTGACCAGCGCCGGGGGCGGGATCGCGCGCAGGAACTGCAGGACGCCGTCGAGATAGTCGTACGCCTTGGCCGAAAGCCCCAGCGCCAGCCCGAGAGCGACGCCGATGACCGCGCCGCCCGCCAGGCCGCCCGCCATCCGGCCCAGGCTGGGCAGGACGTTCTCGACGGCCATGTCGGTCAGGAAGAGCCTCCCGGGTGGTCCGGAGAACCACATCGCGTGCATCCGGGTCACGATCGTGGACGGTGGCGGGAAGAACGCGCTGCCGGCGAGTGTCGTACCCCACTCCCACGCCGCCACCAGGACGACCAGCAGCAGCCACCGGGAGGCGAGCGCCCGCGCGAGCCGGCCGATGACCGCGCGCACCGCCCGCACCATCCTGACCGCGCCCACACGGACCGCGCTCACACGGACCGCGGTCGCCCTTCTCACCGCGATCACCGCCCGGCTCCCACGGCGACCGGCGCGCCGGAGGGCGCCCCGAGCCTGGCGTGCTGCCACGCGAAGAGCCGTCGCTCGGCCGCGACCAGCAGCGCGTTGACGACCACCCCGAACAGCCCCACCCAGACGACCCCGGCCAGGATGTCGTCCATCCTCGCCGGCACCGCGATGCCCGCGAAGAAGATGAACACCCCGATGCCCTCGCCCCGGCCCGCCACGATCTCGGTGCTGACAGTGAGGATCAGCGCCACCCCGGTCGCCAGCCGGAACCCGGTCATGATGAACGGCGCCGCCGACGGCAGCGACACCCACCACAGCACCGCCGGAGCGCGGAAGCCGTAGGACCGCAGCGACTCCTTGGCGACCGGGTCGACGCCGCGCAGGCCGTACATGGTGTTGTAGAGGATGGGCCAGAGGGAGGCGTAGATCACCAGGGTGACGCGCAGCTGCAGGCCCGTCCCGATGACCAGCGCCACCAGGGGGATGAGCGCCACCGACGGGATGGGGCGGAGGAACTCGACGATCGCCCGGGTCGCCGCGTCGATCAGCCGGACGCTGCCGAGCAGCAGGCCGAGCGGCACCGCGATCAGCGCCGCCACGCCGAGCCCGATGGCCCAGGCCAGCATGCTGGTCGCCGCGTGCGCGCGGAAGGCTGGATCGAAGAGCAGTTCGCCGGCGCGCAGGAGGATCACCGAGGTGGGCGGCAGGAAGCCGGCGTCGACGAGCCCGGCCCGGCCGAGCACCTCGAACAGCGCGGCGAAGGCGAGCACCCCGACCGCCCGCCGCGACCACCGTGCGGTGGCCGTGGACGGGCGGTCACGGGTGCGGGTCCGGGCGCTCACCCGGAGGTGGTGGGGGACATCAACGACTTGACGTCGATCTCCTTGCTGAGCCATTTGGCCTCCAGCATCCAGTCGGCCACGCGTTGCAGCCGGACCGGGTTGTCGGAGCTGGAGAAGTAGGGGAACGTCACGGTCGCGGCCGTGTCCTTGTCGATCTGGGTGAAGTTCGGCAGCACGTTGGCCACCACCTCACGGTTGTTCTCCATCATCTTGGCCGCGTTGTGCAGCCCCCGCTGGAATGCGGCTGCGGTCTTCGGATGCTTGTCGTACCACTCCTGCGTGCCGATATAGCCGGAGATGGGGAATTCGGCCGCGGGGCCGGAGGCGGGATCGAGAATCTTTCTGGCGCCCATCGAGGACGTTGCCGCCGTTACCATCGGCTCGCCCAAATATGCGGCATCGAGCTGTCCCTTTTGCCACGCGGGCATGATGTTCTGGAACGTCACGGCAACATACTTGATCTTCGTCGGGTCGACGTCGTTGGCTTTCAGGACTTGGGTGAGCGCGAGTTCCTGGAAATTACGCAGGACGTTCACATTGATCGTCTTGCCTTCGAGGTCCTTGGCGGATTTGATCGGTGAGTCAGGCAGAGCCATGATGCTCAGCGAGTCCGGTGCGGCGCGCGATCCTTCGGCCAGGATCCGCAGCTTCAGCGCGCCCTGATCGTGCGCCTGGAACATCGACACGTAATTGCCGAACATCGCGTCGATCTCGCCGTTGAGCATCATCGGAATGGCCTCGGGCGACGACTGGACGATCTCCGGCGTGACCTTGAGCCCCTCCTTCTCGAAGAGTTTCTGGTCAATGGCGACGAACAGCGCGGCACTGTCGATGGCCGGCAGGGCGGCGACCTTCAGTTCGGTCTTCTCCAAGCCGCCGTTGCCGGCGGCGGCGGACGTCTGTGGACTGGCTGTGTCGGATCCGCCGCCGCAGGCGGCGACTCCTAGCGCCAGGGCGAACCCGATGATGGCGGCCCGGGCGGGACGGCCAAGCCTCATGTCTTGGACTCCCTTCACACGATGAGGTGGAGCCTGGAGGGGAAGGAGGGGTGAATGTTACGGGGGATACTCGCGGGACAGTGTGCATGGCGCACGACAGGACCTGACGGTAGCACCACATGATGCGCCATCATCGAGAAAATAACACTTGTGGTTGCATCGCCAGTTTGGCGCTATATCGTAAGGATTGACCCGACCAGTAAACAGTCTTCGTGCTTTCGCCTAATATGGCGCGGTTCGTGCCCTCAGGGGAAGGAGGTGACGCCCGGGGAAGCGGATGCCGGTGGGGCGAGTCGAAGATCGGCTCATGCGAGCTGAGACGAGTCAGTCCGTTTCGCTATTCAGCGTGGCGGACCGGCCTTGTCATGTGCGACAAATAGGGATATGCACAGTGTGACATTTCCTGATGTTTGATCCCGGTCATCGTCGTATGCTCAAATGGCCCTCATTTCGATAGTACACAGAGCCCCGCATGCGACGAGCAAGCATGGTGATCGAGATTTCCCCTCTGGGGCGAGAGGTTGCGAAGGCAGTGACTACGCAGAACGCTGGAGCTACCGCTGACCGCGAGGCGCACGGCCATCAGAAGCGCCGGGTGCCCAAGCCTTCTACGAGAAGATTCGGGCTGGGGAACTGGCACGTCCGATCGCGACTCGTCGCGCTGATCGTCGTACCCACGGCGGTGGCCGTGGCGTTAGGCGGTCTGAGCGTGTTCACCTCGCTCCGGGACGCCGACACCTATCAGACACTGCGAGAGGTCGCCGAGTTCAGCGAGGCTCTCGGCGCCGTCAGCCACGAACTGGCCTTCGAACGTGACCAGACCGCTCTCTACATCGCCCAGGGCCGCCCCCCGGCCAGCGAGCCGCAGCTCCGCAACACCTACGACGGGGTCGACGACCTGGTCCTGGCGGCCAAGCAGCGTGCCACGGCGCTCGCCGGCACCCACGAGGCGGCGGTGCGCTCGGTGTTGCGGCGGCTGGAAGAGGTCGCGACGCTGCGCGAGACCGCGGTCAAGGGGAAGATCCAGCCGCTGCCGACGATCTCCAAGTACTCCCAGATCATCTCCTCCCTCCTCCAGTTCCACGACCAGGTCGGCGAGGTCGCGGTCGACGACCAGGTCTCCCGTGGCGCGGGCGCCGGGGCGGCGATCGCGCGGGCCAAGGAGCAGGCCTCCAAGCAGCGCGGCATCCTGGCCAGTGCCCTGGACAAGAAGGGGTTCGACGCCGGCGAGCTCGACTCCTTCACCGCCGCCAAGGCCCGGGAGGAGAGCGAGCAGACCCTCTTCGCCACCCTCGCCTCCCAGGAGCAGCTGGAGCTCTATCGCAACAGCGTCGTCGGCCGGGACGTCGACCAGACCGACCTGTTCCGGCTGCGGGCCATCGCCCAGTCGTCGGAGAGCAAACCGCTGAGCATCGGCACCAGACCGGCCAGGGACGTGGCCACCTGGTTCGACGTCAGCACAGGCAAGATCGACGCGATGCGCGAGGTGGAGAAGGGGCTGGCCGCCGCGGTCATCCTGCGCGCCCGCGCGCTGGAGAACGGCGCCAACACCACCGCCCTGGTCTCCGGCGTGCTCATCCTCATCCTGCTGGTCGTGGTGCTCGCCATCATCGCGCTCATCGCCCGATCGCTGATCAGGCCGCTGCGCAAGCTGCGCCGCGAGGCCCTGGAGGTAGCGGGCCAGCGCCTGCCGCAGACCGTGCGCAAGCTGCGGGAGAGCGCGGACGGCGTGGCCGGTCCGGTGGTGCCGATCGGCGTCACCACGCACGACGAGATCGGGGAGGTGGCGCGGGCCTTCGACGAGGTGCACCGTGAGGCGGTCCGCCTGGCGGGCGAGGAGTCGCGGCTGCGCAGCAACGTCAACGCGATGTTCGTGAACCTGTCCCGCCGTAGCCAGACGCTGGTGGAACGGCAGATTACCCTGATCGACGGGCTGGAGCAGGGCGAGCAGGACGAACAGCGGCTCGGCAACCTGTTCAAGCTGGACCACCTGGCCACCCGCATGCGCCGCAACAGCGAGAACCTGCTGGTCCTGGCCGGTCAGGACCCGCCGCGCCGCTGGAGCCAGCCGGTCAAGCTCGTGGACGTGGCCCGCGCCTCCCTGTCGGAGGTGGAGAACTACGAGCGCGTGGTGCTGCAGGTGCCCGACGGCGTCTCGATCGCCGGGCAGGCCGTCAACGACATCATCCACCTGCTGGCCGAGCTGGTGGAGAACGCGCTGTCGTTCTCCCCGAGAGAGACCCGGGTGACGGTGTCCGGCAGCCGGATCGACGGCGGCGGCGTGATGCTGTCCATCACCGACTCCGGCATCGGCATGACCATCGAGGAGCTCACCCAGGCCAACGAGCGGCTGACCGACGCGCCCAGCGTGGACGTGTCGGTGTCGCGCAGGATGGGCCTGTTCGTGGTGGCCAGGCTGGCGCACCGGCACGGCATCAGGGTGCAATTGCGACCGCACGGCTCGGGTGGGCTGACCGCCATGGTGCTCATGCCCGAGTCGCTGCTCGCCCAGCCGGCCGCTCTGGCGGGCGCCTCCAGCGGCCCTCGTGAGGAGCAGCCGTACGTGGGACCGCACGCGGCTCCCATGCCGGAGTTCGGTGCGGGGCCCTACCAGATGGGCCCGGCCCACCCGTCCTACCCGTCCAACCCCGACGGCCCCGGCTGGCCCGCCCCACCCTGGCCGCCGAGCGACGGCGGTGGCAGTGGTGCCGGAGGCGGCGGTGGCGGGAGCAACAACGGCAGCGGCTGGCCGGTCGACCCGCGCGGCCCCGGACCCGGGGCCGGTGTCGGCGGCTTCGACTCCGCCGACGTCTGGCTGCCCCCGCGCGAGCCCGGCTGGAACGGCGACCAGTTGCCCCGGCGCTCCGCTCCTGATCAGCCGCCGAGCTGGGCGAAGGGCGAGCGGATCGACCCGCCGCAGCGTCCCAGGTACGACTTCCCCGAGATCGAGCAGGGTGCGACGACCGACCCCGGACTGAAACCCGCTGGAGACGACTACCTGCCGATCTTCGCCGCCGTCGAATCCGCGTGGTTCGAGCGTGGCGGAAGCAGCGCGGTCTGGAGCTCGGAGAAGGCGGACGAGGGCTGGTCGGCGGCCAAGGCCGCGGTCGAGCCGGCGCGCGGCGGGGCGACGGCCGCGGGACTGCCCAAGCGGGTGCCGAAGGCGAACCTGGTGCCGGGCTCGGCGGAGACGGTCAACTCTCCGCGCGGGGTCTCACCGGTGCCCTCGGTCTCCCCGGACCGGGTGCGGTCGCGGCTGTCCAACTTCCAGCAGGGCTTCCGCGCGGCGCGCGAGGACATCAACGGCGGGCGCGCCACCGGGTCCGGCTTCGGCGGCCCGATGCGGGCGGTGGACGGCGGAGACGATCCGGAGGAGAACATATGAACGAGCTGAGCCATGCGGCGCGTGGCGTCGACTGGCTGATCACCGACTTCGTCAGCACCGTGCCAGGAGTGGCGCACGCGGTGGTCGTGTCGTCCGACGGGCTGCCGCTGGCGGCCTCGTCGGGCTTCCCGGCGGATCGGGCGGACCAGCTGGCGGCCATCGCGTCCGGCTTGGTGTCGCTCACCCAGGGCGCGGCCCGGGTGTTCGAGGGCGGCGTGGTCAATCAGACGATCGTCGAGATGCAAAGGGGGCTGATGCTCATCATGTCGATTTCAGATGGTTCATGCTTAGCGGTTTTAGCAGCCCCTGATTGTGATATGGGACTGGTGGCGTATCAGATGACGCTGATGGTGGACCGTGCCGGTCAGGTGCTGACACCGGCGGTCCGTGCGGAGCTGCGCGCGAGCCAGACTAGGTGATGTGGTGACGGATCCACGGTGGAACAGCGGTGGCTGGGAGCCCGAGTCCCAGCCGCGGTTACAGGCTGACCCGGCCTCGCCGGTGCGTCCGTACGCGGTGACCGGGGGGCGGACGGCGCCGCGGGTGAAGCTCGCGATGGAGGCGCTGGTGTCCTCGGCCACGGCTGAGCACAGGGAGTTCTCCCACATCACGCCGGAGTATCAGGCGATCAGCCAGCTCTGCCGGCAGGTCCGCTCGGTGGCCGAGGTGTCGGCCCTGCTGCGTATTCCCTTGGGTGTCGTTCGGGTGTTGATCGCGGACATGGCGGCCGAAGGACTGGTGCGGGTGCACCAGCCCGCGTTGGAAGACGCGGGCCGGCCGGATGTCAACTTGCTGGAAAGGGTGCTCAGTGGACTTCGCAGGCTCTAGTCCGGGGTTGACCTCGACGAAGATCGTGGTGGCCGGTGGCTTCGGCGTGGGCAAGACGACGTTCGTCGGTGCGGTTTCGGAGATCATGCCGCTGACGACCGAGGCGGTGATGACGGACGCCTCTGCCGGGATCGACGATCTCGGCATGACCCCGCTGAAGTCGACCACCACGGTGGCGATGGACTTCGGCCGGGTGTCTTTGGACCGTGACCTGATCCTCTACCTGTTCGGGACGCCGGGGCAGCACCGGTTCTGGTTCATGTGGGACGACCTGGTACGCGGTGCCATCGGCGCGGTGGTGCTGGTCGACACCCGGCGGCTGGCCGACAGCTTCCCGGCCATCGACTACTTCGAAGAGGCGCAGCTGCCGTTCGTCGTGGGCATCAACGGCTGGGACGGCAACTACGCCCACAGCGACGCCGAGGTGCGGGACGCGCTCTCGCTCGCGGCGCACATCCCGCTCATCCGGCTCGACGCGCGGTCGAAGGAGTCGGTGAAGAGCGCGCTGATCCACCTGGTGGAGCATGCGCTGACCGTCCGTACCGCCGTCCCCGGCTGGAGCGGCTGACCCCTGCCGGGGCAGACGCCGCCGCTTTCGGCCCCTTGTTGATCGTCAGCTTCCGTGACAGGCTCAAGATCACTGATCATGCGCTTGTGAGGGAAGCCGATGGATGCCAAGGATTACATGGCCGGCGTGTTCGACCGCGCGTCCGGCACCTACGAGCGGGTCGGCGTGCCGTTCTTCGCACCCGTCGCCGCCGAGTTGGTACGGCGGGCCGCGCCCGCGCCCGGCGACCATGTCCTGGACGCCGGTTGCGGGACCGGCGCCTCGCTCGTGCCGGCGGCGCATGCCGTCGGTCCCACCGGCCGGGTCGTCGGGCTCGATCTGGCGCCGGGGATGGTGGCCGCCACCGCCGCCGAGATCGAGCGTCACGGCCTGAGCCAGGCGATCGCCCTGCTGGGCGACGCGGAGCAGGCGGAGAAGCTACTGCCCGGTGAGCGGTTCGACGTCGTGCTCGCCGGGATGATGCTGTACTTCCTGCCCGACCCGCCCCTTGCCGTACGATCCATGGCGGGGTTGCTGCGACCGGGCGGGGTGCTGGCGGCCAGCCTGCTGGTCCGCTCGAGCCCGGCCGAGGCCGAACTGCTCGCGCTGGTGGAGCGGGCGTTGCAGCCGTACGCCGCCGGCGCGGGCAGCGCTCCGTTCCAGCACAAGCTGGGCGCGCCCGAGGACCTGACCGGGCTGCTCCAAGGGGGCGGACTGAGCCACGTCCGCTACGCGGATGTGGTGTTCGAGGTGGCCATCGAGGCCGGGCAGGTGTGGGACTGGCTCTGGTCGGCCGCCCGCAGGGCCCCGCTGGAGAGCATCCCGACCTCCCAGCGGGACGAGGCCAGGGCGGCCCTGGAGTCGTCACTGACGCAGGACCGCTACGTCCTGGCCCGCACCGTGCGCTTCGTCACCGGGTCGCGCGACTGACGACCGGTCAGGCTCCCGTCGCCGGTTCGAACTCCGCCACCAGACGGAGCAGTTCGCCGATGTCGCCGATCTCGTCCAGCCGGCCCGCGTGGTCCACCACGGCGTCGGCGGTGGCGCCGGAGAGCCGGCCGGCCACGTTGTCGCGGAACTTCAGCGCCAGCTCGGCCGCGGACAGCGGCCGGGCCGGGCCGCCACGGTTGGTGAGGACTTCCTGATGCCAATCACGCCCGTCGAGGTCGCGGGCGCGCAGCACGGCGGGGAACTGGTGCGGGAAGATCTTCGTCGCGCGGTCGTCGGGCACCACGTCCACCTTGGCCATCAGCTCGCGCCGCAGCGGGTCACGCGCCAGGTCGTCGGTGAAGTCGGCCAGTCCCACCCCGAGACCGCCGCCGCCGAGCAGTCCGGCGACCACCGCGTACGGCCCGCTGAACTGCGCCTCGTATCCCGTCCGCGGGGCGCGCTTGCGCTCCATCGGCTCCCCGATGGTCCGGATGACGGGAGCGGGGACGCCCAACGTCAGGCTCTCCACGCGAGCGGGGTCCAGCCCCTGTTCGCGCAGCCCGATCGCCGCGTCGATGGCCGCGTGGGTGAAGTGGTTCGCCGGATAGGGCTTGAAGAAGATCCCGGGCACGGCCCACTCCGTGCCGAGGTCGCGGGTGATCTCCTCCGCGGAGTAGCGCCCGTGCAGGAAGGCCTCGAAGAAGCCGAAACGTCCCTCAAGGACGGTCGGCGGCCCGCTGAACCCGCGCCGGACGAGATCCGCTGCCGTCACCGCCGAATGCGCCGCCCACCCGCAGTGCAGCCGTTTCACCGTCCCACCTGCCCGGTTGGACTCGATGATGCCCGAGGCCGTGGACGCGGCCAGGCCGAGGGCGTCGAGCACGCCTTCACGGGAGAGGCCGAGCAGGAGGGCCGCCGCGACGGCGCCGCCCATGGTCCCGCAGATCGAGGTGGCGTGCTGCCCGTGCTCGAAGAAGAGCGAATTGCCGGCTTCGGGGTCGTATCCCGCCATGCCCAGCCGCACGCAGACCTCCAGGCCGACGGCGATCGCGCGGATCGTGTCCCGGCCTGAAGCGTGCACCGTCTCGGCCGTGGCGAGCGCGGCCGAGATGACCGGGGCGCTGGGATGCAGTACGGAGGGCAGGTGGGTGTCGTCGTAGTCGAGGGAGTGCGCGAGCACCCCGTTGGCGAGGGCGGCCAGCGAGGCCGGCACCTGAGAGCCGCCGCCGACGATGTGCGCCTGCGGGCGTCCGCCCTGGTCACGGACGTAGTCCACGATGCCGCCGCTGGTCGGCAGCCGGTGCGCGGCCACGCAGAGGCCGATCACGTCGAGCACGCGCTTGCGCACGCTGTCGACGACGGCGTCCGGCAGCGTGGCGGCGGAGGCGTCGACCGCGAAGTCGGCCAGTCGCCGGCCGAGGGTCGTCTCAGTCACGGCGGGCTTCCCCTGCCTGAGCGGTCACCAGGGCCAGCGGCCGCACCGGCGAGCCCGTCGCGCCGAAGAACGGCAGCGGGGACAGCACGAACGTGAACGCGTGGACGCCGTCGCGAGCCAGCTCGTCCAGCTCCATCGTCTCGATGAGGTAGATGCCCGACTCCACCAGCAGCACCCGGTGCGCGGGCAGCACGCTGTGTCCCTGTCCGGGAGCCAGCCGCTCGAAGGCGATGGTGTCGGCTCCCACGGCATGCGCGCCGCGCTCGGCCAGCCAGTGGGCCCCGGCCTCGCCGACTCCGGGAACCCCCGACTCGCCACCGAGGTAGACCTGCGGGTCGGAGCCGGTGAAGTGGCGGCCCCATCCGCTGCGGACCAGGATGACGTCGCCCGGGGAGGGCTCGGTGCCCTGGCGCCGCACGGTCGCGTCCAGATCGGCCGGGGTGATCTCGTAGCCCGGTTCGCAGAGCTCCACGCCGAGCGCGGCGGGCACGTCCAGCAGCACGCCGCAGCGCACCATCGGCGCGATCGTGTGCACGCCGTGCTCAGGGTAGCGGCCTCCCACGCAGGCCGCGGCGGCGTCGGCCCCGCCGTACAGCCTGCCGTCCTGCGACACATGCGCCAGCGCGTCGATGTGCGTGCCGACGTGGGTGCCCATGGAGATCAGGTCGTTGGCGGCCGATCCCCCGTCGGAGCGCGTCCTGTCCCCGTGTCGGCGCGGGAGGGTGTGGGTGTAGGCGGGGTGGTTGGGTGACTGCGGCATGCCGGCGAAGAGCGGCCTGCCCAGGTCATAGATCGTCACTCCGCCACGTACGGCTTCGCGCAGGGGGTCGGCCTCGGGTCCAGGAGCGCCCGAAGGGGTGTTCACGTGCGTCGTCATGATCTGTCTTCTCTCCCGAACGGGGCGTTCAGGCGGGCCGGGGCACGAATCGGCCCACGTGGTCGCCCACGATCTTGCCGGCGTCCAGCACGTGGTTGCCGCGCACGAACGTGTCCGTCACCCTGGCGGTCAGCTCGAAACCCTCGAACGGTGTGTACTCCTGCGTCGACTCCGAGTCCTGCGCGCGCACCGTCCAGGTGCTCGCGGGGTCGACCAGGCAGATGTCGGCGTCGAAACCCGGGGCGATCGCGCCCTTGCGGCGCAGGCCGTACCGCTTGGCGGGATTCCAGGAGGTCAGCGCGGCGATCCGGCCGTACGGCAGACCCCTGCGGCGGCCCTCGGTGACCAGACCGGGCAGCAGGTACTCGGCGCCGCCGAACCCGGCCTTGGCCACGAAGACGTCGTCGCGCGGGTCGCCGAACTTGAGCTCGTCACGGCAGCAGGCGTGGTCGCTGACCACCCAGTCCACGGTGCCGTCGAGCACGTACTCCCACAGCGCCTCGACGTCCTCGCGCGGCCTGATCGGCGGGTTGACCTTGGCGCCGAGGCCGCTGGCCGTGTCGACGTCGGCGAGCAGGTGACCGATCGTGACCTCACGCCGGAAGTCGATGTGCGGGAACGTCGCCGCCATGCGGACGGCCGCTTCCAGGGCCTTGCGGGAGGACAGGTGCAGCAGGTTGACGTTGGCCAGCCCCGTCTCGTGGGCGAGGTAGGAGGCGATGAAGACGGCCAGCCCTTCGGAGTGCTGGGGGCGCGAGGCGCTGTAGGCGGCCAGCCCGCTCAGGTCGCCGGCCTCCTCGACGAGCTTCGTGTACGCGGTCATGATCTCGGCCGTCTCGCAGTGCAGCGACAGCGAGATCTCGTCGGCCAGCTCGGGCAGGCGCTCCCTGGCCGCCTGCACGCCGCGCATCACGAACTCGAAGTGCGCGTAGTCGTAGCGCTCGCCCTCCGGCAGCATGAGGAACGCCCGCTGGTCGTCGGATCGGCCGTGCAGCCCGTGCCCTCCGTAGAACATGAAGATCTTGAACGACGGGACCCCGAACCGCTCGATCAGGTCGGGCAGTTCACCGATGTGCCCGCGCGACATGGGCGCCAGGTGGAACCCGTAGTCGATGTAGGCCCGGCCCTCGGCCTGCTTGAGCACCTCCGGGAAGAAGTCGGCGTAGGAGCCGCCCCTGTTGAGGTAGTACTGCCCGGTCCGCATGTACGTCAGCGCGGTCGTCACGCCGCCTTGGGCGCTCGCCCTGCTCTCCGACTCGGCGTCCTCGGACAGCGGGTTGTAGATGCCCCAATGCTGATGGGCGTCCACGACCCCGGGGAAGGCCAGCTTGCCGCCCCCATCGATCACCTCGCCCGTCTCGGGTAGTAGTCCGGGCTGCACGTCGACGATGCGGCCGTCCACGATGGCGATGTCCGCGTTCGTGGGCTCGTCCCGGTCGTGGGTGACGACCCGTACGTTCTTCAGCAGCAGCTCGGACACGGGGGTTTCTCCTAAGCGATACGGTGCGCGTCGCGGTGCCAGGCAAGCACGCGCCGCTCCACCATGAGGAACAGGGTGTTGAATGCGAAGCCGAGCACGCCGAGCAGCAGGACGCCGGCCCAGATGGCCGGCATGTCGGCGTTGTTGCTGGCCAGGTTAAGCAGGTAGCCGATGCCTTCGGTGCTGCCCTTGAGCTCGGAGATGACCATCAGGATCAGTGCCAGGGACACGCTCAGGCGCAGGCCGGCGAAGATCTTCGGCGCGGCCGCGGGCAGGATGATCCGGGTCAGCCGCAGATACGCGGGCACACCGAAGACGGTGGCGGTTTCGAGCTTCAGGTTGTCGAGGTTGCGCGCGCCGTCGATGGAATTGAGCAGGATGGGCCAGACGATGCCGAAGACGATGGTCGCGACCTGCACCTGCGTGCCCATCTGGAAGAGCACGAGGAAGACCGGCAGCATGGCGGGTGGCGGCACCGCCCGGCCGAACTCGACGAGTGGCTCGAAGTAGTCGGCCAGCCAGGGCGTCCGGCCGAGCGCGACGCCCAGCCCCACACCCACGATCACGGCCAGTCCCCAGGCTCCGGTGACTCTGATCAGGCTGGGGAGGAAATTGTCGACGGCCTCTTCGGTGAGGATGTAGGGCCCGGAGAACCACATCTCGTACATCCGAGACAGAATCCTGGTCGGCGTGGGGAAAAAGGGGTTCTCGAGTGATAGGGCGAGCAATTCCCAGCCGCCCAGCACGACGGGGACCAGCCACAGCCGTTTGATCAACGTACGGATCATGGCGTTCGCCACCTGAACAGACGTCGTTCGGCGCGCACCAGCAAGATGTTGACGACGAGACCGATCGTGCCGGCCCACAGGAGGGCCGCGATCACGTCGATCATCGCGTCGGCGCCGATGCCCGTGCTCGCCTGGATGAGAAAGCTGCCGATGCCGCTCGCACCGCCGACGATGTACTCCACGCTGATCGCCAGGATGAGCGTGATGGAGGCGGCGAGCCGCACTCCTGTCGCGATGAAGGGCGCCGCGCTCGGCAGGGAAACCCGCCAGATCACTGCGGCCGGCCCGAAGCCGAACGCGCGCATCGTCTCCTTGGCCAGCGGGTCAACGTCCCGCACCCCGTAGAGGGTGTTGATCAGGATGGGCCACGCCGAGGCGAAGACGATGAGAGCGACCTTGGCGTTGATCTCCGGTGTGAAGAAGAACAGTGCCAGCGGGATCAGCGCCACCGAGGGGATCGGCCGGAGGAACTCCACGAAGACCCGGGTCATCTCCTCCACCGCCGGGACCGTTCCCAGGAGCACGCCGATGGGGACGCCGACCAGGACGGCGAGCGGCAGTCCGATGGCGCAGGCGGTGAGCGTGCCCTGCAGGTTCTCGAGGAACACGGGATCCACGGCGAGCGCCACGGTCCTCGACAGGGTGTCCCCGGCCGGTGGCAGCCACTTGAACAGGCCCGAGACGCCGAGGAGCTGCCAGGCAAGCAGAAAACCCGCCACGCCGGTGGCGTGGCGGGACAGCTTCACCAGGCTGGCACGGGTGAGCGGTCCACGTCCACGCCTCGCCGGAGAGACTGCGGTCATCATCCCTGAGCGGAATAGATCATGGAGCTGACGTCCATCTTCTGCTTCAGCATGCCCGCGTCGAGCATGAGGTCCGCCACCCGCTGGATGCGCTGGGCGCTCAGGGAGGTCGGGTAGTTGCCGAGGTTGATCGTGGAAGCGGTCTCAGCCGGGATCTTGGTGAAGGTCGGCAGGATCTTCGTCACCGCGGCGCGGTCCGTGGCCGCGATGTTCTGCGCCTTCGCCATGGCCCGCTGGAAGGCGGCCAGCGTCTTGGGGTTCTCCGCCACCCACTTCTCGGTGGCCGCCCAGCCGGTGATCGGCAGGCCGTCGGTCGGGCCGGACATCGTGTCCAGGAGCATGGTGGCGCCGAGCTCCTTCTTGGCCTGGCTGACGTACGGGTCGGTCATCCAGACGGCGTCCACGTCACCCTTGTCGAGGGCGGAGAGCCAGTTGGTCGTCGGCACCTCGACGTACTGGATGTCCTTGTTGTTGGCAGGGTCGAGACCGGCGATCTTCATGTGCGGGTTCATGGTGAGCACGCCCAGGCCGACCAGGGCGTTGGTCCCGATCTTCTTCCCCTTGAGGTCGGAGACCTGCTTGATGGGGGAGCCCTTCTTCACCATCACGCCGAACGCGCCCGCGGCGCCCTGGTAGGAGTCGGCGATGTACTTGAACTTCTCGGTGCCCGCCTCCTGAATCGACAGGATGGTGGCGTAGCTGCCGAGGACGACGTCCATGGAGCCGTTGGAGAGCTTGCCCAGGACCGCCTGGGGAGCCTGGATGGCCTCCTGCTTGACGTTGAGGCCCTCTTCCTTGAAGAAGCCGCGCTCCATGGCGATGAACAGCGGAGCCGAGTCGGCGCCGGGATACTGACCGATCAGCAGGTCAGTCTTCATGTCAGAGGAGGTGCCGGCGGCATCTGACTGTTCGCCCGAACCGGAACATCCCGTGACGACGAGGGTGGCCACCAGTCCAACCAGGGCGGTACGCCCTAATGTACCGAACCGCATTGCGGGTCTCCTTTGAATCGGGGGGTGATGCGAAGGGAGTGATCAGCGACGGTGGCACCCTAGCGCAGCTATCACACCTCTCCGCAGCCAGAACATCGGACGTTAACTCGAAATATGCATATATAGGGTGATTTATAACGTTTGTCTGACTTGATTGCACCGCTGCTGTTGATGTCGAAGGGGCGAGATTAGCGCTGTGATCTGCGTAAAATGCCGTGTTATGGACCGATTGTGACCCGTGGGGCATTGGCCGATCTCCTGGTGATGTGCTCCAATTGCTCTCGCCCCAAGGGTGCGTTGCGTCACGGCTGGCTCATGCGTGACATGATCTTCATGCACCAGACCATCGGAGAGAGGTTGCGGAGCAGGTGAAGACCGTTACCCGTGCTGCGGGCGGGGATCAGGGCTTTAGAGACGAAGCTCCCCGACGCGTGTCCCGTGGGCCACAGACGCCGGGCGGTGCGAAAGCCGGCAAGCGCAGGACGGGCCCCCGCTTCTCTCTGCGCAACTGGCGGGTCCGTTCCAAGCTGCTGGTCCTGGTGGTCATCCCCACTCTCGCGGCGCTCGTGTTCGGTGGCCTGCGCGTCACCACCTCGATCGCCACCGCCAGCGAGTACGCGCAGGTCAACGTGGTCGCCGTGCTGGCGAGCCGGCTGACCACCCTCGCGCACGAGGTGGAGGTGGAGCGCGACCTCAGCGCCCAGTACGTCGCTCAGGGACGCAGAGGCGGCCGACCGGCGGACGTGAGCGCTCAGTACGAGCGCGTCGACAAGCTCGTCATCGAAGTCAGGAGCGGCGTCGAGGAACTCGAGGTCGCTGACGGCCCCCACGCCGCCGAAGCCCTGAGCATCAAGAACCGCCTCAACGAACTCGCCACTTCGCGCACGACCGCGATCGACTCGCAGCTCGACCAGAACTCGGTCATCGCGCTCTACGACCGGTCCATCTCGGACCTGCTCTCGCTGAACGGCAAGATCGACCTGGGCGCGGTCGACAAGGAGTTATCGGCGAGCGTCTCCGGCTTCGCGGCCCTGTCCAGAGCCAAGCAGTACGTGTCCACCCAGCGTGCGCTGCTCGCGGGAGCCCTGGCCACCGGCACCTTCGGCAAGGACGAACTCGACGCCTTCATCGCCGCGCGCGCTCAGAAGAACAGCGAGCTCGCCACCTTCAGGGCGCAGGTCTCCCTCGCGCTCCGCCAGCTGTACGACGACACCGTCAGTGGCGCGGCCGTCGACCGCGCCGAGATCCTCTCCGCCCGAGCCCTGGTCCTGCAAGACGCCGGGCTCCCCCTGAGAGACCGCAAGCTCGGACTCGTCCGTGACGGCGAGACCTGGTACAACGCCATCAGTGAGACCGTCGACGGCATGCGCGAGGTCGAAAAGCAGGCGGCCGACTCCATCGTGCTGCGCAGCCGCGCCCTGGAAGGCGCCGAGCAGCAGAGCGCCGCGATCGTGGCCGGCGCGATCCTGGCCCTGCTCCTCCTCGTGCTGCTCGTCACCGTGATCATGGCGCGTTCGCTGAGCGGCCCGCTGCGCCGACTGCGCAGGGAAGCCCTGTTCATCGCCGGACGCCGTCTGCCCGATACCGTGCGCCAGCTGCGCGAGGCGGAGGCCACCGGCGAGAACGTCCAGGTTCAGCCCATCGGCGTCGCCTCCAACGACGAGATCGGGGAAGTGGCGCGGGCCTTCGACGAGGTCCACCGCGAGGCGGTCCGGCTGGCGGGCGAGGAGTCCCGCCTGCGCGCCAACGTCAACGCGATGTTCGTGAACCTGTCCCGCCGCAGCCAGACGCTGGTGGAGCGGCAGATCACCCTGATCGACGGGCTGGAGCAGGGCGAGCAGGACGAGCACCGGCTGGCCAACCTGTTCAAGCTGGACCACCTGGCCACCCGCATGCGCCGCAACAGCGAGAACCTGCTGGTCCTGGCCGGTCAGGACCCGCCGCGCCGCTGGAGCCAGCCGGTCAAGCTCATCGACGTGGCCCGCGCCTCCCTGTCCGAGGTCGAGAACTACGAGCGCGTCCTGCTCCAGGTGCCCGACGGCGTCTCCGTGGCCGGCCAGGCCGTCAACGACTTCATCCACCTGCTGGCCGAGCTGGTGGAGAACGCCCTGTCGTTCTCCCCTCGTGAGACCCGCGTGACCATGTCGGGCAGCCGGATCGACGGCGGCGGCGTGATGCTGTCCATCACCGACTCCGGCATCGGCATGACCGCGGAGGAACTCGCCCAGTCCAACGAGCGGCTGACCGACGCGCCGGCCGTCGACGTGTCGGTGTCGCGCCGCATGGGCCTGTTCGTGGTCGCCAGGCTGGCGCATCGGCACGGCATCCGCGTACAGCTCCGCTCCCAGGGCTCCGGCGGGCTCACCGCGATGGTCCTGGTGCCGGAGAGCCTGCTCGGCGCGCAGACGCCCGTCATGGACACCCCTCCGGCCGCGATGGACCGCGGACGGGCGGAGGCTTTCGCGGGACCCCCCCAGCAGGCGGCCCCTCAGTGGCAGAGCGGCGGCTACGAGCCCGGCCCCGGCCACCCCTCCTATCCCTCCAACTCGGACCCGAGCGCCTCCTGGCCCTCGGCGCCGCAGTGGCCGTCGGCCGGGACGGGGGAGGCCTGGCCGTCCGGCCCGCGCAGCACCAGCGGCGGCTTCGACACCGACGACGTCTGGATCCCCTCCCGCGTTCCCGGCTCCTGGTCCAGCGAGAGCAACCCGCTGCCCAAGCGCCCCACCGACGCGCCGCTGCCCGGCCGCGGCTTCGACGACCGGGTGAACGCCGGCCCGCAGCGCCCGCAGCACGACTTCCCCGAGACCGAGTCGGCGGCCACCGGCCCCATGCCGGTGGTCTCACCGTCCGGCCCGCCGCCGTCCGCCGGCGACGAGTTCCTGCCGATCTTCGCCTCCGTCGAATCCGCCTGGTTCGACCAGGGCGGCTCCGACGCGGCCTGGGGGTCGGCCAAGGCCGACGCCGGCTGGACCGCGGCCAAGGCCGCGGCGGAGCCGGTGCGCGACGGTGCGACGGCCTCCGGCCTGCCCAAGCGGGTGCCCAAGGCCAACCTCGTGCCCGGCTCCGCCGACACCGCGTCAGCGCCCAAGGGAGTCGTGCCGATGCCCTCGGTCTCACCGGATCGGGTACGCAGCCGCCTGTCCAGCTTCCAGCAGGGCTTCCGGGCCGCGCGTGACGACATCAGCGGTGGCCGGGCTCCGCAATCTGGTCAGCGGAACCACGAGAACAGGGAGGAGGGCGCATGAACGATCTGAGTCGCGCGGCTCACGGAGTCGACTGGTTGATCACCGACTTCGTCAGCACAGTGCCAGGCGTCGCTCACGCCGTTGTCGTCTCTTCTGACGGCCTGCCGCTCGCGGCCTCGTCGGGCTTCCCGCCCGACAGGGCCGACCAGCTGGCCGCGATCGCTTCCGGCCTGATCAGCCTCACCCAAGGGGCGGCCAGGGTGTTCGAAGGCGGCGTGGTCAACCAGACGATGGTGGAGATGCAGCAAGGGCTCATGCTGATCATGTCCGTCAGCGACGGCTCCTGCCTGGCCGTACTCGCCGCACCTGACTGTGACATGGGCCTGGTGGCCTACCAGATGACCTTGATGGTGGACCGTGCCGGTCAGGTGCTCACTCCAGCGGTGCGTGCCCAGCTGCGTGCCACCCAGACCAGGTGATGTGAGTGACGGATCCCAGATGGAACAGTGGCGGCTGGAACAGCGGCGGCTGGGAGCCCCCGCCCCCTCCGCGCTCGTCGGACCCGGCCTCGCCGGTGCGTCCGTACGCGGTGACCGGGGGGCGGACGGCGCCGCGGGTGAAGCTCGCGATGGAGGCGCTGGTGTCCTCGGCCACGGCTGAGCACAGGGAGTTCTCCCACATCACGCCGGAGTATCAGGCGATCAGCCAGCTCTGCCGGCAGGTCCGCTCGGTGGCCGAGGTGTCGGCCCTGCTGCGGATGCCGCTCGGCGTGGCGCGCGTGCTCATCGCCGACATGGCGGCGGAGGGCCTGGTACACGTGCACCAGCCGCAGCTGGAATCCGGTAGGCCAGATGTCAACTTGCTCGAAAGGGTGCTCAGTGGACTTCGCAGGCTCTAGTCCCGGGCTCACCTCGGCGAAGATCGTGGTGGCCGGTGGCTTCGGCGTGGGCAAGACGACGTTCGTCGGTGCGGTTTCGGAGATCATGCCGCTGACGACCGAGGCGGTGATGACGGACGCCTCTGCCGGGATCGACGATCTCGGCATGACCCCGCTGAAGTCGACCACCACGGTGGCGATGGACTTCGGCCGGGTGTCGCTGGACCGTGACCTGATCCTCTACCTGTTCGGGACGCCTGGGCAGCACCGGTTCTGGTTCATGTGGGACGACCTGGTGAAAGGCGCGATCGGCGCGGTGGTGCTGGTCGACACGCGCCGGCTGGCCGACTGTTTCCCGGCGATCGACTACTTCGAAGAGGCGCAGCTGCCTTTCGTGGTCGGCCTGAACGGGTGGGACGGGGAGTACGAGCACAGCGACTCGGAGATCCGCGACGCTCTCACCCTCGCCCCGCACATCCCGCTCATCCGCCTGGACGCCCGCGCCAAGGACTCGGTCAAAAGCGCCCTGATCAACCTGGTCGAGCACGCCCTTTCAGTTCGGATGGCCGTGCCAGGCTGGAACGGCTGACGAAGCGGATAGGCTGACTGCAGACCCACATTCGCTTCGAGGACTGGCCTACCACGTGTTCGAGACGCTTTCCGACCGGCTGACATCGGTCTTCTCCTCCCTCCGATCCAAGGGGCGGCTGTCCGACGCCGACATCGACGCCACCACCCGCGAGATCCGCATCGCGCTGCTCGAGGCCGATGTCGCGCTGCCGGTGGTCAAGGCGTTCGTCGCCCAGGTCAAGGAGCGCGCCCGCGGCGCCGAGGTCTCCCAGGCGCTCAACCCGGCGCAGCAGGTCGTCAAGATCGTCAACGAGGAGCTCATCGAGATCCTCGGCGGCGAGACCCGCAGGCTCCGCTACGCCAAGACGCCGCCGACCGTCATCATGCTCGCCGGCCTCCAGGGCGCCGGTAAGACCACGCTGGCGGGCAAGCTCGCCAAGTGGCTGCGCGAGCAGGGCCACGTGCCGATGCTCGTGGCCGCCGACCTCCAGCGCCCCAACGCGGTGCAGCAGCTCCAGGTCGTGGGCGAGCGCGCGCAGGTCGCCGTCTACGCTCCCGAGCCCGGCAACGGCGTCGGCGACCCGATCGGCGTCGCACGCGGCTCGATCGACGAGGCCAAGCGGCAGCAGTACGACATCGTCATCATCGACACGGCGGGCCGTCTCGGCATCGACCAGGAGATGATGCGGCAGGCCGCCGACATCCGCGACGCGGTCTCGCCCGACGAGGTCCTGTTCGTGGTCGACGCGATGATCGGCCAGGACGCCGTCAGCACGGCCCAGGCGTTCATGGACGGCGTCGGCTTCGACGGCGTCGTGCTGACCAAGCTCGACGGCGACGCCCGCGGCGGCGCGGCCCTGTCGGTCAGGCACATCACCGGCCGGCCGATCATGTTCGCCTCCACCGGTGAGAAGCTCGAGGACTTCGACGCCTTCCACCCGGACCGGATGGCCTCCCGCATCCTCGACATGGGTGACATCCTCACCCTGATCGAGCAGGCCCAGAAGACGTTCGACGAGGACCAGGCCGCCAAGATGGCGGGCAAGCTGACCTCGGGCGAGAGCTTCACCCTCGAGGACTTCCTCGAGCAGATGATGATGGTCCAGAAGATGGGCCCGATCAAGAACCTGCTCGGCATGATGCCCGGCATGGGGCAGATGCGCGACCAGCTCGACTCCATCGACGACCGTGACCTGGACCGCATCGCGGCCATCATCCGCTCGATGACCCCGGCCGAGCGCCAGGACCCGAAGATCATCAATGGCTCGCGCCGGGCCCGCATCGCCGGCGGCTCGGGCGTGACGGTCACCGCGGTCAGCAACCTCGTCACCCGCTTCTTCGAGGCCCAGAAGATGATGAAGCGGATGGCGGGCGGCATGGGGATCCCCGGCATGCCCGGCGGCAAGGGCAAGGGCGTCAAGGCGCAGAAGAAGGCGAAGAAGGGGCGCCGGGTGAGCGGCGACCCGCGCAAGGCCGCCCTCGGCAAGCCGGCGCCGGAGGCCCCCGCCGAGCCCAAGCAGGGCGGCGTGCTGGGCAACCTCGGCGGCAAGCTGCCCCCGGGCATGGACCTGCCGCCCGGCTTCGACCCGTCCAAGCTGCGGCTCCCCGGTCAAAAGTAACCTTTGCCCATCCGGTCCGGGCGTGCGGTCGAAGGCAGTGCCGTACATCTGGCACAATGACATGTTGGAACATCGCGATCAGGTGGGTGCCCTCTCACCTCCCGCCGGTCGCGCCTGTCCCTGGAGCGGGACCCTTGTCGTGCCCCACTCGATGAGACACCGCTCACCCGCGCTCGAATGCAGGAGAGACCACACCCGTGGCAGTCAAGATCAAGCTCAAGCGGCTCGGCATGATCCGCAACGCTCAGTACCGCATCGTCGTCGCCGACAGCCGCACCAAGCGTGACGGCCGGGCGATCGAAGAGATCGGCCTGTACCACCCGAAGCAGGACCCGTCGCGCATCGAGATCGACGGCGACCGGGCGGCCTACTGGCTGGGTGTCGGCGCGCAGCCGACCGAGCCGGTGCTCAAGCTGCTCAAGATCACCGGTGACTGGCAGAAGTTCAAGGGCGAGCCCGCCCCGGAGCCGATGAAGATGCCGGCGGAAGCTCCCGACCGTCACGCCCTCTACGAGGCCGCGGCCCGCGAGACGCTGTCCGGTGGCGACACCGCCACGGCGGCCACGACGCCGAAGAAGGCCAAGAAGAAGGAAGAGGCCCCTGCGGCTGCCGCCGAGGCCCCCGCTGCGGCTCCGGCCGAGACCGTCGCCGAGCCCAAGGCCGAGGCCGAGGGCGAGGCCTGACGTGCTCGAGGAGGCTCTCGAGCACCTCGTCAGAGGCATCGTCGAACATCCAGACGATGTCCGGGTCCGCGCTCGCCGCATTCGCAGCGGTCGCGTCCTGGAGGTCCGGGTGCACCCCGAGGACCTGGGTAAGGTCATCGGTCGCGGCGGGCGCACCGCCAAAGCGCTGCGCACAGTCGTGAATGCCCTGGCCGACGGGAAGTACGTACGGGTCGATCTGCTCGACCTGGACGAAGCAGTCCGTTAGCGTCAGGTTCGCGCGCCCTCATCGGTTCATCCGATGGGGGCGCTTGCGTTAGAGAGGCAAGGTTCACGTGCAGTTGGTCGTCGGCCGGATCGGCCGCCCACATGGTGTGCGCGGTGAGGTGACGGTGGAGGTGCGCACTGACGATCCCGAGCTGCGCCTGCCCGTCGGCGCGTCGATCGCCACGGACCCCGCCGACAGGGGGCCGCTCGTCATCGAGGGCCGCCGCTGGCACAAGGGCATGCTGCTGCTCAGCCTCGCGGGAGTCGCCGGCCGTGACGCGGCCGACGCGCTGCGCGGCACCATGCTGGTCATCGACTCCGCCGAGGTGGCGCCCTCCGACGACCCCGACGAGTTCCACGACCACGAGCTCATCGGGCTCACGGTCGTGACCGTCACGGGCGAGTCCATCGGCGAGGTCACCGACGTGCTCCACCACGGGCAGGACCTTCTCGTCGTCCGGCGCGACGGCCAGGACGACGCGCTCATCCCGTTCGTCAAGGCGCTGGTGCCGGAGGTGGACGTGGAGCACGGCAGGCTGGTGGTCGATCCGCCCGAAGGGCTGCTGTGAGCGCGATGCGGCTCGACATCATCTCGATCTTCCCTGAGTACTTCGCCCCGCTGGACGTCTCGCTGATGGGCAAGGCCCGTGAGCGCGGCATCCTCGACGTGCGGGTGCACCAGCTGCGCGAGTGGGCGCACGATGTGCACAAGACCGTCGACGACACCCCGTACGGCGGCGGGCCCGGCATGGTGATGAAGCCCGAGGTGTGGGGCGAGGCCATCGACGCGGTGATCGGCGACGGCGCCCCGCGGATGATCGTCCCCACGCCCAGCGGCAGGCCGTTCACCCAGGAGCTCGCCCAGGAGCTGGCGGCCGAGCCCTGGCTGCTGTTCGCGTGCGGCCGCTACGAAGGCATCGACTCGCGCGTCATGGCCGAGTACGGTTCGCGGCTGCGGGTCGACGAGGTGAGCATCGGCGACTACGTCCTGGCCGGCGGTGAGGTGGCGGTGCTGGTGATGGCGGAGGCCATCGGCAGGCTGCTGCCGGGCGTGCTCGGCAACGCGCACTCCGCCGTCGACGACTCCTTCGCCCCCGGAGCCATGCAGAACCTCCTCGAAGGGCCCGTCTACACCAAGCCGCCCGTCTGGCGGGGCCACGAGGTGCCCGCCGTGCTGCTGTCCGGACATCATGGGAAAGTCGCCAGGTGGCGGCGTGACCAGGCGCTGCGCCGCACTCTCGCCAACAGGCCGGAGCTGGCGGCGGCGCTCGACCCCGAGACCCTCGACAAGCACGACCGCCGGCTGCTGGAGGAGCTCGCGTTTCGCCTCCCGCCGGAAGATATGGCACACTGAAGCGTCGCCAACCGTCATGTGGTTGGTCCGTCATGCCCGAGAAGCGCTCTCGGGTTTCATCAGATCAGCAGGCGTGTCCGCCGCGAGCTTCAGGCCGGGTGGACCTCCGCGTGCTCACGAGACTTGAGGAAAAGCTCTCATGCACACGAAGATCCAGGAGCTCGAGAAGTCGACCCTGCGTAGCGACGTGCCGGACTTCCGGCCCGGCGACACGCTCGAGGTTCACGTACGAGTGGTCGAAGGCAACCGCTCCCGTGTCCAGGTCTTCAAGGGATTCGTGCTGCGCCGCCAGGGCAGCGGCGCCCGCGAGACCTTCACCGTCCGTAAGGTCAGCTACAGCGTCGGCGTCGAGCGGACCTTCCCCGTGCACAGCCCGGTCATCGAGAAGATCGTTCTCGTGACCCGAGGCGACGTGCGCCGCGCCAAGCTCTACTACATGCGCGACCTGCGCGGCAAGGCCGCTCGCATTCGCGAGAAGCGCGACGCCACGCCCGCCAAGTAACGCGAATGTCCTTCCGGATGGCCCGCCTGGCGTGCGGGCCATTCGGCTTTTGCGGGGCTGTTTCCTTTATGTGGAGCGACTCGTGCCCGTTGTAACGTCGGTCGAGGCTTGTCGGGCCTGCGCATCATCTAGGCTCGTCAACAATGACTAGCGAGAGCCAGGAGCACGGCGCGCCGCGCCGCCCTGTCGAGGACGAGGTGGACGTGGTCGCCGAAGAGACTCAGAAGCCAGCAGAAGACGGGAAGAAAGAGAAGAAGGGGTCGTTCTGGAAAGAGCTCCCCGTCCTGGTCGTAGTGGCGCTCGCGCTGGCGCTGATCATCAAGACCTTCGTCGTCCAGGCCTTCTACATTCCCTCCGAGTCGATGGAGAACACTCTCCTGATCAACGACCGGGTGCTGGTGAACAAGCTGGTCTACCACACGCGCGACATCGAGCGCGGCGACGTGGTCGTCTTCGCCGGCATCGACTCCTGGGACGGCGAGTTCGAGCTCGAAGAGCCGTCCAACCCCGTCGCGGGCTTCTTCCGCTGGATCGGCACCTCGTTCGGCTTGATCCCCGGCGAGAAGGACTACATCAAGCGGGTCATCGGCGTCGGCGGCGACCACGTCAAGTGCTGTGACGCCGACCATCGCATCACGGTCAACGGCGTGCCGATCGACGAGACGAGCTATCTCTATCCGGGCAACCTGCCGTCCAGCGAGAACTTCGACATCAAGGTGCCGCCCAACCGCCTGTGGGTGATGGGCGACCACCGCCAGGTCTCGCTGGACTCCCGCTTCCACACCGGCGACCCAGGGGGCGGATCCATCCCTGAGAGCCAGGTCATCGGACGGGCCTTCGTGATCGTCTGGCCGTTCTCACGAGCCTCCTCGATCTCCATCCCCGACACGTTCGCGCAGCCGGCGCTCCAGGCGCTCGGTGGGTCGGTTCCGCTGGTCGCCGGGTTCGTCCTGGCCGTGCCGGCGGTCGTGATCCGGCGGCGGTGGCTCGGAGCAGGGCGTGAACGGCTCGGAGTACGGCGTTGATGGCCGTCACCAAGAAGGCGCAGGGCGTGGAGAAAAAGAAGAAAAAGGGCAGCATCCGCGAAACGATCGTCATGCTGCTGATGGGCGTGGGGATCGCACTGCTGCTGCAGGCTTTCGTGATCGGCAACTTCTGGATCCCCTCGGAGTCGATGGAGAACACCCTCAAGATCGACGACCGGGTGTTCGTCAACAAGCTCGCCGGCTCGCCCGAGCGGGGCGACATCGTGGTGTTCAAGGGCTGGAACGGCGAGGACACCATCAAGCGGGTCATCGGCGTCGGGGGTGACAAGGTCGTCTGCTGTGACGACGACGATCGCATCACGATCAACGGCAAGCCGCTCGACGAGTCGGCCTACCTCTACCCCGGTGACTTCCCCTCAGGCGACGAGTTCGATGTGACGGTCCCGCAGGGCAAGCTCTGGCTGATGGGAGACCACCGCAGCTCCTCGGCCGACGCGCGCAGCCACATGGAGGAGCCGGGCGGCGGGTTCATCGGGGTGGATCAGGTCGTCGGCACGGCCGTGGTGCGCTGGTGGCCGCTGTCGCGGGGCTTGATCTTCACCAAGCCCGAGAGTTTCGCCAAGGTCGAGTAGAACGCGCTTCCAGTCGCGGTTTGCGGCGTTTGGGGCGTACGCTTCCTGTGTCATGACAGTTGCGTTCCGCCCTCGACCGAGCGTCGTCCGCCGCGATTCCGGACTCTACGCTTACGAGCGGGCGCTGGCCCGCCGCGGCCTCACTCCCATCGCGGGGGTGGACGAGGCCGGCCGCGGGGCCTGCGCCGGCCCGCTGGTCGTCGCGGCCGTCATCCTGCGCAGGCGGATCGACGGGCTGGCCGACTCCAAGCTGCTCACCCCGGCGGTGCGCGAACGACTCCATGACGAGATCATGGCCACCGCCCACGTCGGCGTCGTCACCATTTCCTCCGCGGAGATCGACGCCACGGGACTGCACAAGTGCAACGTGTCAGGAATGCGGCGGGCCGTCGCGCGGTTGTCGTGTGACCCTGGGTACATCCTCACGGATGGGTTTCCGGTGCCGGGCCTTCCGGCGCCGTCGCTGGCAGTGTGGAAGGGGGATCAGGTCGCCGCCTGCATGGCGGCCGCGTCGATCGTGGCCAAGGTGACGAGGGACCGGATGATGGTCGCGCTGGACGGCGACTTTCCGCTGTACGGTTTCGCCGATCACAAGGGGTACGTCACGCCACAGCATCGCCTGGCACTGGAGACGCACGGCCCGTGCGCGCACCACCGCTACTCCTTCGTTACGGTGGCCAGACGGATGGGCGAGAATGAAATGGGGGCCGGGGTTGCCTGAGCGGGCACACCGGGGGACCGGTACGACAGGAGGACCGCGATGAGCGCAGAGGATCTCGAAAAATACGAAACCGAGATGGAGCTGCAGCTTTACCGCGAATACCGCGATGTCGTCGGTTTGTTCACTTACGTCGTGGAGACGGAACGGCGCTTCTACCTGACCAACTCCGTCGACCTCGACGTGCGCACCGCCGAGAACGGTGACGTGTTCTTCGACGTGAAGATGCAGGACGCTTGGGTCTGGGATATGTACAGACCTGCGCGTTTTGTGAAGAATGTCCGAGTCGTTACGTTCAAGGATGTCAACGTCGAAGAGTTGGCCAAGGCCGACCTGGAGATGCCGAAGGAGGGCTTCTCGGGATAGCCGGACGGTCGTCCACAGCCTTGGGGGTATCGGCTTCGGATATCCCCAGAACGACGCTCGGCCGCCGGCGGCACGGTCGAAGTAGGCGAAGGTCAGTGCCCGGAGGTGGCACATGGCCGCGAAGAACGATCTCGGCAGGCACGGCGAGCAACTCGCCGTGGCCTACCTGCAGGCCGAGGGCATGACGATCATCGAGCGTAACTGGCGCTGCCGTTACGGCGAGATAGACATCATCGCCGAGGACGGCCCCAGCCTGGTGGTCGTCGAGGTGAAGACCCGGTCGAGCAGGTCCCACGGCACGGCGCTGGAGTCCGTGCGACCCGCCAAAGTGGCCCGCCTGAGGCTCCTGGCCGCCCGATGGCTCGCAGGCCAGCCCCGCGTCTTCACCCGGATCCGGGTCGACGTGATCGCGTTGGACCGCTTCGCCGGCGACTTCTCCCTGCGGCACGTGCGCGGGGCGTGCTAGATGGCCGTCGCACGCACCCGCAGCGTCGCGCTGGTCGGCGTCACCGGCCGCATGGTCGAGGTGGAGGCCGACGTGGGCAACGGCCTGGCGGGCATCCATCTCATCGGCCTGCCCGACACGGCCCTGAGCGAGGCTCGCGAGCGGGTCAGATCCGCGGTGGTCAACAGCCACTACGCGTGGCCGGACGCCCGCATCACGGTGAGCCTGTTCCCGGCCAGTCTCCCCAAGCGAGGCAGCCAGTTCGATCTGGCCATCGCTGTGGCGATCCTGGGCGCCGCGGGCGTCGTTCCCGCCGAGCGCGTCGCCGAGCAGTTCTTCCTCGGGGAGCTGGGTTTGGACGGCCGCCTTAGGCCGGTGCGCGGGGTGCTCCCCGCGGTCCTGGGCGCCGCCGACCACCCGGGCGCCACCGTGGTGGTCCCGGCCGCCAACGCGGCGGAGGCGGCCCTGGTGCCCGACGTGAGAGTGGTGCCGGTCGCCGACCTGCGCCAGCTCGTGGAGTGGCTGCGCAGAGGCGACGACCCGCCTCGGCATCCCGTCCAGGACGTCCCCCGGACGACCACCGCCCCCACCGTGGACCTCGCCGACGTGGTCGGTCAGCCGCTCGCCCGCCGCGCCCTGGAGGTCTGCGCCGCGGGCAACCACAACCTCTGGATGCTGGGCCCGCCCGGCACGGGCAAGACCCTCCTGGCGGAGCGCCTGCCCACCCTCCTGCCGCCGCTCGACCTCGACCACGCGCTGGAAGTGACGGCCATCCACTCCGTGGCGGGCGTGCTGCCGCCCGACAGCCCCACGATCGACAGGCCCCCCTTCGTCAGCCCACACCACACGGCGACCGCGGCGGCGATCATCGGCGGCGGCAGCACCGTCGTGCGCCCCGGCGCGGTCTCCCTGGCCCACCGGGGGGTGTTGTTCATCGACGAGGCGCCGGAGTTCCCCCGTCACGTGCTCGACTCCCTGCGCCAGCCCCTGGAGTCCGGCCAGGTCACGGTGGCCAGGTCGGCGGGCTCGGTCACCTTCCCGGCCAGGTTCATCCTGGTGCTCGCGGCCAACCCCTGCCCCTGCGCCCAGCCCCAGGACCAGAGCGACAGCTGCCAGTGCACGCCCACGATCAGACGCCGTTACCTGGGCAGGCTGTCGGGGCCGTTGCTCGACCGCATCGACATGAAGGTCACCGTCGCGCGTTCGTCGAGACGCGAGCTGATGGCGGACCGGCAGTTCGTCGAGACGAGCCAGACGGTCGCCGCGCGGGTCCTGCTGGCTCGCCGGCGAGCGGCCGTCCGGTTCGCCGGGACCTCGTGGCGGACCAACGCCGAGATCCCGTCCTCGGCCCTCCATGCCCGCTACCGCCCGTCGGAGTCCGCCATGAAGCCCATCACCACCTGCCTCGACTCCGGCACCCTGAGCGCCCGGGGCCTGGACCGTGTGGTGCGGGTGGCCTGGACCTTGGCGGACCTCGCCGGCAAGGACCAGCCTGACGAGACCGAGACATCGTCGGCATTGGCCTTGTGGCTGGGGATGTCGGGGTGAGCCACCCACCCGATCTCACATCCGCGGCCGCCCCTACTCTGGAGGACCCCTTGAGCACCACCCCTGAGCGTGAGGCAAGAGCCGCCCTCATGCGCGCGGCCGATGTCGGTGACGCGGTCATGGGCCGTCTCGTGTCCCACTGCGGCGCCTCCCAGGCTGTGGAGGCCATCCGCGCCCGCACCCTTCCGCCCGGCTTCCCGGCCGACGACGCGCCCCTGGGGCGCCCCGCAGATCTGGGCAGGCGCCTGAGCATCTGGCATGCCCGTCTGACGGCCTCCGACCCCGCGTCCGACCTGATGGCGGGAGAGCGGTCCGGGGCGAGGCTCATCATCCCGGGCGACGCCGAATGGCCCACTCAGCTTGACCAGCTGGGCGCCGCCCGGCCGCTCGGCCTGTGGCTCCACGGCACAGCCGACCTGCGGTTCTCCTGCCTGCGCTCGGTGGCCGTGGTCGGCGCGCGGGCGGCCACCGCCTACGGCGTGCACATCGCGGCCCAGTTCGGCGTCGGCCTGAGCGAGTCCGGTTGGACCGTGGTCTCAGGGGGCGCGTTCGGGATAGACGGCGCGGCCCACCGAGGCGTCCTGGCCTCGGACTCACCCACGGTGGCCGTCCTGGCCTGCGGTGTCGACATCGCCTACCCCTCCGAGCACCACGCCCTGTTCGCGGCCGTCCGCGACCAGGGCGTGCTCGTCAGCGAATGCCCACCGGGCGTCCACCCCACCAGAGCCCGCTTCCTCATCAGAAACCGCCTGATCGCCGCCCTGTCCAGAGGCACGGTCGTCGTCGAAGCCGCCCTGCGCAGCGGCGCCCTCAACACAGCCACGCACGCCCTGTCCCTGAAACGACATCTGGCAGCCGTGCCGGGGCCCGTCACCTCCGCACAGTCAGCCGGCTGCCACAGACTCCTGCGCGAACAGAAGGCCATCTGCGTCACCTCACCGGAGGAGCTCATCGACCTGGTGGGCGTCATCGGCGACGACCTGGCCCCGCTCGACAGGGCCCCCGCGCTGCCGAGAGACGCGCTCTCGGAGCCTGTCAGGAGAGTGTTGGACGCCGTCCCGGCCAGAGGCGGCGCGGGCCCCGCCTCCATAGCGGTGGCCGCCGGCGTAGACCTCAACACGGCCTTGAGCGCCCTGGGCGGCCTGGCGGCGGCCGGATACGTCGAACGCGTGCCCAAGGGTTGGCGCGCCCGCAAGACCGCATCCCCCATCTACCCCAAGGCCCGAGAAATGCTCGCCCTCAGCACACCCCCTGCCGATCACCCCCCGCCCACCTACACGAGGCCGCCCGCGCAGTTGGGGTCGCCTGCGGAGTCGGGGCCGCCCGCGGAGTCGGGGTCGCCCGCCGAAACGAGGCCGTCCGCCGAGTCGGAGTCGTCCGCGGAGTTGGGGTCGCCTGCGGAGTCGGGGTCGCCCGCGGAGCCGGGGCCGTTCGCCGCGGCTGCGTCTCCGGTGCCGGCGGGGGAGGGGGCGTCAGTCGTGCAGGCCGTGGTCCCACCTCAGACCGCTTCGGGGTGATCGCCTGTTTTCCGGTCACCGCGTTGCCACTTGCCACCTCCCCCTTCGCTCACCGGCGTCGCTGGACCTGCTCGGCCGTTCCCCCGTTCACCCGTTCCCCTATGCCGCCGTTCGCTGGGGAACCGGTAGCGGCCGGCCCACTTCATGATGGCTGCGGCGCGGGTGATGGGATGGGTCCGGCGTTGGTCGATGAGTCGCCGCCTCGGGGTGCAACGGCGTGTTGCGGTGCGTCATCGCACGCTGTTCTGGTCGTCGCTGGGTTCGAGGGCCTGACGGAAAGGCAGCGCGAGAAGAAGTGCCCCGGCGACCAGGGCGCTGCTCGCCCAGACAGGTCCCAGCTCAGCCGACCCAGAGGTCAGCGTGGCGGCTGCGAGGACGGGACCGGCGGTCGCCCCGACGTTGAGAGCAGCGGTGGCGTAGGAGCCTGCCATGGTCGGCGCGTCTGAGGCCTCATAGAGCACCCGGGCGATCAGTGTGCTCCCGAGGCCGAAGGAGAGCGCACCCTGGGCGAATGTGAGGATCAGCAGGGCGACAGGGGCGGACGCAGTGAGGGCGAGGGTGACCCAGCCGCTGAGCAGCAACGGCCCGCCGACCGCGACGACGACACCGGGCCGCCGGTCGGACAGTCGCCCGGCCACGGTGACGCCGGCGAAGGAGCCCAGACCGAACAGCACCAGCGCGACAGAGACCCACAGCGGATCCAGCCCGGCGACTTCGGTGACGATGGGAGCGAGGAAGGTGAAAGTGCCGAACGTCGCGGCATTCACCAGCGCCCCCAGCAGCAGAACCAGGACCAGTCGCGGACGCAGCAATTCAGCGAGCTCCCGCCGTAGATCCGGGCCGGCCGGTTTGTCCGGTCGTTCTCCTTTGGTTCGTCCTGTTTTGACGGGAATGCTGCTGACTACGCCGAGTGCCGAGGGCAGGCACAACAGCGCAATCCCCCAGAAGGTAGCGCGCCAGTCGAGCAGCGTCCCTACCAAGGCGCCACCGGGGACCCCTGCGATGGTGGCGGCCGTGATGCCCGCCAGCAGAACGGCCAAGGCCCGGCCCTTCCGATCCGGCGGGACCAGTGCGGCGGCTGCGGTGAGAGCGACCGCCAGGAATCCGGCGTTGGCAAGGGCCGCGAGAATCCGGGTAGCGAGCAGAACGGTGAAGCTGCTGGTGCAAGCGCCGAGGACGTGCGCGACCAGGAACAGGCCGAGAAAGCCCAGCAGGCTGGATCGCTGTGGCCACTGGCGCGCGAGTCCAGCCATGAGCGGGGCGCCTACGACCATTCCGATGGCGAAGGCCGAGGTGAGCAGTCCCGCCGTCGCAACCGGCACGCCGACATCTGCGGCGATGTCCGGCAACAGGCCGGCGAGCATGAATTCCGATGTACCCATGGCGAAGAGCGCCACGGCAAGCAGATAGAGAGGCAGGGGCATCGAGAGACTCCGAGGTGATGAGAGAGATCAGCTGAGACGTCTCGTCACCGCGGTCAGCGGCCCGGCTACTTCGGTCATCTGCCGCCATCGTGCGGCAGAGCAGGACTGTCCAGTGGGTTCAGGGGGCTGACGGGTGACCGAAAGCCCCCACCTTGGATGCCTCTGGGCTCGACATGGCAAGCACGATACTCAGTCGGACCACGCTGCGCACCTGGGTTTCCTCCTGGCCACGGGCCGTTCGAGCGCGTCACCGACGTTCTGACCGGCAACATCCAGTCACAAAGGGAACGGACCTATCCCCCAGCCACTGCTGGAAGGGAGTACCCACAGCCGCTGCTGGAACGAAGTATCGCCGGCCACTGCTGTAACGGACCTACCGCTGGCCACTGCTGTAACGGACCTACCGCTGGCCCGTTGCGGGGTAAGAGGTCCCTGAAAGAATGATCGCGAAGCGTGCGGTGAACGGAGAGACGCGTGGATCTTGACGTTGGCGAGGTGCTGAGCGCGTTCGAGGCGCATCTGCGGTTTGAGCGGAATATGTCCCCCCATACGGTTCGGGCGTACATGGGGGACGTGACGGCTCTGCTCGGCTACCTGGACGGACACCTCGATGGTGTCGACGTCACCACACTGCGGGGGTGGCTGGCCGAGCAGCATGATGCGGGCAAGGCGCGAGCCACCCTCGCGCGGCGGACTGCTTGCATCAGGACCTTCACCGCCTTCTGCCACCGGCAGGGCTGGCTGCCGAACGATCCGGGTCTGCTGCTGGGAACGGCCAAGGCCCCTCGGCGGCTGCCCTCCGTGCTCGACCAGGAACAGGCTCGGGAAGTGCTGGACGCGCCGCCCTCGGAGGGGGAGCCGCGGGACCTGCGAGACCAGGCCCTCCTGGAGCTGCTGTACGCCACGGGCATTCGGGTGAGCGAACTGTGCGGGCTGGATGTGGATGACGTGGATCGCGATCGTCGTGTCGTACGGGTGCTGGGCAAGGGACGTAAGGAGCGGTCAGTGCCATTCGGGGGACCTGCTCTGCGGGCGCTGGACAGGTGGTGCGTGCACGGCAGGCCGCTGTGGGTGCGTGGAGGGTCGGGACCGGCGTTGTTTCTCGGTGTGAGGGGCGGGCGGATCGACGCGGGGACGGTGCGGCGGGTGGTGCACGCGCGCGTGCGGCAGGTCGAAGGGGCTCCGGACATGGGACCGCACGGGTTGCGGCACAGCGCGGCCACGCACCTGCTTGAGGGGGGCGCGGACTTGCGTAGCGTTCAGGAACTGCTGGGCCACGCTTCGCTGAACAGCACGCAGATATACACCCACGTCTCCATCGAGCGTCTTCGCAGCGCTTACCGGCAGGCGCATCCCAGGGCGTAAGACTTGCTGCAGCGTAGGGCGACTCTCTCCGGTAGGCCCAGAACGCCACGGACGACGTCCAAGAAGGCCCAATCGCCGGTGGTCAGGGTCTCGCTGAGATCCACCTCAGTGAAACATGGCCATCGGAGAATCCGCAGATAGTGCCACCATGCCCCGCCGTGCCGCCTCGGCGACGGGCTGAGTGTTCGCCTCTACCGGTTTCACCGCTCTGAGCCTTGCCTTCAGGGTGGAAAGGCTCACTGCCGGCTCCAACTGAATCGGCGACATCGCCCGCGCGGGGCATTTCCTCATCGTTTCGAGCGCAACTACCTACCGGACAATAGTCGAGCACACGTCACTGTCGGCGGGTCCGTCTGCGGCGGTGCTTTCGGTGCTGGCCTGCCGTATGGAAGCGGGTTTCCGCTGTGGGGGTGTGATCGTTTCTTGTGGAGTGTCTTCCGCCTGCTGTGTTATGTCGGGATTTGTTGGTGCGCATTCGGCGTCGCAGCAAGATGAGGAGGATCAACACGGTTAGCAGTGCCGCGATGCCGAAAGCGGAGAACATCGGGATTGCGGTGGAGCGCAGCGAGAAGTTGTCGAGTCTTGCGATGGGTGTATGGGTGTGTTGCTCGTCTCGCCTGGCGGGGGCGAGAGGTGAGCGTGCGGACTGTTTCTCGGGTGTGTGGCCGTCTGAGGGGATGTGAGGGCTGGAGGCATAGGTGGGGGTGGCGTTTGGGGGAGTGGGACTGATCATCGGGGGCGGCTTCGCGTGCCAGTACGGCAGAAGGCGGATGCGGGCCTGGCCGAGCAGCAGCAGGGGATCCAGGTAGGCGGTGGACCTGCGGAGTCCCCAGTGGAGGCAGGACTCCGGGCAGTGTGGCGAACCTGGCTCGACGGTGCCCAGATGGTCGCCTGAGGAGACCGGATCGCCCTGTTTTACTGCGGCGGCGACGGGGAGGTAGGTCGTGCGCAGGCCGCCAGGATGGTTCACGGTGACGACGCCTCGCCCGGCCACCGTTCCGGCGTAGCCGATGGTGCCTTGACCTGCGGCCAGGACCGGGGTGGCGACGGGTGCGGCGAGGTCGACGCCGCGGTGGCCGGTCAACCATGGTTCAGGTGGCGGGGCGAAGCGACGCAAAATCCGCGGGGGCCCGTTGAGGGGCCAGCGCCAGGTTGCGGGTGCCGCCGTTCCCGGGGCTGCTGACATCGCTGGGATGGGGCAGAGAAGAGGGACAACGAACACGAGGGCGATAGCCATCACAATGGTGCGAATTGGTGCTCTGACGAGGGGGAAATCATGCCTCTTTGTGAAACGGGAGGGGTGGCTTGTGGATGGATTGGAGTGTATATGGCGTGCGGTCCGGAATATGGATGTAAATGCTCCGATGTACTTGTTTATAGTGGATGTGCTGTGGTCGGGCGGGGTGTAGTGGTAGTCAGGCTTCCAGTGGGGGAGGTGGGGGTGGCCTGAAAGGAGACAGGAAGCGGTGTTGGTCATTTGGGCGACGTGCATGCGGAGAGTATGTGATGTGCGCCGGTTGATGAGATAAGGCGAATGCGATTCTGTGGATAACGCAAGGGCGAGGGGATTCGTCTGTGGATAAGTCGTTCACGGATGGCGCCGCACTTGAAGAATCGTGATACTGCGAGGTAGTCGTTTATTGAGTCGCTGGATACGCGCTATCGTGGAGGCGCGTAAGTTCGTGGTAGCTTGCTTTCTGAGACTTGTTACATGAGTGCTCGGCGTTTGGCGGCTGTGAGATCGTTCAGTGTTTGCTGCTTGACCGCCGGAGCGATGTGCGAGGCGAGATGAAGCGGCTGGGCGGCTTGGGGCGTAGGGGCGAAGTCCAGATCCAGATGGTGCTTATGGCTATGCCGGCTGCGCAGATGAGGATGACCGGGCGCAGGCCGAGCAGTTCGGCCAGGAAGCCGCCGGTGACGCCGCCCAGGGCCATGACACCCTGAACGGCGAAGGTCATGGTGGCGTTGACGCGGCCTCTCAGCTGTGGGGTCGTGTCGCGAAGGATGATGGCGCCCATACAGGTGGCGAAGGCGACGACGATGCCACCGGTGATCGTGCCGGTCAGGGCGAGTATCGAGAGCTTCCACCAGAGCGGGCCGTCCAAGAGGCCTACGGCCAGGATTTCGATGGGGAAGAAGAGCACCGAGATGAGCAGGATCCGGTTCTCGCCGTACCGCTTGGTCAGCCGGGCGGTGGACCAGGCACCCAGCAGGCCGCCGACGCCGCTGAGGGCGATGAGCACGCCGATCATGAACTGAGGGATCTCCAGCGTGTGCAGCATGTAGAGCATGTACACGGCTGTGTATGCCATGGCGAAGAAGTTGATGGTCACGCCCGCACCCAGCAGGGCACGCAGGACTGGGTGGGTGGCGCTCGCGCGCAGTCCCTCCATGACGTCGCGCCACATGCCGCTGGAGGGGCCGGGATTGTTCTTCTCAGGGGTACGGATGGCGCGCAGGAGCAGGGCTGATGCCAGGAAGGAGAGGGCCTCCGCGAGCACGGCGAACGGTGCCGTAAGTGTCTGTACCAGTAAGCCGGCGAGCCCTGGGCCGCTGACCGAGGCGACTGAGTAGGAGGCGTTGAAACCGGCCATGGCGTCTGTTCGCTGCTCTGGTGGGACGACTGCGGCAATGTGCGGGAAGTTCGCGGCTCTGAACATCACTCCAGCGGTGCCGATGATCAAGGCTACGACGATGAGCCAGGTCACGTTCAGGCTGCCGATAAGCCAGGCCAGCGGGACTGACGCGGCTGCTGTTGCCGCGATCAGTTCGCAGGCGATCATCAACGGCCGGTGTCTGGCCAGCCGGTCAGCGACGGCGCCTGAGTGGAGTCCGAACAGCAAGGCGGGAACGAAGGACGCGGCAGTCAGAAGGCCCATCTCGGATGGGGAGGCGGTCAACAGGGTGACCGCGGTCAGGGGGACGGCGAGTTTGGACACCTCGGAGCCGGTGATCGAGATTGTGCGGGCCGTCCAGAGCAGGCGGTAGTCGCGCTGCTTGCGTAGGGGGACGGTGTGGAGGGGCTCCGGTACGTCGTCACCGCGGTTGGGGGGTTGCCCGTCCACATCATCACTGTGGAGGGGGAGATGCCAGTCCGCGTTGTCAGTGTTCGGGGGGAGGCGTCCGTCGACGGCGTCAGTATCCGGGGGAGGGTGCTCGCCCGCGGGCTCAGTGCCCCTGAAAAAGTGCTCGCCCCCGGGGTCAGGGCTGGGGAGGGGACGCTCGGTGGGCGTTGAGGAAGAAGAGGTGAGGGGGCTGGCCGGCGTTTCTGGCTCAAGCTTCGGGTCGGCAGTGCCGACTGCTTCCGGTGCTGTGCCGTTGGGTTGGTGGCTCGTGGCTGTGTGGTTCGGAGCTTGGTGGTTCGGGGCCTGGTGGTTCAGGGCCTGGTGGTCAAGGGGCTGATGGTGGGTCGGCTTCCCTGCGGTGCCAGGCGTTGGTTGGGTTGGTCGATGCGGGGTTGTCGAGTTTGACACTGCAATCGTCTCCGTGGATTCGGCGATCCGGCGGGGGTGAGCTGAGTTCTGGCGCTGGACAAGTGGGGGAAGGCGCTGGGGCCTATGTCGGTGGGCGGGAGGGTGTCCTACGAGGTAAGGCCTCCGCTTGGGCTGGCCGGCTAGACGTGAAAGATGTGCTTCGTAATTATGAAGGTAATCTTTCAGAGTTGTGAAGGCAACCCTTCAGGATTCGTACGGGTACCTTTGGCGCATGGAGCAGGACAGGGATGGGCTCAGCGATCCCAAAGCGATGCGGGCTCTCGCTCATCCGGCCAGGCTGGCGATTTTGAACCGGCTTGGAGTCGATGGCAGTGCAACGGCTACCGAGGTGGCCGAGATCGCTGGAATCACGCCGAGTGCGGCCAGTTATCACCTGCGGATGCTGGCCAAGTACGGGTTCGTGGAGGATGCGCCACCCCGGGGTGATGGTCGTGAGCGGCTGTGGAGGGCCACGGCTAAACGGGTGGCGATCGGCGTCGCTCCGGGTGATCAGCCGGATGTCCGTGAGGCTAAGAATCTGCTGATTCGGGCGGTGCGCAGAGACGCTGACAGTGAGGTGGAACGGGCGTTGGCCGCCGCTGCTCAGGAGCCGGACGAGTGGCGTGATGTGACCCGGTTCGATCGGACCTTGCTGCGGCTCAACGCGACGGAGATGGCGCGGCTCAGCGAAGAGATCGAAAAGCTGCTCGCGCCGTACAGGGCCCGTTATCGCAGGCAAGAGGATGCGCCGCCGGGGGCGAGGGTGGCGGAGGCGCAGGTGAACCTGTTCCCTCACGCCAAGCGGCCGGTCCCGGGACTGCCCAGCGAAGATCACGGTACCGGCTCCGGCACGTGAGCGTCAGAGCGGACAGGCCGCGTTCCGGGCAAACGTCAGTCAGCCGATCCTGGGAAGAGACGTAATCGTTTTCCGAGGCGAGGCGAGGCGAGGCGAGGCGAGGCGGCGCAACGGGAAGCAACGCAACGCAACGCGAGGCAACGGGAAGCAACGTATCGCCAGGCAGCGCGAGGCAGCGCCAGGCAGCGCGAGGCAGCGGGAAGCAGCGCATCGCCAGGCGACGCGACGGCAATGCGACACGACGGCAATGCGATGCGACGGCAATGCGATGTGGGGCCGGTGGGTGGTGGCTTGGGTGATTTCGCTGGTGTGAGGAACGGTGGCTTCTGGGCGCGATGCGCTGGTTTAGGCGGTCGGTGGCTGCAGCGTGGGTGGGTCGCGTTGGAGAGGGTGTGCGGTGGTCTGATGCAGCGTCGGGTGTGAGTATTCGGGGGTTTTGCGGTGAGGGTGGTAGGGCCGGGGTGGAGGAAGGGGGATTTGCGGGGGTGGGGCGCTGGTTGACCTGAACGGTCAGGTGGGGCTCATGCGGGAGGTAGACTTTTCGGTGGCCTGTCTTCACAGGCCGACTTCGCATGCCCCGTCAAGGGATCGCGCCTTCGGTCCAGGCCACGGCCTGGCTGGAGCGGTTCTGGGGCATCAGGGCGGCAGCCCGCCGGCTGTCGCGACACAACCGAGAATCGCGCCCGATCATGGGGCGCCCAGACCTGGAGGACCAGCACATGGCCCCCGTCGTAACCATGCGACAGCTGCTCGAGAGCGGTGTTCACTTCGGGCACCAGACCCGGCGCTGGAACCCGAAGATGAAGCGCTTCATCTTCACCGAGCGCAACGGCATCTACATCATCGACCTGCAGAAGTCGCTGTCGTTCATCGACCGTGCGTACGACTTCGTCAAGGAGACCGTCGCCCACGGCGGCACGATCCTGTTCATCGGCACCAAGAAGCAGGCCCAGGAGGCCATCGCCGAGCAGGCCGCGCGGGTCGGCATGCCGTACGTGAACCAGCGCTGGCTGGGTGGCATGCTCACCAACTTCTCCACCGTGCACAAGAGGCTTCAGCGTCTGAAGGAGCTCGAGGAGCTCGACTTCGACAACGTCGCCGCCTCGGGGCTCACGAAGAAGGAGCTCCTCATGCGCCGGCGCGAGAAGGACAAGCTCGAGCGCACCCTCGGCGGCATCCGCGACATGGGCCGCGTGCCCAGCGCGGTGTGGATCGTGGACACCAAGAAGGAGCACATCGCGATCAGCGAGGCCAAGAAGCTTGGCATCCCTGTTGTCGCGATCCTCGACACCAACTGTGACCCCGACGAGGTCGACTACCCGATCCCGGGCAACGACGACGCCATCCGCGCCGTCGGCCTGCTCACCAGGGTGGTCGCCGATGGTGTCGCCGCTGGTCTGATGGCTCGCTCGGGTGCCGCTCGCGGCGACGAGAAGCCGGCCGCGGCCGAGCCGCTGGCCGAGTGGGAGCGCGAGCTCATCGAGCAGGGCACCGGCGAGCAGGCCGCCGCTGAGACCGCGACCGAGGCTCCGGCCGAGGTTGCCGCTGAGGCCCCCGCCGAGGTCGAGGTCGAGGCTCCCGCCGAGGCGAAGGCCGAGGACGAGACCGAGGTCAAGGCCGAGGACGAGACCCAGCAGTAGGTCTGACGATCACGCGCCACGGTCCGGGGTGTTCGTTGCCTCGGGGTGAAACCCCGGTCAGGGACAGGCCTCGGACCGTAGGACTCGGATCGAGCACCTTCGGGTCGTTCGAAAGCCGAAGGCCAGGGCAGTTCGGAGGACGAGCGGTCTGGGTCGTAGAGCTCGGGCCGTTCGAGAGCTGAGGATCTCGGACAGGTCCAGAGCCGGCGGCTCAACCGGTCGGACTTCGGCGCGACGGCGAGGACTCTGCCAGAGGCCAGGCCGGGCCATAGGCCCGGTGGGACGGCAGGGCTCTGCCAGAGGCCAAGGTTCAGGCAAGGTCGGGCCGTAGGGTCCGGTCAGTCCAAGGCCTCAGGGGCCGGGCAGGCTGGGGTCGGAAGACCCGGGCGGTCAAGGCTCCAGGGGTCGGGCAGGTCGGGTCGCAGGCTCGGGTCGGCTCGGGGAACTGAAGGCGGGTCGGGGTCGCAGGCTCCGGCAGGTCCAGGGCCTCCGCCAAGGCAGGTCGAAGCCTCATCGAAGGCGAAGGCAGGCCAAGGCAGGTCCGGAGGCGACGGGTCCGAAGGCGATGGGTCAAGGCAAGGGCTAACTGCAGGCGAGTGGTCAGGGTAAGCCGGAGACGCGGGTTCCAGCGGTCAAGGGCCTCAGGGCTCGGATCGTACGAATCGCAGCCTCAGGTCGAGTAAGAGCTTCCTGTACGGCACGCGGTGTCGTACCAACAGAGGGTGGGCGCCGGATCCCGGTGCCCACCCGATCCACGACGAAATCCCACAAGGAAAAAGCAATGGCTTCCGTGAACATGGCCGACGTCAAGCGGCTTCGCGAGATCACCGCTGCCGGCATGATGAACTGTAAGAAGGCTCTGGAGGAGGCTGAGGGCGACTTCGACCGCGCCATCGAGCTCCTCCGCCTCAAGGGCGCCAAGGACGTCGGCAAGCGCGAGACGCGCACCGCCTCCAACGGCCTGGTCGCGCTCAAGCAGGACGGCGACTCCTCCGCCGCGCTGGTCGAGGTCAACTGTGAGACCGACTTCGTGGCCAAGGGTGAGCGTTTCCAGGAGCTCGCCGCGCAGGTGGTCGCGCACGTGCTGGAGAGCAAGCCGGCCGACGTGCCGACCCTGCTCGAGTCCTCCTTCGACGGCAAGAGCGTCAAGGAGCACCTTGACGCCGCCAACGCCGCGCTGGGCGAGAAGATCGAAATCCGTCGTTTCGCGGTGCTCGAGGGTGGCTACATCGGTGCGTACATGCACCGCACCGACCCGGCGCTGCCGCCGGCCGTCGGCGTCCTCGTACAGCTCGACAAGCCGAACGCCGAGGTGGCCAAGGACATCGCGCAGCACGCCGCCGCGATGGCTCCCCAGTACCTGAAGGCCGCTGCCGTCCCCGTCGACGTCATCGAGAAGGAGCGCAAGCTCTTTGAGGAGATGACCCGTGAGGAGGGCAAGCCCGAGGCTGCCATCAGCAAGATCGTCGATGGCCGGGTCAACGGCTGGTACAAGGACTTCACCCTGCTCCAGCAGCAGTTCGTCAAGGACAGCAAGAAGAGCGTGGGCAAGTACGCCGAGGAGAACGGCGTGCAGGTTCTCGCGTTCGTCAGGTTCAAGGTCGGCCAGGCTTAGGCTTGAGCGAGTTTCCGATCCATCGAACCGCCTAAAGAGGGAGGCCGCCGCCGTGCAGGACAGCAAGGAGCCCGCCACGTCGGCGGTCTCTTCGTCCCCGAACCAGCCGGGCCAGTCAGGTCCGGTGCCCCACCAGAGCCCGCTGCGCTGGAAGCGGGTGATGTTGAAGCTGTCGGGTGAGGCGTTCGCCGGCGGTGACCCGTTGGGCATCGATCCCGCCGTGGTGGACCACCTGGCCGATTCGATCGCCGAGGCGGTGCGCGAGGGCGTGCAGGTCTCGGTCGTGGTCGGTGGCGGCAACATGTTCCGCGGCGCCACCCTGTCCGAGGGCGGCATGGACCGGGCCAGGGCCGACTACATGGGCATGCTGGGGACGGTCATCAACTGTCTCGCGCTGCAGGACTTCCTGGAGCGGCGGGGCATCGAGACCCGGGTCCAGACGGCCATCACCATGCAGCAGGTGGCCGAGCCGTTCCTGCCGCGCAGGGCGATCAGGCACCTGGAGAAGGGTCGCGTGGTCATCTTCGGCGCGGGCCTGGGGTCGCCGTACTTCTCCACCGACACCGCGGCGTCCCAGCGAGCCCTGGAGATCGGCGCGGAGGCGTTGCTCAAGGGAACGCAGGTGGACGGGATCTACGACTCCGATCCACGTAAGAACCCCGACGCGGTGCGCTTCGACCATCTTGATTACGGCGAGGTGCTGATGCGTGACCTCGCGGTCATGGATGCCACCGCGATCAGCCTGTGCAAGGACAACGACCTGCCGATCGTGGTCTTCGACCTCATGGGCGAGGGCAACATCCTGCGAGCGGTCCGCGGTGAGAAAATCGGCACGCTGGTGAGTCCCGCAGGCAAATGAGGGCGCGAGCCCGATACCGCCAGCTAGTAGACAGGGAGCCGCTGTGATCGACGAAACCCTCCTCGAAGCCGAGGAGAAGATGGACAAGGCCGTTTCGGTGGCGAAGGAGGACTTCGCGAGCATTCGGACGGGCCGGGTCACCCCCTCGATGTTCAACAAGATCAGCGCCGAGTATTACGGTACGCAGACGCCGATCCAGCAGTTGGCCTCGTTCCACGTGCCCGAGGCCCGCATGATCATCATCCAGCCTTACGACAAGGGCTCGATGGCCGCGATCGAGAGGGCGATCCGCGACTCCGACCTCGGCGTCAACCCCGGTAACGACGGCCAGGTGATCCGTGTGTCGTTCCCCGAGCTCTCGGAGGACCGGCGCAGGGAGTACATCAAGGTCGCCAGGAACAAGGGCGAGGCCGCCAAGGTGTCGGTGCGCAACATCCGCCGCTCCGCCAAGGAGATCCTCGACAAGATGATCAAGGATGGCGAGGCGGGTGAGGACGAGGTCCGGCGTGCTGAGAAGGAGCTCGACGACATCACCCAGAAGCACGTCGCGAAGATCGACGAGCTGCTGAAGCACAAGGAAGCCGAGCTGCTCGAGGTCTGAGCGGCCCGCCGCACGGCCCTCGCCTGACGGCGGGGGCCGTGGCTCTGGAGAGACTCTGTGGAAGAACGTACGGCTGGCGCCGGACCGAGCGGCGGCGGCCGTACCGGCAGAAACCTGCCTGCCGCGATCGCGGTGGGTGTGGGGCTCGGTGCCTCGGTCATCATCTCCGTCTATACGATCAAGGAGATTTTCCTCCTGGTGGTCGTCGGGGCCGTGGGCGTCGGCGTGGTGGAGATGATCAAGGCGTTCGAGACCCGTGGCATCCGGGTGCCCGTGGTGCCGGCGCTGGCGGGGCTGGCGGCCATGCAGGCGGGCGCTTACTGGGGCGGGACCGACTGGCTGCTCGGCACGTTCGTGGTGTTCGCGTTCGTGCTGCTGATCTGGCGGATGTTCGCCGCCGGCACCGATGGATATGTCCGTGATGGGACGGCCTCGGTCTTCATCTTGTTCTATCCGGCACTGCTGGCCGGGTTCGTGGCGTTGCTGCTGGCTCCGGACGACGGGGCGCATCGGGTGGTCCTGTTCATCGCCGTGACCGTGGCCAGCGACATCGGCGGTTACATCGCGGGGGTGCTGTTCGGCAGGCATCAGATGAGCGCGATCAGCCCGAAGAAGACCTGGGAGGGGTTCGCCGGGTCCGTCATCGCCTGTGTCGCCGTCGGGGCGTGGTTGATGGCGTGGTTGCTGGGCGGGGAGCTGTGGCAGGGGGCCGTGATCGGCGTGCTCGTCGCGGCGCTGGCCACCGTGGGCGACCTGATCGAGTCGATGATCAAGCGGGATCTCGGCATCAAGGACCTCGGCACGATCCTGCCGGGTCACGGCGGGCTGATGGACCGGCTGGACTCGCTGATCACCACGCTGGTGCCGGTCTGGATGCTGCTCGCGCTGTTCGTCTGACCAAAGCGTCGGACCAACAGCGTCGTACCAACAGCGTCTGATCAACAACGTCTGATCAACAACGTCTGATCAACAACGTCTGATCAACAACGTCTGATCAACAACGGCTGGCGGCGGGCGTCTGATGGTGCTCGTCTAGCGACGCTGCTCTTCGAGCGCGTCGTGGGTGACGGGTGAGAGCCAGAGCCACCGTACGGCCTCGCCCCCGAACCCGAATCCCGACATATCCGGCATGCCGGGTGGATCGGCCTGCATGACGACCCCCGAATACTGCGAGCCCAGCGGGAACGTCGACGGCTCGTGATACCACTTCGCGGTGTGCCCGTGGCCCAGCCAGGTGACCGAGTGCCAGGGATACTGCGCCAGCCACACCAGCAGCAGCGCCGCGTCGCGTGGATCCTCGCGGGTGGCGACCGCCAGCTCGATCCGGGCGTACGCGCCGGGCCCGTCGATCCACTGCTCCACCGTCGGCATCCGCTGGCAGCTCATCCCGACCGTGGACAGCACGGTGAACTCACGCCTGCCGCGCGGCGGCCGCTCGGTGATGCCGACGGTCGGCAACCGCTCGCCACCGGCGTCCCAGTAGCGTCCCGCCGGTCCCAGGGTCCGGTCCAGATGGCCCATCACCATCTCCTGGAACGCCGGCCACGACCCTTCGGCCGATCGCCATCGCCAGTAGGCCTGGGCGTTGACGATCCGCGGTCGCAGCCCTTCCAGCGCTTCCGACAGCGCCCACGCGAACGGCGACTCGCCCACCGCGTCGCGGGCGTAACCGGGCATGCCGCGGCTCATGTCGGCCCACCCGGGGATGACGGCCAGCAGGTCGTCCTCCTCGTACAGCGCCACCCCGTCGCCCTCCTCGAACCAGAGCGGCGTGAGCTGGCCGAGCGGCCGGCGCCCGGTCGGGTGCAGCGTGTTGGCCCTCGGCATCAGCGGCGGCAGACCGGCGTTGATCCGGGCCAGGTCGACCACGGGCGGGGCGGGCCGGTGGTTGGCCAGCCACACCGCGCCGTGCACGGTGCCGTCGGGCGCGCACAGGTAGGCCACCGAGGAGTCCTCGTCACGCTCCACCACGAGCGTCCGGCTGCCGTACGGGTTGCCGGCGGTGAGGACGACCTCGGTGTGCCCCTCGCCAGAAGCAGACCGGAAAATCGCCATACGTGAAGACTGTAGATCGGCCGGTCGCCCTCATGCGAGGCTTACCGCACCGGGAGCACCGGGCGGCGTACGCCTTGCCACGGAATGTCACCTCCCCGCCCGGCGTTCACTACCCTGGTCGGTAACCCACCACAGCAAAGGCAGGATCGTGTCCCAGCAGCCAGGTCAGCTCACCTTCGTCGCGCCGCGCAGGGCCAAGCCGGCTCGGCACCTGGCGGACCTTTCCATGGCCGACCGCCGCGCGGCCGTCGCCGAGCTCGGCGAGAAGGCCTTCCGCGCCGACCAGCTCTCCCGCCACTACTTCGAGCGGCTCACCACCGACGTGGCTGAGATGACCGACCTGCCGGCCGCCGCCCGGGAGAAGCTGTCGTCGCTGCTGCCGTCGCTGCTCACGCCGGTCAAGGAGCTCACCACCGACGGCGGCACCACCCGCAAGACGCTGTGGCGGCTCTTCGACGGCGCGCTGGTCGAGTCGGTGCTCATGCGCTATCCCGACCGCGTGACCATGTGCGTGTCCTCGCAGGCCGGTTGTGGCATGAACTGCCCGTTCTGCGCCACCGGCCAGGCGGGCCTGACCCGCAACATGTCCACCGCCGAGATCGTCGAGCAGGTGGTCTCGGGCGCCCGCGCGCTGGCGGCGGGCGAGGTGCCGGGCGGTCCCGCCCGGGTGAACAACGTGGTCTTCATGGGCATGGGCGAGCCGCTGGCCAACTACAAGCAGGTCATCGCGGCGGTGCGGCGCATGGTGGAGCCCGCGCCCGACGGCCTCGGCATCTCCGCCCGCGGTGTCACCGTCTCCACCGTCGGCCTGGTCCCGGCCATCGGCAAGCTCGCCGACGAGGGCCTGCCGGTCACCCTTGCGCTCTCCCTGCACGCGCCCGACGACGAGCTGCGCGACACGCTGGTGCCGATCAACACGCGCTGGAAGGTCTCGGAGGTGCTGGACGCCGCCTGGGCCTACGCCGCCAAGACCAAGCGGCGGGTTTCCATCGAGTACGCCCTGATCAAGGACATCAACGACCAGGAGTGGCGGGCCGACCTGCTCGGCAAGCTGGTGAAGAACAAGCTGGTGCACGTCAACCTGATCCCGCTCAACCCGACGCCCGGCTCCAAGTGGACGGCCTCGCGGCCGGAGGACGAGCGGGCGTTCGTCAGGCGGCTGCAGTTCCACGGCGTCCCGGTGACGGTCCGCGACACCCGCGGCCGCGAGATCGACGGCGCCTGCGGCCAGCTCGCCGCCACCGAATAGCCCTCGCCGCGACGCACTCGCGCGCGTCGCCCGGCAACGGCCTCGCGCGCGTACGCCTGACACCCCACTCTCACCCCATGAGCTGGTACGACGCCCGAAACGTCATGGGCGGGTACGGCGCAGCCAGGCGTAGGCGGTGAGCCCGATGAGGCACCAGGCCAGGGAGATGCCCGCGAGCTCGGGGAGCCGGTCCAGCAGGAGATCGGTGTCCGCGGCCCGCATCCAGACGATGACCGGCACGGTCAGCCAGTAGAGCGGTGACGCGCTCAGGAGCAGTATCCCGAGCACGCCCGACAGCAGGGCCATGATGGACACGGCCGGCGACGGCAGGATCACCCTGCTGGTGAGCGCGCCGAGCGCGGTGCCCGCCAGCGCGGCCAGCACGTGCAGCAGCGCCGCGGCCCCCAGCACCGGCCCTGACGGGGTGGCGGCCAGCCCGAGCAGCACGCCGAAGGCCAGCGCGAGCGCGGCGAGGCCGGCGCAGGCGGCCAGCGCGGCCAGGATGCCGGCGGACAGCTCACGCCCGCTGCCGCCCACGCTGGTCGCGGACATCAGCCGCTGCTGGTCCGGTTCGGTGTCGAGCAGGCTCCGCGCGGCCCAGGCGAGAACCGGGATGATCAGCGCCGCCGAGTCCGTCAGCACGACGGCCTCGTGCCCTGCGGGCGCCGCGTTGCCGTGCATGACGGCGAGCAGGAGCAACAGCAGGAGCAGCGCCTGAAAGACGCGAAGCGACCGCACATAGGCGGCCAGCCTGAACGCGGCCAGCGCGATCACGGGATCTCCTCAGCGGCGGGTCCGAACGTAGGCAGGGGGTCAGGGGCGGGCGGAGCCAGGGGGTCGGGGGCGGGTGATGCGATCACCGGGTCTCCTCGGCGGTCAGTTCGCGGGTCTCATAGCCCTGGCGGCGCATCCCGTCCAGGAAGGTCCGGACCTCGGCGGCGGGGACGGTCACCGCGACGGTCACCGGCTCCGGCGGCACGTCGTCCGTCGTACCGGCCGTCAGCTCCTGGAGGCGGCCCTCGGAGAGGGACCAGCGGCGGGCGGACGGCAGGCCGCGCAGGCCGCCCTGGTGATCGCTGGCGATCACGATGACGCCCCGCCGGGAGAGCTCCTCGACGATCGGCGGCAGCGCCTCGCGGGTGTCGGCGTCCAGACCGGCGAACGGCTCGTCGAGCAGCAGCAGGCCGGGGTCGGCCATCAGGGCCTGGGCGAGGCCGACCTTGTGGCCGCTGCCCTTGGACAGCGCGACGAGGCGTACGTCGAGCAGTTCGGCCATGTTGAGCCGCTCCGCCCAGGGCTCCCAGCGGGCGCCGCCGCGGATGCGGGACATGTGGTTCAGGTACGCCGACACCGTGAAGGGCTGCTCGGCGGGGAAGCGGTCGGGGGCCAGGCCGACGACCGCCGGGCGGCCGGTGATCGTGCCGCCGGTCGGCCGGGTGAGCCCCGCCAGGAGGCGGAGCAGCGTGGATTTGCCCGCGCCGTTGGCGCCGGTCAGTTCGATCACGTCACCGGGTGCGAGCTGAGCGTCAACCCCCTGTATGACGGGTTGATCACGTCTTGTGTAGCGGAAGGACACATTCGTCAGGCGCATGGTGGTGTAACGGTATAGGCAGCTGCGCCTTGTCGTGATAAGGACTATGGGGCGATCGCCCAGCACAATCTCAGGAGGAAAGGCTTGAACCGCTTTCCACGCGTCATGGGTATGCGTTCAGGCTACGACCCCGTCGAAGTCGACGCCCTGATCGGGCGGATCGAGGCGACCCTCGGCAGGGGGCCGCGCGAGGTCGAGCTCGTCACCGCCGACGACGTCCGCAGGGCGACGTTCCGCACCAGGCGCGGCGGCTACCAGGAGACCGCCGTGGACTTCGCGCTGGAGGCGTTCGTGGTGGCGCTGGAGACCATGGCCAAGAGCCCGGTGCGGCTGGCGATGGCGGAGCCGACCGGCGACCTGTTGCGCGAGGAGTGGTTCGAGACCCAGGCGGCCAAGGTCGAGCGGGTGGCGTTCCGGCCCGGCCGGATGGCCACCGGTTACAACGAGGACGAGGTGGACGCCTTCCTGGACCGGATCGTGGCCACGCTGCGCGGGACGACCGACTATCCGCTCACGGTCGGCGAGGTGCGCGAGGCGAAGTTCTCCACGGTCCTGTTCCGCCCCGGCTACCTGATCGCGGACGTCGACGCGTTCCTGGAGGGCATCGCCGAGGTGCTGGAGCAGCGCGTGGCGCGGGCGTGAAGTCGCGGCGTCCGGGTCGCATAATGAGGCATGGCGATCTCCGTGCGAGCCGTCGAGCCCGCTGATCTTCCCGTGGTCACCCGCGTCCTCACCGACAGCTGGGGCGGCACCACCGTGGTGGCGCTGGGGCGCGGCGAGCTGATCGACGCGAGCGAGCTGCCCGGGTTCGTGGCCGTGGACGAGAGCGGCGAGGTGGCGGGCCTCATCACCTGTGCCAGGCGTGACGACTTCGTGGAGATCGTCACGATCGACGCGCTCCTGCCGGGCAGGGGCGTCGGCCGGATGCTGATGAACGCCGTGCGCGACGAGGCGATCGGGCAGGGCGTGGCCGCCCTGCGGCTGACGACCACCAACGACAACACCCGCGCCCTGCGGTTCTACCAGCGTTACGGCTTCGACCTGATCGCGCTGCACCGGCACGGGGTGGACGCGGCTCGCAAGCTCAAGCCGGGCATCCCGGCCGAGTCCGACGGCATCCCGATCAGGCACGAGCTGGAGCTGGAGCTCCGCCTGACGGCTCCTGGCTGAGCAGGGCGACGATCACCGAGGTCACGGGCGCGGCCAGGAAGGCGCCGGGGATGCCGAAGACGACGCTGCCGACCGTGATCGCCACCAGGATCACCGCGCCCGGCAGGTCGAGCGCCTTGCCGTAGATCTGCGGCGCGAGCACGTGCCCTTCGAGCTGCTGCACGAGCACGGTCACCCCGACCACGATCAGCGCGATCAGCCACCCCTTGGCCACGAACGCCACCACGGCCGCCAGCAGGCCCGCCAGGAACGCCCCCACCACGGGCAGGAACGCCCCGACCCACGTCAGCACGGCCAGCGGCAGCGCGATCGGCACACCGAGGATCCACAGCGCGACCCCGATGAAGAAGGCGTCCACCGCGCCCACGATGGCCACGCCCCGGATGTAGCGGCCGACGACGGAGAACGCGAGCGCGCCGGTGTCCCTCAGCCGCTCCCTGGCGGGGGAGGGGAACAACCCCGTCAGCCAGTGCCACAGCCGGTCGCCGCCGTGCACGAAGTACACCGCCAGGATGACGGCGAGGACCGCGCCGACGACGATCTCGCCCGCGATCCGCACCCCTGCCACCGCGCCCGTGGTGATCTGCTGGTCCCGCTGGGACAGCCACTGCCTGGCCTGGGCGAGCAGTCGCTGGTCGTCGAGGCCGAAGGAGGCGGCGAGCCGGTGCACCTCCTCCAGGACCCGGCCCAGGCTGGCCTGCAGCTCCGTCACGCTGGCGATGGTCGGCGGCACGAGCAGCGCGAACAGCCCCACGCCCAGCAGCAGCCCACCGGAGAAGACGATGATGGTGGCCGCCGCCCGGTTGTAGCCACGGCGGGCCACCCAGCGGGCAGGCGGGTGGAGCAGCGCGGTGATGAAGATGCCGATGATGATCGACAAGACCACCGTGCCCACGAAGGACAGGCAGTAGAGCACCACCGCGGCGATCCCCACCCACCCGAGCGCCCGCCAAGGCCCCATCCCCGCCCCCCGAGTCCTGCCTGGTCACAGGCTTCCCTCGGGTCGCCCGCGGCAATCCCCGCGGGCGACAAAGGATCATGCTCAGGCCGGCGGGTCCAGGTGCCGGCGACGGCCCTGCCTGGCGGTCTCGTACTCCGTCCTGATGTCCTGACCCGCCGCGTCGGCGGAGACCTCCGCCACCGGCACGTCCCACCACGCCTGCGACGACGGACCGTCGAGCAGGGGATCGGTCCGTACGTAGATCACCGTGCAGGCGGTGGCCGCCCGAGCCGTGTCCAGGGCCTTGCGCAGGTCGTCCAGCGTCTCGGGGCGCAGGACGGTGGCGCCGAGGCTGGCGGCGTTGGCCGCCAGGTCCACGGGGAGCGGGGCGCCGTCGTGGTAGGCGTACGACGTGCCGAGCCGTGCGGCGCCGACGCTCTCCGACAGGCGGCCGATGGAGGCGAAGCCGGAGTTGTCCACCAGCACGACGGTCAGCTTGACGCCTTCGGCGACGGCCGTGACGAGCTCCTGGGCCATCATCAGGTACGAGCCGTCGCCGACCATGACGAAGACCTCGCGGTCGGGGACGGCCAGCTTGACGCCGAGGCCGCCCGCGATCTCGTAGCCCATGCAGGAGTAGCCGTACTCGACGTGATAGCTGCCGGGGCCGCTGGGCCGCCAGAGCTTGTGCAGGTCGCCCGGCATCGAGCCGGCCGCGCAGATGACCACCCCGTCGTCGCCGGCGGCCGTGTTGACGGCGCCGATCACGGCGGACTGCGGCAGCGGGCTGCCGTCCAGGGAGTACGCCTCGTCCACGACGGCGTCCCAGGCCCGCGACAGCTCGGCGGCCCGGGAGCGGTAGTCGGCGGAGGTGGCCCAGCCCGCGCAGGCCTGGGTGAGCTCGGACAGGCCCTCGCGGGCGTCGGCGACGAGCTGGTGCCCGGAGAGCTTGGCGGCGTCGAAGCCGGTGATGTTGAGGTTGACGAACACGGCGTCGGCGGCGAACAGCGTGCGGGAGGCGGTGGTGAAGTCGCTGTAGCGGGTGCCGATGCCGATGATCAGATCGGCCTCGCGGGCCAGCGCGTTGGCGGCGGTGGTGCCGGTGGCGCCGATCGCGCCCATGGCCATGGGGTGGCCGTGGGGGAGTGCGCCCTTGCCCGCCTGGGTCTCGGCGACCGGGACGCCGAAGGTCTCGGCGAAGGCCCGCAGCTCCTGCGCGGCCTCGCTGTAGATGACGCCGCCGCCGGCCACGATCAGGGGCCGGGCGGCCGATCGGATCAGCTCGGCGGCGCGGGTCAGGGCGGCCCGCTCGGGGCGCGGCCGGGGAATGTGCCAGACGCGCCTGGCGAACAGCTCCTCGGGCCAGTCGGCCGCCTCGGCCTGCACGTCCTGCGGCAGCGCCAGCGTCACCGCGCCCGTCTCGGCCGGGTCGGTGAGCACCCGCATGGCCGCGAGCAGCGACTGGGGGAGCTGCTCCGGCCGGTTGACGCGGTCCCAGAAGCGGGAGACCGGCTTGAAGCAGTCGTTGACCGAGATGTCGTAGGAGCGTGCGTCCTCCAGCTCCTGCAGCACCGGGCTGGCCACGCGGGTGGCGAAGATGTCGCCCGGCAGCAGCAGGACGGGCAGCCGGTTGATCGTGGCGCCCGCCGCGCCGGTGATCATGTTGGTCGCGCCGGGGCCGATCGAGGTGGTGCAGGCCAGGGTGGACAGCCGGTTGGCGGCCCGCGCGTAGGCGGCGGCGGTGTGCACCATCGCCTGCTCGTTGCGGCTCAGGTGGTAGGGCAGGTCCTCGGTGGTGGTGGCCAGCGCCTGGCCGAGCCCGGCCACGTTGCCGTGGCCGAAGATGCCGAAGACGCCGCCGAAGAGCCGGCGTTCGACGCCGTCGCGCTCGGTGTGCTGGGCGGCCAGGAAGCGCACCACGGCCTGCGCCACCGTCAGCCTCATGAGGTCCTCCCGAAAGGCAGTCGCGGGTCGATCTCCTGGCCGTTCCACGAGGAGCGGATCCAGGCGTGGCGGGGGTCGTCGCAGAAGGCCATCGACCGCTCGCCGGCCGGTCCGGCCAGGACGTTCAGGTAGTAGAGGTCGTAACCGGGCGCGGCCATCGACGGGCCATGGTAGCCGTAGGGCACCAGCACCACGTCGCCCGAGGAGACCTCGGCCAGGGTGTCGATCCGGCCGCGCTCGGAGGAGTAGACGCGCTGGTAGCCCAGCCCCTGGTCGGCCACCTCGAAGTAGTAGATCTCCTCCAGCTCGGCCTCGTCAGGACCCGCGGTGTCGTGCTTGTGCGGCGGGTAGGACGACCAGTTGCCGCCGGGGGTGAGGACCTCGACCGCGACGAGTTTGTCGCATGCGAAAGTGCCGGGGGAGGCGAAGTTGTTCACCTGCCTGCTGGCCTGCCCCGCGCCGCGCAGCTCCACGGAGACCTCGGAGGCGGGGACGTACCGGGGCTCCAGGCGGCGGGTGGCGCGGGCGGAGGGCAGCGCGATCCGGCCCGTACCTTCCAGCACCACATGCTCAGAAATAGGGAGATAGGCGAAATCGGAGGGGCCGTCGAACACCGACGGCCGGCCCGTGAGCTCGAACGTCCGGGAGCCGCAGGTGACGGTGCAGGAGCCTGACAGCGGCAGGACGATCATCTCCTCCTCGCCGGTGTCGAAGGAGATCGGTGCGCCGGTCAGGTCGGCGATCCGCAGACCGGAGTAGTCCCACTCGGCCACGGCGGGAGTGATCTCCACCGACCACGGCCCGCCGGCGGCCTTGCCGAACGGAAGGAAAGTCATGAGTCAACCTCTCGAACCAGGGCGGCGGCGCCGTCCACGGCGGTGGCGACGTCGTCGTCCGGAGGGTAGAGCAGAGCGCGCCCGATCACGAGCCCCCGCACGCCGGGCAGTCGCAGGGCGCGCCCCCAGTCGGCGTAGGCGGCGGCCACGTCGGGCGGGTCGCCGCCGAGCAGCAGCGCGGGCAGCGTGGTGGCGGCCATGACCCGCTCCATCTCGGCCACGGCGGGGATCTTCAGCCAGGTGTAGGCGGAGGTGACGCCGAGCGCCTGGGCGACGCTGATGGAGCGGATGACCGCGTCGGGCGACAGGTCGTTGCGGACCGTGCCGCCTTCCGGTCGGGTCGACCAGAACGGCTCCACCATCGCGATGAGCTGCCTGCGGGCCAGGTCGGTGACCGCCCGCGCGCACGACTCCAGCGTCGTCACGGTGGCGTGGTCGGACGGGTCGATGCGGCACAGCATCTTGCCGCCGTCCAGCCGCATCTCGTCGATCGAGGCGGCGTCGAAGCCGGTGAACCGGTCGTCCATCTCGAACACCGAGCCCTGCAGCCCGCCCCTGTTCATCGAGCCGAAGGCCAGCTTGCCTTCGAGCGCGCCGAGCAGCAGCAGGTCCTCCAGCACGTCGGCCGAGGCCAGGATGCCGTCGACGCCGGGCCTGGCCAGCGCCACCCGTAGCCGGTCGAGCAGGTCGAAGCGGCTGGCCATGGCCAGCGGCCGGTCGCGTACGGCCAGTGAGCCGCGCGCCGGGTGGTCCGCGGCGATGATGAGCAGGCGCTCGCCCTCGCCGGGCAGGCCGCGCCGCCGCCGCCGGGCCGCCGCCGCGGCGATCTCCGCGGGGTTGGTGGCGCGGATGCTCATGAGCTGCTCGTAGGGAGCGGTCATGGACAGCGTGACATCGCTCATGGACGCACCTCGTTCGGCAGCAGGGCCAGCACCTCGTCCGTCGACGGCATGGCGTCCGCGCACGCCAGCCGGGCGGCGACGTGCGCGCCCGCCGCGTTGGCGAAGCGCACCGTACGCTCCAGCGACCAGCCGCGCACCAGCCCGAGCGCCACCGCGCCGCCGAACGCGTCTCCCGCGCCCAGCCCGTTGACCACCTCGACCGGCACCGGCGGGACCACCACGTGCTCGTCCTGGCTCCTGGCCAGGACGCCGCCGGGGCCCATCTTCACGATCGCCACCGCCATGCCCGCGTCGAGCAGCGCCCGCGCCGCCCGCTCCGGGTCACGGGTGCCGACGGCGATCTCCACCTCGTCGAGGTTGCCGACGGCCACGTTGGCGTGCCGCAGCGCCTGGCGCACCTCGCGCCGGGCGGTCTCGGGCGTGCCCCACAGCATGGGCCGGTAGTCCAGGTCGAACACCGTCCAGCCGGACGTGCGGGCCGACAGGGCGGCGGCGTGCGCCGAGCGGCTCGGCTCCTGGCTCAGGCCGGTCCCGGTGAACCAGAAGACCTTCGCCTCGGTGATCGCGGCCAGGTCCAGGGACTCGGCCGTGAGGCGCAGGTCGGGAGGATGCTCGCCGCGATAGAAGTAGATCGGGAAGTGGTCGGGCGGGAAGATCTCGCAGAACGTGACCGGCGTGGGCGGCCCGTCAACGGTGCCCACGAAGGCGTCGTCGACACCGAATCCGCGGATCGCCTGCCGTACCCACTCCCCGAAGGGGTCCGCGCCCACGGCGGTGACCACGGCGGAGCTCAGTCCGTGCCGGGCCGCCGCGACCGCGACGTTGGTCGGGCTGCCGCCGAGGAACTTGCCGAAGGTCTCGACATGGGCCAGACCCACGCCGGTCTGCAGCGGATAGATGTCGACGCCGCTTCGGCCGATCGTGATCAGGTCGTACAACGCACCTCCAGAGACGGAGCCTTCGCCACCCACTATGGCATATTGTCATGACATTCTTATGTCCGCTATGTTGCCTCTCGTGCCAAGGTTTTAGAACGTGTCGGAGGGGTTCATGGTGTTGCGCAGAAGGTCGATGGGCTTGGCCGCGGTGGTCGCCGCGACCGCGATGGGACTGGCGGCCTGTGGCCAGTCGTCGGGCGGCGACGATGGCGGGACCATCGAGCTCACGATCACCCAGAACGCCATCGCCGGCGGCAAGAACGCCGCAGCGGCCGACCACATCGCCAACTGGATCATTCCTGAGTTCGTGAAGGCCCAGAAGGCGAAGGGCAAGGACGTATCGGTCAAGTTCGTCCCCAGCGGCGTAGATGACGAGCAGTACAAGACCAAGCTCTCCCTGGACCTCAAGTCAGGCAAGGGCGCGGACGTGATCGACATCGACGGCATCTGGGCCGGCGAGTTCGCCGAGGCCGGCTACATCAAGCCGCTGACGGACGTGGTCGGCCCCGAAGCGGACAGCTGGGAGGGCTGGCAGCAGATCCCCGAGGCCGTCCAGGGCCTGGCCACCTTCGAGGGCAAGAAGTACGCGCTGCCCGTCGGCACCGACGGACGCGTCCTCTACTTCAACAAGACGCTGTTCGGCAAGGCCGGACTGCCCGCCGACTGGCAGCCGAAGAGCTGGCAGGAGATCCTCGACGCCGGCGCCAAGCTGAAGTCCTCGGGCGTGCCCGTGCCGATCCAGATCAACGCCGGCACCGCCATGGGCGAGGCCACCTCGATGCAGGGCGTGCTGCCGCTGCTCGCCGGCGCTGGCGGCGAGGTGCAGAAGGACGGCAAGTGGACCGGCGCCTCGCAGCCGCTCAAGGACGCGCTCGGCCTCTACCAGAAGATCTACGGCGGCGGCCTCGGCGACCCCAAGCTCCAGCAGGAGGCCAAGGGCCGGGACAAGTCCTTCCAGCAGTTCGCCGAAGGCAAGATCGGCATCCTGATGGAGGGCGACTACTTCTGGCGCGGCGTCGTCAACCCCAAGGACGGCGTGGCCAAGATGGCCGACCGCGACCAGGTCGTCGGGTACGCCAAGATCCCGGCCATCGAGCCCGGCAAGGGCGTGCGCGGCCAGGACTTCGTCAGCATGTCCGGTGGCGCGCTGCGCACCGTCAACCCGGCCAGCGAGCATCCGAAGGAGGCCTTCGAGCTGCTCGCCTTCACCCTCTCGGCCGAGGCGCTGAAGGAGGAGACCAAGGACGGCAACGTGCGCGTCACCCCGCGCACCGACGTCAACAAGGAAATCCTCGCCGGTGAGCCGCTGCTGACCTACATCTCCGACGAGGTGCTCCCGCTGACGGCCTACCGCCCGCCGGTGGCGGTCTACCCACAGGTGTCGGTGGCGCTGCAGGAGGCCACCGCCGCGGTGGTCGGCGGCACCCCGGCCGACCAGGCGGCGGCCGAGTACCAGAGCAAGCTCGAAGGAATCGTCGGTGGCGCCGGTAACATCGCCAGCTGATCCCGTGAAGGCCCCCGGCCGCTACAGCTCCGACGCGGCCGGCCTGGGCCGGCTGAGGGCGGGCGCCTTCGTCGCGCCCGCCCTGGCCCTCATCGCCGTCTTCCTGGTGTTCCCGGCGCTCTGGGTCATCTACCTGGGCCTGATGAACTACCGGCTCACCGGCCTGGCCGCGGCCGACCCGCAGTTCGTCGGGCTGGACAACTTCCTCCAGGCGGTCACCGACCCCGGCTTCTGGAACTCCACCTGGCTGACGTTCCAGTTCGTGCTGGGCTCGGCCGTCGTCGGCCAGGTGGTGCTCGGCTTCACGATCGCGTGGATGCTGCGCGACTGGCGCGGCCCGCTCAAGCGGATCGTCGAGGGCCTGGTCATACTGGCCTGGATCCTGCCCAGCGCCGTCGTGTCGTTCCTGTGGGTGGCGCTGCTGGACCGTGACAGCGGCACCCTCAACGCCCTGCTCGGCATCGAGGGCTTCGCCTGGCTGCTCGACCACCCGATGCTGTCCATCATCATCTTCAACACCTGGCGCGGCACCGCGTTCTCGATGATGTTGTACGGGGCGGCGCTGGGCAACGTGCCGCCCTCCCACCTGGAGAGCGCCCGCCTGGCCGGCGCCTCCGGCTGGCAGCAGCTCCGCGACGTGGTGTTCCCGCACATCCGAGGGCACATCCTGACCAACCTGCTGCTGATCAGCCTGTGGACGTTCAACGACTTCAGCCCGTTCCTGCTCACCGCGGGCGGCCCCGACGGCAAGTCCGAGGTGCTGGCGGTGCACGTCTACAAGACGGCGTTGCAGAGCGGCGACCTGGGCTACGGCGCGGCCATCTCCACGGTGATCCTGCTGATCAACCTGGTCGTGGCGGTGTTCTACCTGCGGCTGCTCAGGAGCAAGAAATGACGCGGTTCGTCGCCGGCCGGATCGGCGTCTACACGCTGATCGCGGTGCTGCTGGCCTTCTTCACCATTCCGCTCCTGTGGCTGGCCACCGCGCCGTTCACCTCCGACCCCAGCTACGAGGTCAGCCTGCCCGACTTCACCTTGGAGAACTTCCAGACGATCATCGAGCATCCGTACGCGCTCTGGTCGCTGGTCAACTCGCTGGTGCTGTCGATCGGCACCGCGGTGCTCGTGGTGGTGCTGTCGGCGCTGGCGGCCTACGCGCTGAGCCGGGTGCGGCTGCCGGGGCGCGACGCGCTGCTCTACGCGCTGCTGCTGCTGTCCTCGATCATCACCGGTACGGCCGCGATGGTGCCGCTGTTCCAGCTCGCCATCGAGCTCAACCTGATCGACTCGCACACCGGGCTGATCCTCATCCTGAGCGGCGGCCTGCTCCCGGCGGCCATCTTCATGATCAAGGACTTCATGGACACCACGCCGAAGTCCTACGAGGAGTCCGCCCGCGTCTTCGGCGCCTCGCCGCTGCAGATCGTCGCGCACGTGGTCGTCCCCCTGGTGCGGCCCGGCCTGGCGACCATCGCGGTGTGGACCGTGGCCAACGTGTGGGGCAACTTCCTGATGCCGTACCTGCTGCTCAGCGACGTCGACAAGCAGCCGGCGGCGGTCATCATGTACACCCTCTACACCGAGGGCGGCCAGGCCAACCTCAAGGTGCTGTCCACGTTCGGCCTGCTCTACTCCATCCCCGTGGTGATCATGTACCTGTTCGTCAGCAAGAAGTACGGCTTCCGCTTCCACGGAGGGATCAAGCGCTGAAATGGCCGCAATCGAACTTCGAGGCCTGACCAAGGTCTATCCCGGTGGCGTGAAGGCGCTCGACTCGCTCGACCTGAGCATCCCCGACGGCGAGTTCTTCGCCCTGCTCGGCCCGTCCGGCTGCGGCAAGACCACGTTGCTGCGGACGATCGCCGGGCTGGAGACCGCCACCGGCGGCGCGGTCGTCATCGGCGACCGCGACGTCACCGGCGTCCAGCCGGGCGGCCGGGACATCGCCATGGTCTTCCAGGACTACGCCCTGTTCCCGCACATGGACGTCACCGAGAACATCGCCTACCCGCTGCGCATCAAGAAGGTCGCCAAGGCCGAGCGCCAGGCCAAGGCCACCGAGGTGGGCGCCAGGCTGGGCCTGGAGCAGCTCATGGACCGGCGGCCCGGCCAGCTCTCCGGCGGCCAGCAGCAGCGGGTCGCGCTGGCCAGGGTGATGGCGACGCAGGCCAAGGCGTTCCTGTTCGACGAGCCGCTGTCCAACCTGGACGCCCGGCTCCGGCTGGAGGCCCGCACGTTCCTCAAGAAGCTCCAGCGCGAGCTCGGCGTCACCACCGTCTTCGTCACCCACGACCAGGCGGAGGCGCTGGCCATGGCCGACCGGATGGCGGTGATGGAGGCCGGGCACATCCGCCAGATCGGCACGCCGTCAGAGGTCTTCCAGCGGCCCGCCAACACCTTCGTCGCCTCTTTCATCGGCTCCACGCCGATGAACCTGCTGGACGCCGTCGTCAGGGGTGACACGCTGGAGGTGGCCGGGTGCGAGGTGCCCGTCCCCGCCATGGCGGCGGGCCTCCTGACCGATGGGGAGAAGATCGTGTACGGCGTCCGTCCCGAATACATGACCTACACCGACGAGCCCGCGACCGGCGGCCTGTCCGGCGCGGTGGTCATCGTCGAGAACCTGGGCGCCTCCCACCTGGTGACCCTGGAGGTGGCGGGCGTGCTCGTCCAGGCGGTGGTGCCTGAAGGGCGCGAGCCTGCGCTCGGAGATCAGGGGTACGCGGTGCCCAGACGCGACCGCGCGCTGGCCTACCGGGACGGCGAGCTGGTGTCGGCATGAGCGCGATCAGTGTGATCCGGGGCCACTGGAGCCTGGACGACCGGTTGGAGCGCATCCTGCGCGAGGTGGCGTTCGAGGTGCCCGCGGGCACCGCCGAGGTGACCGTACGGCTGGCCTACGACCGGTCGCAGGGGGTCCTCGACCTGGGCTGCGGCGGGCCCGGCGGCTTCCGGGGCTGGTCGGGCGGCGCGCGGGACTCGTACACGATCACCGAGGACTGGGCGACGCCCGGCTATCTGCCGGGCGAGCCGGAGCCGGGTGTCTGGAACGTGTGGCTGCGCCTGCACCGGGTGCCCCCTCAGGGGCTCGACTTCACGCTGGAGATCCACACCGGCGGCGTGCCGCCGGCCCGGCCCGAGGTGGAGGAGCCGCCGGCCGGGGAGCGCCCGCCGCGCCGGGACATTCCCGACCTCGGCGGCATGCGGTGGTTCGCCGGCGACTTCCACGCCCACACCCTGCACAGCGACGGCTCGCTGACCATCGCCGAGCTGGCCGAGCTGGCCCGGGGACGCGGCCTGGACTTCCTGGCCGTCACCGACCACAACACCGTCAGCCACCACCCCGAGCTGGCCAAGACCGACCGGGGCATCACGCTGCTGCCCGGCCAGGAGGTCACCACCGACCGCGGCCACGCCAACGTCTTCGGCGACGTCGGCTGGGTGGACTTCCGGGAGCCCGCCGACTCCTGGGTCCGGCACGCCGGGCGCGAGGGTGGGCTGATCTCGATCAACCACCCGCTGGGCGGCGACTGCGCCTGGCTGCAGCCGCTGACCGAGCGGCCCCGCGTCGCCGAGGTCTGGCACTCCGGCTGGTGGGACCGGCGCTGGGGCGCGCCCCTGGCCTGGGCCGACGCCTGGCGGTCCGACCTGGTCTGGATCGGCGCCAGCGACTTCCACAAGCACGGCTCGGACGGCCTGCCCGGCTCGCCCACCACCTGGGTGCTGGCCGAGGACGTCGGCTCGGTCCTCGACGCCGTCTCCGCGGGCCGCACGGCGATCTCCGCCGGCCCCGATGCACCGCTGCTCCTCAGGCTGGGCGACGAACTGCTCGCCCTGGACGCCGACGGCCTCATCCTGGTGCGCCCCGGCGGCGCCCGCCAGGTGATCCGCGGCGACCGGGTGCTGCTCCCGGCCGACGAGGGACGGCACCGTCTGGAAACCTACGAGAACGAGGTGATGGCGCTATGCGCCTGACAAGTGTCGCCAACGCCCCGGTGAGCTTCGGCGTGTTCGAACTGAGCGACGCGCCGCCACCGCTGACCGCCGACGAGATGGTGCGCGCGATCGCCGGCGCGGGCTACGAGGGCATCGACCTCGGCCCGATCAACTATCTCGGCACCAAGGACGACCTGGCCGAGCGCCTGGACGGGCTGCTGCTCGCCGGCGGCTGGGCCGACCTGCGCTACAGCGACGCCGAGGAGTTCAAGCGGGGGCTGACCGCGCTCGACGCCACCTTGGAGGTGTTCGCGGCGGCGCCCGCCGCCCCCGAGCACCTGGCTCCGCGCCCGACGCTCGGGTGCTCCGGCTCGCCCGCCCGCTTCGCCCGCCCCGGCGGGAACGCTCCAGGGCTGGAGCCGTCGCAGTGGGCCGCGTACGCCGCCCGCGTCCAGGAGGCCGCCCAGCGCTGCCGCGACGCGGGCTTCGAGCCCGCCTTCCACCACCACCTCGGCACCTACGTCGAGACCCCCGAGGACGTCGAGCGGCTGCTGGAGCTGACCGACGTGCAGCTCTGCCTCGACACCGGCCACCTGCTGCTGGCCGGCGGCGACCCGGTGACCGCGCTGCGTGACTGGGCCGCCCGCGTCGGCCACGTGCACATCAAGGACGGCGACCGCGGCATCCTGGCCCAGGCCATCGCCGACGGGGTGGACCTGCGCGAGCTGATGGGCAGGGGCGGCTTCGCGCCGCTCGGCCAGGGCGAGCTCGACCTGCCCGGCGTGGTCCGCACGCTGGAGGAGATCGGCTATCAGGGCTGGGTCATCGTCGAGCAGGACACCCTGCCCGGACGGCGATCAGTTACGCAGAACATCGCCGATCAGGCCGCCAATCGCGAGAAGCTGAGGGCACTCGGACTTTGAACCGGGCTTTACGCCGGTTCGGGCCATGCCGGAGGGGCTGGCCGGTGAGACCACGCTGGAGGAGCGGGCTTTGAAGATCGCGCTTGTCGGGTGCGGAGCCGTCACGCAGGCGGTGTACGTACCGTTGCTGTCGCGCCGCCGTGATTTGTTCGAGGTGACGGCCGTCTGCGATCTGTCGCAGACGCTCGCCGACACCGTGGGGGACCGGCTGGGCGCGCCCGGCCGGCACACCGACATCGGCCACATGCTGGAGGCCGGCGGGTTCGACGCCGTGCTCGTGCTGGCCTCCGGCTCCCACGGCGAGCCGGTGCGGCGGGCGCTGGCGGCCGGTTACGCCGTGCTGTGCGAGAAGCCGCTGGCGCTGACCCGCGCGGAGGTGGCGGCGCTGCCCCAGGGCCGTCTCATGGTGGGCTACATGAAGCAGTACGACCCGGCCGTCCGCAGGGCCGAGGCGTTGCTGGCCGAGCTGGGCGGGCCGGAGCGGATCAGGTCGATCGAGGTGACCGTGCTGCACCCCAGCGGGGAGTCGCAGCTCGCCTTCGCCAACCTGACCCAGGCCCGCGACGTGGACCCCGGGCTGCTGGCGTCGCTGCGCGAGGCCGAGGGCGGGCTCGTCTCGCAGGCTCTCGGCGCGTCCGCGCCCGAGCGGGTGCGCGGCCTGTACGCGGTGGCGCTCGGCTCGATCTGCCACGACCTGTCGCTGCTGCGCCGCCTGTCCGGCTCGCCCGCCGAGGTGTCGCACGTCGAGACCTGGGGGCCGGCGCCCGGATCCATCGAGATCTCCGGGCCGCTGCGCACCGGCGGCCGGTTCGAGATCCGCTGGCACTACCTGGAGGACTACCCCGCCTACCGCGAGACCGTGGTCGTCCACCACGACCGCGGCTCGCTGGAGCTGACCTTCCCCTCGCCCTACCTGATGAACGCGCCGACGACGCTGACCGTGGTGTCCCGTGACGCCTCCGGGGCCGAGAGCCGCACCGAGTGGCGGGACGTGACCGAGGCGTTCGAGGTGCAGCTGGCCGCCTTCCACGCCTTCGTCACCGATGGCACGCCGCCGCTCACCGACGCGGCCGGCGCCCTGGAGGACATCGTCACCGCCCAGCGCATCGCCGCTCGCTATGCCGTACAGCATGACCTGCAGATCGGAGGGGAAGCGGCGTGACCACCGCAGAGACCACAGGGACCACTGGAACCACTGAGATCGTCGTCGTCCCGCACACGCACTGGGACCGGGAGTGGTACGAACCGTTCCAGCGGTTCAGGCTGCGTCTGGTGGCGTTGCTGGACGAGGTGCTCGACACGATGGAGCGCGAGCCCGCCTACCACTTCACCCTCGACGGGCAGCTCGCCTGCGTGGACGACTACCTGGAGGTGCGGCCGGAGAACCGCGACCGCGTCGCCGCGCTGGTCGAGTCCGGGCGGCTGGCGGTCGGGCCGTGGCAGATCCTGCTCGACGAGTTCCTCTGCTCGGGCGAGAACATCGTGCGCAACCTGGAGCTCGGCATGGCCCGCGCCGACAAGCTCGGCAGGGCCATGGCGGTCGGCTATCTGCCGGATATGTTCGGGCACACCGCGCAGATGCCGCAGATCCTGCACCGGGCGGGGCTGCTGCACGCCTGCGTCTACCGGGGCGTGCCCTCGTCGGTGACGACCGACGCCTTCGCGTGGGTCGCGCCCGACGGGACGGCGCTGCGGACGCAGTACCTGCCGGCGGGCGGCTACGGCAACGGGGCACACCTGTTCGAGGACGCGGGGCAGCTGGCCGAGCGCGGGGCCGCGTTCGTCGAGACGATGCGCCGCTGGCACGGTCCCGAGGGGCCGCTGCTGGCGATGTACGGCACCGACCACTCGGCCCCGGTGCGCGGGCTGCCGGAGATGGTCTCCCAGCTCGGCGCCCGGATGGACACCCTGTCCGGATACATCGAGGCGCACTCCGGCGACGTGGCCGGGCTGCCCCGCGTGACCGGCGAGCTGCGCTCGCACGCGCGCGCCAACATCCTGCCCGGCGTCATCTCCGTGCGCGCGCACGTCAAGCAGGCCATGGGCCGCGCCGAGCGGATGGTCGAACGCTACGCCGAGCCGCTCGCCACGCTCTGGGGCGACGACTGGCCCGGCCGCTTCCTCGACATGGCCTGGTGGCGGCTGGTCGACGCCAGCGGCCACGACTCGGTGACCGGCTGCGGCGTGGACGAGACGGCCCAGCAGGTGGCGGCCCGCATCGCCGAGGCCGAGCACCTCGGGCAGGCCGTCCGCGACATGGTCACCGCGAAGCTCGCCGCCACCGTGCCGACCGACGGCGTGCTCGTCGTCAACCCGACGCCCGCCGCCCGGCGCGGCGTGGTGCTGCTGGACGTGGCGGGCGAGGACCCGCTGGTGGACCCGGCCGGCGCCAAGGTGCCGGTCCAGCCGCTGGAGTACGCTCCGACGCTGCTGCTCGACGAGGAGATGGACCCGGCCACGGCGCTGACGTTCGTGCACGGCACCGAGCTGTACGGCCAGCACATCACCGGCTGGTCCGTGGCGGACGGGGTGCTGACCTTCACCGTCGCCCGCGAGTCGACGGCCGCCTTCAACGTGGGCCAGGTGCGCGGGGCGCTGGACGGCGTGCACCGGGTCCGGATCGTCGCCCAGCCACGCCGCACCGTGGCCGCGCTCGTCGAGGCGCCGCCGCTCGGCCACACCAGCGTGCGGCCCGCGCCGTACGACAGCGTGACCGAGCCCGCCGACGGCGCGCGCGTCACCGGCGTGCGGACCGAGGAGCGGGTGCTCGACAACGGGCTGCTCCGCGTCGAGGTGGCGCGCGACGGCACCCTGACGCTGACAGGCCCCGACGGGGTCACCCTCACCGGCGCCGGCCGGATCGTCGACGGCGGCGACGTGGGCGACAGCTACAACTACGCGCCGCCGGCCGAGGACCGGCTCGTCTCCGACCCGGAGTCCGTCCAGGTGACCACGGTCTGCTCGGGGCCGCTGGTGGCCGCCTTCGACGTGTGGCGCACCCACCGGTGGCCCGGCGCGGGCGACGGGATCGAGGGCACCCCCGAGATCCCCGCCACGTCCCGGACCGAGGCCACCGAGGAGATCGCCGTCCGCACCCGGGTCGAGCTGCGCGCGGGCGAGCCGTACGTGCGGCTCGACGTGGAGTTCGACAACCGCTGCGCCGACCATCGGGTGCGGCTGCACGTGCCGCTGCCGCAGCGGACGGCGGTCTCGCACGCCGAGGGGCAGTTCGCGGTCGTCACCCGGGGCCTGACCGCCGAGGGCGGGTGCGGCGAGGAGCCGCTGCCGACCTTCCCGGCCTCCGGGTGGGTGGCCGCCGGGGGCGTGGCGGCGCTGCTGCAGCACGTCACCGAGTACGAGCTGGTGGAGGAGGGCGGCGAGCTGGCGCTCACCCTGCTGCGCTCGATCGGCTACCTGTCGCGCAACCGCCACGCGCTGCGCCCCGAGCCCGCCGGTCCCCAGTTGCCGACCCCGGCCGCCCAGTCGCGCGGGCTGCGCTCGGTGAGCCTGGCGCTGATGCCCTACAGCGGGACGTGGTCGGCGGTGCCGCCGGCGGCGGAGACGTTCCGGCACGACCTGCTCACGGTCGCGGGGACGGGCGCCCCGTACCTGCCCCTGCCCGCGCCGGCCGCCGGGCTGTCGGTGACGGGGGACGGCGTGGCGATGACCTCGCTGCGGGCCCGCGACGAGTGGCGGGAGCTGCGGGTGGTGGCGCTCTCGGACACTCCCACCGAGGCGGTCATCGAGGGGGCGTTCAGCCAGGCTCGGCGCACGGACCTGCGCGGCCGACCGGGCGAGGAGCTGCCCGTCACCGACGGCATCCTGCGCCTGCCGCTGGGGCCCTGGGAGATCGCCACCGTCCAGCTGGCGAACTCGGAGTAGATGCTCTTCGCCGGAGAGTCCTGGGGCGCCCGGGTCAGCGGGTGCCCCAGGAGTAGGTCTGCTTGCGGAGTTTGAGGTAGACGAAGGATTCGGTGGCGCGGACCGCCGGGATGGCGCGGATCTTGCTGAGGATCTCCAGCAGGTGGCGGTCGCCCTCGCACACCACCTCGACGATGACGTCGAAGGAGCCGGCCGTGAGCACCACGTAGTCGATCTCGTCGATGGCGGCGAGCTCGTCGGCCACGGACTCCAGGTCGCCCTCGCAGGTGACGCCGATCATGGCCTGGCGGGGGAAGCCGAGCGTGAGCGGGTCGGTGACCGCGACGATCTGCATGACCCCGGACTCCTGCAGCCGCTGTACGCGCTGCCGTACGGCCGCCTCTGACAGGCCCACCGCCTTGCCGATCGCGGCGTAGGGTTTGCGGCCGTCGGACTGGAGTTGCTCGATGATCTGCTTGGCGAGATCGTCGAGAACGAACTGCCCGGGCGCGGCGTCGTTGCTGCGGCGTACACGCGGCGGCGTCGTCATTCGCGGAACCCTCCTAGCGGCCCGGCGTTACAGGGGCGTTCCCGCTGGATTGCCGTCCTGGTGCGACATGTTGTCAGTTCTGGCCCGCCTGTCAAGCGAATTCGTAGCAATTTGGTATCTTCGCCACGAAATCCCTTGTCCGGTTTCACCTACTCTGTAAGAGTCCGCCTCACGACCGAGCTCGTTGAGGTCACCCTTGGACAAAGCAATCTCCGGTCTTCCGACCGACAGGGAGGGCGCATGACGACCCGTCTGCAAAACTTCATCAACGGTGAGCTCGTGGACGCCAAGAGCGGCCGTTTCTCCGACGTCATCGATCCCTGCACCGGTGCGGCCTATCTCCAGGCCCCCGTCTCCGGCGCGGAGGACGTGGACACCGCCTACGCCGCGGCCGCCGCGGCGTTCGAGTCGTGGGGCCGGACCACCCCGGGCGAGCGGGCCAACCTGCTGCTCAAGGTCGCCGACGCGATCGAGGCGCGCGCCGACGAGATCAACGAGGCCGAGTGCCTCAACACCGGCAAGCCGCGCGCCCGCATGGCCGAGGACGAGACCCCGGTCGCCGCGGACCACTTCCGCTTCTTCGCCGGGGCCGCCCGCACGCTGGAGGGCCCGACGGCGGGCGAGTTCCTGGCCGAGCACACCAGCGTCATCAGGCACGAGCCGATCGGCGTGGTCGGGCAGGTCACGCCCTGGAACTACCCGATGATGATGGCCGTCTGGAAGATCGCCCCGGCGCTGGCCGCCGGCAACACGATCGTGCTCAAGCCGTCCGACACCACCCCCGCCTCCACGGTGAAGCTCGCCGAGATCCTCGGCAGCGTGCTGCCTCCCGGCGTCTTCAACGTCGTCACCGGCGACCGCGAGACCGGCGCCCTGGTGGTGGCCCACCCGACCGCCGCCATGGTGGCGATCACCGGCTCGGTCGGCGCGGGCATGTCGGTGGCCAGGAGCGCCGCCGACGACCTCAAGCGCGTCCACCTGGAGCTCGGCGGCAAGGCTCCCGTCGTGGTGTTCGCGGACGTGAAGAACCTGCGCAAGGCCGCCGAGGACATCGCCGTCGCCGGCTTCTACAACGCGGGCCAGGACTGCACCGCCGCCTGCCGGGTGCTGGTGCACGAGAGCGTGCACGACGAGTTCGTGGCGGCGCTCACCGAGGCGGCCGGCGCCACCGTGACCGGCGACCTGTCCAACGAGGACGCCCTGTACGGCCCGCTCAACAACGAGAACCAGCTCGCCAAGGTCCAGGGCTTCCTGGACCGCGTCCCGGCGCACGCCAAGGTGGTGACCGGCGGTCACCGGATCGGCGACCAGGGCTACTTCTTCGCCCCCACCGTCGTCGACGGGCTCAAGCAGGACGACGAGATGATCCAGGACGAGGTCTTCGGCCCCGTCATCACCGTCCAGACGTTCTCCGACGAGGCCGACGCGCTGGCCAAGGCCAACGACGTCCGCTACGGCCTGAGCGGCTCGGTCTGGACCTCCGACCACGGCCGCGCGATGCGCATGTCGAACATGCTCGACTTCGGCGTGGTCTGGGTCAACACGCACATCCCGTTCGTGTCGGAGATGCCGCACGGTGGCTTCAAGCACTCGGGCTACGGCAAGGACCTGTCGGTATTCGGGCTGCACGACTACACGAGGGTCAAGCACGTCATGCACTACATCGGCGAATAGCGCACAAAGGGAATCTTCCTGAATGGCCGAGCGAGGTTTGACCGACAGCGCGATCGAACTACAGGACGTCGTCAAGGAGTACGTCTCGCACGGCGAAGTCGTGCAGGCGGTGAAAGGCGTGACGCTGGCAGTCGGCGAGGGGGAGTTCTTCTCCCTCCTCGGCCCGTCCGGGTGCGGCAAGACCACCACCATGCGGATGATCGCGGGCTTCGAGGAGCCGTCCAAGGGTGTGGTCAAGCTGCGCGGCGAGGACGTGACGAACGTGCCGCCCAACAAGCGCGATGTGAACATGGTCTTCCAGTCCTACGCGCTGTTCCCGCACATGAGCGTCTGGGACAACGTGGCCTTCGGGCTGAAGCAGCGCAGGACGCCGCAGGAGGAGATCCGGCGGCGGGTCGGCGAGATGCTGGAGATCGTCGACCTCACCGGCCGGGAGAAGCGCCGGCCGCGCGAGCTGTCGGGCGGCCAGCAGCAGCGGGTCGCGCTGGCCCGCGCCCTGGTCAACAGGCCCAGGGCGCTGCTGCTGGACGAGCCGCTCGGCGCGCTCGACCTTAAGCTCCGCCAGGCCATGCAGCTGGAGCTCAAGCGCATCCAGCGGGAGGTCGGCATCACGTTCGTGTACGTGACGCACGACCAGAACGAGGCGCTGACCATGAGCGACAGGATCGCGGTGATGAGTGACGGCCTGGTGGAGCAGCTCGCCGGGCCGCGCGAGATCTACGAGAGTCCGGCGACCACGTTCGTGGCGGGCTTCATCGGCACCTCCAACCTGATGGCCGGCACCGCCACCGCAGGCGTGCTGAAGGTCGGGGAAGGCCGGGTGCTGGTGCCGGGGCGCGACGGAGAGGTCTCGGTGACCGTCAGGCCCGAGAAGATCACCCTGTCCGTGGACGAGCCGGCCGGCGACCTGAGCGTCGTGCCGGGAACCGTGGCCGAGGTGGTCTACCTGGGCACCTACAACAGCTACACCGTGAGCCTCGCCGACGGGGCCGAGATCACGGTGTTCCAGCAGAACGCGCACGACTCGACGATCACAGCGGAGCGGGGCGACTCCGTCTGGCTGTCGTGGCAGGCGCAGCACTCTTACGTGATTGGAAGTTGATCATGCACGGCCTGCACACTCCTGCCCTCATCCGAGGGATGACCCAGCCCCGTACCCGACGTGACGCCTTCAGGATCGCCGGCCTGTCGGCGGCCGGGCTCGCCCTGGCCGCCTGCGGCGTGCAGGGGCAGAAGGCGGCTCCGCCCAAGGCCGACGCCGTCCAGGACTACTGGTCCAAGCAGAAGAAGAACGGCCAGGTCATCTTCGCCAACTGGCCCGAGTACATGCCGGAGGACAAGGGCCCGCTGGAGAAGTTCAAGAGCGAGACCGGGATCTCCTACGAGTACAAGGAGGTCATCAACGAGAACGCGGAGTTCTTCGGCAAGGCCGACCCGGTGCTCCGCGCCGGCCAGTCCCTGGGCTACGACATCGTCGTGATGACCAACGGCATCCAGCTCCAGCACATGATCGAGCTTGGCTACGTGGTGGCGCTGGACCCGTCGAAGATGCCGAACTTCCTGGCCAACGCCGGCGAGAAGTACAAGCAGCGCTCCTACGACCCCGGCAACGTCCACACGATCCCCTACACCTCGGGCGTGACCGGGATCGCCTACAACACCAAGTACGTCAAGGACGACATCACCAGCATCCAGGCCCTGTTCGACCCCAAGTACAAGGGCCGGGTCGGCATGATGAGCGACGCCCAGGAGATCGCCAACTTCGGCATGATCGCCCTCGGCCTCGACCCGGAGAAGTCCACCGAGGCCGACTGGAAGAAGGCTGGGGAGAAGCTCAAGGCCCAGCGTGAGGCCGGGATCGTCCGCAAGTACTACGACCAGAACTACATCGACGCCGTCTCCAAGGGCGACGTCTGGGTGACCATGGCCTGGTCGGGCGACGTGTTCCAGCGGCAGCTCGCCGGGGAGCCGGTCAAGTTCGTGGTACCGGACGAGGGCGGCACGATCTGGACCGACAACATGCTGATCCCCAAGGGCGCCGCCAACCCGGTGGACGCGATGATGCTCATGGACTACCTCTACAAGCCCCAGGTGGCCGCCGAGCTGGACGAGTACATCCAGTTCGTCACCCCCGTGCCGGCGGTGCAGGACCTGCTGCGCGAGAAGGCCGGGAGCGCGACGGGCGAGGACAAGAAGGCGCTGCTGGACATGGTCGACAGCCCGCTGATGTTCCCGACCGAGGCCGACTACGCCAAGCTGCGCACGTACACCAAGCTGACCACCGCGCAGGAGCAGGTGTTCAACCCGATCTTCCAGTCGATCACCCAGGCCTAGGCCGATGAGACGGCTCACCCCCTACCTGCTCGCGCTGCCGGGCTGGATGTGGCTGGCGATCTTCCTGGTGGTGCCGCTGGCGGCCATGGCGTCGGTGTCGCTGCAGACCGGCAACGTGATCGACGGCTTCGTCATGACGTTCAGCTTCTCCAACTACGGCGACGCGATCAGCGCCTACGGCACCCAGTTCGCCCGCTCCCTGCTGTACGGCGGGCTGGCCACGGCCGCCATGCTGGTGATCGGCTACCCGGTGGCCTACTGGATCGCCTTCAAGGGCGGCAACCGCAAGTCGATGTACCTGTTCCTGCTGCTGCTGCCGTTCTTCGTGTCGTTCGTGCTGCGGACGATCTCGTGGGGCTTCCTGCTGTCCGACGACGGGATCCTGTTCGGCACGCTCAAGGGGTGGGGCCTGCTGGCCCCGGACTTCCACGTGCTGGCCACGGCCTTCGCGGTGGTGGCGGGGCTGGCGTACAACTGGCTGCCGTTCATGATCCTGCCGATCTACGTGTCGCTGGAGCGGGTGGACCCGCGCGTGGTGGAGGCGGCGCAGGACCTGTACGCCACGCGGGGGGCGGCGTTCCGCAAGGTGGTGCTGCCGCTGTCGCTGCCGGGCGTGTTCGCCGGGGTGCTGATGACGTTCGTGCCCGCCACGGCCGATCCGATCAACGCCCAGGTGCTCGGCGGCACCGGCAACACCATGATCGGCAACATCATCCAGACGGAATACCTGGTGAACAACGACTACCCCACGGCCTCGGCGCTGTCGTTCACCCTGATGGCGGTGCTGCTCGTGGGCATCTTCGTCTACGCCAGGGTGCTCGGCACCGAGAACGTCCTAGAGGCGGCGGCCCGATGAGGCGCGGCAGGCTCGGTGACCGGCTGCTGCACGGCTACACCTGGCTGGTCATCGCCTGGCTGTCCTCCCCGATCGCCGTGATGATCCTGTTCGGCTTCAACGACACGCCGAGCAAGTCCAACACCAGCTGGCACGGTTTCACCCTCAAGTGGTACGCGCAGCTCTTCGCGATCCCGGACCTGACCGACGCGCTGTGGAACTCGGTCGTGATCGCGCTGGTCAGCACCGCCATCACCGTGGTGCTCGGCACGATGCTGGGGCTGGCGCTCGGCCGGCACCGCTTCCGCGGCCAGGGGGCGACGAACTTCCTGGTGTTCGCCGCCATCTCCACGCCCGAGCTGGTCATGGGCGCGTCGCTGCTGTCGCTGTTCGTCTCGGCCAACCTGCCGCGCGACGCGATCACGATCACCATCGCGCACGTGCTGTTCTCGCTGTCCTTCGTGACCGTGACCGTGCGGGCGCGGGTCGTCACGCTCGACCCGTCGCTGGAAGAGGCGGCCAAAGATCTCGGGGCGGGCCCGTGGGCCACGTTCAGGCAGGTCACGCTGCCGTCGATCCTGCCCGGCGTGCTCGCCGGGGCGATGCTGGCGTTCGCGCTGTCCATCGACGACTACGTCGTCACCAGTCTCGTCAACGGCTCGACGCTCACCTTCCCGCTGTGGATCGTCGGCTCGGTCAAGACCGGCATTCCACCTCAGGTGAACGTGATGGGTACGCTGATCTTCGGTATCGGCGTGCTGATCGCGATCGCCAACGCGGTGGCCGCACGGCGGCGCGTCCGCGCATGAGTTTTCCCGCGCGTCAGCGAGGGTCCTACGGCAAAGAACAGGGAGGCGAGATCGGATTTCGGCGGGGGGAACCCGCGCGTGATCACCGTTTGGTCCCGCGATTTTCATAGACAGAAGTCACCGTAAGGGATGTGGGATGTGTGGATCCGCTGAAGGCGCTTGCTGACGCGGAGCGCAAGCCGTACTGGCTGGACAGTCCAGCCAGGCCCGAGCCGCGACCGCGGCTCGTCGGCAACACGAGCGCCGACCTGGTCGTGGTCGGCGGCGGCTTCTCGGGGCTGTGGACCGCCCTGATGGCCAAGGAGCGAGACCCCTCGCAGGACGTGATCCTGCTGGAGGGCCGCAGGATCGGCTGGGCGGCGTCCGGCCGCAACGGCGGGTTCTGCATGGCGACCCTCACCCATGGCCTGCCCAACGGGCTGGAGCGCTGGCCGGACGAGATCGACCGGCTGGAGCGCATGGGTGTCGAGAACCTGGACGAGATCGAGCGGACGCTGCAGCGCTACGGCGTCGACTGCTCCTTCGAACGCACCGGAGAGCTGAACGTCGCCACCGAGCCGTGGCAGCTCGACGCGCTGCACGAGCACCTCGACCTCATCGAGCAGCTCGGCCTCGACTACGTGCCGCTCGACCGGGAGCAGGTGCGGGCCGAGGTCAACTCGCCCACCTACCTGGGCGGCCTGTGGGAGCGCAGCGGCTGCGCGATGGTGGACCCGGCCAGGCTGGCCTGGGGGCTGCGCGAGGCGTGCGTCCGGCTCGGCGTGCGGGTCTACGAGCGTACGCCGGTACGTTCGCTGCACGACGACGGCGTCAGCATCGGCCTGCGCACTCCGCAGGGCGCGGTCACGGCCCGCCGGGTGGCGCTCGGCACGGGCGTCTTCCCGCCGTTGCTGCGCCGCCTGCGGCACTTCGTGGTGCCGGTGTACGACTACGCGCTGACCACCGAGCCGCTCAGCGACGGGCAGCTCGCCGAGGTCGGCTGGCGTAACCGGCAGGGCGTGGGCGACTCGGCCAACCAGTTTCACTACTACCGGCTGACCGACGACAACCGCATCCTGTGGGGCGGCTACGACGCCGTCTACTACAACGGCGGCCAGGTCAAGCCGGAGTACGACCAGCGCGACGAGACCTTCGCCAAGCTGGCCGGGCATTTCTACGACACCTTCCCGCAGCTGGAGGACGTGCGGTTCTCGCACCGCTGGGGCGGCGTGATCGACACCTGCAGCCGCTTCAGCGCCTTCTACGGGCAGGCGCACGGCGGCCGGCTGGCCTACGCGGTCGGCTACACCGGCATGGGCGTCGGCGCCACCCGCTTCGGCGCGAACGTCATGCTCGACCTGCTGTCGGGTGAGCGCACCGAGCGGACCGAGCTGCGCATGGTGAAGGAGAAGCCGGTCCCGTTCCCGCCGGAGCCGGTGCGGTCGGGGGTCATCCAGTTCACCCGCTGGTCGATCGCCCAGGCCGATCAGCACCAGGGCAGGCGCAACCTGTGGCTGCGGGCACTGGACCGGATGGGGCTCGGCTTCGACTCCTGATCGTCCCGGAACGCCCGCGGCCCCTGCCGTGCCGCGGGCGTTTCGATCAGACTGTGGGCATGAGGACTGAGTTCGCCGTGGACGGCGTCACGCTGGTGGGAGAGCTCCGGGTGCCGGAGGGGGAAGGGCCGCGTCCCGCGCTGGTCCTCACCGGGCCGTTCACCGGGGTACGCGATCAGGTCACCGGCCTGTACGCCGCGCGGCTGGCCGAGCGCGGCTACGTCACCCTGGCCTTCGACCACCGCAACTGGGGCGAGTCCGGCGGGGAGCCGCGCTGCCACGAGGACCCGCAGGGCAAGCTGCAGGACCTGCGGGCCGCGGTGTCGTTCCTGCGCGCCAGGCCCGAGGTCGACGGGGACCGGATCGGCGCGGTCGGCATCTGCCTGGGGGGCGGCTACGCGCTGAAGTTCGCCGCCTTCGACCCCCGGGTGAAGGCGTTCGCCGGCATCGCGGGGGCCTACAACAACCCCTACGGCATGCGGTCGGGCATGGACTACGAGGCGGCGCTGGGCTCGTTCACCGAGGTGCTGGAGCGGCAGGACCAGGGCGGGCCGGTGGAGTATCTGCCGGCCGTCGCCGAGGAGGGCGAGGCCGCCATGCCCGGCGACGAGCCGTACGCCTACTACGGCACGGACCGGTCGGTGTCGCCGCACTGGGCGAACCGGGTCACCAGGGCGAGCGTGCGCGAGCTGATCACGATGGACAACATGATGGGCGCCGACTTCCTCTCACCCAGGCCGGCGCTGATCGTGCACGGTGTGGTCGACCGGTTCTGCTCACCGGAGGGCGCCGAGGAGGCGTACAAGCGGCTGGACGAGCCGAAGCGGCTGGTGTGGCTGGACGCCAAGCGGCACATCGACCTGTACGACCGCGAGCCGTACGTCACGCAGGCGGTGGACGCGACCGCAGAGTTCCTATCCCAGTACCTATAGGGACAGGTGTGTCCAATGCGACAACTGGGCAAGGTGAGCATCAGACCCCCATAAAGACCATGGGGGGCGCGGGTGCGTGCGAGATGGTGGGCCGGGATGGCCCTGGTGATGCCGCTGTTTCTGTTGCCGGCCGGCTGCGCAGGTGCCGTGGCCCCGATCGCGCCCGCGGCGGCGAGCCTGACCACGGTGGTCGCGCGCTGCGTGCTGACGATGCCCGACGCGGCGGCGGCCGCCGCGGCGCGGGCCAGGCTGACCCGTCAGGCGGACCGCTATCTGCGCGGCCGGCCGGGGCGGATCGTCTACAGCGCCCACGACCTGGTCAGCGGCGTGCGGCTCGGCCACGGGGCGCACGAGGACGGCCTGATCACGGCCAGCGGCGTCAAGGTCGACATCCTCATGGCGCGGCTGGCCCGCCGGGACCGGCTGAGTGAGAGCGAGCGGGACCTCGCCTCACGGATGATCCGCCGCAGCGACAACCTCGCCGCCGACGCGCTGTGGTGGCGGATCGGCGGGGGAGCCGGGCTGAGCGCCTACTACCGCAGGATCGGGCTGGCGGAGACGATCCCGGGGCCGACCCGCTACTGGGGCGGCACCCGGACCAGTCCCGCCGACCGGATCCGGCTGCTCGAACTGCTGGTGGACGGCGGCGGCGGGCTGAGCGCCGCCGAGCGGGGACTGGTGCTCGGGCTGATGGGACACGTCCACCACGACCAGGACTGGGGCGTCAGCGCCGCCGCCAGGACCGGCGACCGGGTGGCGCTCAAGAACGGCTGGGTGCCGCGCCCGTTCGCGCGCGGCACCTGGGCGGTGACCAGTTACGGCCGCGTCACCGGCCCCGGCAGGGACCTGCTGCTGTCGGTGCAGACAGATCTCCAGCCGGGCCACGGCCAGGGCATCCAGTCCATCGAGGGTCTGGCCAGACTCATCGGCTCCCGCCTCGGCACGCTCACGCCGACGCGGACCGGCCCGTGCGCCGCCCACCCCGGCGTCTGACGATCAGCGGCTCACCCGCCTGAACGCCACCAGGTCACTGCGGTAGTCCGCCCCGATCGGCTCCCAGGCGGCGGGCCTGATGCCGGCCGCCATCAGGGCCGAGCCGTGCCAGCGCGACCCGTGCGCGAGCCGGCCCGGCCTGCCCTCCCCGGCGTCGCCGCCCAGCACCACCTCGTACAGCGCGTCCGGGTCCAGCCCCGTCAGGCGCAGCCGCCGCGGGCCGCGCTTGGCGTTGCCCAGCGGGTTGTAGACCAGCGCCACGACCTGGTCGTCCAGCACGTACTGCACGGCCGAGCGCTCCTGCCCCGGCGTGCCCGCCAGCCGGAACTGGGCGCCGTGCTGGATGACGCGGCGCACGGACTTGTACTGGGCGATCAGGTCGGCCGCCTCCGACAGCTCCTCCGGCGACCACTCGGGCAGGTCGCCGCCGATGCCCAGCACACCGGCCATGGCCACGTGGAAGCGGTAGCGCAGCGGCATGGCCCGGCCGGTCGTGACGTTGGGGGAGTCGGTCACCCAGGCCGACATCGTGCTCGCCGGATAGAGCTGGGAGAAGCCGTCCTGAATCTGCTGGCGGTCCTTGGCGTCGGTGTTGTCCGACGGCCAGACCTCGTCGGTGCGCCGCAGGATGCCGAGGTCCACCCGGCCGCCGCCGCCGGAGCACGACTCGATCCGCAGCCCGGGGTGCCGCTCCCGCAGCCGGTCCATCACGTGGTAGACGTTGCGCGTGTGCTCGATCCAGACGCGGTCCTGCGCCGCGCCCTGCTCCGGCCAGCCGGCCTGGGTGAAGGGCCGGTTCATGTCCCACTTGAAGTAGTCGAGGCCGAGCTCGGTGACCAGCCGGTCGAGCCAGTCCAGGGCCCAGTCGCGGACGTCCTGCCGGGCGAAGTTCAGCACGAGCTGGTTGCGCTTCTCGTCCCTGCGGCGGTTCTCCAGGTGCAGGATCCAGTCGGGGTGGGCGCGGTAGAGGTCGCTGTCGGCGCTGACCATCTCCGGCTCCACCCACAGCCCCACCCGCATCCCCAGGTCGCGGATGCCGTCGAGCATGCCGCGCAGGCCGGCGGGGAAACGCTCGCGGTGCGGCCACCAGTCGCCCAGCGAGGTGGTGTCGTCGTCACGGACGCCGAACCAGCCGTCGTCGATGACGAACAGCTCGACGCCCAGCGAGGCCGCGGTCTTGGCGAGCGCCAGCTGGCCGGACTCGGTCACCGCGAAGGTGGTGGCCTCCCAGGAGTTGTAGAGCACCGGCCGTTCCTCGCCGGGTGTCGGCAGGACGTGGCGGCGGGCGTACTCATGCCAGGCCCGGCTTGCGGCGCCGAACCCGCCGGAGCTGTAGAGCCCGAGCGCCGGCGGGCCGGTCAGCTCCTGGCCCGGTTCGAGCGTCCAGCGCACGCCGTCGTGGCCGAACCCGGCCGAGACGGACACGCCGCCCTCGGGCCGGTGGGTGGTGGTCAGCCGCCAGCTTCCGCTCCAGGCCAGCGCGACGCCCCACACCTCGCCGTGCTCCTCGCCCGCCTCACCCGCGTCGATCATGATCCAGGGGTTCGCCTGGTGGCTGGTGATGCCCTGGCGGCTGGTGAAGACCAGCTCCCCGACGGGCAGCGGCGCGCGCTGGAGCTGGAACTCCTCCGCCCAGGCGCCGAAGACGCCGCTGTAGCGGTAGGCGGACTGGTCGGGGACGAACCAGTTGGCCGAGTCGAGCCGGGTCACGGTGACCGGCTCGCCCGCCTGATCGGGCAGGTGGCGCACGGTGGTCCACCGCTCGATGACGTCGGTGTCCTCGTGGGCCCGGACGGACAGCACGACCTCGAACGGGTGGTGGGCGTCGGCCAGCGTGAGGTCCAGCCGCCGGGCGCCGCCACCCTCGTCGTGCACGCCCGCCCCGGCGAACCGCAGCTCGACCGAGCGGGCGTGGCCGAAGGAGACCTGCAGCGACGGTGATCCCCACCGGGCGCCCCCGTCCACCGGCAGGAGCTCTTCGACCTCGGTCGGGGCGGAGAAGCTCGTGACGTGGCGGCGGGCCTCGCGCACGGAGAGCTCGCGGGCCGCGTCCGTGGACAGGCGGGGCCCCCAGTACATCTGCGCCGGCGCGGCCTCCCCGGTCGCCGGGTCCACCTCCACGCGGATCACGTACGTCGAAGCAGGCGTGTCGATCGCCCAGCAGTGCTCGTCGAGAGGAGTTACGGGCATGGCGGTCCCCCGGCTTCTTCAGTGTTCGGGCGGCTGGAGACTAACCCCAATAAGTGCACATGGTCAATGAACCCTGATCTCATATGGCGCAGAACGATAACAGGTGTGATCGGTATCACGTCTTTACTTGACACAGTGAATGAACTTACCCAAACATGGGCCGCGTGTTCTCACAGAGTGAACGGCTCACGGACGCCATGCGCTCGGTCTTCGTCGAGTTGCTGGTGCACGGACCCATGTCCCGAGCCGAGGTGGCCCGGCGGCTGGCCCTGTCGCCCTCCGCGCTGACGAAGGTCACCAAGCCCTTCATCGAGACGGGCTACCTGCGTGAGCAGCTGGCGGGAGAGGGGCCCTCGACAGTCGGGCGGCCGTCACTGCCTCTCCAGGTCGACGCGTCCCGCATGTCGTTCGTCGGCATCAAGCTCACCGCCGACGAGCTGTACGCCGTGCGCACCGACCTGGCCGCCACCATCCAGGAAGAGACCGCCAGGATGCTGATCGACCACGACATCGACAACGTCCTGGGGCAGATCGCCCAGACGGTCGCCGACCTGACGGAGGAGGGCCGGCCGCTGTCGGCCGTCGGCATCAGCCTCGCCGGCACGGCCACCCCCAGCGACCCCGTGGTGCACACCTCGCCGTTCCTCGGCTGGAGCCAGCTACCCCTGGCCCGGCTCGTCGAAGAGGCCGTCGCCGTGCCGACCGTGCTCGACAACGACGTCCGCGCCCTGACCGCCGTCCAGCAGTGGTTCGGCGAGGGCGTCGGCCATTCCTCCTTCGCCCTGATCACCGTCGGAGCCGGCATCGGCTGCGGGATGGTCGTCGGCGACCGGCTGGTCACCGGGAAGTCCGGGGCCACCGGGTTGGTCGGCCATCTCGCCATCGACGACCGGGGCCCCATGTGCGAGCAGGGCCACCGCGGGTGCGCCCGCGCCTACGCCAGCTCACCGGCCATCCGCCGGTCCGTCGCCACCGCGCTGGACCGGCCCGAGCTCACCTTCGACGACTGCCTGGCCCTGGCCCGTGACGTGACAAGCGACGGCCACCCCGTCGCCCGCCGCGTGCTCGACGAGGCCGGCACCGCCCTCGGCCAGATCGTGGCCACCGTCGCCAACATCACCGGCCCCGAGCTCGTGATCCTCTCCGGCGAGGCGGTCCACATGTACGAGGTGTGCGCGGACGCCTTCCAGGCCGCGCTCGCTCGCCACACGCATTGGACGTCCACCCCCGTACGGGTGGTCGTCAAGCCCTTCGCCTTCAACGAATGGGCCAGGGGAGCGGCGGTCACCGCTCTCCAGCACCTGCTGCTGCACCGCTGACTGGCGGGCACGAGGAGGTTGTATGACCAGCGACACCGCCCAAGCCGCGCCTCGCCGGACCGAGGCCGCGTCACGGGGCGCCCCTCCCCGCCGCCGTGGCCGGAGCCTGGGCGACCTGCCCGTCGCGCTCGCGTTCGTGCTGCCGGCGGCACTCGGTTTCGTGCTCTTCTACCTCTGGCCGGCCATCCGCGGCTTCTACCTGAGCCTGACCCAGTACAACGTGCTCACGCCGCCCCGCTTCATCGGGCTGGACAACTACGAGCGATTGCTCGGCGACCACCTGTTCTGGAACGCGCTCAAGGTCACCGCCGAGTACGTGGTGATCAACATCGGCACGCAGACCGTCATGTCGGTCCTGCTGGCCGTCCTCATGCACCGGCTGACGAAGTCCATGTTCGTCCGCGGCGTGGTGCTGCTGCCTTTCCTGGTGGCCAACGTGGTGGTCGCCCTGGTGTGGTTCTGGATGCTCGACTACCAGCTCGGCATCGTCAACACGGCGCTGGAGTGGATCGGCGTGGACCGGCTGGCCTTCTTCGGCGAATCCGAGCTGGCCATCCCGACCATCGCCCTGGTCAACACCTGGCGGCACGTCGGCTACACCGCCCTGCTGATCTTCGCCGGGCTGCAGATGATCCCGCGCAGCGTCTACGAGGCCGCCGCGATCGACGGCGCGGGTGAGTGGCGGATCTTCTGGCGGGTCACCCTGCCGCTGCTGCGCCCGGTCATGGCGCTGGTCATGGTGCTCACCGTCATCGGGTCCTTCCAGGTGTTCGACACCGTGGCCGTCACCACGGCCGGCGGGCCGATCAACGCCACCAGGGTCATCTACTACTACATCTACGACCTGGCCTTCACCCGCTTCCACTTCGGCTACGCCGCCGCCCTGTCATCGGTGCTGTTCGTGCTGCTGGCCGGGATCGCCTACCTGCAGCTCCGCCTCAGCCGGGCGGGCGAGTCCGACCTGAAGGGATCGTGATGGCAGCCATCTCGATGCGGAGCCGGCAGCTCCCCTGGGGGCGGATCGCCGGCTGGGCCGTGCTCGTCGTCGTCATGATCGTGACGCTCTTCCCCTTCTACTGGATGCTGCGCACCTCCTTCTCCAACACCCGCTCGCTGGCCGCCGGCGCCACCGATCTGCTGCCCGTCGACTTCACGCTCGGGGCCTACCGGCGGGTGCTGGGCCTGTCCACCACCGCCGAGGCGGTCGCCGAAGGCGGCTCCAGCGGCACCGTCTCCTTCTGGCTCTTCCTGCGCAACTCGATCGTGGTCGCCACCGTCACCACGGCCGGGCAGGTGTTCTTCAGCGCGATGGCCGCCTATGCCTTCGCCCGGCTGCGCTGGCCCGGCCGTGACGCGGTCTTCCTGCTCTTCCTCACCGCGCTCATGGTGCCGCCGATCTTCACCACGCTGCCGAATTTCATCCTGATCAAGGATCTCGGCCTGCTCAACACCTACCTCGGCATCGTGCTGCCCGGCCTGCTCATGACGCCGTTCGCGGTGTTCTTCCTGCGGCAGTTCTTCCTCGGCGTCAACTCCAGCCTGGAGGAGGCGGCGCGCATCGACGGCGCGGGCCGGGTGCGGATCTTCTTCCGGATCATCCTGCCGGTCAGCAAGGCGCCGATCGCCACCCTGGCCATCCTCACCTACATCACGAGCTGGAACGACTACTTCTGGCCGCTCCTGGTCGGCAAGGACGAGAGCGTGCGGGTGCTCACGGTCGCCCTGGGCATCTTCCGATCCCAGACCCCGCAGGGCAGCCCCGACTGGGCGGGCCTCATGGCGGCCACGCTCTTCGCGGCGCTGCCGATCATCATCCTGTTCACCATGCTCGGCCGCAGGGTCATCGACTCGATCGGCTACACAGGCGTCAAGTAAGCCGCCGCCCCACTGGTAACACATGCAAAGAAGGTTCTGTGATGCAGGGACACCTCCGCTCACTCGCTGCCGCCGCGACCGCGGCGCTGCTCCTCACCGGCTGCGGCGGCGGCGCCGCCGAAGGCGGCGATGCCGCCGCCGGCTCCACGACCATCGACTACTGGCTGTGGGACGTCGCCCAGCAGCCGCAGTACCAGGCCTGCGCCGACGCCTTCCAGAAGGCGAACCCGAACTACAAGGTCAAGATCACCCAGTACGGCTGGGACGACTACTGGAACACCCTGACGACCGCCTTCGTCTCCGGCACCGCCCCCGACGTGTTCGTCAGCCACCTGTCGCGCTACCCCGACTTCGCCGCCCAGGGCCAGATCATGCCGCTCGACGACCTGGTCGCCAAGGACAAGGTGGACCTCGCCCTCTACCAGGACGGCCTGGCGGACCTGTGGGTCACCAAGGACGGCAAGAGGTACGGCCTGCCGAAGGACTTCGACACGGTCGCCGTCATCTACAACACCGAGCTGCTCAAGGACGCGAACCTCAAGCCGGAGGACATGGAGAAGCTGGAGTGGAACCCGCGGGACGGCGGCAGCTACGAGAAGACCATCGCCCACCTCACCGTGGACAAGAACGGCAAACGCGGTGACGAGCCCGGCTTCGACAAGACCAAGGTGGCCGTCTACGGCCTCGGACTGGTGGGCAGCGGCGCGGGCTTCGGCCAGACCGAGTGGAGCATGTACGCCATGAGCAACGGCTGGCAGTACGCCGACCAGAACCCGTGGCCCAGCCGGTTCAACTACGCCGACCCGAAGTTCAAGGAGACCATCACGTGGTTCACCTCCCTGATCGACAAGGGCTACATGCCCAGCATGGCGATCGCCGGCGCGGGCGTGGGACAGATAGACGCCTACGGGGCCGGCAAGTACGCGATGGTCACCGAGGGTAGCTGGAACACCAAGTCGTACTGGAACCTCAAGGGCGTGAAGTCGGCTCTGGCGCCGACCCCCGTCGGCCCCACCGGCAAGCGGGCCAGCCTCTTCAACGGCCTGGCCGACAACATCTCGGCCTCCACCGACAACCCGGACGCCGCGTGGGCCTGGGTGAAGTTCCTCGGCTCGGCCGCCTGCCAGGAGGAGATCGTGGCGGACCAGGCCGTCGTCTTCCCAGCGATCAAGAGCGCCCAGGCCAGGGCTGAGCAGGCGTTCGAGAAGGCGGGCATCGACGTCAAGCCCTTCACCATGCACGTCGAGGAGGGCACCACGCACCTGGCGCCCATCGCCGACCACTGGGCCGACATCACCGCCACGATGACGGAGACGATGGACGCGATCTTCTCCCGCAATGCCGACGTCAACGCCCTGGACGGCGCGAACGAGCGGGTCAACGGCCTGTTCGGCTAAGCCCTCGCCCGGGTGGCGCGCGTCATGCGCGGCGCGCGCCACCGAAGCTGCTAGGAATGCGCGCGGGTCAGCACCTCCTCCGGGATCACCTTGGGTACGCCGCGCAACCCGACCAGGGCGATCACCGCCACGACCGCCAGCATCGCGGCCGTGGCGAGCGAGGTGACGTGCACCGCCTCGACGAAGGCCGTCCGGGCGGCCCCGATGAGCTGCCCGGCCTGCTCGGCCGGCAGCGACTCGGCCGTGGTGAGCGCCCCCGCGATCGACTCCCTGGCCGCCTGCGCCGGGATGCCGGCGGGCACCTGGAGGGCGCCTCTGTAGGTGCTGTTCAGCAGGGTGCCCAGGATGGCGATGCCGAGCGCGCCGCCCAGCTCGAACGACGTCTCCGACACCGCGGCCGCCGCCCCCGCGCGCTGGGCGGGGACCGTGGCGAGCACGTTGTCGTTGTTCACGGTGAACGCCAGCCCGATGCCCATGCCGCCCACCAGCATGAACCCCACCATGACCAGATAGTTGAGCTCCAGGCCGAGCGTGCTGTAGTAGAGGAACGCGGCGGCGTTCATGGCGAGCCCGAGCGCCACGACCCCGTTCCTGCCCAGGGGGTTGATGAGCCTGGCGGCGAGGATCCCGCCGAGCGCGCCGCTCAGCCCGCCGGGCAGCCCGGCCAGCCCGGCCTGCAACGGCGACCAGCCGAGCACGAGCTGGAAGTACCACGCGAAGATCAGCGACATGGTCATCATCGTGAAGATCGCCAGCAGGTTGGTGCCGATCGACGCCGAGAACGCCCGCCGCCGGAAGAGCCGCACGTCGATCAGCGGCTCGGCCAGCCGCGTCTGCCGCAGGCCGAACGCCACCAGGCAGGCGATCCCCAGCACCCCCGCGACCAGCACGTCGGCGTGCGCCGGACTCTGATGCGCCGCCTCCTTGATGGCGTAGATGACCGCGATGATGCCGGCGAAGGAGAGCGCCACACTCGGCAGGTCGATGCGACCGGCGTCCGGGTTGCGCGACTCCGGCAGCACCATGATGCCGCCGACCAGCACGATCGCCATGATCGGCACGTTGATCAGGAACACCGACCCCCACCAGAAGTGATCCAGCAGCAGCCCGCCGACCACCGGGCCCACGGCGAACCCGGCCGCGCTCATCCCGCTCCAGACGCCGATCGCGGCTGTCCGCTCACCCGGATCGGTGAACACGTTGCGGATGATCGACAAGGTGGACGGCATGATCGTCGCACCGGCCACGCCGAGCAGCGCCCTGGCCGCGATGAGCAGCTCCGGGCTGGGCGCGTAGGCGGTGACCGCGGAGGCGGCGCCGAAGGCCACCGTGCCGATGAGCAGCAGCCGCTTGCGCCCGATGCGGTCACCGAGGTTGCCCATGGTGATGAGCAGGCCGGCCAGCGCGAAGCCGTAGATGTCGCCGATCCACAGGAGCTCGGTGGAGCTCGCGCCGAGGTCGGCCACCAGCCTCGGCAGCGCGAGGTGCAGCACCGTGAGGTCCAGCGAGAGCAGGAGGGTGGCCAGGCACGCGATGGTGAGCGTGGCCCATTTCTTCGTCATGCCGCCCACGATCGAGGCCGGCGCTGACCGATCTCCTACCGCCCGCTGACCGTCAGCCGGGTCAGCCCCGCCTTGATGCGGACGGTGAGCTCCTCGGTGCTGTACCACTGGTCGGGGCACTCGGCCAGCGCCCGCTCCAACTGGCGGCGCGCCTCACCCAGGTCATCCCGGGCCAGCGCCACCTCGCCCAGCCCGCAGTAGGCCCTGGCGAGGGTGTCGGCCGAGCCGATCCGGCGGGACAGCTGGACCGCGAGGCGGTAGTCCTCCTCCGCGCCGGCCAGGTCTCCGGTGCGGGCGACGGCGTCGGCCCGGCGGCACAGGCTCTCCGAGATGTCGGCCATCGCGCCCAGCTCGCGCGACAGCTTCAGCGCCTCGTCGGCCATCGCGTAAGAGGACGCGTAGTCGCCCTGCTCGAAGGCGAGGTCGCCGAGCCCCGACAGGACGAGCATGCACCCCCAGCGCTCGCCCAGGCGTCGGAAAGCCCCCAGCGCCTGCTCGAACTCGGCCTTCGCCTCCTCCACCCTCCCCTCGATCTGCAGCAGGAACGCCGTGCCGCAGTGGGTGAGCGCTCTCGGCCAGGGCGGCAGCCTGTCGATGATCTCGTGCTGGTGGTACGGCACCTCGAAGGCGGGTGGTGGGCCGGTGAACATGGGCAGGAGCATCGTCAGGAACTCCAGCCGCGCAGGCAGATACTCCTTGGGCAGCAGGTCGCGCAGCGAGTGCAGCCGGGCGGAGTGCTCCGCGCCGATGTTGCCGGCCCACGCGGCGACGAGCAGGCACATCATGTGCTCCTCGTTCAGGCCGGCCGGCACCTGGTCGCCGACGCGCGTGAGCAGGTCGGCGGCCAGGTGAGCGCTGGCGGCGCGATGACCGCGCATCCACCAGTAGTAGGCGGCGAGCGCGACCAGCCGTAAGGCCAGCTCACTCGGACCCGACTCGGTGGCCCAGCGCACGGCCGCGGCGAGGTCGTCGCTCTCCTCGTCCAGGCGGGCCAGCCAGTCGAGCTGCTCGGCGCCGCGCAGGTGCGGGTCGGCGGTGCTCACCAGGTCCAGGTAGTAGGCGGCGTGCGCGTGGTGGATCGCCTCCGCCTCGCCGGCCTCCTCCAGCCGCTCGGCGCAGAACGCGCGAATCGTCCGCAACATCCGATAGCGGCCGTCGACGACCTCGACCAGCGACTTCTCCGCCAGCGAGAACAGCACGTCCTCGGGCAGCCCGCACACCCGTTCGGCCGCCCGCGCGGTCGCGCCGCCCGCGAACACCGTCAACCGCCGGGCCAGCGCCTGCTCGCCGTCGTCCAGCAGGTCCCAGCTCCACGCGACCACCGCGCGCAACGTCTGGTGTCTGGGCAACGCCGTACGGCTGCCGCGCGTCAGCAGCCTGAACCGGTCGTCCAGCCGGGCCGCCACGTCCGGCAGCGACAGCGTGCGCAGCCTGGCCGCCGCCAGCTCGATGGCCAGCGGCAGCCCGTCGAGCGCCCGGCAGATCTGGATCACCTGCGCCGCGTTCTCCCCGGTGACCTCGAACGCCTGTCGCACCGCGGCGGCCCGGTCGGCGAACAGCCGGGCGGCGGGGTAGGCGAGCGGGTCGGCGGCGTCCGGCGGCGGCAACGCCAACGGTGAGACGGGCAGGATGCACTCACCGGTGATGCCGAGCGCTTCGCGGCTGGTCGCCAGCACGCGCAGGGCGGGGCAGGCGGCCAGCAGCGTGTCGGCCAGGGCCGCCGTCGCCTCTATCAGGTGCTCGCAGTTGTCCAGCACCAGCAGCAGCCTGCGGTCGGCGAGCGCGGTCGCCAGGCGGGCCATCGGCTCGACGACCGGCAGGTCACGGGCGTTCGTACGATCGCGGATGTCGAGCGCGGCCAGCACGGCCAGTGGCACGTCCGGCCCGTCGGTCACCGGCGCGAGCTGCACGACGCACACGTCACCCCCGGTCCGGGCGGCGGCCTCGACGGCCAGCCGGGTCTTCCCGGCGCCACCCGGGCCGATCAGCGTGACCAGCCTGGTCGCCTCCAGCTCGGCGCTCACCTGACGCAGCTCCTCCGCCCTGCCGACGAAGCTGGTGAGCTGGGCGCGGATGCCCTGCCTGACCGCCGGCGCGCCCGGCACGCCCGCGCCCGGCACGCCCGGGGCTGGGATGCTCGCGCCCGGGACGCCCAGGGCCGGATCGGATCGCAGCACCGCGAGGCGGGTGGCGGACAGCTCCGCGCCCGGCTCGATGCCGAGCTCCTCGTCCAGGATGCGCCGCCCCTCGTCGAAGGCCGCCAGCGCCTCGGCCTGGCGGCCGCTGCCGTACAGGGCGCGCATGAGCTGGGCGCGCGGCCGCTCACGCAGCGGGTGGGCGGCGGTGAGCTGGCTCAGCTCGGCCACCAGCTCACGGTGGCGGCCCAGCTCCAGCTCGGCCTGGACCCGGTCCTCGATGGCGGCCAGCCGCAGCTCCTCCAGCCGGGCGGCGGCCGCCTCCGCGTGCGGGGCGTCGGCCAGCGGCACCCCTCGCCACAGCTCCAGTCCCTCACGCAGCAGCGCCGCAGCGCGCCGGGGATCGCCGCCGGTCAACGCCTGCCGGCCCGCTGCGGTCAGCCGCTCGAAGCGGTGCGCGTCCACGTCGAGCGGGTCGGCCACCAGCCGGTAGCCCGCTGGATGGAACTCCACCCGGTCACGCCCCAGCGCCCTGCGCAGCCGGGACACCTGCGACTGCAGCGCGTTGGCCACGCCGTCAGGAGGCCGTGTCCCGTACAGGACGTCGACGAGCCGGTCCGAGCCGACGATCCGGCCCGCCTCCAGGGCCAGCAGCGCGAGCAGCGCGCGCACCCGCGGACCGCCGAGCGCCACCGGCGCTCCGCTGTCGTCGCGCACTTCGGTCGGCCCGAGGATGTCGAAGCGCATGCTCCGATTATTGTGCTTCAGGCAGCATGGCGGTGATGTCCGCATAGGTGGGCAGTGCGGGCTCAGGCTCTCCCTGTACGGCCCGCAGCTCGGCCAGGGCGCCCCGCAGGCTCGCCCGGTAGAGCAGCGACCCGGTGCTCACCCTCGCCACGCCTGCCCCCGCGAGCTCGGCCAGGCTCGGCCCGCCCGGCTGGTAGAGCACGTTCACCGGCAGCGGGGTGCTCTCCACCAGCCGCGCGATCTCGCCCAGCTCGCTGAGTCCGGGCACGAAGACGCCGTCCGCGTGCCCGTAGGCGCGCACCCGTTCCAGGGTGTCGCCGGTCCCCAGCCAGCGGGTGTCGGTCCTGGCGTTCACGAACACGCCGTGTCCCTTGGCCGCCTCGATGATCGCCTGATGGGCCTCGATCGGGCGCAGTGTGCCGTCGGCCCGGCCGTCCTCCAGGTTGACGCCCACGACGCCGAGCCCGGCCAGCGTCGCGACGAGCTCCGCCACCTGCGCGGGATCGTCGCTGAAGCCGCCTTCGACGTCCACGCTCACCAGCACGCCGAGGTCCTTGACCGTCCTGGCCAGGGCCACCGTCTCGGCCTTGGTGGCGCCGCCCGCGTCGGGCTTGCCGTGCACGGCGGACACGCCCAGGCTGGTCGTGCCGATGGCGGCGAACCCCTGCCGGGCGAGCAGCGCCGCCGAGCCGTAGTCCCAGGCGTTGGGCAGCAGCAGGGGGTCGCCCGGCCGGTGCAGCTCACGGAACCTCGCGCTCATCCGTGCCCCTTACCCAGCAGCGCCTCCAGCACGCCCGCCGCCAGGGCGAGCCCGTGCCGGGAGGCGGGGCAGGGCCGCAGGCCCGCGCCGAACGTCAGGTGCGGCGTCGCACCCCGCGAGGCGTCGAACCGGCCGGGATCCGCGAACACGTCAGGGTCTCGGTTCACCGCCACCAGATCGATCACCATCTCCGCGCCGGTCCGCCGATCGACCCTCCGCGTCGCCTGCAACGGCGGGTCAAGCCGAAGCACCTCATCCAGCAACCCGTCCACCTGTCCGCCGGGCTCCGCGCAGGCGTCATCGCCGGGGTCCGTGCGGGGGAACGTGGCTGAGCGGGTCCGCGCGTGTCCGAGCGCGGCGTCGATGAGGCCCTCGGTGGCGGCGTGGGCCTGGAGGAGCAGGGAGATCCGGGCGATGCTTTCGGGGCTTTCGGGGCTTTCGGGGGTGGTGCCGCCGGCCAGCCGGATCAGGTCGGTGACCGCGGCGTCCGCCTCGGGGCTCTCCACGCCGGACAGGTAACCCGTCGCGGCGGTCCGTACGGCCTTCGTCAGGCGGCCGGTGTCGTCGAAGCCGAGAGCGGCGCCGAGCACCGCGGTGGGAACGTCCCGCCAGTCGCCCCCGCGTTCGAGCGTCAGCTCTCCGGCCGCCGATCGCAGCGCGTCCGCGTCGAGCGTCGCCAGAACGGCGGTCAGCACCCGCCGCCGCTCAGCGTGGACCTCCCCATGACTGAACCGCGACACCCGCGAGCGCAGCCAGGCGAGCGTTCCGGGCTCGCCGTCCTGCCGCACCGGCGGCGGGACGTAACGGGGGTCCGCGAGCAGCGCGCGGGCTTCGGCATGACGGGTGATGAGCATGGGCTCACGCTAGAACGACATCCTTTCGGCGGGCGGCGAAGCATGCCCGCGCGGCGGCCGGCCGGCACCGGGGCGGCCCCGCGCCTCAGGCGGCCAGCCGTTCGTCGCGTGCCGCCGGGGCGGCGCCGGCCACCGGTGGGGCCATGACGGTCCGGCGGATCATGAAGGCCACCGCCATGGCGGCGACCAGCACGACCTCGGTCAGCACCAGACCCCGCTGCAGCAGCCCGTAGTAGGCCTCGCCGCCGATCCACGGCGAGGTGAAGGAGGCCGGGTGTGCCGCGAGGTAGACGGCCAGCGCCACCGCGGAAGTCACGCTCAGCGCCTTGACCGCGGTCCAGCGCGGCAGCGCCGCACGCCCGCGCGCCAGCCCCCACGCCGCGACGGGCAGCGTGGTGAAGACGACCGCCCCGGCCCAGCGGTGAATCTCCCCGGACACCGACTTGATCACCGTGGCGTCGGTCGGGAACAGCGCGCACAACATCAGGCCGCCGGCCGCGGCCAGCAGCAGCACCCTGGTGGCCGCGGTGCGCCCCGGCTCCCCGGTCGCGAGACCGTACGCCAGCGACAGGCAGGCCGACGCCAGGGCGAGCATGCCGATGACCACCGGCAGCAGCCCGCCGGAGACCAGCGCGTAGTCGCTGAGCAGCGGCCGGTCAGGCAGCATGAACTCGGCGTAGCCGAACGCCAGCAGGGCGACCAGCGTGCCCGCCACGGTCACGGTGCCGGCCGTCTGCTCGCTCATCGTGCCACCTCATCGTAGATCTGCTCGAAACGGGCGAGGGAGGCCTGGTGGTCGTGGGTGAGGGCGAGCTCGCGGCTGGCCCGGCCGAAGCGCTCACGCAGCGCGTCGTCGGCGAGGATGCGCGTCAGGTGCCCGGCCAGCGCCGTCACGTCTCCCGGCTGGAACAGGTAGCCGTTGCCGTCGACCAGGTGCGGCAGCGCCATGGCGTCGGCGGCGACCACGGGCAGCCCGCTGGCCATCGCCTCCAGCGTCGCGATGCTCTGCAACTCGGCGACCCCCGGCATGGCGAACACGTCGGCGGCGGCGAACGCCTGCGGCATGCTCTCGTCGGGCACGAACCCGAGGAAGAACGTCCGCTCGCCCACCCCGATCCGCCTGGCCAGCCTCTCCAGCTCGCCGCGCTGGTTGCCCTTGCCGACGAACGCCACCTGCGCGTCGGTCTCGTTGAGCACGTACGGCAGCGCCCGCACGATCTCGTCGAGCCGCTTCTCCTCGTCCAGGCGGCCGACGAACAGCACGGTGGGCCGGTCGGGCAGCTCGAACCGCTTGCGGGCCCAGGCCTTCGGCTCGGCGTGCGGGTGGAACCGGGTCAGGTCGATGCCGCAGGAGACCGGCTCCACGTCGTAGTCGAAGCCCTGGGCGGTGAGCAGGCCGGCGGCCAGCGGGGTCGGCGTGGTGATGTGGTCGGCCTTGCCGAAGATCCGGCCGAAGTCGCGCCAGGCCAGCCGGCCCGCCTTCTCCCGCAGCTTGGCCGGGATGTGGGCGAACTGGAAGAGGTTGTCGGGCATGAAGTGGTTGGTGGCCACGATCGGCACGCCGCGGCGGCGGGCGGCGGCGATGGCGGACCTGCCGACCACGAAGTGGCCCTGGGTGTGCAGCACGTCCGGCTCGATGGCCTCCACGAGCCGGTCCAGCCGGGTGGGGACGGTGACGCGCATGGTCGGGTGGACCAGCAGCGGCGCCGAGCGCAGCCGGTGCACGATGACGCCGTCGACCACGTCGGAGCTGGCCGGGCCGAGCTCCGACTGGCAGACCACGTGCACCTCGTTGCCGCGTTCGGCCAGGCCGGTGGCCAGCCTGTGGGTGAAGTAGGCGGCGCCGTTCACGTCGGGAGGATAGGTGTCGCTGGAGATCAGGACCCGCCGGGGACGAGTGGGGGCGGGGGCGAGTGCGGTCGTTGCTTCGATGGTGCGCATGGGCATGGCCATGATGGGTGACTCCGTTTTCGAGATTTGAACCCCGGCTGGGGAAGGCCGGAGAGGTGAGATCGAGGTGAAGATCAGTGCCGCGCCTCCAGCGGGCTGGTGCGCGCCAGGGCGAAGGTGCCCGCCGCGGTGATCGCCGCCGCCGCGATCGGCAGCACGCCGGTGGGCAGCGGCTCACCGAGCAGCAGGGCGCCGAAGGCCACCGCGGTGAGCGGGTCGGCGATCTGCAGGGAGGCGAAGGAGACGCCGAAGTGGCCGACGGCGTAGGCGCGCTGCAGCATCATCAGCGCCAGCAGCGCCGGAACGGGCAGCGCCAGGAGGTACCACCAGTTCCAGCCGCCGTCCACCAGCACCCGGACCAGCGTGGCGGTGGCGCCGTACAGCACTCCCGAGCTGGTGGCCAGCAGGGCGGCGCGGCCGGCGGGGGAGGCCGCCTTCGAGCCCGCCCACAGCAGGACCGCCGCGACGCCGGCCACGCCGAGCAGGGTGAACAGCCCCTGCGTGGTCAGTTGTGTGGGGCCCGCCGACTCCGGGACCAGCAGCACCAGCCCGATCAGCCCGGCCGCGACCACGCCCGCCGCGGCCAGCTCGTTGCGAGCGGGTTTGCGGCCGTGCAGCGTGGCGGCGATCGGCAGCGCGAACAGCAGGCTGGCCACGCCCATCGGCTGCACGACGGTCAGCGGGCCGAGGCCGAGCGCCACGATGTGCAGGCCGCCTCCCACCAGAATGGACAGTCCGCCGAACAGCCAGCGCGGCCTGCGCAGCAGCGCCAGCAGACCGGGCTTGGCCGTACCGAACGCCTCGAACTGCTGCAGAGCGGCGCCGAGCGCGAAGAACAGCGATCCGATGAGGGCGATAGCAGCGGCCAGCACAGTCATGCCGACTCCTTTCAATCTGGATGGTCACCGGGCAGGGTCAAACGGACGTGTCCACCGGGAGGCGCTGGGGAGAAGCCTTGGTGGCGCGTCGCTTCCTGGCCCACCGGACCACCTCGACGATCGCGGTGATGCTCAGCGCGATGCCGAGTCCGAGCAGCAGGCCCTTGATCGGGTCCTGCTCGAACGCCATCCCGCCGAAGAAGCCGATCAGCCCGGAGTAGACGCCCCAGGAGACGGCCGCGATCGCGTCGAAGAAGGTGAACGAGCGCAGCGGGTAGCGGACGGCGCCCATGGTGAGCGTGGTCGCGGTCCGGCCGCCGGGAATGTAGCGGGCCACGACCAGGACCAGCCCGCCGCGCTCGGCGAGCGTGTCACGCGCCCACACGAACGCCTTGCGCCGCCGGATCCTGCCACCGGCCTTGCGTCCGAGCGCGTAGGAGATGTGGTCACCGGCGAAGGCGCCCAGGGCGGCCACCACGATCACCAGGGCGAGGTTCGTCTGCCCGGTCGCCGCGAACACCCCGGCGGTGATCACCGAGGTCTCCGCCGGCACGACGGGGAAGAACCCGTCGAGCAGCGCCAGCCCGAACAGCGCCAGATACAGCCATGGCGACGACATCACCTGCTGGAGTAACTCCAGGACAGCGTGCGACATCAGCGTGTACTCCGATCGTTGGGGCGCCTACTCAGCCTGGCGGTGAGGAGGGCCATGAGACATCGGGGATCTCCCCGATCGAACGAGGACCTGTCCCTTACCGGGGGCAGGGGTCGTACGGTCCCAAGCCTCAATCCCCGCAGGTCATGGCACATCGGTCGATCGGTAGGCGCCACCCCCGACTTTCGTCAGGGGCGGATGCGCGGCCCCCGGTGACACTCTTCGATCCAACCGGTCGCGGCGCCCCGGCACAGCAGTGCGGGTATCCGCCTTTGAGGTAGGGCCAGCCCCACCCCGGCGGTGACACGGTCACCACCCTTCCTTTCGTCAGGGCCGGCGGTGGACGATCGGCCGTGCCGGGACGCGGGCGGGGGCCTATACCGTCGTCGACGTGAGACTTCCGCGCCGAGCGAGCCGACGCCAGGTGGCCCAGGACGTGCTGCTGTGGTGCCTGCTGTCCATCGCGGTGTCGGCCATGGGCCCCGATCCGTTCGAGCAGCCGATGGCCTTCGCGGGGATCACCGTGCCGCGCGTCGTGCTGGCCGGGCTGGCCGTGCTGGCCGGTCGGGCGTGGCCGCTCGCGGCGGTGGCGCTGCTGCTGCCGCTCGGCCCGTGGGACTTCACCGTAGGCCTCGCCACCTCGGACCTGACGTGGATCGCACCGTCCGGCGGCTACGTGAAGATCTTCCCGTTCGTCGCGACCTCGCCGTTCGTCATCTGGTACGCCTACCTCACGGGCCGGCGGCTGCCCCGGTTCCTGCCCGCCCTGGCGCTGGCCTTCGTGCTCTCCGCCGTCGGCGTGGGCCTGGTGCTGTCGCAGGGCGGCACGGTCGGCCTGTGGACCACCATGACCACCGGCCTGCTGGGCACGTACGCGGTGCCGTACCTTCTCGGCCTGCTCCGCGGCAGGCTGCTGCAGCAGCGGGAGCAGGCGAGGTCGTCGGCCGAGGCGCAGGCGAGGCTGCGCGAGCGGGCCAGGATCGCCCGGGACATGCACGACTCCCTCGGCCACGACCTGGCCCTCATCGCGGTCCGGGCCGCCGGGCTGGAGATGGCGCCCAGCCTGGATCCCGCTCAGGTCAGGGCGGCGGGCGAGCTGCGGCTGGCCGCGGCGGACGCCACCGAGCGGCTGCACCAGATCATCGGCGTGCTCCGCGACGAGGCCGAGGCGGCGCCGCTGTCCCCGGCGCGCGAGGACGTGGCCGCGCTGGTCGGCCGGGCCCGCGCCTCCGGCATGACGATCGCCCTGCGCCTGGCCGAGCCGGTGCCCGCCCTGGCGCACGCCGTGGTCCAGGAGGGGCTCACCAACGCGGCCAAGCACGCGCCGGGCGCCGAGGTCACGGTCACCGTCGCGCCGGGCCGCGTCGTCGTCGCCAACGGCCCGGCCACCCGCTCCCGGTCGGCGGTCGGTTCCGGCGGTCTCGGGCTGGCGGGCCTGCGCGAGCGGGTACGGCGCGAAGGCGGCACGCTGGCGGCGGCTCCCACGGCGGACGGGTTCGAGCTGGCCGTCGACCTGCCCTGACGTGTCTCCCCCTGGCGTGTCTCCCCCTGGCGGGGGAGGCGGATCCCCTCGGCGCGGGAGGCCGGGCGACGCCGCTCGGAGCAGGCTCGGAGCATGAACGAGAAGAAGGCCGGAATCGGCCGGATCACCGCGGCGATCGTGGCCATCGCCGCCATGCTGCCCTACCTCACGCTCAAGATGCTCTGGCTGACGGGCAGTTCCCTGGGCATCACCGACCCGGAGCTGATGAGCGGCTCGGTCATGATGGGGATGAACACGCTCACCTTCGTCATGGACGCGATCGCGCTGGTCCTGGCGCTGGCGTTCACCATGCGGTGGGGGATGCGGCTGCCCGCCTGGCTGGTGCTGCTGCCGCTGTGGGTGGGCGCCGGGCTGCTGTCGGTGGTGATGGTGACCGCGCCGCTGAGCGTGATCATGGCGGGCGTGTCCGTGTTCGACACCGGCGGCCCGATCGAGCCGTGGGTCTACCTGGCCGTCTACACCGGCTTCATCGGGCAGGGCGCCGGTCTCATGACGGCGTTCGCCCTCTACGCCCGCGACCGCTGGACCAGCGTCTTCACCACCTCCATCGGGCACCCGTACACCTCGCTCACCCGGCCCTTCCAGCGCGTCGTGGGCTGGGGATCGCTGCTGGTGGCCGGGATCGTCGGCGGCACCCGCCTGTACTGGGCGCTGGGCGGCACGGCGGGACTGCCCGGGGAGACCGCCGCCGCGATGACCCCGGTCGGGGGCATGAGGGAGGCGGTGCAGGGTCTGATGGCCATCGCCGCCGGTGCCGCGCTGGTGGTCCTGGTGCGGGCGCGCGGGCGCGGGCCGTTCTGGCGGCCGCTGGTCGTGGGCTGGCTCGGCTCCGGCGCGCTGTTCGGCTGGGGCCTTTACGCGATGATCGTCACCTTCGCCGCGGGGCCGCTCGGCGCGCACACCCTCGGCGGGCCCGACTTCGTGGCGCTGTTCGGCATGCTGACCGGGCTGGTGATGGGCATGTGCGGGGCGTTCCTGCTGGCCGAGCGCTCCGGCGCGCTCTCAGGCGGGCTCTCAGGCGGTCTCTCCGGCGTGGGTGACGTGCAGCCTGCGCAGCAGCCGCTTGAAGCCGAAGATGGAGATGGTGATCGCCAGGCCGCTTATCACGGCCACCGCCGAGGTGCGCAGCAGCATGTACCCGCCGAGTGAGCCGGCGAGCGACTCGTACACCGCGAGGGCGATGCTCAACGTCGAGTTCGCCAGCAGCACGAACGCCCACAACAGCGTGATCCTGGCGAAGAACCTGCGCACCCGCTCGTGCTTGAGCACCGCGTTCGGCAGATGGATGTAGTCGAGCGTCAGCTTCTGCACGAGCGGCCTGTTCAGCCGCACCGAGGCGAGGAAGGCCATGCTGATGCAGATCGTGCCCAGCTCCGGCTGGATGAAGTACCACATCCAGGTGCCCGTCCACAGCCCCACGATGGTGCGCAGGGTGATCGCCGCCGCGGCCAGCAGCATCGTCGCCGGCACCGGGATCCGCCTGATCAACCGCCAGGCCACCCCGCCGTACACCCACGCGCAGGTCAGGATCAGCGCCCACTTCAGACCCAGCACCACCATCGCGAGATAGAACACCGCCATCGGCGCCACGACCGCTTCGAGCAGTCTCGGCGCCGCCTGCCGGGCCAGGGCGGTGAGCCGGGGCAGGGTGACTGGTGGGTGGGTCATGGATCGCTCCGCAGATAGGCCGACGGCCGGGCACTACCCGGGCGCCGGGCTGGCAGGCTTACCAGATGGGCCGCTCGACATCACCTGGCGGCCACCTTGAGGCCCCGACGATCGCATCGGGTGGTTGCCGGTCGCTTTCCGGTGGCTTACCGTACCTGACCGTCTGAGCGGTGACTGCGTCTTTCGGCACGTTCAGCAGGCGGAGACGGCCTTCTCCTACGCGTTCGCCCAGGTCAGGGCCCGGTATACCTTTCTGGTCAGCCCAGTGAGGTGGTGGCCAGCTTCGCCCCGAATCCCAGGAACAGCGCGCCCACCCCCGAGGTCAGCCCCGCGCTCAGCCGCCTGCGGGTGCGGAACTGAGCGGCCAGGAAGCTCCCGCCGAAGATCAGCGCGGACAGGTAGAGGATGCTGAAGACCTGGATGATCGCCCCCAGGATGAGGAACGACAGCGCCGGCGCGGCGTAACCGGGATCCACGAACTGGATGAAGAACGAGACGAAGAACAGGATCGCCTTCGGGTTGAGCAGGCTGATCGTCAACGCCTTGCGGAACGGCCGCACCGCCTTGGGCCCGGGCCGATCGGACTCCATCACCGCCGCGGCGGCCACCTGGCCGAGCTCGCCCTCGGGCCGCGCCCGCCAGGCCTGCCAGGCGCCGCGCAGCATCTGGAAGCCGATCCAGGCCAGATAGGCCGCGCCGGCGTACTTCACGATCGCGAACAGCACCGGATTCGACCGCAGGAGCGACGCGGCGCCCGCGGCGGCCAGCGCCATCAGCACGGTGTCGCCGACGAACACCCCCGCGGCGGCCCGGTACCCCTGGCGGACCCCGCGCTGCGCGGACAGGGCCAGGACGTACACGGAGTTGGGGCCAGGCAGGAGGATGATCAGGAAGGCGCCGATGACGTAGGTCCAGATGTCGGTGATTCCGAAGAACATGTGGTCTCGCTCCAGCTTGCCCGTGGTGACATGTCACGGTACCGCCGATATTTGGGTCTTTCCTAGTTGGCCGGTCCTCTTCACTCTCAGTGCAGGCGCGCGTAAACACCAAGCCCGCGTGCCTGGGAGGACATGGTGAAACGCCGATTAGTCATCCTGCTGGCCGTCCTGGGACTCATCTGCCTGACCGGCATGACCGGGGCGGGGGCCACCGCTGAGCCGCCGGCCAACAAGCAGTACCGCGTGCAGGGCCCGGCCGACGCGCGGGAACGCAGCGCCGTCGCGTCGACCGGCGCCGCCATCGACGAGGTGACACAGGACTCGGTCCTGATCACCGCCACGGAAGCCGAGGTCGCCGCGATCGAGCGGCTCGGCTACCGGGTCACGGAGGTGCCGCGCCCGTTACCCCCGTCAGCTGCCGTGGCAGCTGACTTCCCGCCGGCGGACTCGGGCTATCACAACTACGCGGAGATGACCGCGTACGTGGACGACGTGGTCGCCGATCATCCGGCGATCGCCCAGAAGTTCACCTACGGTTCCTCCCACGAGGGCAGGCCGCTCATCGGCGTCAAGATCAGCGACAACGTGGGGACGGACGAGGCGGAGACGGAGGTGCTGTTCACCGCCCACCAGCACGCCCGCGAGCATCTCACGGTCGAGATGGCCCTCTACCTCATGGACCTGCTCACCGACGGCCACGGCACCGACACCCGGATCACGGACCTGGTGAACACCAGGGAGATCTGGATCATGCCGGACCTCAACCCCGACGGCGGGGAGTACGACATCGCCACCGGCAGCTACCGGTCCTGGCGGAAGAACCGGCAGCCGAACAGCGGCTCGTCGGCCGTCGGCACGGACATGAACCGCAACTGGGGCTACAACTGGGGCTGCTGCGGCGGCTCCTCCGGGTCGCCCTCCAGCGAGACCTACCGGGGCACGGCCGCCGAGTCGGCGCCCGAGGTCAAGGCCGCGGCGGACTGGGTGCGCGGCCGGGTCGTCGGCGGCGTGCAGCAGCTCAAGGCGCACATCGACTGGCACACCTACAGCCAGCTCATCCTCTGGCCGTACGGCTACACCTTCGACGACACCGGGCCGGGCCTGACGCAGGACGACCGGGACGCGCACGCCACGCTCGGCCAGAACATGGCCACGACCAACGACTACACCCCCCAGCAGGCCAGCGACCTCTACATCACCGACGGCACCATCGACGACTGGCTGTGGGGCACGTACAAGATCTTCAGCTACACCTTCGAGATGTACCCGGCCAGCTCCAACCCCGGCTTCTACCCGCCGGACGAGCAGATCGTCCCCCAGACGACCCGCAACAGGGAGGCCGTGCTCCGCTTCCTGGAATACTCCGACTGCGTCTACCGGATCATCGGTAAGGAGTCGCAGTACTGCGGCACGGGCACCCCGCCGGTGACGGTCCACTCCGACACCTTCGAGACCGCCACCGGCTGGACGACCGACCCGAACGGCACCGACACGGCCACGGCGGGGCAGTGGGAGCGCGGCGATCCCGCGGCCACCTCCTCCTCCGGGGCCAAGCAGCTCGGCACCACGGTCAGCGGCGCCAACGACCTGGTGACCGGCCGGCTGGCGGGCAGTTCGGCCGGCACGTACGACATCGACGGCGGCGTCACCTCGATCCAGTCGCCGCCGATCGCCCTGCCCGCCTCCGGCGACCTCACCCTGTCGCTGTCGTGGTACCTCGCGCACGGCTCGAACGCCTCCAGCGCGGACTACTTCAGGGTCAAGGTGGTGGGTTCGACCACGACCACCGTCTTCCAGCAGGCGGGCGCCGCCACCAACCGCAACGGCGCCTGGAGCGTGGCCACGGCCGACCTGAGCGCCTTCGCCGGCCAGACGGTGCGCGTCCTCGTCGAGGCCGCCGACGCGTCAGGCGCCTCACTCGTCGAGGCCGGCGTCGACGACGTACGCATCACCCAGCAACCCTGACATCCAATGCCCCGCCGTGATCAATACGGCGGGGCCTTTTATTGGGTCTTGTAAGGAACCCTTGTCAAGGCTACGATCGCGACAACTCTTAGGAAACTTTCCTAACAGAATCTTGCCGGATTCCCCCGGAACCCGGCTCCTGCTGACCCCCCAAGCGCCCGCGTCGCCTCCCGCGGGCCGTGCCGTGCGGCTTGCGCTCTACCCCCCAGGCGCAAGCCGTACGGTACGCCAGCAAGAAGGATGAAATGTGAAAGTTCGCGTGATCTTAGTATCGCTCGCGACCCTCGCCCTCAGCCTCATCGCGCTCCCCGCCCACGCCGCCTCGGCCTCCGCCACCTTCGTCAAGGTCTCCGACTGGGGCACCGGCTTCGAAGGCAAGGTCACCGTCACCAACGGCACGTCCACCCCGATGAACGGCTGGACCGTACGGTTCGACATCCCGTCCGGTTTCACGATCCCCTCCGCCTGGGACGCCGTACTGACCAAGGACGGTAGGCAGCACACGTTCACCAATCCGAGCTGGGCGTCCGCCCTGGCGCCGGGAGCCAGCGTCAGCTTCGGCTTCAACGGCAGCCCCGGCAACTTCCCCGGCATCTCCAACTGCACGCTGAACGGCGCGTCCTGCGACGGCGGCTCCGACCCCGAGCCCGGCGTCCCGGGCAAGCCGGGCGCCGTGACGGCGAACCCCACCGACAGCGCCATCGCCCTGTCCTGGGGAGCCTCCGGCGGCACCGTCACCGGCTACCGGGTCTACGAGGGCACGGCCGTCAAGGCCACGGTCAGCTCCACCGGCTCGACCATCGGCGGCCTCGGCGCCTGCGAGACCCACACCTACACGGTCAGGGCCTACAACACGGCAGGGGAGTCGCCCGCCAGTGACCCGGTGACCGCGACCACCACCGGCTGCGACCCGGGCGAGCCCGGCGGGGATCTGCCCGCGCACTTCCTCACCGGCTACTGGCACAACTTCGTCAACCAGGCGACCGAGCTGAAGCTCTCGGCGGTGCCCAACGACTACGACCTGATCGCGATCGCGTTCGGCGAGGCCACCGCGACGCCGGGCGAGGTCGTCTTCGGCGTCGACGCCGGGCTGTCGAGCGCGCTCGGCGGCTACACCGACGCCCAGTTCAGGGCCGACGTGCAGGCGCTGCACCAGCGAGGCAAGAAGGTCATCCTGTCCGTCGGCGGTGAGACCGGCCGGGTCCAGGTGGCCGACGCCGCGGCCGCGACCAGGTTCGCCGACACGGTGCACGCGCTCATGCGGAGCTACGGCTTCGACGGCGTCGACATCGACCTGGAGAACGGGCTCAACGCCACCTACATGGCCCAGGCGCTCAGATCGCTGCGCGCCAAGGCGGGCGCCGACCTGATCATCACGATGGCGCCGCAGACCATCGACATGCAGTCGCCGCAGATGGAGTACTTCAAGCTCGCGCTGAGCATCAAGGACATCCTCACCGTCGTCCACATGCAGTTCTACAACTCCGGCTCGATGCTCGGCTGCGACCGGCAGTGGGCGTACTCGCAGGGCTCGGTCGACTTCATGACCGCGCTGGCCTGCATCCAGCTGGAGAACGGCCTGCGTCCCGACCAGGTGGCCCTGGGCCTGCCCGCCGGGCCGGGGGCGGCCGGTGGCGGAGTCGTCGCGCCCGCCCTGGTCAACCAGGCGCTGGACTGCCTGGCCACGCGTACCCGCTGCGGGACCTTCACGCCGCCGCGCGCCTATCCGGGCATCCGCGGCGCGATGACGTGGTCCATCAACTGGGACGCCAGCAACAACTGGAACTTCTCCAGGACCGTCAAGCCGCACCTCCAGGGAATGTCATGAAATTTCGTCGCATGTTCCTTGCCTTACTCGCCTCCCTCGCCCTGACCGTCTCCGGCCTCGCCACCATCGCCCCAGCGGCCTACGGCGCGGCGGTCGTCGCCGCCCCCGCCTGGGCGGCATGGACCCCGTACACGGTCGGCACCCGCGTCACCCACAACGGCGTCGACTACGAGTGCCTGCAGAGCCACACCTCCCAGCCCGGCTGGGAGCCGAACGTCGTGCCCGCCCTGTGGAAGGTCGTCTCCGGCGGCGGCGGTCCCGACACCAGCGCCCCCTCCGTGCCGGGCAACCTCCGCTCGACCGGCGTCACCGCGACCAGCGTCTCCCTGGCCTGGAACGCCGCCACCGACAACGTGGGCGTCACCGGCTACAACGTCTACCGGGGCTCGACCCTGGTGACCACCGTCTCCGGCACCTCCTACACCGACACCGGCCGCGCGGCGAACACCAGCTACACCTACACGGTCAGGGCCCGCGACGCCGCCGGCAACCTGTCGGGCACGAGCAACACCGTCACCGCCAGGACCTCCGAAGGCGGCGGCCCCGACCCCGGCCCGAACCCGTCCAGGATGCCCGGCGCGCCGTACCTCTGGATGGGCTGGGGCAACCCGCCCAACCCGGGCACGGTCATGGACGCCACCGGCATCAAGTCGTTCACCATGGCGTTCATCCTGTCCAGCGGCGGCTGCAACCCGGCCTGGGACGGCCAGCGCCCGCTGACCGGCGGCGCCGACGCGCAGGCGATCAACACGATCAAGTCCAAGGGCGGCAGCGTCCAGATCTCCTTCGGCGGCTGGCAGGGCAACAAGCTCGGCCCGAACTGCTCCACCCCGGCCGCCTTCGCCGGCGCCGTGCAGCAGGTCATCAACGCCGTCGGCCCCGCGGTCGTCGACTTCGACATCGAGAACACCGACGAGTTCGAGAACTACACGGTCCAGGACCGCATCCTCAACGGCCTCAAGATCGTCAAGCAGAACAACCCGAACGTCAAGGTGGTCGTCACCTTCGGCACCTCGACGACCGGCCCGAACGCGCACGGCGTCCGCCTGATCAACCAGGCCAGGGCGCTGAACGTGCCGATCGACAACTTCACCATCATGCCGTTCGACTTCGGCAGCTCCAACATCTACACCGACACCGTCAACGCCGCCGAAGGCCTGAAGAACGCGCTGAAGAACGCCTACGGCTGGTCCGACGCGCAGGCGTACGCGCACATGGGCATCTCCGGCATGAACGGCCTGTCCGACCAGCAGGAGCTCACCACCCCGCAGACCTGGACCCAGATCGTCAACTGGGCGAAGGACAGGGGCCTGAACAGGCTCGCCTACTGGGGCGTCAACCGTGACCGCCCCTGCCCCGGCGGCGGCGTGGTCTCCAACTGCAGCGGCATCGCGCAGGCCGACTGGGAGTTCACCAGGATCACGGCGGGCTTCTGACCGATACCGATACCGATACCGGGCCCGGGGTGGTGGCGAGGCCGCCCCGGGCTCACGGCATGCGCACGAGGTGGGTGGGTTTCAGCGGGAGGCCGGCGCCCGGCGGCCGGTAGACCGGCAGCGCCTCGCCGTACTCGTGCATCCAGGCGTGGTCGATCAGCAGCCGCATCCGCCGCTCGCCCGGCTCGGTGCCGGCGACGGCCGGTTCGAGGCGCCCGGTGGTGAGCTTGGCCACCGCGTCGGCGATCAGCCGCGCGTCCGGCGGGGCCAGATCACACCGCTCGTCCGGCCCGATGAGCAGGTCCACCTGGGGCGGCAGCGGGTAAATCCACCTCGGCAGGGCCAGCACCCGTGGCGGCGGCGCCATCGGCAGCCCGTCGCGCACCGCCTCCAGCAGCACCGACCGCGAGGTCCGGTGCTCGAACAACCCGTCGCCGAGCGCCCAGCTCAGCGCCCCCACGTCGGCGCGGTCCTCACCGCACGCGTGCAGGCACAGGTACGGCACCAGCGGGATGTCCGGCCCGGCCGACGGCTGCGCCCAGCCGTCCCGGCAGCCGGTGAGCACCAGCAGCGCCAGCATCGCCCGGTAGGCGGTGTCGGCATGCGGCGTGTCCAGCCACCCCGGCACGACCATGCACCGCCCGTGGGTCTTCTCCGCCGTCACGCCCAGCTCCCGCGCGATCTTCACCGCACGCGAGGCGGCCACCCCGGTGTACGCCTCCTGCCAGCCGGGCGTGTACGGCTCGGCGCGATCGTCGTAGCCGGACGGCCAGCGGCCCGGCAGCCCCGGCCGGGCCACCCCGTACGTCGCCAGCAGCAGGTCGAACACCGTCGTCACCAGGTGCTCGCCGTCCCGGACCGCGGGCACGCCCCGGGGCAGCACGCCGGGCCCGTCGTCGAAGCGCGGCAGCAGCACCTCGGCCCCCTGCGAACCGTCCGCGCCGTACAGGCTCAGCCGGTCGGCGGCCGGCCCGAGCAGCCCGCCGGGCACGAGCACGCCGCCGCGCTCGCGCAGCCGCACCAGGAACGGCAGATCGGTCCACTCCATCGCGTGCTCGGTGAAGGCGGGCCGGTCCAGGTAGAACTCCTTGAGCAGCACATGCCCGACCGCCATGGCCAGCGCGCCGTCGGCGCCCGGACGTACCACCAGCGTCTCGTCCGACAGCCGCGTCGGGTGCGGCCCGATCGCCACCACCTTCTGCCCCTTGTAGCGCCCGGCGATCACCCACGGCGTGCCGGGCGCCCGTACGGTCCGGTTGTTCTCCCCCCACAGCAGCACATAGGCCGCCTGCGCCCAGTGCTCGGTCGCCGGCCCGGGGAAGCTCGGGCCGAGGATCTGCGCGGGCGCGCTGGACTGCTCGGTCAGCACCGCGCCGCCCATCCCGCCGACCAGCCCGGCCAGCGGCGAGGTCGCCAGCGCGGCCACCTGGTCGGCCCCGTGCTCGGCGGCGGTGTGCACGATCGCCGCCGCGGCCAGCTCGGCGGCGGTGTGGTCATCGAGGGGAACCCGCCGCCCGCCACGCGCCTGGCGGTAAACCTCCGAATTCGCTGTGAGTTTCGCCCAGGCCGCGACGGGGTCCCGTATCCCTTCACGGACCTCGAAGTAGAGCCTGACCAGCGCCTGGTTGACTAGCGATCCCCCCATGCGAAAAGTTCAGCACAGACGGTCATGATCTGACGCCTTTAGGCACCGCATGTCGGGGATAAGAATTCAGAAGTGCAGGTAGCACCATGCTTTTCTGTACGGCACTCTAGATCCCGCCATGGATTACGCAGTCATCACGGGGATCATCCTCGTCACCGGAATCGCCCTCGCCCTGATCGCCCAGTGGCGAGACTGGCGGCCGCCCCTGATCGTCGCCATCTGTGTGGGCATCGTCCTGCGGGTGCTGTTGCTGTTCACCGCGGCCGACGACTCCTGGCAGCCGGTCGACTTCATCCACAGCTTCAAGCCGGCGGGCGAGGCGGTGCTGCGCGGCGAGGACCCGGTCCTGGCCAGCGAGGGCGGCTGGCACTTCCTGCCGACGATCCCGTACGTGTACGGCATCCTGCTCTGGCTCGGCATCCCGTGGGAGTTCGCCGGCCGGTTGGTCACCGTGGTCGCCGACATCGTGCTGATCCCCCTGGTGGCCAAGCTCGCGGGCGGCCCCAAAGCGTCGCTGCGCGCCTTCCAGTACGCGCTCAACCCGCTGGCGTTGCTGGTCGCCTCCATCCATGGCCAGGTCGAGCCGGTGGCGCTGGTCTTCGGCGTGGCCGCGTTCGTCGTCGCGCGCGGGCCCGGCTCCCCGGAGCGGGCGGGCATCCGCACCGACGTCGTCGCCCTCTTCCGCAGCCTGACCGCCAACGGGTGGGCAGCCGCGCCGCGCCCCCTGCTCGGCATGCTCCGCCAGGGACTGCGACCCGGCCCCACCGACCGCGCCGACCTCAAGCGGGCCGCGCTCGCCGGAGTGCTGATGGGCCTGGCGCTGTGCGCGAAGAGCTGGCCGATCTGGCTGATCCCCGGCTTCCTGCTGCTCCTGCCGCACCTGCGGGCCCGGATCGTGGGGCTGTTCGTGACGGGCGTGGTGCCGCTGTTCTTCCTGGTGACGCTGCCGATCTTCGCGGGCACCTCGCTCAGCCAGATCCCCGAGGTCATCAGGGTCATCCAGGACATCAGGCCGATCGTCGGCGAGTGGGGCTGGACTCCCTGGTTCACCGGTGGCAACTGGGCGCTGGAGCCGGTGCTGGCCAAGGTCGGCACCTACCTGATCTACCTCTGCGTCGTCGCGGCGGTGGTGATCTGGCGGCGGGCCGACCCGATCGACATGACGCTCGCCATCCTGCTGATCTTCATGGTGGTCACGCCGCGCCTGGGCGCCCAGTACCTTCTCTGGTTCATGCCGTTCCTGATCGCCAGGCCCACCAGGTTCGCCTGGCCGGCCATCCTGGGCACCTGCTTCTGGGCGGCCTACGGCTACGTGTGGATGACGCAGTACGACCAGGCCGGCTGGTTCCTGCAGCACACCTACTGGTCGCGGGCGTCGATCGTGCTGCTGCCGGTCCTGTTCCTGGCGATGCCGTGGGCCCGCCGCGAACCGCCCCTGCCGGAGCTCGCCGAGCCCGTCGAAACGACAGGCCCGGCGAGCGATCACCTCACCGGTGCAGCCGGGCGTACAACGTGATCCACTGATCGGGACGGACGTGGCCCACGACCGTGTCGCGGGCCACGCCCGCTGCGGCGAGCGCCGCGTCCACCCCGTCGTAGCGGGTTCGCAGCGAGGCGCGCAGCGACCCGCCCACCCCACTGAACCCCAGCTCGACCAGCCGCTGATAGTCCCGGCCCGACCGCACCAGCGGCTCGGGCCGGCGCTGGAGGCGCAGGATCGCCGAGTCGACCGACGGGACGGGCCGGAAGCTCGCCCTGCCGATCCGGTCGCCCAGCCGCCAGTCGAACCACGGCCATGACTCCACGGTCACCAGGCTCCAGCGGCCGTAGTCGCCCGCCCTCTTGCGCGCGTACTCCCGCTGCGTGAGCAGGGTCGCCGAGGTGAGCCCCGGCGCCCGCAGACACCAGCGCACGATCTTCGACGTGATCGAGTAGGGGATGTTGCCCACCACCGCGAACGGCTCACGCGGCGGCCGGGCGGTGGTGAAGTCGCCCCGCACCACGTCGATCCGGGGATCGTCGCGGGTCAGCGACGCCAGCCTGCCGGCCAGCCGCGGGTCGAGCTCGTAGCCGATCACCCTGGCTCCGGCCCCGGCCAGCGCCCTGGTCAGCACGCCTTCGCCCGCGCCGGGCTCCAGCACGAGCCCTTCGGGACCGGCGGCCTTGACCACCAGCTCCACCGCGTGCGGGTCGGCCAGGAAGTTCTGCGACAGTTCCCGTCTCGTCCTGTCGCGGGGCGTACGACCGCCCGTGACCTTCTTCTGGGTGTGTGAGTAGTTTCCGTGTGCGAAATTCTGCGCCACAGCTGCCCTTCCGGGTCCTCGAGTCGATAGAGATCTCGAAGGGCCCCGGGCACGCCGGTGGACGCGCTCAGTCAGTCATCGCGTCCACCGGCGGGCCAGAGGCCGGCCGTGACGGATGCGGACCGCGTACAAGCCGTAGAAGCACGTGCACATGCCGCCGACGCTAGGCGGGCGCTCCCGGCGGTGGCAACCGAATAAAAGCGCTTTGAGCCGGCATTGAGGTGCCTGGGGTAATCCTTGGGGCATGGACCGTCCGGCCAGGGTGCTCGTCGTCGACGACGAACCCAACATCCGCGCGCTGCTCTCGCAGACACTGCGCCTGGTCTCCTTCGAGGTCAGGACCGCCGAGACCGGGGCCGAGGCGGTGACGGCGGCCCGGGACTTCGCCCCCGACATCGTGGTGCTCGACGTGATGCTGGACGACATCGACGGGTTCGAGGTGGCCAGGCGGCTCGGCGACCGCGTGCCGGTGCTCTTCCTGACGGCGCGCGACGCCGTCGAGGACCGCGTCCAGGGGCTCTCGCTGGGCGCGGACGACTACGTGGCCAAGCCGTTCAGCCTGGAAGAAGTGGTGCTGCGGATCCGCGCGATCCTGCGGCGCAGCGCCGGCGGCGCCCAGCGCGAGGACGTCATCCGCTACGCCGACCTGGAGCTGGACGCGGCCGCCCACGAGGTACGGCGCGGCGGCGTGCCGGTGGACCTGTCCCCGACCGAGTTCAAACTGCTCGAATACCTGCTCACGAACGCCGGCCGGGTGGTCAGCAAGGCGCAGATCCTCGACAACGTCTGGCGCTACGACTTCGACGGCGACGCCAGCATCGTCGAGTCGTACGTCTACTACCTGCGCAAGAAGATCGACAAGGTGGAGCCGCAGCTCATCCACACCGTGCGCGGCGTCGGCTACACGCTCAGGATCCCCCGGTGAGGCCCTCCACCTGGACCCTGCGCGCCCGCCTGGTCGTGGCGATGCTCGGGCTCACCACGCTCGCGCTGACGCTGGTCAACGTGTTCGGCATCACGCTGCTCCGCGACACCATGGTCCAGCGGGTGGACCAGCAGCTGACCGGCCTGACCAAGGTGTCCGGTCAGCGGGTCATGGCGATCCGGCCCGGACTCCCGCCGCCCGGAGAGATGGGCAACGTGCTGGAGAAGCGCCTCGCCTCCGTGATCCGGATCTACGTCTTCGGGCCGGACGGCGACCTCGTCAGCGCCCTCCCGCGCCACAACGCCCCTGGCCCGGAGCTCGGCGACGTCCACTACGGCGCGCCGTACACCGTCGCCGGCTCCGACGGCCCCTCCTGGCGCGTCCTGGCCACACCCGCCGACGACGGCACCACCTGGGTGTTCGCGCAGTCGCTGGCCGAGGTCGAGCAGACCCAGACCTCCAACGTCGCCATCGCCACCGCCGTCAGCGCGCTGGTGCTGCTCCTGCTCGGGCTGGCCGCCGACGCCGTGGTACGGCTCGGACTGCGCCCGCTGACCAGGATGGAACGTACGGCGGGCCACATCGCCCGCGGTGACTTCGCCAGCCGCGTGCCCGCGCCCGACGGGCACACCGAGGCGGGACGCCTGGGCACGGCGATGAACGTCATGCTCGACCGCGTCGAGTCGGAGATCGCGGCCAGGACCGCCTCCGAGTCGCGGATGCGGCGCTTCCTGGCCGACGCCTCCCACGAGCTGCGCACCCCGCTCACCTCCGTACGCGGCTTCGCCGAGCTCTACCGCAGAGGCGGCGCCGACACCGGCGAGATGATGGGCCGGATCGAGGACGAGGCCTCCAGGATGGGGGTCCTGGTCAACGACCTGATGACGCTGGCCCAGCTCGACGAGGAGCGCCCGCTGGACCGCCGGCCCGTCGACCTGCTGGAGGTGGCGGCCGAGTCGATCCGCGACGCCCGCGTCCGCGTCCCCGACCGGCAGGTGCGGCTCGCCGGCTTCGACGACTCGCTCGTCCCCGTCTCCGTCGTGGGCGACGAGGCCCGCCTGCGCCAGGTGGCCGCCAACCTGGTCGGCAACGCGCTCACGCACACCCCCGCGGACGCCTCCGTCACGGTCCGCGTGGGCAGGCGGCAGGGCATGGCCGTGCTGGAGGTCGCCGACACCGGCCCCGGCGTGCCGCCCGAGCACGTACCGCACGTCTTCGACCGCCTCTACCGGGTCAACCCGGGCAGAACGCGAGGCAGCGGCGGCGCCGGACTCGGCCTGGCCATCGTGGCCGCCATCGTGCACGCCCACGGCGGCGAGGTCGAGCTCGACTCACGGCCCGGCGAGGGATCGACCTTCCGCGTCCTCCTACCTGGCTCCTAGGCGGCTCCCAGCCGGCTCCGATGCGGCCCGGCCACAGTCGGGAGCATGAGACGAGCATTACTCGCCGCCGCGCTGATCACCCTGGTCGCGGCCTGCGGAAACCAGCCGAGCACCACCGGCGTCGCCTCGGTGACGCGGGCCTCCGGCACGCCCACGACCTCCGCCTCGCCCACCGCCTCCGCCGACCCGGCGGAACAGGGCAGGAAGTTCGCCCAGTGCATGCGCGACAACGGCATCGACATGCCCGACCCGGATCCCGCCAACGGCAATGTCCGGATCATGACCAAGAAGGACGCCGGAAAGGGGGACATGAAGAAGGCGATGGAGGCCTGCCGGTCCCTGGCCCCCTTCAAGGACCGCAAGGAGCTGACCCCAGAGGACCAGGAGAAGATGCGCGAGTTCGCGCGGTGCATGCGCGACAACGGCGTCGACATGCCCGACCCCGACCCCGACGGCGGCGGCGTACGGATCAAGGGCGGGAACGGCATCAAGCCCGGCGACCCCACGTTCCAGAAGGCCCTGGAGGCCTGCCGGGACATGGCGCCCCTCAGAGGCGGGCGCAAGTGACCCAGACCAAGGAGGAGAGCGATCTGCGGAGCCGCGCCCTGCCACCACGCCGCCGGAGCCCCCTGCGCGTCGCCGCCTGGACCACCGGCGCCGCCCTGCTGGCCGCCGCGGTCACGGCCGCCGCCGTCGGCGTCGGCGGCACGGGCACAGGAACGGGCCCGACCACCGCGACTCGCACGCCCCCGGCCACCGCCCAGGTGACCAGGACGACACTCACCGAGACCAAGACCGTCGACGGCACCCTCGGCTACGGCGAGCCCCTGACCATCGCCGCCAAGGCCCAGGGCACGATCACCTGGCTGCCCGCCGAAGGCGCCACCATCACCCGGGGCAGGGCCGTCTACAGCGTCGACGCCGACCGCCGCCCCCTGCTCTACGGCGCCATGCCGCTCTACCGCACCCTGGAGGACGGCGTCAGCGGCAAGGACGTCGAACTGCTGGAACGCAACCTGGCCAAGCTCGGCTACACCGGCTTCGACGTGGACGACGCCTACACCTGGGCCACCAGGGAGGCCGTCGAGGACTGGCAGGACGACCTCGGCGTGCAGGTCACCGGCAAGGTGCTCCCGTCCGACGTGGTCGTCGCCGACGGCCGGATCCGCGTCGCCGAGCTCAAGACCACGCTCGGCGCCACGGCCGGCGGCCCGGTCCTCACCGCGACCGGCACCACCCGTCAGGTCCTCGTCGACCTCGACGTGGCCGACGCCCACCTGGTGCGCAAGGGCATGAAGGCGACCGTCGAGCTGCCCGACGGCACCGAGGTGAACGGCAAGGTCACCCGGGTCGGCAAGGTCGCCGAGACCGGCGGCGAGGACGAGGCCGCCACCACGGTCGAGGTCGAGCTCTCGGTGAGCGGCGTTCGGCAGTCCTTCGACTCCGCCCCCGTGGACGTCACGATCGTCTCCCGGCAGCGCGAAGACGTGCTCGCCGTGCCCGTCGGCGCACTGCTCGCCCTGGCCGAGGGCGGCTACGGCGTCCAGGTCGTCCAGGGTGGCGTCACCGCCTACGCCGCGGTCGAGACCGGCATGTTCGCCGACGGCCAGGTAGAGATCACCGGCGTCGACGAGGGCGCCACCGTGGCGGTGCCCAAGTGATCGTCGAGCTTGAGGACGTGAGCAAGGTGTACGGCGACGTCGCCGCGCTGCGCGGCGCCTCCATGACCATCCGGTACGGCGAGCTCGCCGGCATCGTCGGCCCGTCCGGCTCCGGCAAGTCGACCATGCTCAACATGATGGGCACCCTGGACCGCCCGTCCGGCGGCACCGTGCGCATCGCCGGGCACGACGTGAGCGCGCTCACCGACAGGCAGCTCTCCGCGTTGCGCGCGAACGTCATCGGCTTCGTGTTCCAGCAGTTCCACCTGGCAGCAGGGGTGTCCGCGCTGGACAACGTGGCCGACGGCCTGCTGTACACCGGGCCGCCCCTGCGCGAGCGGCGCGAACGGGCGGCCGAGGCGCTGGAGCGGGTCGGCCTCGGGCACCGGCTCGGCCACCGCCCGCACGAGCTGTCCGGCGGCGAACGGCAACGGGTGGCCATCGCCAGGGCCGTCGTCGCGGACCCGCCCCTGCTGCTGGCCGACGAGCCGACCGGCAACCTCGACTCCCGCTCCGGCGCCGGAGTGATGGAGCTGCTGCGCGAACTCAACGCCGCCGGCACCACCGTCGTCATCATCACCCACGACCGCGACATCGCCGCCCGGCTGCCCCGCCAGGTGGAGATGCTCGACGGCCGGGTAGCGGAAGGGGCCAGGCTGTGACCGTCCTGGAAAGCGCCCGGATGCGGCCCCGCGACGTCGTCCGGGTCGGTGGCGCCGGCCTGCGGACCAGGCCGCTGCGGGTGTTCCTGTCGGCGCTCGGCATCGCCATCGGCATCGCCGCCATGATCGGCGTCGTCGGCATCTCCGCCTCCAGCCAGGAGGACCTCAACCGGCAGCTCGCGGCCCTCGGCACGAACCTGCTCTCGGTCTCCCCTGGCCAGACCCTCTTCGGCGACGACGCCCACCTGCCGAGCGAGGCCGAAGGCATGATCGGCCAGATCGGCCCGGTCACCTCGGTCACCGCCACCGGCGCCACGCAGGCCAAGGTCTACCGCAACGACCACATCCCCGAAGCCGAGTCGGGCAGCATCTCCGTCCTCGCCGCCCGGCTCGACCTGCCGCGGGAGGTGAGCGTTCAGCTGGCCGGCGGCGCCTGGCTGAACGAGGCCACCCACCGCTATCCGGCCACTGTGCTCGGCGCCAAGGCGGCCGACCGGCTGGGCGTCGTCCGAGCGGGCCCCGACCAGCGCGTCTGGCTGGGCGGGCAGTGGTTCACCGTCGTCGGCGTGCTCGCCCCCGCGCCGCTCGCTCCGGAGCTCGACACCGCGGCCCTGGTCGGCTGGCCCGTCGCCGAGGAGCGGCTCGGCTTCGACGGCTACCCCACCACCATCTACACCCGGGCGGAGGAGGAGTCCGTGACCGCGGTGCGCGACGTGCTCGCCGCCACCGCCAACCCCGAGGCGCCCAACGAGGTCGAGGTGTCCAGGCCGTCGGACGCGCTGGCGGCCCAGCAGGCCGCCGACGCCACGCTCAACGCCCTCCTGCTCGGCCTCGGCGGCGTCGCCCTGCTGGTCGGCGGCGTCGGCGTGGCCAACACGATGGTGATCTCGGTGCTGGAACGGCGGGCCGAGATCGGCCTGCGCCGCTCGCTCGGCGCCACCCGCGGCCAGATCAGGCTGCAGTTCCTGGCCGAGTCACTGCTGCTGTCGGCCATCGGGGGAGTGGGCGGAGTGGCGCTGGGCATCGCGGTCACCGCCGCCTACGCGAGCCTGCAGGGCTGGCCCGCGATCGTGCCCGTCTGGGCGATGGCCGGCGGCGTGGTGGCCACCCTCGTCATCGGCGGCCTCGCCGGCTTCTACCCGGCCGTGCGCGCCGCCCGCATGTCACCCACGGAGGCGCTGGCCGCCCCATGACGCGTCCGATTCCTACAAGCTTCGCCGGGCCCGTGCCAGTAGCGTCGCCCCATGGACGTTATTCACCGAGCAGGCACCTACCTGCAGCTTCACGCCCGGCTGATCGACAGGCTCAGGTTCGAGACGCTGTTCGCAGGCGGGTCCCGGGACCGGGTGCTCGACGCGCTGCGCTGCTACCAGAACTCCGACGGGGGCTTCGGCAACGCGCTCGAACCCGACCTGCGCGGCGCGGGCAGCCAGCCGGAGCCGGTCGAGGTGGCGTTCTGGATCCTGGACGAACTGGACGCCTTCTCCGACCCGATGGTGACGGCCGCCTGCGACTACCTGCTCGGCGTCACGACCGAGGACGGCGGCGTCCCGTTCGTGCTGCCCAGCGTCCGCGACACCCCGAGGGCCCCCTGGTGGGAGACCGCCGACGACCCGCCGGGCCACCTCATCCCCACCGCCTCCCTCGCCGGACTCCTGCACAAGCACGGCATCACCCACCCCTGGCTCGGGCCGGCCACCGACTTCTGCTGGCGCGCCGTCGCCGCCATCGACAAGATCACACCGTACGAGGCCCGCGCCGTCGTCACCTTCCTTGACCTGGTCCCGGACAGGGAACGGGCGCTGGCCGAGTTCGACCGGCTGAAGGACGGGATCCTGGCCACCGTCTCGTTCGACCCGGACGCCGAGGGGGAGGCGCACTTCCCGCTGGACTTCGCGCCGGAGCCGCTGCGGCTGCCGCTGTTCGACGCCGACGTCCTCGACCGCCACCTGGACGCCCTGCCGGCGGCCCAGTCGGAGGATGGCGGCTGGCACCCTAACTTCCTCATGTGGACCCCGGTCGTGGCCCACGAGTGGGGCGGCTACCTGACGGTAGGACGCCTCAAGACCCTGCGCGCATACGGCCGCCTGCCGACCTGACCGCCACAGACCCCCGCTCGCCCGACCGAGTGCCGTAAGCGCCGCTCACCCCTCCCTTGCCCGGCTAAGTGTCGTAGGCGCCGCCTAGCCTTGAGGCATGTATGCGGAATGGGCGCCGGAGCCGGCTCTGGCCGGACGGGTCGCCTGCCTGTGGCGGCGGGTCGGTGAGAGGGAGGGCACCCAGCTGGTGGTGCCCGACGGCTGCGTCGACCTGATCTGGGGCCCCGACGGCCCCTTCGTCGCCGGCCCCGACACCGGCCCGGTCCCCAGCAGGATCCGCCCAGGTGACGTGCTGTCCGGCATCCGCTTCAAACCGGGCGCGGTGGGCGAGTTCTTCGGCGTCCCCCTCCCCGACCTGCGCGACCAGCGCGTCCCCCTGGCAGCGCTCGGCGCCCTGCCGCCCCTGGCCGGGCCGGGGATCCGGCTGTGGGACGTACAGGACCTCGATCCGGAGGGGGCCGACCCGCTGCCCGTCCTGCGGGCCGCGGTTGCGGCCCGCCTGCGTGAGATTCCCGGCCCCGACCCGGCCGCGCCCGCCATCCTCACCGCGCTCCGCGCCGGCCGGGGCGTGCGGGAGGTGGCCTGGGAGCTGGGGCTCAGCGAGCGCCACCTGCACCGCAGGACCGTGGCGGGCTTCGGCTACGCGCCGAAGACGCTGCAGCGCGTCGTCCGGTTCCAGCGAGCGTTGCGGCTGGCCCGCTCGGGCGTCGCGGCGGCGGAGGTCGCGGCGGTGGCGGGCTACGCGGACCAGGCGCATCTGTCACACGACGTCAAGCGGCTGAGCGGCGTGACGCTGCGCCACCTGCTGCAGGGCGGGTAGCCCGTTCAGGCGGGCGGCGGCCTGTTCGAGACGAGCGCGGCGGCCCACTTCGCCGCCGGATCGCTGTCGATCAGGAGGGCCTTGGCGAGCAGGCTGAGGGGGATCGCCAGCACGGCTCCCAGCGGACCGAGCACGAAGGTCCACACGATGAGCGAGATGAACGTCATCGTGGTCGACAGCCCCACCGCGTCCCCCAGGAACTTGGGCAGGATGAAGGACTGTGTGACCACGTTGATGACGGTGTACGCGGTGATCACCAGGACCATCTCCTGCACGCCGCCGTCCAGGAGGGCCAGGGTCGCCGGCGGCAGCAGACTGAGGACGAAACCGATGTTGGGGATGTAGTTGGCGATCAGCGCCAGGACTCCCCACAGCAGCGGCAGCGGGACGCCGATGACCGTGAGGGCCAGGACGTCGAGGACCGCGCTGATCAGCCCGAAGATGGTGGAGACGATCAGATAGCGCCGCGTCTTGTGGGCGAAGACGTCCAGCGCGGTCACCACCCCGGGCCTCCTGTCCACACTGGTGGACAGGATCCTCGACGTGGCGGGCGCGTCCAGGCACATCGCCAGGAGCAGGACGACGATGAGGAACAGCCCCGAGAAGACCCCGATGACGCTGCCGAGCAGGCTCTGCGCGATGCCGATGATCCGCTCGGGATCGAAGCTCTCGATCGCTCTGTCGAGCTGCTCGACGCTGACGCCGTGGGCGACGGCGAAGTTCTGCGCGTCGACGAGCAGCGCCTGAAACTCCCGCGTGTAGGTGGGGACGAGCGAGCCGAGCTGCACCGCCGAGATCGTCAGCACGCCCGCCATGGCGAGCAGCACCATGACGAGAATCAGGAACGGCAGCGCGACCTGCACCCAGATCGGCGCCCGCCGGGCCGCCAGCCAGGTGCGCACCGGGGACACGGCGATGACAAGCACCAGCGCGAGCACGAACGGCCCGACGATGGACGCCACTTCGCGGATCCCGAAGAGAACGATCACCGCACCGGAGAGTCCCACCAGGACGATGAGGGTTCTCGGCACGGATTGATGCTCCACGCGGGGTACGTACCCCTGCCTCCGAAGTGACACTGCCGCAGACGGGTAAACCGTCGATTTGACGGTTCCGGGAGCCGTACATAGAGTTCACCAGTCCCACGAGGACGGCGTTGATCGTCGGCCTCACTCGGGGACACCTCCCTAGCACCATCCAGTCCGTGGATCTTCGCGTCCACGGGGAGTCGATTCGACAAGAGTCAGACTTTGGAGTAAGTTAGAGGGGTTGTCTCCGAAACGGGGCAGCGGATATTCCTGCAGGTCGAGCGAGTCCGGTCAATTTGACAGAGACTCAAACGGCTGACAGGATTAAGACATAGCAAAGACGAAATGAACGCCTCCGAGCGAGGATCCCGAGAGGGTTTCTGGTGAGGATGTACGCGTCCGTTTCTTGAGAACTCAACAGTGTGTTAAAAGCCAGTGCATGATGCACAACCCCGTCATTTATGACGGATTCCTTTGGTTGACATTTTTGCGAATGTTGGCCGGGTGAAACCATTCCAAGCATTTTTTGGAGAGTTTGATCCTGGCTCAGGACGAACGCTGGCGGCGTGCTTAACACATGCAAGTCGAGCGGAAAGGCCCTTCGGGGTACTCGAGCGGCGAACGGGTGAGTAACACGTGAGTAACCTGCCCCTGACTCTGGGATAAGCCCGGGAAACTGGGTCTAATACCGGATATGACCGCCCCAGGCATCTGGTGGTGGTGGAAAGTTTTTCGGTTGGGGATGGACTCGCGGCCTATCAGCTTGTTGGTGGGGTAATGGCCTACCAAGGCGACGACGGGTAGCCGGCCTGAGAGGGCGACCGGCCACACTGGGACTGAGACACGGCCCAGACTCCTACGGGAGGCAGCAGTGGGGAATATTGCGCAATGGGCGAAAGCCTGACGCAGCGACGCCGCGTGGGGGATGACGGCCTTCGGGTTGTAAACCTCTTTCAGCAGGGACGAAGTTGACGTGTACCTGCAGAAGAAGCGCCGGCTAACTACGTGCCAGCAGCCGCGGTAATACGTAGGGCGCAAGCGTTGTCCGGAATTATTGGGCGTAAAGAGCTCGTAGGTGGCTGGTCGCGTCTGCCGTGAAAGCCCGCAGCTTAACTGCGGGTCTGCGGTGGATACGGGCCGGCTAGAGGTAGGTAGGGGCAAGTGGAATTCCTGGTGTAGCGGTGAAATGCGCAGATATCAGGAGGAACACCGGTGGCGAAGGCGGCTTGCTGGGCCTTACCTGACGCTGAGGAGCGAAAGCGTGGGGAGCGAACAGGATTAGATACCCTGGTAGTCCACGCTGTAAACGTTGGGCGCTAGGTGTGGGGATCTTCCACGATCTCCGTGCCGGAGCTAACGCATTAAGCGCCCCGCCTGGGGAGTACGGCCGCAAGGCTAAAACTCAAAGGAATTGACGGGGGCCCGCACAAGCGGCGGAGCATGTTGCTTAATTCGACGCAACGCGAAGAACCTTACCAAGGTTTGACATCACCCGGAAACGTGCAGAGATGTGCGCCTCTTCGGACTGGGTGACAGGTGGTGCATGGCTGTCGTCAGCTCGTGTCGTGAGATGTTGGGTTAAGTCCCGCAACGAGCGCAACCCTTGTTCCATGTTGCCAGCAACCTCTTCGGAGGGTTGGGGACTCATGGGAGACTGCCGGGGTCAACTCGGAGGAAGGTGGGGATGACGTCAAGTCATCATGCCCCTTATGTCTTGGGCTGCAAACATGCTACAATGGCCGGTACAGAGGGCTGCTAAACCGTAAGGTGGAGCGAATCCCTAAAAGCCGGTCTCAGTTCGGATTGGGGTCTGCAACTCGACCCCATGAAGTCGGAGTCGCTAGTAATCGCAGATCAGCAACGCTGCGGTGAATACGTTCCCGGGCCTTGTACACACCGCCCGTCACGTCACGAAAGTCGGCAACACCCGAAGCCCGTGGCCCAACCAGCTTGCTGGGGGGAGCGGTCGAAGGTGGGGCTGGCGATTGGGACGAAGTCGTAACAAGGTAGCCGTACCGGAAGGTGCGGCTGGATCACCTCCTTTCTAAGGAGCATCG